>NZ_WUTY02000001.1:0-655172 GCF_009828925.2 Methylicorpusculum oleiharenae
CCGCCTCTGGCTTTTGGTAGTGATGATTTATCAATTACACCGCTAAGAGCGGGAGAAATCATCAACTGGTCGATTGAATTTTAAAAAAACGGCCCTCCCCCATAAAATCCGGCGGGAGGACTTTTAATTTCTACCTTTTAATAAGGCTGAAGAGGCGCATCGCCCTGATCATCAACATCAAATTCCAAATCGTATTCGTCTTCCGGCAAATTGCCATCGTAGACTAGATATTTGCGGTGTTGAAGATAAGCATTTTTGAAAAACTCGTAACGGTCGACAGCGGCCTCCGAGGCGATTTTTTCTGCCGTCAAATGATCAGCACGTTTGTCTATGGCATTGAGACCGAATAAGCCGGAAGTGATAATTCCACTATCAAGATAACTGATAGGATTCATAGCTGCATCACCGGCGGCGCCGCTTACACCTCTAGGCGTGCTGGAACCGAACAGGGGAATAACCAGATAAGGCCCGGTTGGTACGCCCCACACTCCCAAAGTCTGATCAAAGTCCTCATCATGCTTGGGTAAATCGATCATCGTTGCCACGTCAATTAATCCGCCTAATCCCGCCACTGAATTGACGATAAAACGGGCGCCGTCAGAACCTGATTGGGCCACTTTTAATTGCATTAAATCGTTGATCGTTACACCGATATCATTAATGTTACTGAAAAAATTGGTAACCGCCTGATCGGCAAACGAAGGCATGACCCATTGATAACCTTGACCAACGGGCTTCATAAAATATTTATCGATATTATCGTTAAATGTCTGAACCTTCCTATTCCAGTTTTCCAGAGGGTCCCTGGGATCGTTGCTGGTTCGAATCGACGAACAACCGGCAACTGTTGAAATTATTACAAGACCCAGCAGTCCCGATGTAATTCTTCTTTTATTCATTTACCCTCTCTGCCTTCCTAAAAGATTTTTTATATTGAATTTTTCGCGTAACATAACATAAAGATAAAGCCTCTTCGAGCATTTACATCCTTGTGTATCTGCTTTTACCCCGTCATTCAACGCATTTTATAATCTTCATGGAAACCACTCGATTACCGTTTGATAAGCGATTCAGAGGCTACCTTCCGGTCATAGTCGATATAGAAACAGCCGGTTTCAACCCCAAAAAACATGCGCTTCTTGAACTTGCCGCTGTTATCGTCGAATTGGATGATCAGGGTCGGATGGAAATTACCGAACGCCATTGCGCCAACGTAGCGCCATTCAAAAATGCAGAATTCGATGAATCAGCGCTTAAATTCAATGGCATAGACCCTTACCATCCGTTTCGCATGGCAATTGAAGAAAAAGATGCCCTGGAAAAACTATTTAAACCGATCAAAAAAGCAGTCAAACGAAACAACTGCAATCGCGCAATTCTGGTTGGCCACAACCCTGCATTTGACCTGAGTTTTTTGAATGCCGCCATTACACGCACCCAATATAAACGCAGCCCTTTTCATCCTTTTAGTACTTTTGATACTGCCACACTGGGCGGCCTGTTTTATAAGCAGACGGTATTAGCCAAGATAGCTCAAAGTGCGGGTCTGGTCTGGGATAATGACAAAGCGCACGCTGCACTCTACGACGCAGAAAAAACTGCCGAACTGTTTTGTCAGGTTTTCAATCGCTTGGACTATCTGGAAAAACTGGATCAAATGAAACAACAAGCCCTGACAAAGAACCAGGATATTGATCCATCGAATTGAATTTATAAGAAAAGTTGTTCTGGCTAAGTTAAGGAGTGACAAGCCGAAGCTTGTCACTGCTCATTAAGCCAACGGTTTTTGAGCTAGAATCAATAATGCTCAGGCAGCGACCGCATCAGCTTCAGCCAGCATTTTTAGCAATTCGCCTTTTGTATACAGGTCAATGATGATGTCGCATCCGCCTACCAATTCACCCTTGATATACAACTGAGGATATGTCGGCCAGTTAGAATAAGTCTTTAAAGCTTCCCTCAATTCTGGATCTTCAAAAATATTGACGTAGGCAAACTTGGCTTTACACGCGTTCAACACCTGAACTGATTGGCCTGAAAATCCGCATTGAGGAAAATCAGGAGTACCCTTCATGTACAAGACAACCGAATTTTGCTCAAGTTGGTCTTTTATTCTTTCTATTACTTCCATAATTATCACCCTTTTATATTAATAACCCAGCGATTTTATCAAGAATAGATTTTTTAAAAAAGCCTAATTTAATTATCTAATTCTTGCTTAGTCATATCGTGAAAATTATAATTTAAGGTTTTTTCATAGGGCAACTTATTGCTCTAAGGTTAGCAGGCTTTAAACGATGACCAGTCATATCATGCCTACCTACGGTCGCTTACCTATTACACTGGATAGGGGCCAAGGGGCCTGGCTTTGGGATAAGGACAATAACCGCTACCTGGATGCACTTTCCGGCATAGCCGTTTGCAACCTGGGACACGCGCACCCTGCCGTCCATAAAGCGCTTTGCGACCAAAGCGCCAGACTCATTCACACGTCTAATTTATATGGCGTTGAATTACAGGAGACGCTGGCCAATCGCCTGTGCGCCATAAGCGGAATGGACAACGTCTTTTTCTGCAACTCCGGCGCAGAAGCCAACGAAGCAGCGATAAAACTGGCCAGGCGCTATGGATTTGAACGCGGCATAGAGCGCCCTGCGATCATCGTCATGGAAAAAAGTTTTCATGGCCGGACCCTGGCAACGCTGAGCGCGACAGGCAATGCCAAAATACAGCAAGGATTTGCGCCTTTGGTCGAAGGCTTTGTCCGGGTGCCTTATAACGATCTGGACTCCATTGAACAGACCCTATCAGCCAACAACAACATTGTCGCCATTTTAGCAGAACCGATTCAAGGTGAAGGCGGGGTGAATATCCCTGCGCCTGACTTTCTTAACGGCATCAGAGCTTTATGCGACAAGTACAACATCCTGATGATGCTGGATGAAGTCCAATCGGGTGTTGGCAGAACAGGCCTATTTTTGGCACATCAGCATAACACCATAAGTCCTGATGTCTGCACGCTGGCAAAAGCGCTGGGCAATGGCGTTCCGATTGGCGCCTGTATGGCTAAAGGACAGGCGGCCAAAATCCTCACTGCAGGAACTCATGGCTCAACTTTTGGCGGCAATCCGCTGGCTTGTAGTGCCGCATTGGCCGTTCTTGACACGCTGAACGAGACAGGTCTGATTGAACAAGCCGAAAGCAAGGGAACCGCGATTTCCCAGGGTTTAGCCAGAGAACTGGCCGGCTCCCCCCATATCCACGAGATCCGCCATAAAGGCATGATGATCGGAGTTGAATTGAAACAACCTTGTAGCGCTTTGGTCAGCCAGGCGCTCGCTCAAGGCCTTCTGATCAATGTGACCCAAGAAAACACCATCCGCCTCCTTCCTCCCTTGATTATGGACGATGAGCAAATAAACCTTTTGGTGGACACCTTATCCACTGTTATTCAAGACTTTACAGCGCAGTCGTAACTTATGAAACCCAGACACTTTATCTCTTTACACGATCTGACAAGCTCAGAACTCCGTCAACTGCTCAGCCGGGCTAGCGAACTCAAGAACACCAGAAACCCGGACTTTCAGCCGTTGAAAGGAAAAGTGTTAGCGATGATCTTTGAAAAGTCATCTACGCGCACCCGCATTTCATTTGAAACAGGCATGATTCAACTGGGCGGCAACGCGCTGTTTTTATCTCCCAGGGACACCCAACTGGGACGTGGCGAACCGCTGCGTGACAGCGCCAAAGTCATATCGAGCATGGTTGACGGTATCATGATGAGGACCAACAAGCATGATACCGTAACCACTTTTGCGGAACACTCCAGCGTCCCGGTCATTAACGGCCTGACAGACCTGATGCACCCTTGCCAGCTGCTGGCCGACATGCAAACGTTTTTTGAACACCGGGGTGACATAGAAGGTAAAACCGTCGCCTGGATCGGAGACGGCAACAATATGTGCCACTCCTATATTGAAGCCGCATCGAT
The DNA here is from genome assembly GCF_009828925.2 of Methylicorpusculum oleiharenae. Taxonomy (NCBI): domain Bacteria; kingdom Pseudomonadati; phylum Pseudomonadota; class Gammaproteobacteria; order Methylococcales; family Methylococcaceae; genus Methylicorpusculum; species Methylicorpusculum oleiharenae. The sequence continues at coordinate 3,992 of NZ_WUTY02000001.1, forward strand.
ATTGAATTTTAAACTGCACCTGGCCTGCCCGGAAGGCTATCAGCCGGATTCATGCTTTGTTGATAATGCGTCCGCCACGATTAACTTTTTTGACACTGCCCAACAAGCCGCCGAAGGTTGTGACCTCGTAGTTACTGACGTTTGGGCCAGCATGGGTCAGGAAGAAGAACAAAAACAAAGAGCGCTGGCTTTCAAAGATTATCAGGTAAGTCAATCAGTCATGAGCGCTGCAAAAAAAGAGGCTTTATTCATGCATTGCTTGCCCGCTCATCGCGGCGAAGAAGTTGCTGCAGAGGTGATTGACGGCCCCAACAGCGTTATTTTCGATGAAGCGGAAAATCGTCTGCACGCCCAAAAAGCATTGCTCGAATTGCTCATGAGCGGCAATTAAAGCTAAAATTACAATCATTTAGAATCGAACCATAAAGGACACTCGTGAAAAAAATACTCGGTTTTCTGATCTTCCTGACCTCAATAACCGTTGAAGCCAAAACAGTTTATGTCACCGACGATCTGGAACTCACTTTAAGAAAGGCAGAAAATGATCGCAGCAAAATAGTCAAGATGATCAAGTCCGGCACGCCTTTAACACTGATTGAAGAAAGGAGTACCGGTTATTCATTGGTTCGCACAATGAACGGTGTAGAAGGTTATTTTTTAACTCGCCACTTGCTACAAACTCCTCCTAGCGCCGTTTTATTGCAAGATGCCAACAAAAAAATTGAAGCCTTTCAAAAAGAAAACGACAGCATTAAAGCTGAATTAGCGGCATTAAAAGGCGACACGTCCAAAATCGACTCACTGGGGCATTCCATCGTTCTCGAAAGAGACAGCCTAACCCGGGAATTGGCAGAACTTAAAATGACGGCGGCCAATGCCATAGAAATAAAAACTGAACGCGATAGTTTACAAGAGCGCGTTGTAAGCGCAGAGCGGGAGTTACAAAAATTAAAACGCGAAAACCAGGCATTGATCGACAATTCCAATCAGGACTGGTTTATTTATGGGGGTGCTTTAGCTCTGGCAGGGGTGCTGTTGGGCTTTGTTCTGCCTAAATTAGGCTGGCGCCGCAGAAGTAGCGGCTGGGATACGTTCTAAACACCGACCACTCATCCTACCCATGCACAGTCTTTGTGCCGCACCGAAGTTAACCAAAGCATTCAGGAAATAGTTAAATGGCAAATTCAGAGGAAAAAAATACCCGTCAATTTTCATCACTTGTTGTGGATGGCATGGAAAGAGCGCCCAGCCGCGCCATGCTTCATGCCGTTGGCTTCAAGAATGAAGATTTCAAAAAACCCCAAATCGGCATTGCCTCGACCTGGAGCATGGTAACCCCATGCAACATGCACATCAATAAACTCGCAGACGATGCTGCCCGCGGTGTCGACAATGCCAACGGTAAAGCTGTGATATTTAACACTATCACCATATCTGACGGCATCTCGATGGGTACTGAAGGCATGAAGTACTCGCTGGTATCGCGCGAAGTGATTGCCGACTCAATTGAAACCGTCGTCGGTTGCCAGGGCTTTGACGGCGTCGTCGCAATCGGTGGTTGCGATAAAAACATGCCGGGCTGCATGATTGCTTTATCCCGCTTGAATCGTCCTGCCATTTTCGTTTATGGCGGCACCATACTCCCCGGTTGCCACAAGGATCAAAAACTGGATGTTGTTTCTGTCTTTGAGGCCGTGGGCGCACGCGCAAACAATAAAATAGACGATGAAGAACTGGCCGCTATCGAGGCCAAAGCCATTCCCGGACCCGGTTCCTGTGGCGGCATGTACACCGCCAACACCATGGCTTCTGCGATCGAAGCATTGGGGATGAGCCTGCCTAACAGTTCTGCTCAAGCGGCTGTTTCAGAAGATAAAAGACTGGACTGCGAAAAAGCCGGTGCTGCCGTGCTTGAATTACTGAAAAAAGATATTAAACCGCGCGACATCATGACCAAAGCCGCGTTTGAAAATGCAATTACTGTCGTTATCGCTTTGGGCGGATCAACCAACGCCGTTTTACATTTACTGGCAATGGCCAACTCAACCGGCGTGGATCTGACCCTGGATGACTTCAGCCGTATAGGCGAACGAGTGCCTATGCTGGCCGATTTAAAACCCAGCGGCAAATATCAAATGGCGGAATTGGTCGAGATAGGCGGCATACAACCCCTCATGAAGATTTTGCTTGATAACGGTATGTTGCACGGCGACTGCCTGACTGTAACCGGCAAAACACTGGCGGAAAACCTGGCTGACGTCAAACCTTATCCTGAAAATCAGGATATGATCCGCTCACTGGACAACCCCATCAAAAAAGACAGCCATCTGAGCATTCTTTACGGCAATCTCGCTACAGAAGGCGCCGTCGCCAAAATCACCGGCAAGGAAGGCTTGGTTTTTACCGGCACTGCGAAGGTATTTGACGCCGAGGAGCTCGCCTTGCAAAGTATATTAAACGGTGACATCGTCAAAGGTGACGTGATTGTAATCCGTTACGAAGGCCCCAAGGGCGGCCCCGGCATGCGGGAAATGCTCTCCCCTACTTCGGCTGTCATGGGCAAAGGACTGGGCAAAGAAGTCGCGCTGATCACAGACGGAAGATTCTCCGGCGGCACTCACGGTTTTGTGGTGGGTCATATCACACCGGAAGCCTATGTGGGCGGCGCACTGGCTATTGTTCAAAATGGCGATCAAATTACCATTGACGCTGAAACCAAACAACTGACCCTGCATATCAATGAACATGAAATAGCCCGCCGTCTGGAAAAATGGCAACAGCCTGCGCCAAGATATACTCGCGGCGTTCTGGCCAAGTATGCCAGTTCTGTGAGCTCTGCCAGCCAAGGGGCTGTTACTGACAAATTTGACTGACACTCCCTCACCCTACCCATCACTAAATCTGCAAAGCAGGCAGGCTTTATATAACAAAGCCTGCCGCTAACAACACCAAGCCCTTAACAAGACAGAGACCTTCAGAGCCATCGGCGATTGTTGCAAGCTCTGACCACCGGATGAGTGCTAGCGGAAGGGATGAACAGTCCCGACTTTATAACCTTGGGACCGGTCAAAGCCAGCTTTGCTGCTGATGACCTACGCTAGCGCCATGATGATAGCCCCGGTATTTTCATTGATCGGATCAGCGTCTGGCCGCAGCCAACATTGATTTTACCAGTCATCCAGTCCCAACTGAATTTTGGCGAAACGAATATCCCCGCTATTGTCATCGTCCCGAAGTCGCGTGACGAAATTCCTCAATTATTGCGAGGTCTGCAATACCGCTACACCATAACTCTTCATACACTAGACTGCGGGTGACGGCACAGCTTTGTGCATATGGCTGACAGCGGGTCGCCAACCAACACAAAAATCGTGACGGAGATGGGCCAAATATCAGAACAAATCTTCCATATCCTGTGATTGACGCTCATTGATGTTCCATGGATGCGATGCGCCAGTCCGCCGACAATTAAAACTATCAAGCCTTTATCACATAAGAAACCAAAACACTACCTGCCGCCTGACCGGCTTCCAGAAACAGCATTAGTGGCGAAAACGCATAGGCAATAAGGATGGCTGCGGCAATGGCGGTGCATCTCCAAGCGGGTAAACAATAGTCTGAGATTCGACCTGATGCCTTTGTTGGGAAAAGTTAACAGTTTTAAGGGTAATCCTAGACAGCTATCTGTCTCAGACTATCCAATAATCTGAACCATGTTATCAAGAGAACGGTATTCGACACATTTTCTTTTGTAAAAACCAGCCCAAATCCGCAGTTATTTGAATAAGGGGAACACCATGAACTATCAAAATAAATACATGCTAACGCTAATCACAGCCTGGAGCTTTATTAATCCTGCTGGTGCCGCCGACGACAAATCCGAGCCGGCCTATAGCGTGGTCGGCGAGGTGACCGCTGGCGAAAACAAACTGGGCGTAGCGCCTGGCGAGCAGATTTTTACCGACTTCATGCTGGATCCCAGCCTGATTGCCACGGAAGCTCTGTCAAGCCGGGAGCGCCTGATTTTCATAGATCCTTGGCGCTGGCACTGGCGGCGCTGGGACTGGTTGAGAGGCTTTGTCATCGAGATTCCTAGAATTCCTGGACCGGGACCTGAGCCCTTCGTTCTTAGAGTTCAAGCCGTATATGACGATGCTCAGGACATGATCATGGAAATGGACGGTGTGCCGCCGCTGGAAAAAGGCAGCTCGTTCATCACTGAACTGTCGTTTCCCACAGATAGTGCGTTTCTAAAAGAACAACGCCTGCCCAACATGGATGAAATTAATAATGGTTTTATAAAAGGCAGTTTCCGCGTCGAAGATCCACAAGGTGAAGTGCTGTTCAAAGGCAGCGTCGACGGATTGAAAGCGACTCCGGCCGAACCGGTATGCAAAGGCGATGTGGATGGTGACGGTGACGTCGATACCCGGGATACCCGCACAATCCGGCTGGAATTTGGCCGTCGGGATTGCCCGTTGATGTAAAACCGACCCCAATCAATGCTGTTAGCACACGGCTGCAGCATGCCAACATTTAGATTATGCGAGGACACCATGAAACAATTTATACTTAAATCACTGACGCTAGCATTAGGTCTTTTTCATTTGAGCACGGGCAACGCCTCGTTATCGGTATTTGCCGATGCGGACGGCGATGGCGTTTATGACTCTATTTTCAACACCACGCCAGGGGCCGTTTTTAAATTATCCGTGTATGCCAACGAAGATGGTTTGCATGAAGGGTTGACGTCTTACGGCATCAAGGTCGATCTGGATTCACCCTTAAAAATCGCAGGCGCTACAAATACTGACCAACTTGCGAATATCACCTCCGCTGCCCAATGGGATTTACCGGAAACTAAGTCAATAACGCCGACGATTGAAGTGATTGACGGTTCATTTTTTGATACTTTTTCGGGCTCGGTACATCTGTTCGATATGACGCTATTGGCGCCGAATACACCCGGTTCTTATAACGTTTCGTTCAAAAATGTAGAACCGGATCTAACCTTTGACGGCTTTGTCGGCTTTGATGGTTTTGTTTATGACCCGACGATCACATTTGAAACCACGCAAATCAAGGTCGTCCCTATTCCGGCCGCATTACCGTTATTTGCTTCGGCATTATTCGGATTAAGTTGGCAGCTACGCCGCAAAACTTCCACCGTTTAAGCGTTCAGCTTGTTGATTGTATGTACACCCATCGTAGATCGAAATTCGGCACCGAGGTGCCCGTCAAAGGACGCCGTAAAACCATCCCTGTAGGCTCTATGCCAGCATCCATGCTGGCAAAGCCTTTGCCGAACAACCCGTTGCCTCCTTAGGCACTGCCGAAATTTGAAGTGCGAAAGGTATACCTTCTACGGGAAGGATCAATCGATCCTTCCCGTTTTTTTGCTATCTACTGTGGCCTGCCATATCAGGCAGGCCAAAATCGCTGCTATTACTGGAACGATTGGTATCGGCTCACCCCCTCCAATTTTAGTGGGTGTAGGTGGTTGATTGAAAAGGCTTCTGCAACAGGGATGTTGCAGAGAGCTATAGGGACGTATTGATGCGTCCTTTGAAATCAAGCACCTACACCCTTAATTCAAAGCGAGCGAGTAGTTACAACGATTGTTATAAAAGAAAAACGGGCCGAAATAATGGCTTTTCTGTGGCTTAACAACAGCGTTTGATGCCTGACCACATGCGATCCTGCCAGCGTTTAAAAAACTCCGCTTTGCTGAGCGGAGGACTACCTTCATGCTGATGGTGAGCGGCATGATGTTGTAAATAGCGCTCATACGCATCATCGCCGGATAATTGCCGGATACCTTGCCAGACTCTCTTCAGCCGTTTTCGCATCAATCTCTGACCCACTCAGCTTCCAGCAGACTAGGACTGTGCGGAGTTTCGGTCAACGGTAAACCCGGTTTACCCATCATATGGCGCACCGCAACCCGGAGCATGTCAAATACGATCAACCACAACAGCGCAACAAAAAACAGCGTAATGTAGGCATCCAGATGCAAATTAAAGATCAGCTGCGGCGCAATTTTGGCTTTTTCGACCGGTAGTGATCCTGCTGCCAGTTTCGAAGATAAATCATGTGCTGCCGCAAAAAATCCGATACGCACATCGCTGCTGGTCAATTTTTCCCAGGCTGCGGTGCTGGTGATAATAATCAGCCAAACCAGCGGCAATCCGGTAACCCAGGCTTTGTTCAACTTACCCGATTTGATCAGAATCCCGGTTGCCACCGATAATGCAATCGCGGCCAGCATTTGATTGGCAATGCCGAACAACGGCCACAAAATATTAACCCCACCGTTAGGATCAATGACGCCAATATATAGAAAATAACCCCAAGCCGAGACCACCAACGCGCTGCTCAAAATCACCGACGGCGTCCAGGACGTTTCGCCCATTTTCGGCCAGATATTGCCCAGCATGTCTTGCAACATAAAGCGCCCGACCCGCGTACCGGCGTCCAGTGTGGTCAGTATGAAAATAGCCTCGAACATGATCGCAAAGTGATACCACATGGCCAGCAACCCATTCCCGAAAGCGCTGCCGAAAATACTCGCCATACCGACAGCCAGGGATGGCGCACCGCCGGTTCGAGCAAATAAGGTGGCCTCACCCATTTGCTGCGCCAACGTCTGCATCTGTTCTACAGTCACGGGATACCCCCAGGCACTGATGGTCGCCACAGCCGTGGCGGGATCCGCACCCACCGCGCCGGCAGCGCTATTGATCGCAAAAAACACGCCCGGATCCAACACAGTCGCAGCAATCATCGCCATCATCGCGACCATGGATTCCAGCAGCATGCCGCCGTAGCCTATCATTCGAATATCCCGTTCGTTGCTCAGCAATTTCGGCGTGGTGCCGGAAGAAATCAAGGCATGAAACCCCGAAATCGCGCCACAAGCGATGGTAATGAATACAAACGGAAACAACTTGCCGCCAAATATGGGCCCTGTGCCATCTATGAATTGCGTCAACGCCGGCATTTTCACTTCCGGCATCAAAAATAAAATCGCAACAGCTAATAGGGTGATCGTGCCCAGCTTCATGTACGTCGACAAATAATCACGCGGCGCCAACAACAGCCATACGGGCAGAATAGCGGCGGCAAAACCGTACGCCATCACCCACCATGCCAGAGTCAGGCCTTCATGATCAAACCAGCCGCGCAACGACGGCTGATCATCCAGCCACCCGCCCCCCACAACGGACAGCAACAATAAAGCCACACCCAAAGCCGAAGCTTCCAATACTTGGCCAGGGCGTAAATGGCGCATGTAGACTCCGACGATCATCGCAATCGGTATCGTAGCGGCAACGGTAAATGTCGCCCACGGGCTGTGTTTCATGGCGTTAACCACCACTAAACCCAATACTGCAATCAAGATCACCATGATGGCGAATGTAGCAAGCAAGGCCGCCGAACCGCCCAGCGCACCCAGTTCATCCCGTGCCATTTGCCCCAGACTTTTCGCATCGCGGCGCGTCGATAAAAACAAAATCACCATATCCTGCACACAACCGCCCAGCACCGCGCCGAACAATAACCATAACGTACCCGGCAAATAACCGAACTGTGCCGCTAAGGTGGGACCAACCAAGGGCCCGGGGCCGGCGATCGCCGCAAAGTGATGACCAAAGACGATCCATTTGTTGGTGGGTAAAAAGTCATGCCCATTATTAAGTCGCTCGGCCGGTGTCGCCCGCGTCTCATCAACGACCAGAACTCCAGCGGCAATCCAGGCCGCATAAAAGCGATACGCCAGACTGTATACACAGACCGCAGCAGTAATAAACCATAAGGCATTGATGCTCTCACCCCGGTTCAACGCGATGCCTCCGACTGCAGAAGCGCCCAACACAGCAATTAAAATCCAGATAATAGTCTTTGTTAAATGAGTCATGATAAATAAAGTCAGCTAGTTTGGTTTGGCCTTGATGGCCTAATATGCAGTTACCCAGCATCGAAAACAAGATAATTTCTTAACTTCAAACGCGACCCTGAGCTTAAATGAAGGCGCCATCCTTCTGAATATCAGCCACGATACCAGCGAAGGGGGTTCTGATAGCATAGGCTGTGGTGGCGACGGCAGGGACGTTACCCTTACCCCAATGCTTTGCGATTATTAATCCGTTGCGATGGTGGAGCGATGCCGCTAATCGGCAGGCATTCAAAGCAGCCTGGCTAGCCTTGGACGACTGTTTGGGCATTGAAATCAGCATTGCGCATTATCCGCCGTATTGATCAAAGCACAATCCCAGTGAGCATTGCTTGTTTCCATCTATCACCCGTGCCTGTCAAGGCGTGGTATTTCATACAGTCGAGATTGCGCGGTATATGGAAAAAGCCAAGGCCCACACGGGACTAAAAGTCACTGTGGCTATTTTAGCGGGCACCTATGAAACGGGGAAGCAATGCGCTGCCTATTTAATCCAAAACAGGCGCATCGTGTTTGATGATTTTTTACCCCGCTGGAATTACCGGGCTCTGCCTCACGGCTGACTATATCGGGAAGTTATTTTTGGCAGAATCCTCAGCGAACGACGCAGCAAAAACTGATGATTCGGAAAAGAAGATGGCCTGGTATCTGAAAACCAAAAAAGGGAAGGCTCGCTATGCCAAGCGTAAATCGACTGTAGAACCGGTGTTTGGCATTATCAAACAGGTTAAGGGCGTCCGCCAATTCTCACTACGGGGACTTGTGCTGTTAAGTGTTGACAAATTGAAGCAACCTGGGGAGTTTTCAATGGACTTTATGGCCGAAATTGGGTGAGGGTATTTAATTAGCGGCGAGAATATCAGCTCAATCACATTACCCTTGAGTTCCCTACGTCTCGGTTGAATTTTTTGATCCAGATATGCAAGCATTTTATCCATCAGCTGGTTTCGTCCATACTTTGCCGCACAAAGGAAGCCCACAAAGTTAATCCTTTGCCCGTCGTATCATTTTCTCGCAATCAATGTTTTGAACCTCGCCTATATCAAAGGGTGGGAGCAGCATGAGAGTAGATAAAGGATTAAGTGAAAATTTTGGTTTTAAGATAGTACCGGAAAAATTTAAGGTTGACCGAAGGGTCAGCGGACTAAAGTCACGAGGGTAAGGAGTAATAGCAAGATCAAAGGTTTCGTTTTTGAATGACAAATAGCCATTTCCATGAACCACACTATCCAGGGTATTGAGCAATAAAGTTTTTGAATGGGCAATCCCGTCTTTAATATCGACATCGACAACGGCGCAAAGGATAGGAATTTGGGTATCTCCAACGATATAGTAGCCAAGCGCTTGGGCAATATCCAAGCCTATCAACTCAACAATCAAAGCACTTATTTTGCCATCGACCTGCACTAAATAGGCTTCTCCATTAGAGCTTGAAAGTATATCTTTAAGCGTATTGCCAGACCCTTTTAATGTCAATTTACCGTTAATTTTGCCCAACGTTTTCTGAATATCATTAATTTTCCTGATAAGCCTGCTTAAAGAAAGGTCAATCACATGAATTTGAATGTCGACCTCTGCCGGGTTTATCGTTGCATAGGCTGACATCCAAAGATTCACCCGGCCCTCGTCAATTCCGAACGTGACGGGTTCGAACTTCAATACACCGTTGTTAAGAGATAATTGACCGTCAAAGTTGGTTATGGGAACTGCTTTGTTAATAATATTCGTGGCACGAAGTCGGGCCTTACCATTGGCGGCACGAAGTTGTTTTAGGTCGAAATGATGATCAGCTATCAATGAATCATTTTGAGTAATACTTTGATCTTGATGGTTAGGTTCGCCCCCAATAAATCCGCTTAAATCTGCAAGATCCAGCGTTTTGGCGAACAAATCCATAGTGAAATACAAGGGTTCAAGTTTTGGATTAACTAGAACTGTTCCTTGCAAATCAGTTTGACCAATCTCTCCTTCTAAATGATCAAAACGCCAAGTGCTATCATGATGACTTAAATTACCCGTTATTTTATAGGCTGAGCTGGGCGGTAAAGGGAGGCCGGTTAGAGGAAATAATTCAGCAAGATCAGGCCCTTTGATTGAGAGGTTAAGCGTTGGATCGGCCACTTGCAGAGGCTGAATCACTGTGCCGCGAATGGCTATTTCAGTTTGACCAAAAGCCATATTCAGCTTGACAGGGTAAGGGTTCTTTTCTGAGCGCAATTCTGAGTATGAACCTGCAGAAGCCTGCAGATTGAGTGTTTTGTGTTGATAACTTCCCTTACTCTCAATGATAATCGGCTGTTGCCAGCCACCAGAGCCTTTTAAGGAATCGATATCCCCTTCGAAATTCATATCACGGATTTCATCATAATAATGAAATATTCCAGAACTAATACGCAGGTTCTCGAAAATAACGGGTACATCAAGATCGTTTGAATCAGCTTCCCGGTCAGTAAACTGCCAGTTTGAATCGCCTTTCTTATTTTTTAATAAGAATAACTCCGGCTTGTTAATGTTTAAATCATTTATGAAGATCTCACCGTGAAATAGTTTCGGTAGTGAAATTTGCAATAACAATTGATTAATTGTTGCAACATTTTCCGGCCTCGGCCAAGCCTTATTTTTGATCGAAATGTGATTAAGCGTCAGTTTAGGTTGCCAGCCGATTTCCAGGAGAGTTGTGCCTTTTATATCAAGTTTTAGTCTTTCAGTATTAACGAGAGCCTCAATAAACCAGACCCTGAAGTTATTGGAATAGGCAAAACTTAGTAGAATACTTCCGAAGGCTAAGAATCCTATCAGGAGGATAACTAAAAATAAACGGATTAGGATTTTCAGTTTGAAGTTCATTCTTCGATTATTTTGCTTGGCGCGCTTAAACAGTTTTTATGACTGCACGGGTTCTGTTGCAAATTTTCATAAGTTGAAAAGCTGCACTTATCGGTCGACACAGGGGTATGTTTTAACAAACACCACCAAAGCCTTATAGGATTTTACGAAAATACAAAGCCCAAAAGAGATTGAATTAATTATCGGCTCCCCAATTTTAGTCCTGAAAAACAGGTCTATTTTTTGGGAATTAAAATGAGGCTCAAATCCGCGTCTTCTATAGTGATTCAAAGAAATCTAAGTGACAATTCTGTCGTTTGTTTAAGCTCACCCTGAGTTGGTGTTTGCAGGTCATTTGATCGAAAATTTGCTTATTACCAGTTGCCTTTTTTGAGTAATTTCAACTGGTGGTGTTGGTCTTGATGGGTGTATTTGTACTCGAGGGATACATAAATTCTAAAGAAGATACTTATCCAATTTTTCAATAGCTTACTAACAATAGTAAAAATCAATATTTTCAGCTGTAAGCTACGAATACCAATACATACAGTGAAGGCTTAAGACAAACCGTTCTTTTTGTGATTAACCCCGTTACTTTTATTTTCGGTTGCTTGTGAGCAAGCGTTCATACTCATCTTTAACCACCGCATAACACTCACACACTCGCATTTCAAGTTCGCGGCGTTTCAACACTGTAATTTGGCCACGTGCACCTACAATCAACTTATCAGATTCTAACTGACCAAGAACTTGGGTCACGCTTGCCCGGCGTATACCCAATAATTGCCCAATTCTAGCGTGCGTTATTACTACTTTGTTGTCATTTAATCTATCCAGAGTCATCAACAGCCATCGGCAAATTTGCTGATCCAGATTATGATGCTGGTTGCAAACTGCAACTAGAGATGTCTGAGCCAGTAACCCCTGCGTATATAGCAGGGCTAGATGTTGCAGTTTACCCCCTAACGAGAATTCTTGTTTCATCACTTTCCGGCTGAGTCGATAAGCATGACCTACACTTTGAACTTCTGTGCTAGTAGGCAAGCTCTCCCCACCCATAAAAATGGATATGCCAACTATACCCTCGTTACCAACAAGAGCGGTTGCACTTGTGGAACCGTCCTCCAGAGAGTAGACCATCGAAACAATGCCAGAGATAGGGAAATGCACAAATTTTACATGGTCACCTGACTCGGACATCGTCAATCCCAATGGTAACTCAACGAGCTTAAGATCGGATGCCACACGGTTATAATCAGTGGCAGGAAGGGCTGCTATTATGAAGTTTTGCTTAGGGTCTGGGGGCGAATCATTTGTTATTATCGTTTGTGGCATATTTTGAATATCCAAGTATGAAAAATTGTTAAATTGGATTAACTCAGACCATGACAGTATATTATTCATACTATTTGGGCTAGAGAAACTTTTCTTTGACTCTCGTTCTGGTCAGCAAATGTGGATTTACCCATAAATTGAGTCTGATCGCCGACGTCAGTTTTTAGCTATTTCTCCTCTTGCAGCATTCCATGAACTATCCGGACACAGAGGATTATTAGATCAGATCAATTTGCCAGTTCAGGAAAGCAGAACAAAGGTGTAACGATTTACCCTTGAAATTCATACCGAATAGCCCGGAATCAGCAGGCAAGGCTTAGTTGGGAACAGACCATATTCACTATTCGCAAACGGTCTGACCGATGTAGCATGTTATGCGGTGCAACTTGTAGGCGTTGGTCGAGATTTAGCTTAATCCACCCATCTCTATCTCTTCGGCAAGAAGTCCGATTCAGAGAAGTTCGAATGCGGATTCAATAGCATTCACCTATCAATGCAAAGGCGACTGAACAGTGCTTCAGAATGTCTTAACGATGTCTGAGCAAACTTTCAAATTGCTCAATTGAAACAGGTTTGCCGAATAGAAATCCTTGAAAATGGTTGCAACCATGAATAGCTAAAAAATCGCGCTGCTCTGTAGTTTCTACACCTTCTGCAATCACTTCTAGCCCCATGCTTTGCGCCAAGGCTACGATAGTGCGCGCGATAGCTGCATCGTTGGGGTCGGTCAATAAATCGCGGACAAAACCTTGGTCAATTTTTAATTGCTCCAGCGGCAATCTCTTTAGGTAAGACAATGAAGAGTAGCCTGTGCCGAAATCATCTAACGAAAAACTCACGCCTATACCTTTCAGTAGATTCATCTTGCTAATGACATCTTCAACGTTGTCCACTAAAAGACTTTCAGTTAACTCCAGTTTGAGCTTGCCGGGGTCTGCGCCTGTGCGATCAAGCAACTCCTGTACTTGTTTGGCAAAGTCTTCCTGACGAAATTGATGAACGCTAACATTGACGGCAATCCGTAAATGTCGGGTAGCCTGCGTACTAGCCCAAGTCACCAACTGTAGGCATGCTGATTCCAATACCCATTGCCCAATGGCTAGTATTAAACCCGTCTCTTCGGCTAAAGGGATGAATTCCGCGGGAGAGACCATTCCGCGTTCAGGATGCGACCACCGAATGAGTGCTTCCGCACTTACGACATGATCGCCCCCATCGACTTGTGCTTGGTAATAGAGCACGAATTGTCGGCTAAGAATGGCCTGACGTAAGTCGTTTTCTAGCGCGCTCCTTCGATTCAAACTGTCCTGCATGTTTTGATCGAAAAAACGCAGGGTATTTCTCCCGGCCGCTTTTGCTTGATACATCGCTATGTCGGCTTGTTTCATTAGACTCTCTACTGGAAGGCCATGGCCTTTGAACAATGCAAAGCCGATACTGGGTGTACTTAAATATTCGTGACCATCCAGTATGTAAGGTATGCACAGAGTCGTTAGAATTTTTTTACCGATTGATTCGCTTTGGACAGCGGCCTCGTCAGGCAAAGCACTCAAGTTCTCCAATATGATTACAAACTCATCTCCGCCTATGCGGGCAACCGTATCGCCTTCTCGACCACTCACCAACAGGCGTTGAGCGACTTGTTGCAGCAGTAAGTCGCCAATATGGTGACCCAACGTATCATTCAGGGTCTTGAAATTGTCCAGATCGATAAACAGCAACGCTCCATGTAAACCGCTGCGCCCACTGTTGGCAAAGGCTTGTTTTAATCGATCAAGTAACATTGTCCGATTGGGAAGCTGGGTGAGTTGGTCGTAATAGGCGAGCTGTTTGATTTTGTCTTCGCTATATTTACGCTGTGTAATGTCATTGAGAGTAGCAATATAGTTGGTAATTTTGCCCCACTCATTTTTTACGGCGGTAATCGTCAACGATTCAGGATAGGTTTCGCCATTCTTGCGCCGATTCCAGATTTCCCCTTGCCAACTTCCGGAGAGAGCGATTTTGCTCCACATTTCCTGATAAAACTCAGCATTGTGAAGCCCCGATTTTAATATACGTGGTGTTTGGCCTATCACTTCTTCCGGCAGATAGCCGGTAGTTTGAGTGAAAGCTTGATTGACCTGCAAGATAAGGCTATCAGCGTCGGTTATCACCATGCCCTCGTGAGCTTCAAAAGCCGTGGCGGCTATTCTCAACTGATGTTCCGATTGCTTGCGCGCAGTAATATCTTGATGTTCCGATACCCACACCAGTCCGAATTCGGGATGATCAAAGGTGGTAACACAGGCATAACACCAGAAAAGGCTGCCGTCTTTTTTGACATTATGCACCTCGCCACACCAGACGCCTGTCCTCTCAAGTACTGAGATTATTGAATCATGTGTTGGTGGATGACTATCGATACTTGGAGGATTAACTACGCTGACATGCTTTCCGAGAAGTTCCCCAGGCTCATAACCAAACATGTGCTCAAACCGGGGGTTGGCAAAAACAATGGTTTGGTCAGTAGTTCTAATCAAATAAATTCCTTCCGCCAGATTGTTTAAAATTTGGCTATGGAAGCGCAGCATGTTTTCTACCTGTTTGCGCGCAGTGATGTCCTCGAATATTGTTACAAATTGCCCAGGCCCAGGTGTGGAAACATGAATCAGAAAAAGTTTCTGTAAAGGCAAGAAGTAGTGTTCAAATGAAGTGCCAATTTTTGTGCGCTCAACCTGAGCATAGACATCAATAAAAGGTGGCTCCCCTGTTCCGTAAACCTCTGAAGCTAATCGGTTAACGATGCGCTGCTTGGCCAGTCCAGTTTGCTTTTCATAGGCAGGATTGATTTCGAGGATCAGATAATCTTTAGGCTCTCCGGATATGTCATAGATAAGTTGATGTAACGCAACCCCCTCTAACATCGTGGAGAACAAGGAGGCAAACCGCAGCTCGCTTTCCTTTTGCTTCAGCTGTGCATTTTTTAGTTCTGATATATCCTCAAATATTGAGTAAACACCCATTACAGAGTCATTGGCTTCGTCTCTGATCGGTATGGAATTAATGTTGATCCAGTTAACATCTTGCCGTTGGGGATTAAAAACCCCCATCACAACATGAAGAACGGCAGTTCCCGTTCGGAGTGTCACCATGGCAGGATGATCTGATCCGGGAAACAGCGAACCATCCTCATGGATAGCATGCCAACAAGGATCCATGGATGTGATACCACGCAGTAGATCGAAGGACAGTCCAAGAATCTTCTCGGCCGCAGGGTTGGCTGAAAGGATTTGGCCTTGTAAATTTTGATAAACGATACCGAATGGGAGCGAATCAAATAACAAACCACTATGGGGGTAACTGGGCTTTAAACGGCTGCTTGAGGTAGGGTATGCTCCCATAGCGTTACTTCTCCACCAATTTTTTAAAATCAAAAAAGTATCTACTCACCGCGTCCCATTTTTTAGTGTGTAGATGCTTGATTTCAAAGGACGCATAAATACGCCTCTGCAGCTCACTGCAACATCCCTGTTGCCGAAGCCTTTACAATCAACCCCCTACACCCTCTATTCCAAGCGGCGAGTAGTTACCAAAAATATATCTTGAAGTTGAATAATAACTTGATTGAATGGGGGGCGTACATAAAAGTATTGTTGTCATCAAAGGGCTGCTTTGCAAACTATACGGGCGGGGCATATTGGCTTCAATTGGGGTGATCGACTTTTAGTCGGGTGAAGCGATGATAATGTCAATTTGCTCGCCGAATACCGGACATCCGACTGGGTCACTGGATGCCTTAACCCTTAAAATTGAATAGTGCCCTCAACCGGCGAAGGTGAGGTCGCCAATGGCTGCTTTGTAGCCCTCCAGTTCGCAGAATCTGGATTTGGCTGACCGGTTTGGAGAAACGCGACCGGCAGTCTTGGGTCGGTTGAACTCAGCGACGACTTGCCGCTTTCAGGAGTCGGATTTTCATTGACCGCTTTCCGGCGATAAATCTGAAGAGAAGACGGCCACCTGGCGACCCCTAAGAGACAGTGGAGCCCTATTTCCGAATAGCAAGTTTTGCACGAAATGCTGCCAGTCAATTCTAACGATTCAACCGACACTACAAAACACTTGGAGCCTTTTGGGGAGATGCAGTTTTAAATAATCAGATTAATGGGGCTATCAGTTTTATAACTTACCGCCGTAACTGGTAATCTAGCGCTGATGAGCTTGTTGCTACGGCCAAAACCGCGATGCTAATTTGTCCAGGATTTCTGCTTGGGCTAGCAAGAAGCAGATTCGCGTCAAAGCTTGCCTCTGTACTTTCAAGCCGGCGGTTGACCTGCCGATGATAAAGCTGGACCAATAAGGGCCTGATCAACGGCAAAACGATCAGACAAGCGACAGGTTTTAACAACAGCACCTTGTTCATTAATAGAATATAAGCGTCTCGTTCCGAAAGAATCCGGCCGTTTGTTTCGCGGACATGCAATTCGGATAAAGCCTTTTGTGAATCGAAACCTAAATCCCGTAACCGCTGATCCTGTCCGGTAATGTCGAACCGGCACAACAGACCTGCTGACGAACCGGGAGTTTTTCGTAAGCTTTGCTAGTTCGCCTGCATTTAGGGCATGCGCCATCGTGATAAACAGTCAACTTATTTTGATCAATGTCGTCTTTAGTTGATTTTTCGGCGTTTGTTGGCATGACGCTTTCAACGATTTAGCACCAAGTGCTCAAATTTAGGCAACCAGTCGGCAAAATGGGCAACATAGTTATAGCCGCAGACCGTTTTCAAGGCTTTGTGTTTAACAATTTCGAATATCAGACCGGCCTGTTTCAGGGTCTCTTGCGCGGGACCGTAAGGGTTAAACTGCATGCCGGAAGCAGATAAAAATACATAATCGCAGATAAATAATACCTCCCGGTAAATATAAAAAGTAAATCCCGGTGTGTGCCCGCCTACGTGATATGCCTCATTGCCATGGGCGACATAATCTTCGCTAAATCGCCGGTCTATATCGAACAATGTCACCAACCGATGCTTGGCGTCCAGTTCATGTAGCCGGACTTCCGAGTTCCAAAGGCTTCGGTATTGGTTGCATGCACCCAGGAAATGGTGGTGAGTAAATAAAATGGCTTTTACGGGCGACAATTCACGGTTGAATGCCGAAGGCGAATCGATCCACACCGCTCCTGTCTCGGTTTCGATGCGATAGGCTGCATGTTCCAGCCCAAGTTTCGGTACCGAAAGCAACTGGCTTACAACGTCATTAACAGGGAAGCTAGTGACGCGATAAGCGGCTTCAACTTCGTCCCACGTCATGAACTGGTCATGCTTTGCCCCGCAAAACGGACAAATGTCGGGCATCTCTCCAATCATGTTATAGCCGCATTTCAGACAAACCCATTGATTCATTTGCTCAGGAAATTTGGGGGTATCCATCATTCGTTCTCCAATACCTAAAGCTACTTGATATGCATAGCTGTCGAGCTCACGTTCGCCGGGGATGGGAAGGTAAATCGGCCAAACTATCCATTACCTCAACGCCTGCCTTGGCTTTCTTGATTGCAATTTCGATGCTGCCGAGCCGTTAGAAACGCAATTCTAGGGTAAACGTCTTCAAATCGGCACCAAAACCGGCAGTAGCACGCCTTTTTGACTCAGCAATCACCATTTCTGTTTGCTCGTAATCTACAGGCAGAGTTTTGTCGCCTTACGTATTTGGAAACAGCATCAGTTCCGGTCGGACAACGGTATCGAACCTATCCGCACTTATAAACCCACTGGCAATGGCCTCTTCGCGCAGAGTGCTACGGTTTTTCAGGGCCGTTTTAGCAATATGGGCAGCTTTATCGTAACCAATAATTGGCACCAGAGCAGTGACCAGCATTAGCGATTGTGTCATTAGTTCGTTAATACGTTCGCCATTCGGCGTGATACCCTCCACACAATGATCAGTTAAGCTCATCGCCGCGTCTCCCAGCAGTCGAATTGATTGCAATACATTATAAATAATCACAGGTTTGAATACGTTGAGTTCAAGATGGCCCTGCGCGCCGGCAAACGTCACACAGGCGTGATTACCGACAACCTGTGCGCAAACCATGCTTAAGGCCTCGCATTGGCTGGGATTGATCTTGCCCGGCATGATGGATGAGCCGGGTTCGTTCGCGGGTAAAATCAGTTCACCGAGTCCCGAACGCGGGCCGGAACTCAGTAAACCTATGTCATTGGCGATTTTAGTAAGACTGACTGCGATGCAGTTCAATACGCCGGAAATTTCAACCAACGCATCGTGGCTAGCCATGGCTTCGAATTTGTTCACGGCGGAACAGAAAGGCAATCCGGTGAAGTTTGCCACCTGTTTGGCAAATAGCTCGGCAAAAACCGGTTTGGTATTCAGGCCGGTGCCTACCGCTGTGCCACCCTGGGCGAGGGGATATAAACGTTTCAGGCTGTCGTTAATTCGCTCGATACCCAGTTGCACTTGCATGGCATAACCTGAAAACTCCTGGCCCAACGTCAGAGGTGTAGCATCCTGCATGTGGGTGCGGCCGATCTTGATAATGCCGGACCACTGTTGGGCTTTGTCGGATAGCGCCAGATGCAAATGCTGCAATGCCGGAATCAGTAGCTGCTGCAATTGCTCGACTGTGGCAATGTGCATTGCTGTTGGAAATACATCGTTAGTCGATTGGCTGCGATTGCAATGGTCATTCGGATGCACTGGCGTTTTTAATCCCAGCGTGCCGTCGAGCCTTTCGCTGGCAAGATTAGCAATCACCTCGTTGGCATTCATGTTGGCTTGAGTGCCGGAACCGGATTGCCAGACCACAAGGGGAAAATGGTCGTCCAGCCTGCCCGCTATCACCACCAAGGCTGCATCGGCAACCGCCTGACCGATAGCCTCGTCAAGGTTGTTTGCCGCGATATTAGCCAGAGCCGCGCAATGCTTGACGATGCCCAAGGCGCGGATCAAGGGTCTGGGTAGGCGTTCGTTGCCAATCTTGAAATTCTCAAGAGCACGCTGGGTTTGCGCACCCCAATATTTATCGGCAGGGACGGCAATATCGCCCAGAGAGTCGGTCTCGATCCGTGCCAACTCTTCCCTTTTACTCACCGGGTAGGTCTTCCTGAAACAGGGCCGGGATGATCTGCAGAACTGCTTTTACGGCCTTTCTTGATTTTTTCTCTGAAATTCCCAAGGCCGGTTTCCATTTTGCCCACTTTCTTGTGCAAACATCTTTCCAACTCCTGATCTTCATAGTCGAACGGGTTGCTGACGGTATCGTTGCAATTACCTTCGGCTTTTTCAGATCGGTACTGGTGGTTCTGTTCTTTCATGATGACTCCTTGATAATTTGTAAATTTATCAAAACTAAGAGCGCTCAGGTTCCGGCTCTGGATAGGAACAATATAAAATAAAAAAAAGTGGCTCTGTACGGTAGCGCACAAAAAGGTACGAGTTTTTGTCTGGTTCTATAGGATGATATCGACAGCGATAGCGGCTCATTGTTTAATGCAAAACGCGAATCACCATACTGACAATAAAGTTCCACAAACGGATATATTCCCCATTCCTTCAACGCCCGTAGCTTATCTATTTCCAGGCAATCTAGAGATGCAAACGTACAGACATGAATCCCCTAAGCGTATGTAATATCGATGATTGATAGCGTTTAGATCCTGAACACATTTTATTGCAGCCACCGCATGCTGATCCAGACGCTGGCAACCAGATACATCAATCCAACCGGCACCCACATGATCAGGCCAACCAGTTGCTGATCCTGAATATCGTGAAGATCACTGTAGAGAGGCATCTGCGCAAAAGTCAGCAAAGCACCGAGCATGCCGGTGTGCATCAGGGTAAACAACAGAGCCGGCAAAGCGGAAGACGATTGTCTTCCCAAAATCGACCACCAGAATAGGCTTGCGGTTAACGCAAAACTGACATGCTCGGCGAAATGCCACCAGGGACTTTCCAGTGCCAGGTTATAAAACTTGGGCGCATGCCAAAACCAGATCGCAATACCCTGCAAACCGCACATCCGGATCGGAAAACGACCCAGGCGCAATAAAGGTTTCACTAGATTGATACCTGTCCGTCCGCTTGCGGCAAACCACTGCGGCAAGGGCCTCGCCAGAACGTACAGCGGAGCGATCAGGACCATGATCAGCATATGCTGAATCATGTGCATCGCCGAACTGTTATCTAACCGGGCAGCAAGGGGACCGAACGTGATCAATGCAGTAATCAGGCCGGCAACATGAAATGTCAGGGACCGTCCTGTCGTTGGTCGTATGCGCCGTGCTCCGATACAGTAGGACAGCCAGAGGAGTGCAAGCAGCAATCCACCGAGTATTTCCGGAAAACTCGTTACCTCCGTCTCTTCAATCCATCCATGCGCGTGCGCCGGATACACCGGCAGAACAACGAAAGCTAGAAGCCCAATCTTTAAAGGCATGGCGGCAATAGTAGCGCCATCAGTCCGAGACTGAGCGTTGCTATGGCACCCATCAGGTTGATGCCGGCGCCCAACCTAGCGATAAACAACCGTGACGGACTGGTTTGTCCGATTCCTGCTCGATACGCGCGCCAACAGGCGTTAGCCCAGAACAACAGGAGTCCGGTAACCGACAGGGTGCTAAACAGCAACGCGACATTGATCCAGGTGAAGGGACCCTGTTCGGCCAGTGGCGGGGCCATCTTGCAGGCGACAGCCAAGACCCCGTACATCAATGCAAACCAGATAATCCAAACAGTCAGGCCCAAGGCCAGTTGTAGCGGATGATAAGGCGACAGCATCAGAAATCTCCCCAGGCACCAGGCAACAGCACGATGGCAGCGAAGCTGATCCAAAATACGACGGACGTGTAAAGCCACCAGGGCGCTACAACGGCCAGTTCATAGGGCGCGGCTTTACCGACATAGCCATAGGCGACGCGTAAGGCCTGTAAGGCGGTCATAATCACGGCAAGTCCGCTATGGAACAGCTGATACATTAGCAGCACTGCAATAACGGCATCGTGAGCGGTTTTTGTCGAGACCAGAGCCGAATCCGACCAGACCCAAATCAAGAGAAAACAGTGTAATAGGCCTAATACCGATACGCACCACAACTGGGATTGCAAGCGGTAAACGACGCCCTTGCGCAGCCGCATGACAATCTGATTAAACCAGACCGCCGCGCCGGTCAGTAGTAAACCGCTAATCGAAAACGGCAACCAGGACATCGGTGCCGTATCGGGCAATTGCCACTGCGGCGCAACTGTCCACAAGTAGAGCCAGCTGAACAGCATGGATAAATAAAGCGCACCATCGGATAGCAGCGTTACCACCATACCCCATAACCCCGGACCATCAAATGTAAGCGAATGCAAGGGCGGATGACCGGGCATGACATCGGCGTCGGGAGCAGCGTCTGGATGTGCGCCGTTGATCCAGGACCAGCGCAGGAGAAGTAACAAACTGACCAAAACTGCGATCACAGCCATGCCATAGGACCGGGTCAGGAGGCTAATGCACACCACCGACAGCGCCAATGCCGCGCAGAAAGGCAGCCAGGAGTTGCCGGGCAGATGAATGATTTCGCGAATGCTGCCGGTAACGGGATCCGAGCCCCATGTCTCCCGCCTGCCATGAGTAATCTCCGATAAGCCATGCCGCCCCTCTGCGATCGTTGCTTGCAGGTCCGGCTCATCCCACATCGGATGCCGCGTAGAACAAACGGGCTGGCTGATAAAATTATAAGGTTGAGGGGGCATGTCCGTTGCCCATTCCAGCGTGTCGGCCTGCCAAGGATTGGTGCCCGCAGGTCGGCCGAAGCGAAAATGCAATACGATATCGAGCAAAATCATCGCAATTCCCATGGCGAAGATGAAGCCGCCTATCGATGATAGACCGTTGGGCAAATCCCAGCCAAGGCCCGCCTGGTAGGTGTAAACGCGCCTAGGCATGCCGAGAAGGCCGGTCCAATGCATGACCAGAAACGTAGTATTGAAACCGACAAATGTCAGCCAGAAACCCCAACGCGCAAGGTTGTCGGACGGCATGCGCCCGGAGAAATGCGGCAGCCAATAGTAAAGGCCAGCCATCAATGGAAAAAACATGCCGCCGACGAGAACGTAATGCAAATGAGCCACAACAAAATGCGTATCGTGCACTTGCCAGTTGAACGGCACTAAAGCCAGCATGACGCCTGTCAGTCCGCCGGCTACGAAGACAACCACAAATCCGACCAGCCAAAGCATCGGCACATGATAGACCGGCCTTCCGGTCCAGAGCGTGGCCAGCCAGGCGAACAGCTGAATGCTGGTAGGTATCGCGACCAACATGCTGGCCATCGAAAAAAAAGTCTGCGCCAGTTTCGGAATCCCGATCGCGAACATATGATGCACCCACAGGCCGAAGCTGATAAAGCCTGTCGCTATGATGGCCATAACTATCCATCGATAGCCGAAAATAGGCCGTCGTGAAAACACCGGGAGCAGAGTCGATACGATGCCTGCAGCCGGCAGAAAGATAATGTAGACCTCAGGATGGCCGAATAACCAAAATAGATGCTGCCAGAGAATCGGATCACCGCCGCGGGCGATATCGAAGAACGGCATGCCGACCGCTCGCTCTAGCTCCAGCAGGATACTGCCCAGAATCAGTGGCGGAAAACCGAACACGATCATCAATGACATGACCAGGATATACCAACAAAATAAAGGCATGTGCATCAGTTCCATACCGGAAGTCCGGCTACGCAGGATCGATACGACCAGCTCAACCCCGGCCGATACCGCCGAGATCTCGACAAAGGTTATGCCGAGCAACCAGAAATCCACATTGGGTCCCGGCGAGTAAACGGCATTGGTCAACGGTGTGTACATGAACCAGCCGCCCGCCGGCGCGATTCCCAGTACCAGGCTAGACATCAGGATCAGGCTACCGAAAAGATAGCAAAAGTATCCAAAAGCACTGAGCCTCGGAAACAGTAAATCGCGCGCGCCGATCATTTTCGGAATCAGATACAGCGCCAATCCCTCCAGGATCGGCACCGCAAACAGAAACATCATCACTGTGCCGTGCATTGTGAAGAGTTGGTCGTACAGTTTGGGGCCGATGATTTTCTGCTGCGGCAATGCCAGTTGCGTGCGCATTAGCATCGCCATCAGTCCGCCGATCAGAAAGAACACCCCGCCCGTTACCATGAAGCGTATACCGACTGCGGTATGATTGACTACGGTTAATGCCCGCCAGCCTTGCGGATTGCCCCAGACCTTGATGAAATCCTGATGCAGGGCGTCCCTATCTTTCCCGTTTGCCTCATTCATGTTTGTACGCCTCCAGCCAGGTCTTAAAATCTTGCAAAGTGTGGGCTTGCACCGCCAGCACCATGTCGGCGTGACCGGTGCCGCAAAATTCGGCGCACTGGCCGCGGTAATGGCCAGGCAGGTCAGCTTGCAGCCGCAGGATGTTGGTGCGACCCGGAATCATATCGAGTTTGCCGCCCAATCTCGGTATCCAGAACGAATGGATCACATCGGCGCTGGTCACATGGATGTCGACCGGGATGCCGGCCGGCAGGTGCAGCTCATTTTTCAACACGATACCCGCATCGGGGTATCGGATTTCCCACCACCACTGATGTCCGGTTACATTGATGCGAAGCGGTGTTTGCCCGACCAAAGGCAGCGGCAGCATGCGGTAACCCATCGGAATGCCGAAGCCAAGCAGGATGGAGAGACTGATAACCGGCAGCACCAGTCCACCGCCGATAATCCAGCGCAGGTTGAGCCGGCTGGCCTGTGCTATGGTCAAGGGCTTCGGTTTGCGCCACATCGCATAGAGCCATAAGGTTACGATGACCGACAGCACAAGTGCGGAAAAACCGAACATGCCCCACCATAGCGCAGCTGCGGCATGGGCTGACGGCCCGGCAGGATTCAGAATGGATTGGGGACCTCCACAGCCACCCAGAAAAAAAAGAATGATAAACGCTACGGGTGAAGCTAAACTGCGATTAACCGTTAACACGTTCATTTTCAACCAAAAAGGAAGACCACGATGGCGAAAGAACCCATTATCAGTCGGATGTCTGTTGCCGGCCATCCTGTGCATCCTATGCTGATTCATTTTCCCGTGGCCTTCCTGCTCGGGCTGGTCGGTGCCGATCTGGCTTTTCTCTATACGGCTGACCCGTTCTGGGTGCGTGTCGGCTTGTGGCTGGCGGGACTGGGGAGTCTGGGCGGGTGGTTGGCGGGACTGGCAGGCTTGGTCGACCTCGTATTCGTCCCGCGCATACGCAATCTGATCATCGCTTGGAGCCATGCGCTGATGGCCGTCATGACGCTGTCGCTGGCTTCGTTCAACTGGCTGCTGCGCTTCAGTGAGGCTAGTGGATTTGATCCCTGGTGTTTGTATATCTCGTTGCTGACGGCGGCGCTGATTACAATTACCAGCCTGCTGGGCGGGCAAATGGTTTACCATCATGCAGTCGGAGTTCATATTGATCCCTGAGGCCTCAACCCGTCTATTTCGCTTCAGATGTTTCAATAACAACTCCTATAGGGGTTTACTCAGAACGATCCAAACTATCGAAGGTATCAGGATTGCAACCACGATTCTCAGTAACACGCTTGCTACCCCTATATTTTTATAGGATCTATTCTGCGTGAGCAGCAGCATCCAGCCGCTAAGTACATGGCACAGCACTAACACGGCGACCAATGTGAACTTAATAATAAGCCAATGCTTTGAAATGCCACCCGTTATAAAAAGGGCTGTGCCGGAAGCGATAGCCATCAATGCAACGGGCGTAGAGAATAATCTGTAAACCATTAACATCATGGCTTGCTGACGCTCACGCTCGATGTCCGTATGTTGTGAAGCCGTCCCGGTTATCAAGGCAGGTAGATACAGCAATGAGCCGCACCAGCACACTACAGCGGAAATATGTAACAGTAAAAGCCAGAGCATTAACCTCTCCTTTCCAGCATTGAAACCCATTTCTGAAATCTACCGACATGCTTATGTCAATCTGCATTGGAAATTCAGGCGTTTTCGCAGGACTAATAAAACGCATTGATTCATTTATCGCAAAAGGCATTTATCTGCATGAATTCTTGCTCCTGCAATCTTTTCAATTAAATGATGCCAGTCTAGTGGGGGACCTTAGTAAGAATAAAAACTTCATTGTCTTTTATCTGTGCGGTACCAAACCGACGACCAAGGCTGGCAGGAATAGTATTAAAAAGGCCTATAAAAACGTCCTTCATATGTTTAAACCATCGGCTTTACCGATTAGCTTGAGCAACACAGTTTCTAATAATTTGTATTTTGAGTTTATCAGGTTAGGGTCAATTCTTTGCAGTCATTGGCATCTGTGCAAATTAGCGATGCCCTATATTCAACCAGTGAATCTATTGGTTTCCCTGGAATACCGGGGGATAAGTTAATAGGGGAAGGCCAAAGACGCGTCGGTGAGTAGATTTTGAATTAACCCTAACCTTCCTATTCTTGAGACTAGGTTAATGTTTGTCGCTTCCTTGATTCGGCAACGACCAATGGACATGAGCTAGGGCGGCGTGATCGACTCCCTTTTAATTTTTTCCTGCCCGGTCTTGGCGTTTCCTGTTGATGACTGTATAGATTAAAACACGCAAGGCTTTTATTTTACGGCAGCTGCCGCCGCAAATTGGCGAATACAACAACGAGGGGACGCAATTGAAATACGGTTTCTGGCAAGCAGTTGCATGGATTATCATTTACTTGGGTCTGGTGCAGCTGCCGACAATCCTGGCGTTAGGATTTCAAGCGCCGTCGGCGGGGTCATTCGCGGCTGAATTGGGGGCAATATTAGGCTTACTAGCACTTGGTGTTCTGGCGATGCAAGCAGCCGTCTCAGGGCGTCACCGCTGGTTTGCAGTGGGTGCGGGCATGGATAATGTACTGCAATTTCACCGTCAACTCGGCATCTTTGCCCTCCTTTTGGTACTTGCCCATCCGGCCGCGATGTTAATCGCCAATCCAACCAATTTTGCGTTTCTTGATCCGCGCGTCAACCTCATGCGCGCCGCAGCGTTGAATTTCATCATCATCGCTACATTGATCTTGGTCACAAGTTCCCTGCTACGGTTGACATTTCGACTGTCCTACGAGCTATGGCGAGTCATCCACGGCGTGTTATCTATTCTGGTCATTATCGGTGGCCTCAGTCATGCATTGCTGGTTAACAGCTACTTCGCGCCGGACTGGAAAAAACTGGTCTTAATGAGCGTGGTCGGGTTAGCACTGTTACTAATTGTTGAATCACGCCTGCTGCGCCCACTCAGAATGCTCCGGAGGCCCTGGAGGGTCATTGAAGTCATCCCAGAACCCGGAAATGCTACAACAATAATGTTCGAGGCCCAAGGCCACGCCGGACTGAAATTCCGCCCCGGCCAGTTCGTATGGTTGACACTCGGCGATTCACCGTTTTCGCTACAACAACATCCTTTTTCTATTAGCTCGAGCGCTGCCCATCCCGATAAATTGGCCATCACCGCCAAAGCGCTCGGCGACTTCACCAGTAACCTGAGCGCAGTCCAGCCAGGCACCCATGCCTGGCTGGAAGGACCTTACGGTGTATTCTTTCATGACGCAGCCCGCTCGCGCGGTGCGATCTTCATCGCCGGCGGAGTCGGCATCACGCCAATTATCAGCATGCTGCGTACTTACCGCGATCTAGAGCGCGATTATCCGTTATGGCTGATTTACGCCTGCTCGGATGCTGATTCAATCCTGTTCCGCGATGAATTGAACGAAATGGCCGCCCATTTGCCGCTGACTTTGGTGTGTGTCTTGTCGAATCCGAATGAAGAATGGAACGGCGAGACCGGCTACGTCGATGCCGATTTACTCGCCCGCCATCTGCCCGAGGACAACGATGTCATCGAGTATTTTCTATGCGGTCCACCGCTGATGATGGACAGTGTCGAACCGATTCTGATCGCTCGAGGAGCGGCTCTCAACCGGGTTTATTCGGAACGTTTCAATCTCGTCTAAAGGGGTCGCCGATGTTGCATATTAAAGCCCGCCATTCCGGAACCATTACCGCCGCCCTACTGGTATTAATCGCTGTGGCGTTGGCCGGACTGCGAACCGGCGCTCTCAGTCCGGTAGAATGGCTGGCTATTTTAGCCGATTGGAGTGAAGCTCTCGGCGACGTTTACCGTCCTGAAAAGTGACCGATGATCAACCTGCGATATTGGACCGGTATTCTCATTTGCCTGTCTCAGTCTGCAGCATTGTCGGGCCTGAATTTGGCGGCCTTCAGCTTGAGCCGCTTGCGTCTCGAAACCGCCGCCGAAAAAGGTGACCCAAACGCCCGGAGGGTTTTGGCACTGCGTCGGAATTCTTATTTAGGCAGCGAGCGAATGCCGTAAGGGCTTAGAAATTCTTGTTCGTCGAGCAATCGGGTCAACACGCGCCTTAATTTCTCTTCATCCAAGATCGCCAACTAGCGCCAGTTCCCTCTGCCAGGTGTCACTGGACAGAAATTCGCCTACGTTGAATCAGACGGCGTGCCCGAGTCAAACTTGTAGTGTAGGGATGTTGCTTGACTTCTGAAGCTGCAACTTGTTCAGCTTATTGTTTGATAGCGAACAGACTAGGCCGGCGATTCGTTTAATAATTCTCGCACACAACTGAATGGAGACTCATTATGACCTTATCTAATCACTCAACCGCTGACGAATACGCAATATCCTTACAAACTTCACCCAGCGCAGTGTCGTGGAGCGCTATCTTGGCAGGAGCTACAGCCGCCGCTGCCCTGGCATTAATCCTTTTGATGTTGGGGGTGGGTTTGGGTCTGTCTTCGGTATCACCCTGGGCTTACAGCGGTGTCAGCGCAACCACTTTCGGTGTCTCGTCTATCCTGTGGTTGACCTTCACGCAACTCATTGCTTCGGGGCTGGGTGGGTACCTAGCCGGCAGGTTGAGAATAAAGTGGTTGGCGGTGCCTACGGACGAGGTCTATTTCCGTGACACCGCGCACGGCTTTCTGGCCTGGGCCGTTGCCGCACTGACGACCGCCGCGCTACTGACTTCGGCGGCTGGGTTCATCGTTAGCGGTGGAATCCAGGCTGGGGCCTCTGTAGCGGGCGGAGTGGCCACGGCCGTCGGGGCCGAAGCGGCGGAATCCGACAGCAACCGTGAAGCGATGGATTATTTCGTGGATTCGCTATTCCGAAAGGAGATCAATGCAACTACCTACGCCCTGACTCCAGCCGAAAGCGATTCGGCGCAGCAGCCAGTCCGGTTTCAGAGGGCAAAGCCTGCCGAATCTGCATCCGAAGTCACCCGCATCTTCATCAATAGTATTCACACGGGCCCTCTGCCTGCAGAGGATGTTCAGTATGTCGGACAGGTTGTCGCGTTGCGTACCGGCATGAGTCAACAAGAGGCTGAACAACGGGTGAAGGATACCTATGCTCGCCTACAGAGCCAGCTGCATGAGGCGAAAACTGCGGCGAAAGAAGCGGCTGACAAAATGCGCAAGGCTTCCGCCTATATGGCGCTGTGGTTCTTCATATCGCTACTCATCGGTGCATTTGTTGCCAGTTACGCGGCTATATTCGGTGGTCAGCAACGTGACCTGTGCTAGCAACTTCCACTCACTAACCGTTAAATAAGGAGACAAGCCATGCGTTCAATTCTTTTGTTCGTGCTCGGTATTCCCATTCCCATCATCATTTTGATTGCGCTATTTTTATAATAGGCTCGTGAGACAGTCGGCGTGAAAAGTCGCTTTCTTCTTCCCCACCCATTATGAAATGGAGAAAGCGGCTTCGAAATTAGAGGGATAAATTAAACCATCCACCAGTTCAGGCAGCAAAACAACGCAGGCCCAAAACGGTGAGCCATTAACAATAAATCCCCCAGGGATGGCATTCAATTATCTTAAAAAATAAAAAAAGCGAGGAAATTACAATGTCTACACGATTACCGTTAGTACTCTTCACTTTAACCGGCAGCCTACTCCTGATGAGCGGTTCCGTTCAAGCCGAACAGGGTGCCGTCCTCTATTTGGCGAACGGCTCCAGTTCGGAACTGGAAAACACCGAGCGCAATGTTCGCGACAGAGATGATGCTACTTTAACCCCGGTAGATCAAAAGGAAACCGAAGGCGATATCGCTATCACAGCGGCCATCCGGCAAGCCGTGGTTAGAAATGAGTCGCTATCAGTCAATGCGCAAAATACAAAAATCATCACCCGTAATGGCGTGGTGACTTTGCGTGGGCCTGTTGAAAGTGAAGCCGAAAAAATCAAACTGCATGCTATCGCCAAGCAAACACCCGGCGTCGTGCAGGTAGATAATCAACTTGAAATTAAAGCGCCTTAAAGGCTCAGGAGAACGCCATGAGTAAAGCAGTATTTTGTATCGCCCAAAACACCGGTCAGGCAGAGAGCATCGTTAATGACCTGAATGCCGCGGGTTTTTCCCACAGTGATATATCAGTTTTGTTTTCGGACAAATCCTCTACCCAGGATTTTGCCCATGAAAAGAACACCAAAGCGCCCGAAGGGGCTGCTCTGGGAGGGACAGTGGGCTTTGGCACCGGCGCAGTACTCGGCTTGTTAGCCGGGATTGGCGCTTTGGCAATTCCCGGTGTAGGCCCCTTTATCGCCGCAGGACCCATTATGGGCGCCCTGAGCGGAGCCGCAGTAGGCGCTGCCACCGGCAGTTTGGCGGGTGGCTTAATCGGGCTGGGAATCCCCGAGTATGAAGCGAAACGCTACGAAGGAAAAGTCGCGGGCGGCAATGCTTTGATTTCGGTCCATACGACCAGCAGCGAAGCGGTGGATAAAGCGAAAAAAATCTTCGAGCTGGCTCATGCCGAGGATATTTCTTCGACAGGGGAAGCGTCAGTTTAAGCATCGATGATGCACTGGCACGTCATCAAAAACTAATCACCCAGGAGTTATATCATGCACAACATTGAAACACTCAACAAATTTCTGAAAGATGAATTATCGGCAACAGAAACCTATCAACAGGCGCTGGACAAACTTCGAGAAGATGTCGGAGCTAGCGAAGCGGAGGTTCTAACGCCCATTTATGAGGATCATAAGCAGGCAGTTTCCAGTTTACAGGCACTCATCAGTCGACTGGGAGGAACGCCCTGTGAGGATTCAGGAGCCTGGGGAACGTGGGCAAAAATAGTCCAGGGCAGCGCTAATCTGCTGGGAAAAGAAACGGCCCTAAAGGCTTTACAGAGCGGAGAAAAAAGCGGCGCCGAAGCTTATGAGGAAGCGTTGGAGGAGAGTGAGCTGTCATCAGATATTCACACTTTGATTGAAACGAAGCTGCTGCCTGCTCAACAAGCGCATATTAGAACTTTGGATCGGCTTTTGGGCGCGGAAACTGAGTAGGTTTTTCAATCTTCTTAGCCTTAGCAAGCAGTTTTTAAATGAAGTCAGCGTGAACTCAAATTGATTCGCGCTGGCTCTATTTATTGCGTTACCGGATTTTAAATTAAGGTGAATTGAAAAATGAAGAGGACGTCAAAGTTTTTCTGGATAGCATCAACTGTGAGCACAAAACACCCGCTAATAAATTTGTTCATGAAAGGTTAAAACAGCATGACCAACCCGTCCCGACCATAAATTTTACCGATGAGGGCATTTATAGCCGCCAGACTGATTGGCGTTTGTATCCGGGCTGTGATTTAGGCGGGCGGAGTGAAGTGTTGCTTACCAAAGAGATTCCCTGCAGATATGAGGAAAATAATTATGAACGTTATTATCCTATCAAAAAGGTTGACGGTATTCACCAATCGTTATACCAACAATATCGTAATGAAGCGAAAAAATTAAACCCTATCACTTTCATAGGCCCATGCGGTCAATATATCTATTACGACTATTGTTGGGCGAAGGATCGCGCGGATGGCAGGATCAGTTTGAATAAAGCGCGTGTCAGGAAAATGCTTGCGAATGGCTTGCATCGAAGCAATGGTTCTAAGGACGAGCTGGCGTTTCATCTCACAACCTCGTTTTGTTGCATAAAGGTGAAATTGGCTAATAATTGCGGCAATCTTGGAGAAAAATGAGATTTTGATGATCAGGCAGAGGTAAAGAAGCAGTCGCTTCCAATCATTTACCATTGATTACCGAGATTGAACTCTAAATTGCCGGCAATTTTGGGTTTGATAAGTCCTTAGCTTGAGCGATATGAATTTAGGGACTGACTTACATCGTTGACGAGCTGAAACAGTCAAACACAAGACTGAAAAAAGGGATGAAAGGCAAATAAGATGAAAAAATTAATGAAACAGATGCTCCTAACTTTCGTTTGGCTAACGTGCCTTCTGTCTGAAATTGATATCGCTCAAGCTCAGGACTTATCGAAATTATTGACCGGCAGTGATGCTAATGAAAGTGCTCCTGCACCGGATCAAGTCATTACGGTAACGCACTTGAAACAAAATGATAAAAAAATAGAAAAACGTTTGCAGCAGATTTTCTCAGAGCTGGATAATTTAAAGGACATAAAAGTGTCCGTTAGTAATGGTGTTGTAATCTTAGAAGGTGAAATTGTTTCAAAAGCAGCGGAAACAAGAGCTATTCAATTTGCCCAACAAATCGAAAGTGTTGTCGAAGTTGAGAACCGGTTAGTTATTAATCAAAGCATAACAAAACGTTTTCCGGAGACGATCAATAAAATATCGACTTTTGGCAAGCAGTTGATCGCCGGGCTTCCCTTGATTCTGATGGCGTTGCTAATTTTTTTGGTTTTTTGGAAATTGGGCGGTTGGCTTTCTCAACGTAGAGCACTTTTTCGTCGTATCAGCGTTAACAGTTTCATCGCCGAATTATTGGGGAAGATCACCCATTTTGTTTTTATACTCATTGGCATTGTCCTGGTGCTAAACCTATTGGATTCTGTCGCATTATTGAGCACAATTCTCGGTGCAGCCGGTATTTTCAGCTTGGCAGTCGGCTTTGCTATACGAGATACTGTCGAAAACTTTATCGCAAGCACCTTATTGAGCATTCGAAATCCCTTTGAAATCAACGATTTTGTTGAGATTGAAGGCCGACAAGGCAATGTCGCTCGTCTGACGTCACGGGCCACCATATTGATTTCACCGGATGGCAATCATATCCGTATTCCAAACTCGACAGTATTCAAAGCCACGATAACCAACTTCACACGAAACCCCAAGAGACAATTCCAATTCGATGTCGGTGTAGGTACCACCCACGATTTGTCAACAGCTCAAGCTATAGCATTGGCCATGCTCAAAACTGTACCCGGTATTTTAGAGGAACCAAAACCTTTAGCCATTATTCATGAGTTAGGTGATTCCCATGTGGTGATGCGTATTTTCGGTTGGGTAAACCAAACACAACATGATTTTTTAAAAGTGCGTAGCGAGGCGATTAAATCGGTGAAGCAAGCATTTGACGAATCATTGATCACGATGCCCAATCCGATTTACGATCTTAGAATGACTCATAACCAAGAGCCGTCCCAGGAAAAAAATCAACAGGAAGTTAAGACAGCTATAAAAACAGATCTTCAAAACATCGACAATCAAACTGAGGAAGTCAATGATATGACAGTCGATCGCTCTGTCGAAAAGCAGATTTTAAAGGAAAATATAGAAGACAAGGTTGAAAATCTTTTGGATCCGAATACACCTTCAGAGTAATAAATCTAAAAAGAGCAGCGTAACTATTCGGTCACCCCTCATTTTTATCGGCACGGGTTTGTCGCTTGTGTTGGGGAAATAGAGTACCGGTCTAACCCTCGCTTCCGAGTAAAGAAATGAATTTGTGACTTAGAGCCAATTGCGCAGCTCTGTAGCCCTTGACTTACTTAGCCTACAGCGCACCCTAAAAATCGTTTACCCCAAATTGTAACTGAAGAATGCGGGGTTGAGAGATACGATCACAGTTTTTTTCGGATTTTCACCCCACGATTGACAGGCTATGCAATGGGGGGTCATGTTATAATTAACCTATTGATAATTATGCTAATTATAGGTATTTTATGACTCAGATAGCGGCCGTATTATTTGATTGGGATGCCGTCGAAGCACGTTCGGATCTGGCGCGTTTTTTTCTGGTTCGTGACCATTTGCCCGACCGTGATTTGATCGCTGCTTTGGAGGCGAAACGGGGCCTAGGGCGGGATGACTATCCGGTCATTCCTATGTGGAATGCGATAGTCGCGGGTGTGGTTTTTCAACATGAATCGATTGAATTGTTGCAGCGAGAACTGTCCCGTAATCCGGCCTTGTTACAGGCGTGTGGTTTTAATGTTTTACCCCTGCAAAAAAAGCCGGTGGCGCAACTGGTGAAGAATCAGCTTACCGGGCGGATGGAGGTGATTTGGCCTCAACCCGAAGCCCCCCATTATGCGGTACCCAATAGCTGGAATTTCTCGCGCTTTCTCAGTAATCTCATTGCTGTCGAAACGGAACAAGGACTGGTTAGCCGAATGTTAATCGATTTGCGTGAACAGTTAATGGCGGTAGTGCCTGATTTTGGTCAACACCTGGGCTACGATGGCAAAGCTATTGATAGCCACAGCACCGGACACGTCGATAGCAAAAGTGGACACTGTTCAGACCCTGATGCCGATTGGGGGCATCACGAAACAGTCGGCGTGAATGCCAAAACCGGCACGCCCTGGAAGAAAGTAAAAAACTGGTTTGGCTATGGCCTGCACCTGATTGCCGACACCCACTACGAAATTCCGGTGGGATTTCACCTGACCCCCGCGTCTCGTTCTGAACAGGTCGAACTGCGGGCTATGCTTGATGAGCTGTTCGAACAAACGCCCGAATTGGCCGAACGCTGCGCGGATTTTAGTGCGGATCGGGGCCTGGATTGCGCCGAAACCAAGGCTAAGCTATGGGATGAGCATCACATCCGTCCACTGATCGACACCCGCGAAATGTGGCGATCAGAAAAACAGGAACCCCATTATGAGCCTGGTCAGCCGATTACGCGTCCTCTCTACCCTGATCGGGCTGACACTATCGTGTACACCGAGAAAGGAACAGTTCATTGTGTTTGCTTAGTCACCGGTACCCAACGCGATTTAGCCTTTCAGGGTTTCGAAGCCGATCGGGACACCCTGAAATATCGCTGTCCTGCGGCAGCTTATGGCCTGGACTGCCAAGGTAAAGCCCAATGCCACGCAGCCGGGCAAGTGAATCCGGGCGACTATGGTCGGATTGTCCGCATCGACATCACTGAACAAAATCGGCGCATTTTCGTCCCGACGCCTCATGGCAGTCCCTCTTGGCAACGAGGGTATGCTCGCCGCAGCGCCTTGGAACGCATTAACAACCGGATTGACAATAACTTCTGTTTTGAACAGCACTTTATCCGGGGCCAGGCCAAAATGAAAACCCGGATGGGGCTGGCACTGGCGGTTATGATGGCTATGGCGCTAGGCCATGTGAAAGCGGGGCGCATTGAGCAGATGCGCTCACTGGTTAAGCCGATTCCGATTCGAAATACGGGTTAAATTTTGACTGGGGCGATTTCCAACAGCCGCCGATCATATCGGCAAGCGGGCGTATTGCCTAAAAATAGGCTCTTATGGTTTTTTTGATATCGAGCGCTGAAAATCGTCGAAAGCGGCGTTAGTGAGTCGTCCAAAAATTTATTTTGAGGCGAAATAGCCGCCCCTTTTTCACCAGTGAATCTGGAAAGTGTTACAGCGCAAATGGCTCACTTAGACTCAAAGCTGTCAAGCGTTCCCGACTTATAAACTTTTGGTAGAGAAGACCATGACAAAAAATGATACGCTAGAAAACACCGCTGGCAAGGCTTGGTCGAAATGGGGACCCTATCTCAGCGAACGGCAATGGGGAACGGTGCGTGAAGATTACAGCGACAACGGCGACGCCTGGAATTATTTCCCGCATTCTCAATCGACATCGCGTGCCTATCGATGGGGCGAAGATGGTTTGGGCGGTATCAGCGACGAGAGTCAACAGCTTTGTTTCGCGCTGTCCCTTTGGAACGGGCAAGACCCTATATTGAAAGAACGTCTATTCGGATTGACCGGGCCGCAAGGCAATCATGGTGAAGACGTCAAGGAATATTATTACTATCTCGATGCGACGCCGAACCATAGCTATCTGAAATATCTCTATAAATATCCGCAGGCCGCATTTCCATACGAAGATCTGGTCGAGACCAACGGCGGGCGCTCCAAAGTAGAATCCGAATATGAATTGATCGATACGGGTGTTTTCGACGAGGATCGTTATTTCGATGTCTTCGTCGAATATGCGAAGGCGGAACCCGAGGATATTCTGATCCGCATCAGCATCGTGAACCGCGGTCCGGCCGTAGCTTCGCTTCGGGTGCTGCCGACACTGTGGTTTCGCAACACTTGGGCGGGGTCGTATGAGATGGCTCAGCCCCAATTGAACCGGGGCGAAAGCGGAAACGGCGCGAGCGCGGTGTCTGCGAGTCATGCGGAATTAGGCGATTATCAATTTATCGCCGAAGGCGCGCCGGAGTGGTTGTTCGTCGACAATGAAAGCAATAACCGCTTATTGTTCGGTGGCGAGAACCATAGCGCTTATGTCAAGGACGGCATCAACGACTGCATCGTGCTTGGCAAGCACGATGCCGTGAATCCGGAAGGATTCGGCACGAAAGCGGCGGCCGATTATGCGTTGACCGTTCGGCCCGGCGAGACGAAAACCGTAAAACTGCGCATGCGTAAAGCGGACGGTGAAGCGAAAACGGCTTTCGAAGACTTCGACGCCATCTTCGAGCAAAGAACCAAACAAGCGGATGAATTTTATCAGGAGTTGACCGGCGAACTACCGGGCCAGCAAGGGCTTGTGTTGCGGCAAGCACTGGCGGGCATGATATGGTCCAAGCAATATTACGAATTCGATGTCGGCCGCTGGCTCGACGAGCATCACGGTACGGCTACCCGCAACGGCGATTGGGGGCACATGCGCAACCACGACATCATATCGATGCCGGATAAATGGGAATATCCGTGGTACGCGGTTTGGGATTCGGCTTTTCATACCTTGGCGCTGGTACGGGTCGATCCCGATTTTGCGAAGGGGCAGCTCAGCCTATTTCTTGACGAACGGTATTTGCATCCGAACGGCCAGATTCCTGCTTACGAATGGAATTTCAGCGACGTCAATCCGCCGGTCCATGCCTGGGCCGTGTGCATGGTCTATCGTATCGATCGCGAGCGCCGGAGCGAGGGCGATATCGACTTTTTGAAGAACGCCTTTGCCGGTTTGGAGCGCAATTTTCATTGGTGGGAAACGCGCAAGGGCCCCGACGGCGATGTTTATCAAGGCGGCTTCTTGGGTTTGGACAATATCGGCGTGTTCGACCGCAGCGAACATCTGCCGACCGGCGGGCATCTCGAACAGTCGGACGGCACCGCCTGGATGGCGCTCTATGCGCAGAACATGATTCAGATCGGCCTGGAGTTGAGCAAGCACGATCCCGGCTATCAACAAAAGGTCACTGCTTATCTCGATCACTTTTTGGAAATCGCCGCGGCGATGCATGATATTGGCTGCGAACACCGGGATATGTGGGACGAGGAGGACGGTTTTTTCTATGATGTGCTGCGTTTCCCGGACGGCAGCTCGACACGTTTAAAAGTTCGTTCGCTGGTCGGCTTGTTGCCGTTATGCGCGGTCACGGTGATCGAAGCCGATACCTTGACGCAATTGCCTGAGCTCGCGGCCCGCTATGAAAAACTGGTTCAGCAAAAGGAGCATCTGGCTGAGGCGATTTTCTGTCCGGTGACGCCCGGCAGAGAGAACCGGCGCTTGCTGGCGATCTTGGATGAAGAGAAATTAAGGCGCGTGTTGACCCGATTGCTCGACGAACAAGAGTTTCTAAGCCCTTACGGCATTCGCTCGCTGTCTAAATATCATCAAGATCATCCCTATCAGTTTCATTGGCAAGACCAAACTTATACAGTCGCTTACAAACCGGGCGAGTCGGATACCTATATGTTCGGCGGCAATTCGAACTGGCGAGGCCCGGTGTGGCTGCCGGCCAATTTATTGATCGTCCAGTCCTTACTGGCGATGCATACCTACTACGGCGACCATTTTATGATGGAATGCCCGACCGGTTCAGGCAACCGGCTCAATCTGTTTCAAATCGCCAAGGAAATTTCATGCCGGCTGATGGATATATTTCTGCCCGATCAAAACGGCAGGCGGCCGGTCTTCGGCGGCGCCGAAAAGTTTCAGAACGATCCTCATTTTCATGACAATCTGTTGTTCTATGAATATTTTCATGGCGACGACGGTTCGGGGCTGGGGGCCAGTCATCAAACCGGCTGGACCGGAACCCTGGCGACATTGTTGACGATATTCGGTTCGCTCGATCATGAAGAATTGTTGGAAGGCGGTATGCAGGGAGTCGTCGAAGCATTGGCGGGAACGGACGAAAATACAACCCAGCTAGCGAGGTGACGAAATGGCGGTTTCACATTATCCATCGCTTTATCAGATCAATACACGGGTCCGGCATCGCAAATTCTGCCGCGATCGGGGTGGGGCTGCCGGCATCGGCGACTGGCCGGATAGCGAATGGCAAGGCATTGCCGAACAAGGTTTCGATTGGCTATGGCTGCTGGGCGTTTGGCAAACCGGTCAAGCCGGAGCACAAGTTTCCCGAAGTCATGAGCCGTGGCAAGCAGGTTTTCATGCGAGTTTGGCCTATTTATCCGAAGATGACATCTGCGGGTCTTGCTTCGCGGTCGCGGCTTATCGAACGGCGAAGTGTCTCGGCGGAGATGAAGCCCTTGCCAGTGTGCGCAAAAAGCTGAACGAGCGAGGCCTAAAGCTCATGCTCGATTTTGTACCGAATCACACCGCATTGGATCATCCTTGGGTTCGGCAACGCCCGGAATTTTATATTCAAGGCTCGTATGAAGATCTTACGCGAGAACCGCAAAATTATATCGAGCTCGAAAGCCTGCACGGCAAACATGTGTTTGCTTACGGCCGCGATCCTTATTTCGACGGCTGGCCTGATGCGCTGCAGGTGGACTACAGCAATCCCAAGGTACAGGAATCGATGATCGCCGAATTGCTTGCCATAGCAGAACGCTGCGATGGCGTGCGCTGCGACATGGCGATGTTGATTTTGCCGGACGTATTCGAGCGAACCTGGGGGAAATCGATAGAGCCGTTTTGGCCGAAGGCGATTGCGGCGGTGCGCGAGCGTTTTCCGAATTTCGTGTTATTGGCCGAAGTTTATTGGGATCTCGAATGGACGCTGCAGCAGCAAGGCTTCAATTACACCTACGACAAACGCCTTTACGACCGGCTCAGAGATCAAGTTGGCCGCCCGGTGCGCGAACATTTGGTCGCGGATCTGGATTTTCAGAGCAAGCTGGCGCGTTTTCTCGAAAACCACGACGAACCGCGCGCCGCGGAGACTTTTCCGCAGGATATCCACAAAGCCGCGGCGATCGTGACTTTTCTGTCGCCGGGTTTGCGTTTTTTTCATGACGGTCAATTGACTGGTAAACGTGTACATATTCCAATTCATCTGTGCCGTGGCCCCGATGAAACCGCCGATCAGCGCTTGAGCGAGTTTTACAGCGATTTGCTGCAGACCTTGCAAAGGCCGGTGTTTAGAGGCGGCGAATGGACATTGGTGGACTGCAGTCCGGCCGAAGAGCGCAACGCATCCTGGCAGGATTTCATCGTTTATCGATGGCGATCGGCCTGTGAAACGGCTTGGGTCGTCGTCAACTATGCCGCTCAGCCGGGCCAGTGTCGTCTTGTAGGGGCACAGATACCGAAAGCCAAAAATAACACGCAAGTCCTGTTGAGTTCGCAGCCGCAGAAGCCGGGTGTCGAAATGAACGAGGAGAGTATCCGGTTCCATTTTCCAGCATGGGGCTATCTTGTTTTTACGTTACCGGACTGACGAGAAAAATATGAACTCGTCGAACGGCACCCGGCATCGTACCGCGCGCGTCGTAATCATCGGCGGTGTTTCCGGTTGCGGAAAATCGACGGTCGGCAAGGCGCTGGCCGAGTATTTAGGCTGGTCCTTCATCGAAGGCGATGCGTTTCATTCCGAAGCGAGTATAGAAAAAATGCGGCGTGGCGAAGCGCTGGACGATAACGACCGAAAGCCTTGGCTGGAAAGCTTGCACAATGAAATCATACATCATCTCGATCGCGGTATTTCGGCGGTGCTGGCTTGTTCGGCATTGAAGGCGAGTTACCGCGAGATATTGCGCGGTGCCGAAGCTAACGTGAGCTTTGTCTTCTTGAGCGGCAACCGTGAAAGTCTGCATCGACGTTTGACGACACGGCAAGGCCATTTCTTAGGTGCCGAATTGCTCGATAGCCAGCTCGCGACCCTTGAATCGTCTCACGATATCCTTTTAATAGACAGCGAACAAGCCGTCGAAACGCTGGTTGAATCGATCGTGGATTGGCTGGCTTATTCTGGGAGCAAATGCGATGAAACATGATACCGAAATACTGCTGACCGGCTTGGCCTTTCCTGAAGCGCCGCGTTGGCGCGGCGATCGTCTCTGGTTTACCGATCAGCATGCGCGGCGTGTGATGACCGTGAAAACCGGTGGGCAGGCCGAGTGTGTTCTCGAAACCGACGATCTGCCGGGCGGACTCGCTTGGCTGCCTGATGGAACGCCTTTAGTCGTTGCGATGACCGAGCGTGCCAT
This sequence comes from Methylicorpusculum oleiharenae, assembly GCF_009828925.2. NCBI lineage: Bacteria > Pseudomonadati > Pseudomonadota > Gammaproteobacteria > Methylococcales > Methylococcaceae > Methylicorpusculum > Methylicorpusculum oleiharenae. Next base: position 43,802 of record NZ_WUTY02000001.1, read on the forward strand.
TTATAAAATCAAAGCCTGGGCTTGGACTCTCTATGCCGATTTGTCCGCATTGGCACCGTTTCATTGCAACGACATGATCGCGGCAGCCGGCGGCCGCGTTTATATCGGCAACTTCGGCTACGATTTGCACGGCGGCGCCCCGCAAGCCAAGACTCATTTGATAGCGGTCGAAACGGACGGTAGTTGCCGGATCGCAGCCGAAGGCTTGCTGTTTCCGAACGGTTGTGTGATCACGCCGGATGGCGCGACATTGATCGTCGCGGAAACTTTCGCGGCGCGCTTGACCGAATTCACGATCGGTAACGACGGCCTGTTGAAAGACGCCCGAACTTGGGCCGATTTGAGCGAGGCAACGCCGGACGGTATCTGTCTCGACGACGAAGGCGCGGTCTGGGTCGCCAGTCCCGGAACCGGCGAAGTGATCCGGGTCGAACGGGGCGGCAAGATTTCGGCCCGTATCAAGCCGTTGGGCGTGCCGTACGCATGCATGTTGGGCGGTCCGGAGCGCCGGACTTTGTTTATCACGACTTCCGAAACGGACGATCCCGATAAGGCCAACAGTCTGAAATCGGGGCGCATCGAAATGGCCGAAGTTGAAGTGCCGGGTGCGGGTTTGCCTTGATTTTCCATTAAACCCTCGAAAAAAGGAGAGACGATATGCCGCTTATTATCGAGAAATCATTAGCCGGGCAACGTGCTCTAGTGACCGGCGGTAGCTCCGGCATTGGCGCGGCGATTGCGCTCGCATTGGCCGAAGCTGGCGCACGTGTGGCGATCAATTATCTGTCCGATGCCGAGGAGGCAGGAAAGTTAGTGGATCAGATACAAGCCTCGGGCGGCGAAGCCATTGCGGTTCAGGCCGATGTCAGCCAAGAAGATCAAGTGATTGCGATGTTTCAACGAGTCATCGGGACTTGGGACAGTCTCGATATTTTGGTCAACAATGCCGGCATACAGCTCGATGCGCCTTTTGTCGAGATGACCTTGAAACAATGGGAAACCGTGGTGGCGGTCAATCTGACCGGGCAGTTTTTGTGCGCCCGCGAAGCGGTCAAGGAATTTCTTCGCCGGGGTGTGGTGCCGGAATTGTCCTGTTCGGCCGGCAAGATTATTTGCAATTCCTCGGTGCATGACATTATTCCTTGGGCCGGACACGTCAATTATGCTGCGTCGAAGGGCGGCCTGTTGATGTTCATGAAGAGTCTGGCTCAGGAAGTCGCTCATGACAAGATTAGGGTCAATGCCGTGTCGCCGGGCGCGATCAAAACACCGATCAATCGTAGCGCTTGGGAAACTCCCGAGGCGGAAGCCGATTTACTGAAACTGATTCCATACGAACGCATCGGGGATCCGTCCGATATTGCCCGTGCGGTGGTTTGGCTCGCCTCCGATGCATCCGATTACGTGGTCGGCACAACGTTGTACATCGATGGCGGGATGACGCTTTATCCGGGATTTGGCGAAGGGGGATAAGTTCTTTTTTTATCGCGTGAGGTCTTTGATAGCAATGTTTTGTTCCGGATTTGATCCGAATCTCTGTTCGTTAATTTTTCAACGGTGGGGGCTGGGCAGGCAATTTTACGTAATAAGCGTCCGAGCCGCTCAAAGCCGGTAATGATGCGGCGTTGATTATCCGCCCAAAACAAAATCAGACCCTCGTCGATGACATCGTTTCCGGGTTTTTCAGACCGAACGTTGTATTGGTGTAGAGCATGACCGAGGGACTGGATCTTTTTGCGAGCTATTCATAGAGATGAACCCCATTATTTAACCCCATAATGACACGGCCACACGCTGATATAGGCAAAGAAGTAGCACGAAATATTATTCGAATAAACAATAACAATCAGTGCGCTCCAAAGCTGACATTTTATAATGATTGTGTTCACAGACCGATAAAACAAAGCTCGAATGTGATGTTTTTTGGTCCCGGCTGCCCAGCCGAGGAGCGAATGCAAAATTATAATGATCTAGGAATTTTATGCGCATTAATCAAACGACTCTGCTGTGCCTTTTAGGGCTGCTGCTGTCTCTATTACCCTCACACGTCCAGGCCCATACCGACAGCATTGCAATGAGTGGCTGGGCTAACGGCTTCAATCATCCTCTGCACGGCTGGGACCATCTTTTGACCATGCTCGCCGTGGGCGTTTGGGCGGCGCAATTGGGTGGCCGAGCTGTATGGCAGCTTCCCATTGCGTTCGTCGGGGTGATGAGTCTCGGTGGGTTAGCCGGCATGATGGGGGTCTCCGTGCCGGGCGTGGAAACGATGATTCTGCTGTCCGTGTTGGTTTTCGGTTTTCTGATAGTCTGCCGCATCCGCTTTCAAGCATTGCTCAGCGTACTCATCGTAGTTTTTTTCGCCTTTTTTCATGGCTATGCGCACGGCCAGGAAATGCCCACTTCAGCCAGTCTGCTGTCATTCGCGCTCGGCTTCATGTTGGCGACCTTACTATTGCACGGTGCGGGTATCGTGGCCGCGCGTCTGGTTTTGCTAGCCTTCGCCTATTCTCTTGGCAACAGCGCTTACGCCGAACCGTCTGGGAACGCTGCACCAGGCAAACCCAACGCCCAAGTTACCGGCGGGGAATCTGTGGAACTTTCAGAAATGATCGTAACTGAACGCGCCGACTCAATGATCGGTTATGCCGACAGCGCCTCGCAAGGCAATGTGGGACAGGAGCAGTTGGAATACCGGCCCATCACCCGTCCCGGTGAAATACTCGAAACCGTGCCCGGCCTCATTGCCTCTCAACACAGTGGCGAGGGCAAGGCGAACCAGTATTATTTGCGCGGCTTTAATCTCGATCACGGTACGGATTTTCTGACCCAGATCGAGGGCGTGCCGGTCAACCAGGTCTCCAACGCGCACGGACAAGGCTGGACCGACACCAACTTTCTCATTCCCGAATTGATCAGGACCCTCAACTATCAAAAGGGTAATTACTACGCCGAAAACGGAGACTTTTCCAGTACCGGCGCGGCCAATATCAAATACTTCAACGACCTGCGCGACAACATCGCTAAATTTACCGGTGGCAGTTTCGATTACTATCGGGGGTTAGCGGCGGGATCGAGCAAACTGGATGAACACAGCCGCCTGCTTTATGCCGGTGAAGTCGTCAATAACGGCGGTCCGTGGACGGTCAGCAATGATTATCTTAAATTTAATGGCGTGCTTCGTTACAGTAAAGAGCACGCGGATTCGGGCTGGAGCGTCACGGCGATGGCCTATAAGGCCGATTGGAATTCAACCGATCAGATTCCCAAGCGTGCCGTAGAGGCCGGTTTGATAGACCGGAACGGGACCATTGACCCGACCGATGGCGGTAGCAGCCAGCGCTATAGTTTGACTGCCGAATGGCACCGGCAGAACGACTCCAGCGCTACTCATCTAATGGTGTATGGACTTTATACGCAAATGGATTTGTATTCGAATTTCACCTACTTTCTGAATGACCCGGTGCGGGGCGACCAATTTGCCCAACCTGACCAACGCTGGACCTCGGGCCTCAAAGCAAGTCATACTTTTTTTCATCACCTCGGCGCCGTCGATTCCGAGACTACCCTAGGACTGCAAATCCGTAACGATACTATCGAAAACGGCCTGCTGTTAACTCAAGCCCAGGTAAGCTATGACACTGTCCGTGCTGATGAGGTCTGGGTAACCAGTGTCAGTCCCTACGCGGAAAACAAAACGCACTGGAATGACTGGCTGCGCACCACTCTAGGGGTACGCTTCGACGGCTTTCGCTTTAATGTGGACAATAGCAATATCCAGGAAAACAACGGCAACACTACCGACGGCCTGGTCAGTCCCAAACTCGGTATCGTCTTCGGACCTTGGGCGGATACGGAGCTTTACCTGAATGGCGGCCTCGGTTTTCACAGTAACGATGCCCGCGGCGTGAACACACGCGTTGACCCCGCTAGCGGTAAATCGGTCGATGCCGACGGAAATCCCGTCAAACCGGCAGCCCCGCTGGCCCGCACGTATGGCGCGGAAACCGGGCTACGCACCACCTGGGTCAAGGGCTTGCACAGCACGTTGGCGCTATGGTGGCTGGATATTGATTCAGAACTGCTCTTCGTGGGTGATGCCGGCACCACGGAAGCCAGTCGTCCCAGTCGACGCTACGGCGTGGAGTGGGCTAATTACTACTCACCGACCGATTGGTTGAATTTCGATGCGGATTTCAGTTTTTCCAAGTCACGTTTTCGAGATGATGCGCCGGAAGGTAATCATATTCCTGGGTCAGTGGAAACAGTCATCGCCTCCGGCGCTACGTTTCATGACCTCTATGGCGGCTTTTTTGGAGGTCCGCGTCTGCGCTACTTTGGCCCACGGTCACTGATCGAAGATAACAGCGTCCGTTCAGATTCAACTATTCTTCTGTCTGCAATGCTTGGCTACGCATTCAACAAGAACTGGACTGTACAGGCGGAGATGTTTAATCTTCTGGATAGAAAAGACAGCGCCATTGACTACTACTACCCATCCCGGCTGCCCGGCGAAGACGCTGCCGGCATCGATGATGTTCACTTTCATCCGATCGAACCGATGAGTTTCCGTATTAGTTTGAAAGCAGCATTCTGAAGGGGGAGTGTTCCAATCAGCCTATCAAATAATCACAATCAGAATGTATGTATCGAATGACCGAAAAGGGCGGCTGCGGATAACCAATCACTTAATATTTTCTCATCGCCAATGTCCGCTCTCCATATTTTCTTACCCGTTGCAAAACGTTTAAAACGTGTTCGAATGAACCGCTTAGGATATCGCCCCAAATCACTTCCCTGAATTAATAAAGAGAATCGAGGTTTTTAACCCGCTTGGATTCAAGTTATAAGTGCAATCCTATTAGTCATGCGGCTTTGCACTCTGTCCGAAAAAGATAAGCGTCGATACGCAGGTACAGAAACGACGAAACTGGGCCATGGCGGTATCAACTCTATTTCGAAGCTATTGGATGTTGATCCCAAAACGATCCGGCGCGGATTGCAGGAATTAGACTCGACCGATGACCTATCATCGGAGCGGGTCCGAAAAAAAAAGGTGGGGGCCGGAAATCAGCGATTGAACAGTAATCTCAAATGTTGGTTAACTTTCTGGCACTTCTGGCAGAATTCACCGCCGGGGACCCGATGCGGGATGGCGTGTTATGGACCCATCTATCGCGTTGTGAAATCAGCCGTCGGTTACGGGAGATGGGAACGCCGACCAGCCGTCGCACAGTTCGCAAGCTGTTGAAAAAAAACGGACTGGATCAACGTAAGGCGCGCAAGAAAAAATCTATGGGCGCCCATCCCGATCGCAATGCCCAATTCGAAAACATGACTCAACTTAAAGCGGAATACTTGTCTGCCGGAGATCCCGTGATTAGTATCGACACCAAAAAGAAGGAACTCATCGGCGACTTCGCCCGTGAGGGTCATACCCATACGCAAGTCATCGTCGAAACACTTGATCATGATGTTTCAAGTGTGGGGGTGGCAACGGCAGGGGCGCTACCATTACCCCAATGCTTTGCGATTATTAATCCTCTGCGATGGCGGTGGAAGCAATGCCGCTAATCGGCATGTTTTCAAAGAAGCCTTGCAAGCTTTGGCCGACTGTTTAGACTTGGAAATCCGAATTGCGCATTATCCACCGTATTGCTCAAAGCACAATCCGATTGAGCATCGCTTGTTTCCACACATCACCCGCGCCTGTCAGGGCGTGGTATTTTATACAGTCGAGATTGCCAAGCGGTTTACGGAAAAAGCCAAGACCAATACGGAACTCAAAGTCACTGTGGCTATCCTGGAGGGCACCTATGAAACGGGAAAGCAATGCGCTGCCTATTTCATCCAAAACAGGCGCATCGTGCTTGATGATTTTTTACCCCGCTGGAATTACCGGGCTCTGCCTCACGGCTGACTATTTCGGGAAGTTATTTTTGACGGAATCCTAAGCACCTTGATAAATTTAACCCAATTATTACTCCGCCTTTGACTTCGCCGTTTGAGTCATTAAACTACGAATGGCTTATCAAATAGGCGTAGCTGAAGATCTTGTCGATTTCGCACGCTTTATTACCCGGCTGAGTTTCAAAGCATTCCAGTCATTCTTCCGGATTGCTCAGTATTCCCATCAGTGCGTTGTATTGGGATGCAAATGCAATAGTACCCCTTTTTGAAACGTTCAATTGCGATTGTTGTTGCCATGCGCAGAGTCCGCTCGGTGTCGGTGCATGTTTCCCTTGACTATTATCTTAAACCGACTTCCATTAGCTTCCGCAGCATTTCCCGCGTTCATCGCTACTATAGGAATCTCGGACTTCCCAGCACCACCGCTTAGGTTCTCAATGCTTAGCGTGTCCGGGGAAATAATGAACTTTGAATGCTCAATCAGGCTTATGATAAAGTTTCAAGTAACCTGTTCATTGGCTGAGATATAAGGTAAAACAATGTACTTTCAAGGTTTGAAATACCTGCCAACAGTAGTAACTTTTTTAGTTGCAATCGTTCTGCTGGTCCTCATCGAACGCATCAGTATACCGCCGTATCAGTGGGATCGCTATTTGCTTAGCCTTGCTCACGGACTGAGAGGTTTCCATCTCGATCGTTTTTTCGCACTCATCACTTGGGCCGGCTCCCTTTTTATACTAATTCCCGTAACAGCTCTGATCTGTGGATTTCTGGTCAGAAACGGTCGCGCCGCAGAGGCTTTTTTGTTGGGTTTGAGCCTAGTCGGTATTGCCTTGGTCAGCCGTCTGGCCAAGCTCTGGTTCTCACGACCACGCCCCGATTTATTCCCGGTTATTGGTGAAATCCCTTTGGATGCCTCTTATCCCAGCGCCCACACTGCGCAAATCGTTGCCTTTTCGATGGCAGTGTGCTGGATACTGAAAACCGAGAAACGGTGCTTTACCTATTACTCTTTGACGGGGACTACCCTCTTATTGGCGTTCCTGGTCGCCCTCTCCCGCATCTATCTTCAGGTTCATTTCCCTTCGGATATAGTGGGGGGCGCCTTGCTGGGTTTGCTTTGGGTTCTGGGTCTATTTAAACTGCTGCATACCATCGGCATCATCATGAGGTAGGCTATGCGCAACAAGTTTCTCAATACGGGCCAGAGCGGCTACCACCCTTTTAGAAAATTGAAGGTCTGTTTATCAGGTCTACGTTACGCGGTTTTATATGATTTCAGCGTGGCCTATAAAGTCATACTTTCAGTTCTGGTTTTGGCCGTCTGTTTTTATTTTCGCCAATGGGTGGATTTCATCTCTGTATTCGCCGCCACCGGCCTGATGTTGATTTGCGAAATGTTTAACACTACTGTAGAAGCACACTCTGCGATTTTGTGGAAACACGGCAAAACGAAAAAATACGTGTCATTAAGGATATTGCCGCCGCGGCCACCGGAATAAGCATCCTGATTTGGGCAGTCGTATTAGTATCGGAGTTAAGTCATTTATGGTCATTCGTTGTATCTGTCTTTTAAACAATAAACCTATTTATGAAATAGGAAACATTATTTTATAGCTTAGTAGCTACACCAATACGCATCATGCGAAATTGTTGAAGTCGTTTCCACGGTGTCGTCATGGTTCGCCGGCGTCATGTCCGGCTTCAATTATCCGCTGTATTTCACATAGAGCCTTGCGCTGTATGCCCAGAAACGCATTAATTCGAGCTGGAGGTTGCGCGACAATGTCGATTGGGCGCCAATCCGCAACAGCTGACGTTCGCCGGCAGAACGGCCATGCATTTCGCTGAACAGTTCATCGCCAGTGTGAAAGATGAAGTTGGCATAATCCAGCGCAATCCGGGCTGCTTCGGTCAATAGCAAGCGTTTGCCCTCGCGCTCGAATAGCTTTTGTCCGAGTGAGTCTTCGAGCTGACCTAATTGGATGCTGAGTCCCGACTGTGAAACGTGCAGACGCTCTGCAGCTAGAGTCAGGTTGCTTTCGTTGGCGATTATCCAAAAATAACGCAAGTGCCCCCTGTGATAATTAAGCGAAGCTATTTTACATTCACAAAAAAGAACATATCCATTAATTACATATATTGGATGAGTTAATGGCCGATTGCTAGTATGGCGGCGTATTGATCACTTTGAGGAGATCGTCATGAATACCACCATCCGCCATGCGAACGGTTACGATAGCCAATCCGCCATTACATCCACTCACCCCGTAAGTAATGGAGACCAGCCATGACTGCCTGGATTGCCAACGCGGCCCTGGCAGCACCTAAACTACTGTTTTTAGCTGGGTTAATTGCCTCGGCAAAAATACCCGCAAAAACGCAAGCCATAGCCTAAATTTGCATTGGCCTGTGCTTAATCTTTGGAATTACTTCCGCCGACCCAAAGCTCTCTATCCAGCGACTCGCCTGCCTTACTGGACTGGAATTCACACCCAATTGAATGCACGTACTTGCCTAACCGCACTGACCCGAATTATTGATTGAAAAGCTCCGAAACGTTAGCAACTAAGTCAGTCAAATGGTTGAGCCCGATTTTCACCTAACTTTTTTGAGGAGGTATTAAGTGCTCTCAGCACAACACTGGATAGCATCATTGCCTTGCGCAGTATGCGGAAACAATCAGACAAAAATCATTGCCAAAAAAGACCGAAATGGTCAGCCGCTTACTAACGTAATGTGCGTAAACTGCGGTTTGGTCTGGGTCGATCCTCAGCCGACTATTGAATGTACTGAAAAGTTTTATTCTTCTGAGTATCGAAAACAGTACAAAAAGGCTTTTCAACCAAAACACAAGCACTGTTATCGAGAAACGCTGAGAGCCATAGACAGAAAAACTCGATTTCTATCGGTATATAGAGATGGTATGCGAGTGCTTGATGTAGGCGCAGGGGCGGGTTTTTTTGCATATGTCTTACAAAAGATAGGAATCTTAATTGAGGGAATTGAGCCTAACGAAGAGTATGCAAACTATGCACGATCTAATCTTCACTTGAACACCATAAGAACTGGATTTCTTCGAGATTTAACAACTGAAAACCAATATGACCTGATAACCATTAATCATGTGTTCGAACATCTGCCCAATCCTCGCGAAGCAATGGTACAAATGCACAAACTACTTAAAAAAGGCGGGCATGTGCTAATGGAGATACCTAATATCGAGGCGACATATCATGCACCAAATAAAATATTTCATGTCGGTCATCTTTACTGGTTCAACCCTAATACAATTCGAGCTTTAGCGCTTCAACTCGGCTTTCTTATTGATGATGTACAAATTATAAATGGCACCAAGCACATCAATATAGTGCTAACAAAAAGTGACGAATCACCAGCATCAGAAGTAGAAGTTAATTCATTGGTTGCGGGCAATGCTGAAACTATCTCAAAGGTGCTTCAACAGCACACCCTGCTAAGACATTTCTTGACACCCGCCCCTTATGGGAGATTTTTGAGAAAAAGTCATCAGTATTGCAAAGAGCAGATCGATATCAAAAAGTTTAAAAACGCCAAAGACATCTGCGATTCCGTATGCAGTAAATTGTTGTCAATTCAAAACCCGAAATAATCGGGGTCAGGGTAAAGTTAATCTCAGTCGGGAGTGTTCTGCCAAATACTCCAGGCTCTTTAAAATAAACCAATTTCTCAGTTGCGGCACGTTGCAGAATTGACTTGATGCCCGGGAGTGCAGGTGTCAACATAAATCCATTGAGTTCCTCGCCAATCACAGAACCGGCAGTTTTGAGCCGACTGCGAATAACCAATCACTTAATATTTTCTCATCGCCAATGTCCGCTCTCCAAATATTCTTACCCGTTGCAAAACGTTTAAAACGTGTTCGAAAGAACCGCTTAACCCCCCCTTTTTTGTATGCGCTCCGTATACGTCGGCATAAAAAACTATAATTCATGATATTTTGTTTTATATGCGCATCATATAAGGGGATATTTTCCGATCTGGAATCTGGAATATGGAATCCGGCAAGCCTGCAACTCCACGAAATACGGAACCGCACCGAGATCAAACCCGCCAAGGCTGCTATCGTCGAAAAAAGGGCGCGCTCAAACTGCCGTCCCGGCGCCCAAAAAACCAAATGCGCTCGCCGGCGACTGAACAAACTGAACTGGAGTATTGATGCACCGTAAAGCCTTGCTACCGTCGAAATTGTGCATCGTTTGCGGCCACTCGTTTGTCTGGCGCAAAAAATGGACGAAACACTGGGACTCGGTGAAGTATTGCTCCGAGCGCTGCCGCCGTCAGCGATCAACGGTAGCTGCAACATGACCACACTACGCCTGATTCTTGGCGACCAGCTTAACCCACTGCACAGCTGGTTTGCGCGAACTGACGAAAGCGTGATCTACACGTTGATGGAAATTCGCCAGGAAACCGATTATGTGCTGCACCATGCCCAAAAAATCATCGCCATTTTCGCGGCGATGCGCGAATTTTCGCGGCATCTGGCAACCCAAGGCCATCGTGTACATTACTTAAAAATCGATGACCCCGATAACTCTCAATCGCTGCCCGCCAATCTGGATGACCTGATCGAACGCTACCCAATTACGCGTTTCGAGTACCAGTTGCCTGACGAATGGCGGTTGGATCGACAGTTGCAAACTTATTGCCGAAATCTGGCGATTCCAAGCCAGGCTGACGACACCGAACATTTCTACACTCGACGCGATGAAGCGACTGAACTGTTCGGCTCACGGCCCCATTGGCTGATGGAAATGTTCTACCGTCGCATGCGCGTCAAACACAACGTACTGATGCAAGACAACCGACGGCCGATCGGCGGCCAATGGAATTTCGACCACGATAATCGCAAGACTTGGCTCGGCACACCGGCTGTGCCAGACGACAAGCGACCACATCACGACCATTCGGCGCTTTGGCACGCCATCGTTTCGGCAGGCGTGCGCAGTTTTGGCGAAGCTGATGCCGGCGATTTCCGCTGGCCGCTGAATCGCGCTGAAGCCTTAATGCAACTCGACACGTTCATCGCTCAGGGCCTGCCGTATTTCGGCGACTTTCAAGACGCGATGAGTCTGCGCAGTTGGCGGCTGTTTCATTCGCTGCTGTCGTTCGCGCTCAATACCAAAATGCTCAATCCGCGCGAGGTGGTTGAGCGCACCGAAATCGCCTATCGCCAAGGTCATGCTCCGCTGGCGGCCGCCGAGGGCTTTATTCGCCAAATTCTGGGCTGGCGCGAGTACGTGCGAGGTGTGTATTGGGCGAAGATGCCGGATTACGTGATGCAAAACTATTTCGGCCACGATAGGCCGCTGCCGTCCTGGTTCTGGTCCGGCGAAAGCACTATGAATTGTCTGGCGGCGACCATCGGCCAATCATTGCAATATGCCTATGCTCATCATATCCAGCGTTTGATGGTGATTGGCAATTTTGCGCTGTTGGCGGGCCTTGCGCCCGACGCGGTGCATCGCTGGTATCTCGGCGTGTATATCGACGCCTTCGAATGGGTGGAACTGCCCAACACCTTAGGCATGAGCCAGTTCGCCGACGGCGGGCTGCTCGCCACCAAACCCTATGTATCCAGCGCGGCCTACATCGATCGCATGAGCGATTATTGCAAAGGGTGCCGCTACGACAAAAAAACCCGCACCGGCGACCTTGCCTGTCCGTTCAACGCGCTGTACTGGCAATTTTTTATCCGTCACCGCGAAAAGCTCAACCACAATCCGCGACTGAGCTTGGTTTACCGCAATCTCGACCGCTTCGCGGCTTCAGAACGCGACGCGATAGTCCGGCGTGCCGAAACGGTTTTATCGGATTTGGACGAGTTGTAAGGCGTTGAGCCTAGGGGGTAATTCAGCGAAGACATTCTTCATTAATAGAAAAGAACGTTTTTATTGAGCACATATATTGGATGAATTAAAGACAGATTGCTACCATGACCTCCCATCATCAATTCTGGAGATCGTCATGAACACAACCTTTCTGATGCTGCAGCTTCAATACTCCGGCTCGGCAGCGGCCAAGCTTTGGCAAACTGCCTACGTCCATATGTACAACGACATTTACATCAGCACCTTGGTCACCCGACTGATCACTCGTTACTGGCCCAAACCAGTTCACCTTAGCCATCTCCAACCTGGAAGAATTCCGCAATGAACTCAGTGGTATTGGCGTTTAAATCCAAAAGCTACTCCGGCAGTGCCGGGACAGTAAATAGTTCCGATATCAACGCCGTCTTGTCGACAGCAACATGACAGCCGTCATCGACAGTTTCTGCGCGCGAAAAGACCCGTTGTGGCCGGTACGTCAATCGCAACCCGTTTCCGATTACTCATGGGAGCCATGATATGAACTTGCAATCAAAGGACTTATTGAACATGCCACATCCATCGGCCGATCACCTGGACTTGCTGGAAGCCGAGGCGCTGTTCATCCTGCGGGAAGTGACTGCCGAATGCCGCCACCCCGTCTTGCTGTATTCCGGCGGTAAAGACTCGGCGGTGTTACTCCATCTGGCCTACAAGGCTTTTCATCCGGAACGTATCGGCTTAGCTCTGCTGCACATCGACACCGGCCATAACTACGACGAAGTGATTGCCTACCGCGACCGCATGGCGGAACGCTACGATTGCCAACTGCACGTTCGTAACGTCGAAGATTCGATCCGGAAAGGTTCGGTACGTTTGCGGCATCAACTGGAATCGCGTAATCCCCATCAATCTGTGACATTGATGGAAGCGATCGCCGAATTCGGTTTCGACGCCTGTTTGGGCGGTGCGAGGCGCGACGAGGAAAAGTCGCGGGCCAAGGAGCGCATTGTCAGCGTGCGAGACGAGTTCGGCCAATGGGAACCCAAAAACCAGCGTCCTGAACTCTGGTCGTTGTACAACACGCGTGTTGCTCCGGGCAATCATGTTCGGGTATTCCCGATTTCGAACTGGACCGAGCTCGACGTCTGGCAGTACATCCAAAGAGAAGACATAGAGCTTCCCAAGCTTTATTTCTCCCATCTGCGTGATATCGTTCGGCGCGGCGACATTCTGGTACCGGTCACGCACCTGACACCGGCGAACCATGGCGACACCGTGGAAACGATCAGTTGCCGCTTTCGAACGGTCGGCGACATTTCTTGCACGGCGCCGGTGGCGTCGACGGCCATCACCGTGGCCGACATTATCGCCGAAACGACACAATGCCTGCTCACCGAACGCGGCGCCACGCGCCTGGATGACCGAGCGTCGGAAGCGGCTATGGAACAACGCAAAAAAGAGGGGTATTTCTAATGAACATATCAGCCCACCCATCGCTAGACAACGAAATGACTGAACTGGCACCCAATCAAAGCCCGTCCGGCCTACTGCGCTTTATCACCGCCGGCAGCGTCGATGACGGTAAAAGCACGTTGATTGGCCGACTGTTGTACGACACGGGCAACGTCGCCGCCGATCAATTGGCATCAATTCAGGCGACTTCGCAAAAGCGCGGGCTGGCGGCAATCGATTGGTCATTGTTGACAGACGGCCTTATCGCCGAACGTGAACAAGGGATCACTATCGATGTTGCTTACCGCTATTTCTCGACGGCACGGCGCAAATTCATTATCGGAGATGCGCCCGGCCATGAGCAATACACACGGAACATGGTCACCGCCGCGTCCAGCGCCGATCTGGCGATTTTACTGGTCGACGCTCGAAAAGGTGTCATTACCCAGACCCGCCGCCATGCCTATCTTGCGCATTTGCTCGGCATCCGCGAACTCGTGCTGGCGGTCAACAAAATGGACTTGGTCGACTGGCAACCATCGATATATCAAGCCATTGTCGACGAATTCAACGCTTTCGTCGGCCAGTTGGGTCGGCATCATGTTCAAGCGATCCCCTTGTCGGCGCTGAACGGCACCAATGTGGCAACCCACGCGGAAGCCATAACGTGGTATGACGGCCCGAGCTTGCTCGAGCATCTGGAAACCATCCCGTCCCGGCGCGACGCCGATCAAGCGCCGCTGAGACTACCGGTCCAGCGCGTAGTGCGCGTGATGATGGGCAATGGCGCCAACGACGCGACCGACGTGGAATTTCGCGGTTATCAAGGCACACTGGCTTCAGGTCACTTACAAGTTGGCGATGAAGTAGAGGTGATGCCGTCAGGACATCGGGCCCGAGTGACTCGCTTGAACATTGCAGAACGTGCATTACAAAAAGCCAGTGCGGACAGCTCGGTGGTGGTGTCGCTGGATCGGGAAATCGATATATCGCGCGGCGATATGCTGTCCGATCCGGTCCATCCTCCGCGTGCCATCAAGATAATAACGGCGGATGTCTGCTGGCTGTCGGAGCAGCCTTTGCAAGCGCAGGGCAAGTATCTGATTAAACACACAACTCGAACCGTCAATGCCCTGTTCGATGACTTGAGTTACCGGGTTGATGTCAACACGCTGGCACATGAGGCCGTGCCTGAAAAGACTGTCATGAACGATATCCTGCGGGTCAGACTGAAACTGCAGCAGCCGTTGTTCGTGGACAGTTACGCCGACAATCGCACCACCGGCAGCTTCATTGTTATCGATCCAGTGTCGTTTCATACGGTCGCGGCCGGAGTGATCATTTAATCATATAGGGCCTAGAAACAGGAACCAAATGAACTGGAACGAATACGTACTGCTTTTGGTCGGCTTGATTTCGGTGGTGAACCCGATCAGTGCGATGCCGATTTATCTGTCGTTGACCGCCTGTAAAGGCAGTTCTTCGACCGCTATCGCATGTTCCGCCTCAACGGCAAGAAAGCGATAACCCGACTCCTGAAAATAGCGCATCGCGTCTCGGCCAGAAACCGGCATGTCGCCTCGCCCTAACGAATGCTTGATGGCAATTTCCCAGACATTCACCGCGCTGACCCAAACGTTCGTTTTGGGTGACGCAATTAAATCACGCGCGTTTTGTGGCAGTTTTGGGTTATCCGTGATAGCCCACAGTGCAACGTGAGTATCCAGCAGCAGATTCAAGAATGCACCTCGCCCATGAACAACTGAGCCACTTCGTCGTTATGCGCATCAATGCTGTCCGGCACCACGAACAAGCCTTTCGCCACACCAATCCGCTTCCCGGTTGGTCCACTATCCACCGGAACAAGTTTAGCAGCTGGACGGCCATTTCTGGCAATCACAATTTCACGCTCATGCCCTTGCTCAATGGCTTCGACTAAGCGGGACAGAGAGGACTTGGCTTTTAACATATTGACAGTTTGCATTACATGCTCCTTAAAAAGGCCGAGTCTAGTCTAGCTAATCACGCAAATCAAACAAGACTTCAAACAGGTCATTCTGCCGTTTACGTCCACTATTCACGGGTTCGATAAAACGAGGATTTTATCGAACCATAAAAGTTCGCCGTGTTTACCTTCAAGTCCTTGATTTTATGGTTCGGTACTGCGGTTTTAGAAAACAAGGTTTAAAACGCTTTGTAGAAACGAAATTTTCATACAATTTCTGGAGATCGGCCTTCATGAAAATTGGCTATGCACGGGGCAGCACCAAAGACCAGAGCCTGGCATTGAATGAGATGATTCATAACCTACGCCCGGGTGATGGCGGGTAATCTGGAAGCTAGACCGATTGGGGCGATCGCTCAATCACCTGATTAGCCTGGTCAATGACTTAATCGAAAAAGATCGGCCTGCAATGCCTGCACGATCCCAGTGACACCACCACGGCCCAAGGCCGGTTAAGCTTTAACCTGTTCGCCTCATTAGCCGAATTTGAGCGCGAACTTATACAGGAAAGAACCCAAGCCGGCTTGTCCGCAGCCAGGGATAGAGGGAGAAACGGAGGCAGACCCAAAGGCATTCCGCCAAAAGCAAAAGCCACCGCCTGTCCAGTAGAAACACTTTATAAGGAAGGACGGCTAAAGGTAACATACCACTTCTTTTGTGCCGATTACGTTTTTTCGGGGATGAAGACCGATGGAGCATGGCTTTCTATTCCTACAGCAATGAAAAATATGAGCCAAGTCCATTCGATAACGGGACGTTCCATGGGACACCAGAGGAAGCATTCGAGACTGCAGCAATCTACCTCCAAGACGTCTGAGTTCAGCCCCTGACGATCATTAAGCTAAAAAGCCAACCGGTTGATAATGACTTCCAGGCAAAACAGCTGCCAAGCCTGAAGCGTTATTTAAGTGTCTGGCTAAAAGTTCACCAAAAATATCCGTGAAATTGATCGAATGAGCAAGGTAACGTCCTAAATACAATTGCTCAGGTAACAACCCGGGCCAATCGCCATAAATTCCACCGCTTACCTGATTGCCTATAACAAACCAGCTTGAAGCGTTCCCGTGATCGGTTCCTTTACTGGCATTCTGCTGAGCCGTTCTGCCGAATTCCGTCATGGTCAAAATCACGACGTCGTTCATATAAACCGTACCCAAATCGCGGTAAAGGGCTGCAATGCCTCCTGAAAACTCGCTTAATCGACTGGCTTGCGTTCCTTGCGCACCCCCTTGACCTGAATGATTATCCCAACCGCCTATGTTGACTGCCGCTATTTCAAGCCCTGCCCCGGCTTTAACTAATCGAGCAACATCTCTTAACTGCCTTCCATAATCTGTATTAGGATAAACCGCCCCATTTTCAGGCGAATAAGCTTGTTTGCTGTACGGATCTAATGTGGCTAGATTATCAATGGCCAATTCACCGTGCTGCTTTAACAATAATCGTTGTTTTAACAAAGAGCTGACCGGCTCCTGATAAATAGCGGTAAGCTTATTAAGCATTTCACCATCCATCCCCGCGCCTAATTTAGCCAAGCTATCAATTGTTGTTACCGGTATATTCCCTTTTAAAGCATGTGCCAGCGTTCCAAAGCTAACCGCACGAACCTCGGCATCCTGGCTTTTACTCGACAAATGACGGTTTAACCAACCATCAGCAGTCCGCATTCCTCCGACTCCGCTCTCTATAAAATCCTGACTGACGAAGTGCGAACGGTTAGCATCATCGTAATGAACAGCGGGCATAACAGCCATATGTCCTTGCTGGTAAATATCGTACAAAGGCGCCATAGCGGGATGCAAACCCATAAAGCCGTCCAAATCTAACGCAGCACTGGTTCCCGATCCGGGCCTGGCGATTGCAATATCCGGTCTAAGCCGGTAATACTCATCTTCACCATGAGGAACAACAACATTCAGCCCATCGCAACCTCCCCTCTGAAAAATAACCACCAAGGTCTTGCCAGAAGCCGCATAAGCGTTTTTAAAGCCGGACAAAAGTGCGCCACCAGATAACAAACCCCGACCCAGCACCGGCAGTGCCGCCAAATTACGTAAAAAGTGTCTTCTTTTCATGATCGCATTCCTCTTTATTGCAATTGGTAGGCTGGGTAATTCAGCACTAATGCTAATACTTTACGAATTTTGACATCGGCACTTGCATCACGAACAGAGAACGTCTCTGTACCGTTGCCAGTCAATATCGCCATCGCGGCTTCTTTCTCTATATTTGAATAATCGTGACTTAGCGTCAACTCAAACAAATAACCCAATACCCCTTCTGCCGTTTCTATACCTTGTTCGATAAAGAACTGCGCTGGATTTTCCAAATAATTACGCCAGACAGCAGGCTTGTTCATCATGCCTTGTCCGGCAAACTGCCAGCGCTGCATTAATTGTCCGGAATTCACCCAACGATCCGCCTCTTCAGCCCAACCTGTGGGTACAGGGTAATTGAACAAATCCATACCCATTTCTCTTAACTGAACACGGGTATGTTCAAAAGCGATGGTCAACGGCAACTGTCTGAATAAACCCGCCACGAACTCCAGAGGAATTTTCACTTTGTTATGGAAATTGCCGGAATCGGAGAAGGCAGTTGAGGTTAAGATGCCCTCCAAAACCCGCGCAATTTGATGTTCGTCTTCTGCGTAAGTAACAAAATCTTTGGAACAAGACCCTATGCTGGCCGCGGAAGGTTGATCGGAAACCAGCAGTTTAAGCAGTTTGCTGCAAATGTGCCTCGCCGTACCTTGGTGTTCTGCCAGTAAATCAAGCACCCACTCGCCGCCGGATATGCCCGAACCAGCAGAAACAAGATTCCCCAGCACTGACTTCTCAGCATCGTCATGACGCCATTTATCAAAATGGAACGCACCATTAGACACTCGCCAACCGGTAAAGACGCGCGCAACTTCTGAAATATCCTTAGCGGCATACCCATTGTCGACGCCCATGGTATGAAGCTCCAATAACTCGCGGGCATAGTTCTCATTGGGTGCAGATTTATGGCTTTGATGATTATCCAGATAGAGCAACATTGCCGGGCTTTTTGCGCTCACTCCCAGTAAATCTCTAAACCGTCCTAAAGCATGCGTTCTGAAAGCAGCATTCTCAGCCAACTCGAATCCATTACTTGTTTTGTTGCGGTCGGTATTAAAATGATTTTCCCAAAACCAGGTCATCACTTCCAATAGCTGTTTTTTACTGGAGATTGCTCGGGCTATTTGAGCAAATTGCAGCTTTTGCTCGAGATGTGGCGTCAATTCCTGTACACGCGATAAATAAGCCTCAAATTCAGCATCATCAATTAACTCAGGATGTAATTGCTTCTGGATAAAGGCCGCAGAACCAGAATCTCTAAGCTCCTTCAATAACTCAGGGGTTGCCCCGAAGGTTATCCGGTTCAGTAATTGAACAGCACTTACCGATTCGGTCATCACATTTAATACAAGCGTTTTATGCGCTTTATTACCCGCCCAATCCTCAGCAACCAGTTCAACACTAACAGTGCCGTTCCGGGTCAAACCTCTAACGGCAAGTCCCCAGCCGCCATTTTCACCCATTTCAAGCTCTTTATTGTTTTCAACAGTTCCCTTACCCGCATCAATCACTGTCGCTTTTAATGATTTTACCCCGGTATTGTCGGAAACGCTTCCGAGTAAGGCCAAACCATGCTCATCAACTTGATCTTCATCGCTGTGAGATGAAATCACGATAGAAGGCGGTTCTTTATCTTCGATAATTGAATATGTTTTGGCTATTTCAGAATGATTACCCACCTTATCAAAAGCGGTTGCTTTAACGGTTACAAGTTGCCCCGCTGTCAACATGGCATCATTAACAGAAAACAGCCATTCACCCTTAACCAGTCCAGCCACTCCGGAGAAAGCACCGGCAACCGGATCAGTGACCAGAATCTCAACCCTGTCGACTTCCTGATTATCGGTCACCCGCATAGTCAGCTGAAAACCTTTATCGGATAGTTTTGAGTTTCCGGAAGGATTAAAAGCCACAAATATCGGAGGCTTATCATCCAGCTTATCCGGATCGTCCTTATCGACAGCAAAGTCTACCCAGCCTTTTTGGGCAATCCACCGGCTATAGTGATGTTTAGCGTTACCGAATAAATTAGTCGCTCTGACCACAAATAAGCGGCCATCGCCCAAACCGACAGGATCGAAACGTACGACACCCGTGCGATCAGTGACTAACGTCGAACGCCAAATTAATCGGCCATCAGAACCTTTTTCAAACAACGTTAGACTTTGCCCGGACATCACCTCACCGGTTTCAGCCTTATGCAACTTAACCGCAACAGGGCCTGCCAATAATTGGAATGGACCGGTTTTATCGAGGTCTTTGCTTTCAAACCAGTTACCGTAAGGATTGGCTTTCAACACATAACTGGAACCCTGCCCCAAGCCGGTCAAATCGAAATCAATCCTGCCCTGTGCATCCGTACTTTTTCGTTGAAACCACCGTAATGTCTGATCCGGCAACCGCTCAAAAGCAGTCACTTCTTTATTAGCTAAAGGCTTACCGTCCAGAGCATTCAGCATAGTCACATTTAACAATTTATTACCTACAGTAAAATCAAATTTACCGGTATTAACGATTAAATCACTGCTTATTGAACGCTGATCAAGTTGAGTCTGAGCCCTCAGAAGATATTTGCGGCCTTGCCCCAAGCCCGGCAAATGAAGAGGAACCCTGCCATTTTGATCAGTGGGTACGCGGGCAAACCAAGATAAACTTCCGTCGACAGACTCCTCCATAACGGTAATGTCCTGGCCAACTAATGGTTGATTAGTAGCACCGTTAATTACCCTAACAAGCAAGTTACCAACTCTGAATTCCATATTCCCAGTAGTGACTATTTCACCGGAATCCACCGTTCCTGAACCAAAGAGTTGTTGGGTCCTCAACACATAAACAGTGTCACTACCCAAGCCTGGCAAATCCAGCATTAATTTGCCGCTAGCATTGGTAGTGCCTTGCCGGAACCATTTCAAGCTGTGGTCAGCTTCGCGGCGATAAACGGTCACGCCCTGATTACCCAAGGCAGTATTACTGATGCCGTCAGTCACCGTCACATTGAGCAACTGGTTGCCGACCACAAACGATGTCAGGCCGCCTTGACGGATCGGGGCGCTGGTTTTCCAACTGTTATCAAAATTGTTTTTGGCTTTAAAGATATAAGCCTGAGTATTGCCTAAATCGGGCAGAGCAAAGTCAGCCAAACCATTGCTATCGGTAGTGGTGGTGCTGACATAAACATCGGTTCCGTCAGCCATTACTTTATGCGCATTAATTTGAGACGTTGCCATCACGCTGCCGGTTTGGCCGTTGACCGCTTTAATCCGGACATTACCGGCTTTAAACGCAAAGTTGCCGGTTTGCTTAATATCAGCGGAATCGACAGTCCGGTTACCATGCTTCATTGCTGTGCGCAGCACATAGACGCTACCGGCGCCCAAGCCCGGCAAATCTAAACTCAGCTGGCCTCCGGCATCCGTAGCAACGGTTCTTATACCTTTAACACTGCCGTCTGCTTCGCGCCGCAAAACAGTAACGGCCTGATTCACCAAAGCTGTATTGCTGATACCGTCAGTCACCGTTACATTTAGCAACTGGTTACCCACCACAAAGGTCGTCAAGCCGCCTTGATTGATAGGGGCGCTGGTTTTCCAACTGTTATCAAAATTGTTTTTGGCTTTAAAGATATAAGCCTGAGTATTGCCTAAATCGGGAAGAGCAAAGTCAGCCAAACCATTGCTATCGGTAGTGGTGGTGCTGACATAAACATCGGTTCCGTCAGCCATCACTTTCTGAGCAATAATTTGATAGGCCCCCAAAACGCTGCCGGTTTGGCCGTTGACCGCTTTAACCCGGACGTTCCCGGCTTTAAATGTAAAGTTGCCGGTTTGTTTAATATCACTGGAATCGGCGGTCCGGTTGCCGTGCTTCATCGCGGTTCGCAGCACATAGACGCTATCGTTGCCCAAGCCTGGCAAGTCCAGTGTTAATTTGCCGCTAGCATTGGTAGGCTCTCGACGAAACCATTTCAGACTACCGTCAGCTTCGCGGCGATAGACGGTCACGTCCTGGTTACCCAATACGGAATTACTGACTCCGTCGATCACCGTTACATTGAGCAACTGGTTACCCACCACAAAGGTTGTCAGGCCGCCTTGACGGATCGGAGCACTGCTTTTCCAGCTGTTATCAAAGCTGTTTTTGGCTCTAAACACATAAGCCTGCGCGCTCCCCAAATCAGGCAGAGCAAAGTCGGCCAAGCCGCTTTGATCGGTGTTGGTGCTGCTGACATAAACATCGGTTCCGTCAGCCATTACTTTATGCGCATTAATTTGAGACGCTGCCATCACGCTGCCGGTTTGGCCGTTGACCGCTTTAACCCGTACATTACCGGCTTTAAACGCAAAGTTGCCGGTTTGTTTAATATCACTGGAATCGGCAGTCCGGTTGCCGTGCTTCATCGCGGTTCGCAGCACATAGACGGTATCGTTGCCCAAGCCTGGCAAGTCCAGTGTTAATTTGCCGCTAGCATTGGTAGGCTCTCGACGAAACCATTTCAGACTACCGTCAGCTTCGCGGCGATAGACGGTCACGTCCTGATTACCCAATACGGAATTACTGACGCCATCGGTCACAGTCACATTGAGCAACTGGTTACCGACCACAAAGGTTGTCAGGCCGCCTTGACGGATCGGAGCACTGCTTTTCCAGCTGTTATCAAAGCTGTTTTTGGCTCTAAACACATAAGCCTGCGCGCTCCCCAAATCAGGCAGAGCAAAGTCGGCCAAGCCGCTTTGATCGGTGTTGGTGCTGCTGACATAAACTACACTGCCATCCGCCATCGATTTAAAGACATGGAGATCGAATGCACTCAATACGCTACCAGTCTGGCCATTGACCGCTTTAACCCGGACATTACCGGCTTTAAATACAAAGTTGCCGGTTTGTTTAATATCACTGGAATCGGCGGTCCGGTTGCCGTGCTTCATCGCGGTTCGCAGCACATAGACGGTATCGTTACCCAAGCCTGGCAAGTCCAGTGTTAATTTGCCGCTAGCATTGGTAGGCTCTCGACGAAACCATTTCAGACTACCGTCAGCTTCGCGGCGATAGACGGTCACGTTCTGGTTACCCAATACGGAATTACTGACACCATCGGTCACAGTCACATTGAGCAACTGGTTGCCGACCACAAAAGTCGTCAGACCGGTTTCACTGATTGGGGAGCTGGTTTTCCAGCTATTATCAAAACTGTTTTTAGCTCTAAACTTATAAGCTTGAGCCTTGCTTATATCCGGCAGATTAAAGTCGGCCAAGCCGCTTTGATCGGTGTTGGTACTGCTAACATAAGCTTCACTGCCATCCGCCATTGACTTATAGGCATTAACCTGAAATGAACTTAATACTGTGCCAGCTTGGCCATTGACCGCTTTAACCCGGACGTTCCCTGCTTTAAACACAAAGTTGCCGGTTTGCTTAATATCACTGGAATCGGCAGTCCGGTTGCCGTGCTTCATCGCGGTTCGCAGCACATAGACGGTATCGTTGCCCAAGCCTGGCAAGTCCAGTGTTAATTTGCCGTTAGCATCGGTAGCCTGTCGACGAAACCATTTCAAGCTGTGATCAGCTTCGCGGCGATAGACGGTCACATCCTGATTTCCAAGTACGGTATTACTGATGCCATCGGTCACAGTCACATTGAGCAACTGGTTGTCAACAGCGAAAGTTGAACCAGGTAATGTTAAGAATAGAAACAGTAAACAATTTATGAATAAATTCAGTGGGTACTTGTAACGGGGAAGAAAAATCATGGTTATTTACCTGCTGAAGCTTGAATCAAAAAGTAAGTCAAAAGACTAGCAGGTAAAACTTATCAAATAATGAACTAAGGTAGTTGACTTTGCTTTTTGGTCCCTAATTCACAAAAGTCAGCCATTACTTAAGGAAAATGGGATTAAATTTAACCTTATTCATGGTTCTCTTAGTTTTGCATTGTCAGATTCTCAAAGATGCTCGTCATTCAGGTAGATTACCGGAATCCTGACCACATGGATAGCTCGAAGCTTACCATCCAGGGCACGGGATACCCCCTTTCCAGAGGGGCATGACGGCTTATGGATTTAGCTGAAACAGCTTGCTATTCAGCTAATCTCTTGCCCTCTGAGCCTATACCTGCAGGCATGGCGGCTGATTTAAATCCAGGATCTGTTAGAATCCGTCTTATTGTAATAAGCCACTCTGTATTAATCGAAATCCATGGCAAAAAAACCGGCTTCATCAACACCCAAAGATGCGGAAGATGCGTTGTCGCACGACACTGCTATAAGCTTTTGTTTAGCCATCCGCGACTGGTGCAAGACCTGATCACCGGATTTGTGCAACCGCAATGGCTGGACAGTATCGACTTTAAAACCTTGGAACCGGTCAAAGCCAGCTTTGCTACCGATGACCTACGCCAACGCCATGATGATTGTATCTGGCGCATGAAATTCAAAGACACTTGGCTCTACCTGTACCTGTTATTGGAATTTCAATCCAGTGACGATTATTTCATGGCCAATCGAGTCATGACTTACCTCGGCCTACTGTACCAGGATATTATTCGTTCCCAGCTACTAAAAAAAGGCGACCTGTTACCGCCGGTACTGCCAATAGTTATCTACAATGGTGCCTCTAACTGGAGTGGGCCAGTTGAAATACGGTAAGGCGGATTCGCCGACAGGCAATCCACCATGGCCCTAAAGTATATTTGGCGTTTTGCTATCGCGAAAACGCCCTACCGCTTATCGATTTTTACATCCAGTTTGTTTTTGGCTTTATGTCTTTGCAGCAGTGCGCGACGTCGGACGACTTGCAAACTCATATTCAACTGCTGCAGCAACACCTCAAAGCAGCACACTATCAACCGATCCGGCGCTCTTTTGCTATTTGGCTCCGCCGCTTATTGCGCGTAAAATTTAAAGCAGAATCGATTCCCGAATACCAAGAACTTACCGAGGTCAATGCCATGTTAGCCGAACGCTTAACCGATTGGACACTACAATGGAAAAAAGAAGGCGAAGAAATAGGTGAGAAACGAGGCCAGAAAATTGGCGAAGAAAGAGGTCAGAAAAAAGAAGCTCTGCGTTTATTGATTAAATTGACTTCTTTAAAATACGGCGAATTACCCGACTGGGCATTACAAAAAATGGAGCAGGCCGACATTCAACAACTCGAAATCTGGTCTGAACGTATTTTAACCGCTGAAAGCCTAGAGTCGCTCTTGGCCTAGTGACGGGAAATTAATTCAAGCTCTGCTTTATCACATTTCAGTTAAAGTAGGCGTGATGCCCAGATTGCGATTGTCGAAGTCATCGCCATTCGATAAACGACGCGAGCAAACGAAGCCTGAAAGCTACGATAGTCGCTACTTATAACAGCTCCAATTGGGCGCCTCAATCGCGACGGGGGTCGCCCCACGAAAACTTGCCACAACTAGCAGGATACGCACAGCGCATCTATAAAGCCTAAGATTTAAAGCATCACGGTACTTCGTCGCCCGTCATCGGCTCGGCATCCGGGCTGGCGGCCAGCCAAGCATCCAAAGCTGCCGGTTCGCTGCGCGCTTGACGTTCCCGGAAGTAGGCTTCGGATTTGAGCGCCGAGACTTTTTCGGCTATCGCGGTAACAAAAAACTGGTTTATCGAAACCTGCTCTTCCTCAGCGACTTTGCGGGCATAAGCTTGACATCCTCACCGCCCTGAAGAGACGGTGATTCCTACTGCTAGCGTATGATGTCCCATACGGAGAATGTTCTTAGCCGCGTTCTGATCGCGGTCATGCTCAGTGCCACACTCGGCACAAGTCCATTCTCTTATTTCAAGACCGCCTAACCCCTTCGGGCTGTTAGCAGATATCCATCCGCAACAAGAGCAAGTCTGAGAAGTGTACGCTTCGTTGACTTCTAGGAAGACACCTTGCATCCCTCTGGATTTATAATCAAGTTGTGCCTTGAGCATTGCCCAACCTGCATCTAAAACGGATTTAGCCATTTTAGTTTTAGCAAGACCGGACGCACTCACATTGCCGACGACGATTAAACTGTTTTCTTTTACTATTTTGTTGCTGAACTTATGGATTGCATCCGCACGCCGGTTTTTTATCTTGGCGTGGATGCTTTTAATTTGTTTGGATTTGTTGGCACGTTGCGCTTTGCCAAGCTTTTCTTCACTATTCCGGTAGACATTCTGACGCTCTAAAGTATCGCCATTCGAACACGTTGCCGTTGTTTTTAGGCCCAGATCAATGCCTATTTGACCGCCTTCTGATACCCTGACTTTTGCCTCGACATGCACCACGATATTGAAATACCAACGCCCTCTACTGTCCTGGCTGAATGATCCACTTCTAAAATCGTACTGGCTTAATCCGTAGCTGTCCCAGCATTTGAAATAGATACCACAAAACCTAATTTGCCCATTGATCCATTGAGCGGCTCCAGACTTGAAAGGAACCCATCCTAACGCGCGCCTTGCGCCACCTGAAGACCGCCATTTAAGTTTGTCTTTCTTGAATTGTTTACGGGTTTTCGCGTGAACAGCGATCACTTCCTGAACCGTTCCCGCACCGATAATCATACTGCGTTCTTTGCGAATGCCTTTCAGTTCCTTCATTAAGTCAAAACCGGAAGTCTGCATAGTCATATAGCCCACTTCAGGAACTGGAACCCAAGCGAACTCAGCGCTTGTCGCATTGGCTGCATTCCAGACCTGATTGCACTCAAACGCCATACGATTCAAAACATCGACCTGTTTATCTCGTATTCTGACTTTCAAGGTTTTCGTTTGAGTGTTCATAGTGCTATGATAGACTATTTAGGTTGGTCTATCAATATTATTATGGAAATTAGAACCGGACGGCACTGTGTATTTATGCTTCATGCACACTTGGTCTTTATAACAAAATACCGGAATAAAGTATTTACCCATGAAATGCTTGTTTCAATGAAAGAGTATATGGAAAAAGTATGCAGTGATTTTGAAACGACTTTGGTTGAATTTAATGGCGAAACAAATCATATTCATTTGCTGATTGACTATCCACCCAAGGTGAGTATTTCAAAGCTGGTTAATAGCCTTAAAGGCGTGTCCAGCAGAAGGCTACGAGTTGACTATGCTAGCGAAATTGACAACATATATTGGAAAGGTGTTTTGTGGAGTCCCAGCTATTTTGCCGGTTCCGTCGGTGGCGCACCACTTTCAATACTTAAACACTATATCGAGCAACAAGAAAGACCTGTTTAGCTACAATCAAGAGCACACTGATATCCCCCGCCTGAAGAAAGGGGCTTTACGTGTTTTTTGGGTAATCTTTGACATCGATAAGGTAAGCCGATGGCTGGCCGTGCTCAGTGATTAACACGGGCTCTTTAGATTCGTGCAGTTCAGCAAGAATTTTGGAGGCCTGACGTTTCAGGGTGGTGACAAGTTCTGTTTTCATAGGAGTGATACTAAACTATCACTCACATTTGTACAAAAAATGTTATGTAAAAACACAAAGCTATCGTTTAACGTGGACGTCACCGGACGCTGATGATGAACGGTTTGATCGGCCTACGAACATCGGAAAGCCGCATAACTACAATCCAAGCGGATTTTTGATAGGAGTCATGCCAAATTTCTAATTATAATCCCGATAGGGAAAACCCTGGTAATTCGGTTCATTTTGGCTATAATATTTCCCGAACGGGAAAATTATATAGCTAAAGGCCCATGAATTACAAAATACTACCGGACGGGAAAATAATATCTGCCGAAGATGTGGGGCGTATTATCACTCAGCGCAGAAAATCGCAGAATCTTACTCAGGCGGATCTTGCAGGACTTGGGAATATGGGTATTCGTTTTCTCAGTGAGCTTGAGAATGGCAAAGGAACCGTGCAATTCGATAAAGTTATGCAGGTTCTTGATCTGCTTGGACTTGATGTCGTTATTTTAAAGCGCGACAGATGAAAAAAAAACTGAATATCTTTGCTGGTGATCTGTTGGTTGGATATCTATCGGAAAGCACTGCTAAAGGTATGTCCTTTGTCTATGCGCCTGCCTGGCTGGCAAACGCGGACGCAATGTCGCTATCGAGTGATCTTCCGCTTTCCGATCAAACTTATCATGGCGAACCGGTTGTTGCTTTTTTTGAGAATCTATTGCCGGAAGGCGATGTTTTAGAATTCATCAGTAAGGCGATACAGATTTCATCCGGCAACACATTTGGGTTGCTTGAACGCTTCGGCGGCGATACGGCAGGTGCGTTTTCACTGCTACCAGAAGGAATGCGACCATCCCATGAGCCGCACTACTTGCCTGTCAGACCGCAAGACATTCTTGAATGGTTTCAGCGATCTCGAGGAATTCCTCTGAATATCAACGGCGAACAAGCTCGAATGTCCTTGTCCGGCGCCCAGGACAAAATGACGGTGTTCATCGATTCCAAAGGCAATGTATCGATCCCTCTTGGGGCGGCGCCATCCAGTCATATCATCAAGCCTTCGGTGAAGCATCGGCAAGACGTGCCATGCACGGCAATTAATGAAGCTATGGTTATGATGTTGGCCAGACGAATCAAGCTTGAAGTGGCTGATGTTCGTTATTGGCCGGAATTGAGCGCGGTCGTTGTGGCTCGTTACGACAGGGAGATAGATAAGGATAATCGTTTGCACCGATTACATCAGAATGATCTTTGCCAAGTATTGGGCGTTCCTTCCAGCATGAAATACGAATCAGAAGGTGGCCCTTCTTTGAAAACATGTTTTGAGGCAGTGCTGAAACACAGTTCGCAACCGGCCATCGACAAAAGGCGTTTAATCGAGTGGGTGATATTCAATTTTTTGGTGGGCAACATGGATGGTCATGCAAAAAATTTATCATTGATGACTGCCGGAAAAAATACTCAACTAGCACCCTTTTATGACATGGTTTGTACGGCAGTTTATGGCAATTTGAGCCAAAAATTTGCTTTTAAGATCGGCGGAGAAAACCGGCCAAAATGGATGATGGCACGCCATTGGGGGCGTTTTGCAACCGATATTGGTGTTAAGCCTCAATACATCACTAAAGCTCAGCTCGACATAATGAACCGAATTGAATCTGCCTTACCCTCGATTTCCGAAGAACTTAGCTCTTTTGCTTTAAGTAATGAAGAATTGGACATGATTAGTAAGATCCGAGCTTTCATAACAAAATCGGTGACTCAGATGAAGATGAGAATAAAGGATACGCACTTTGATTCTGCATCTTCACAGGACAGCTCTGTCGATGAAGCTGAATTATAATCAACGGAGGCGGTTTTAAAAATCGTTAAGTGGTAGGGCGTTTTCGCGATAGCAAAACGCCAATAGCCTTTAAAGCTATGTCGGATTTCCTGGTGGCGAATCCACATTACCGGGTTAATATGTTCAATTTTCTTTCAGAATGTTTCATGTTGGCGCCAACACAATTCCGGATTAGCTTTAATGTTTTGGTCCTTAAAAAACACATCCTTAACCATTTTTTGATGAAGCGCATGCTGATAAGGCGTCAATAACTCACTCTTCTTTTGTTCGTATTCGTCTCGATCGGAATAACACATTTGAAAAAAACGCCCGTCCTTGCAACCGAAAAGAATACAGTTAGAATCAATGGCTTTAACAAAATCCTGTTGTTTATCTTCCGGGAATAACTTTTCCCACTTGTCCTTGTTGCGACGTGTTCCTCTCCAAAAACCTTCTGCAAAACCCATCAGAAAATTAACCAACACCTGCATTTGCCGCTCGGCAAGTTCATCGTCGAACGGTTTGTGAATAATACTGGTGTCGTACCGCGTTTCATCGGCCGGAATAATTTTATAAAAACAAACCTCAACTGAACCACGCCAGCAGCTTACATGGAGAAGATAAGGAATGACCGTATCCTTGCGAAATAATCTAAGAGCGAATGGAAAAGAAAACGCCCCCTTATAGCTGTCATACCAACTGCCGCTTGGGCCAAATGCATTCTCAAAAATCATGAAGAAGAAGGCGAGCGGCGCCGTCTTCAATTCCTCATTGTCGCTAGAGCTTAGGTAGGACTCCCAAACATCAAAGCATTCGGGAAATGCAAGTTTATGCCGACCTAATGCTAAATAACAGTCATCATCAATGCGCTTTATTTGGCATTTAATGAGGTCATGATCCAGCGTTATCCATTGCATATGTTCATTTTGCAGCATTTTGCAGCTCATTTTGTTCTCAGGATTAAAAAATACTAACTGATGTTACGAAGCTCAATAATATATTGTTGTTGGCGTTTTTGGAGGATTGAGTATGCAAAAAAATACCAGTGTTTCTCTTGGAGAGCATTTTGAAGGGTTTATTGCCGGAAAAATCAGAGAAGGTCGATTTGGATCGGTAAGTGAAGCAATACGTGCGGGTCTTCGTTTGCTTGAAGAACAAGAACTGAAACTGGATGCACTACGTTCTGAGCTTATTGCCGGCGAACAAAGCGGCGCTTCCTCTAATTTTGATGTAGAAGAATTCTTAAACGAAATTAAATAATCTCATAGCTGATGGCTCAATTTAAACTCCGGCCTAGAGCAAGACAAGATTTAGCGGATATTTGGCGTTACACCTAAAAACCTGGGGTGAAATCCAGGCTGATACTCATATACGAGATATAAATCGCACGTTTCATGCTTTAGTACGTATTTTAAAAGTCGCCAATGCTGCTTAAATCCGCAAAAATTAAATTTTTGCCATGGCCCATAAGACACGGATTAAACGCTACCCAACCGATTTAGACGACAGAAAATGGAAGTTAGTCCAAGATTTATTTCCGGCCACCTTGCCAGATTGTCGACCCAGGCAAGTGAATTTACGCAAAATTGTTAATGCTATTTTGTATATCGCTCTTAGCGGCTGCGTCTTACGACTCCAGCCCCCTCCAATGACTTCCCGTCCTATCAAACAGTATACAGATATTGCCGGGGCTGGATTAAAGACGGAACGTGGGAACGTATTCACGACACGCTGAGGGCTCAGGTCAGGAAAAAGCCGGGCGTCATAAACATCCTACGACGGGCAGTATTGATAGCCAAAGCGTTATAACCACTGCCTTGACCGGTATCAAAGGATAAATGCATCCAGGGTCGTAAACGCCATATTCTGGTGGATACCTTGGGTCTGCTGCTGGAGATCGTCGTGACCGCTGCGAATGTGCCCGAACGAGAAGAGGCCGAATTAGTCCTGGCGTCACTCACCGGCAGTTGCAAAAAACTGCGGTGCATTTGGGTCAACGGTGGCTATCCTGGCAAAGAATTTAGCGCTTGGTTAGCGGAGCGTTTTCGTATTGTCTGGGCTGTTGTTCTTCGTTCCGATAAGGCAAACGGCTTCGAATTGTTGCCACGTCGCTGGGTCGTAGAGCGAAACTTTGCATGGCTTTATCGCTACCGCCGTTTGAGCAAGGATTATGAAGTCAGTCTTGAGTCCAGTCGAGCATTTGTCCATATTGCCATGATTAATTTGATGCTCAATAGACTAACCAAAGGCTCTCCTGCCAACTTTTGAGACACCTACTTAGCTGGCATCTTGAGCGCGTTCATCCAACAAATACTTACGTAACTGCCGTTCTCCTCGCATGACATAGAGAATATAAATATTTTCGTTTTGATCCAGCCGGTAAAAAATTCGACAAGGGTTAACGATGATCTCCCGATAGGTCGAATTTTCAAGTTCTGGAGGTTTACGACCTAATTCTGGAAAATGTTCAAGCTCACCCACATTTTTAAATACGTGTTTGACCAAGCGACAAGCGGCTTCGACTTTATCAAGTGCTATGTATTCTGCAATATCATCAAGGTCAGAGAGGGCGGATTCGGTCCATATTATTTGAGCCATTTGCTCATTTTATCGATTGCTTCCGCTTGGCTAAAGGTTCGATTTTCAAAAATCGCTTTTTCACCTCGAGCTATACCTTCAAGAATGCTCATCCTTGATTGCATAAGCTCGTAGTCTTTAACATCGATAAGGTAAGCCGATGGCTGGCCGTGTTCAGTGATTAACACTGGCTCCTTAGATTCGTGCAGTTCAGCAAGAATTTTGGTGGCCTGACGTTTAAGGGTGGTGACAAGTTCTATTTTCATAGGAGTGATACTAAACTATCACTCACATTTGTGCAAAAATTGTTATTGGATTCATTGCTTGTTCTTGTCAGTTTTTTCCTATGTTTATTTTTTTCTACTTTTATGGGTGTGTGAAATCACTCAGAGTGAGTAATATCCCACATTGAGGTCCTTATAGTACAAACAACTCGAAATAGGTTAGATAATATACTGTTTTAAATCGATAACATTAGAGCAAATGGCACGGCCTTTATCCCCACTGAAACTGAATATTGAGTTACAAGACATTTTAGAAACAATCGCTCGGAGTCGCGAAGCTCCTCATGCTTGGTGCAACGAGCCGAGATAGTGTTAGTGTTGTCGGCAAGCACAGGGAGCAATAACAAAACCATTAGCCAAGACTTGGGGCGAGCCCGCTACGCAGCTACGCTTGAACTACCCAATTCAACGACGAGTATCGGACTTAAAGCGGTCGTCTAACGCAAAATAAATCCTGATTATAAAGATGCTTCAGCAACAACGTCTTTCCGGCAGAGATTGCCGGAGCCGTTAGACCGCGTAAGCGAATCCAGAGCACAAGGATGTGTTCGGCCCTTGCCATCCATGGCATCTGGATCTCGGCAATCCCTGTCGAGATGACGATTTTTGACTGAGCTGATTGATCTTTAGAATCAAGAAACAAATTGAGCCAATAAAACACAACACGCTGTAAAAAGCGAAAACCGGTAGGGCGTTTTCGCGACAGAAAAACGCCAATAGCCTTTAAAGCTATGTCGGATTGCCTGGTGGCGAATCCACATTACCGGGTTGATGTACATTTTTACATACTTACATTTTTGCGTAATATTGACATGTAATTAAGAACTGGAGAAATTTCACCATGAGCCGACTCACCATAGAAATTACGGAACAGCAGCATCAGAGCATCAAGGCATTAGCTGCTTTGCAGGGTATAAGCATTAAAGAATACGCGATGCAGCGGTTGTTGCCGCTGACCGATGATGAAGAAAAAGCCATACAAGAACTGGAGGCCTTTCTAAAACCACGTATTGAAGCCGCCGAACGTGGCGATGTGGTTAGCACGTCAGTTATAACAATTTTTGAGGAAGCACTTGCCGCGCCCCGGCGATGAAGCTTGCTGTTGATTTCACATCAGCGGCTATTAAAGACTTGTCTGATATCGCCAGCTACAAAGCTGACACATGGGGTCGCGAACAAGCGATTAGCTATGCAGGATTGTTGAATGGTCATTTCATTGAAATTGCAGAAGGACGGATATTCTCCAAAGTACCTTTTTCAAAATATCCCAATGTGCGGGTTTGTCGGTGTGAGCACACTATATTTTCTTTATACGCCCACAGGAAAGCCTCAAGCCAGTAATACTGGCAGTGTTGCATGAATGCATTAATCTATTAGAGCGGCTCAAGGAAAGGCTGTAGGATAGAGTTAGTGCAACATTTCATCGAGAAATAATCAACGGTAAGCCCGCGATACTCTTATTTACGGTGCTCTAGTGCCTATTTTTCGTCGTTTGTGCCCAAAAATTTCCTGATTAGCAAGATGTTTCAGCTAAATACAAAAGCGCCCGTCATGCCCGTCGGGAAACGGGCATCCAGTGCCATGGATGGTAAGCTTCGAGCTATCCATGTAGTCTGGAAAATTTTTGGGTATTAAGAATTGAACGTTGAAATACTGCATGGCTGACATTCGAACCGACAATTTTTCGAGAAGATCGCAGCCAGCACCGGCCAAAAAGAGACGAACAGGGCCTGGTTTTCAACGAAGAGTATGAGACATAAAGCGGTCGTCTAATTCTACTTTGTCAGATTAGAAGAAAGACCGTCATACCCGCCGGGAAGCGGGTATCCAGTGCCATGGATGGCGAGCTTCGAACCCTCCATGGAGCCTGGATTCGCTTACGCGGTCTAACGGCTCCGGCAATCCATGCCGGAATGACGACCTTCGGTCATGTGAAACCTGAAATCTTACAAAGTAGAACTAACGCAAAAAAACAAAACCCGATGTAAAAATCGATATCCGGTAGGTCGTTATCGCGATAGCAAAGCGCCAATATTCTTCAAAGTCATGGCGGATTGCCAGTTGGCGAATCCGCCTAACCGGGTTATTGCGAAATACTAAGAACCCGAACAAAATTTAGTAACCTCAGAAAGGTTGTTTTTAAAATCCCGAAGAACAACTACCTGAATTGTGTTTAAGAAAGTTGTAATACGGAAAGGTTAATATGGCTGCATCGAAAGAGTCGAAGATTGACCTGTCAAATTTACAACACTAGTTTATCCTTTACCTTGATTTAAATTTCCTATTCTCAAAAGTTCCTGGCCGTATAAGTTGAAATTCCTGATTTTAATAAAGTCGGCAACGATCTGGTTTATGCTATTTTTATATGCCTGATTATTTTGGAATTTTGAAGCACCAAGAAACAGAAAGTTTCGAAACTTTCTTCAAACTTAATTAAGATCTTATTTTAAATGCTTATTTTTTAACCATAAAATTAATATGTCTTCTGAAAGAAATCGACGTATTGCAAAAAACACAGGCTTGCTGTACTTGAGGTCGCTGCTCACTATGGCAGTATCCTTATACACATCCAGGATCGTGTTGAACACTCTGGGGGTTGAGGATTTTGGCATATACAATGTAGTTGGGGGCTTTGTTACCCTCTTTGGATTTTTAAATAGCTCCATGGCTTCTGGCACCCAACGATTTTTGTCATTCGAAATCGGGCAAAAGGACTTCACCCAACTAGCTAAAGTATTTAGCATGTGCGTTAACATTCACTTCATTATCGCACTAGTAATTCTAATCTTGGCTGAAACAATTGGACTATGGGCCGTAAATACCCAATTGACGCTCCCAACCGAAAGAATGGAGGCAACATTATGGGTATATCAGTTTTCAATTTTGGCCTTTTTGGTAAACGTAGTGAGCGTACCCTACAATGCGGCTATTATTGCGCATGAACGCATGAACGTGTTCGCATGGGTAAGCATCATCGATGTAGGCTTAAAACTGTTGATTGTATTTATGCTTCAATGGTTTGGATTTGATAAGCTGAAACTCTACGCTGTTTTAATGTTCAGTATCGCATTAATTATTCGGATAATTTATGGTATCTATTGCCGTAGAAATTTCCCGGAAAGTAGGTTCCGGTTTTTTTGGGATAAGCCATTATTTAAAACACTAATGGGTTTTGCTGCATGGAACCTTTGGGGGAATGTAGCCTTTGCGATGTATAGCCAAGGAATAAATATTCTTTTGAATATTTTCTTTGGTCCAGCAGTAAATGCAGCCAGAGGTATTGCCTATCAAGTGCAAGGATCAGTCAATGGTTTTGTTCATAATTTTCAGATGGCAATGAACCCCCAGATCACTAAATCGTTTGCAGCTAATGATCTCCAGTACATGCATCAACTAATTTTTCAAGGTGCAAAATACTCTTTTTATTTACTTTTTCTATTATCACTACCTATCCTGCTGGAAACGGAAATTATTCTTGAATTATGGCTCAATACAGTTCCTGATTACACCATTATTTTTACCCAACTAGTAATTGTCAATATATTAATCGAAAGCATTTCCGGGCCATTAATGACAGCCGCACAAGCTTCAGGAAAAATAAAACTGTATCAAAGCATAGTTGGCGGTTTATTAATATCAATTTTGCCTATTTCATATGTTTTTCTAAAGCAGGGATATCCGCCGGAAGTTACCATTTATATTAATATAATAGTTTCAGTTATTGCGCTTATCTTTAGATTGATCATTGTAAGCCATTTAGTTAGGTTATCGGTAACAGGATATTTAGTAAAAGTAGTTTTAAGAGTTTTTTCGGTTACCATATTTTCTATAATACCGCCATTGCTCATGCACACGATACTTTTACCAGGATTTCAGCGGTTACTTGTTGTTGGCATATATTCTACAATTTCTGCTTTATTGGTTATATATGTAGTCGGTTTTAAAAATAATGAACGAATTTTCATAAAAAATAAATTAACGTATTTGCTTAAGTTAAAAACGGGTAAAATTTGAATAAATTGTGCTGGGTAAATTTATAATAAAGTATAGATATAAGAATTGAATTATTTGACCTACTAAATTGATATAAATCTCTCAATTGATTGAGTTTATAAGTACTAATTTTATTAATTTTGGTAAGCTTTAAGTGATTTGCGGGAGATAAGATTGTCAAGTTGAGGATTTTACTAATAAAACATGTGATCCAATAACTGATAAATATCATTTTAAAACAATAGGTTAGTGCCGTGAATACAAAAGAAATAGTAAGAAAAATATTAGGTAATAAATTTTCAAAAAAACTAGGTAAGATCAAGAGAAATTCATCAAACCTGGTTTTGTTATTAAATAATAGCTATAAAGATGCAATAACATTTTACAAACATTCAATGGTATTTGAACTGGATAACTTTAACAAAATTGAATCAAAGATTATTTTACATTACCATGCAATAGAAAAAGGATTTTTACATGAAAATTTTAGGTATCGTTTTGGTGAGAGTAGAGTCAAGGAATTAATTATATTACTTAAAGATAAAGATATTGTTAAAAACAACACAAGGAGCCAAGTAGCCGTAGCCTATTTGGCAATGTGCAAGTATTATGAAAAGCACTTGGACGATGGTATCGATATTTCAGACTTTTACAGTAGAGAAGACTATGAGTTTTTTAGAAATTTAACAGTTTTAAATAATGAAATTATTAAAACACACAATCATGATGATTATTTCAAAAATAATAGAAGTGACTTTTTAGTTTTTTCAAAATCAAGAAGCAGTGTGCGCAATTTTACCGGCGAAAAAATACCATTCAATTTGATTGAAAACGCAATTGGCATAGCAAAAACTGCTCCTTCGGTATGTAACAGGCAACCCTGCCGTGTATATTATATAGAAAACAAAATAAAAATTGACAGCGTATTTGCTATTCAACAAGGATTAGTTGGTTATTCTGATAATATCTATCAATTATTGGTACTTGTTGCGGATAAAAATTATTACTATACAGTTGGTGAGCGTAATCAGTTGTATATAGATGGTGGATTATTCTTAATGAACTTATTATATGCTTTGCATTATTATAGTATTGGTGCGTGCCCTGCACACTGGGGCTTAAATCATGATAAAGATAAGCTGATTCAAAATGAATTACAGTTAAGTGATTCAGAAAGAGTAATATGTCTTGTGCCGATTGGGATACCAAACGAAAGTTTTAAAACAACGTTATCATTAAGGAGGGAAAATGAAGAAATTCTTAAAATTGTATCAAGCTAATTTTTGCGTGAAAAAATATAGTTAGCAAGCTTCAATTGATAATTAGTAGATTATCCAAGTTATTTAATTTTTAGAGCACTTTTTATCTGAGTTTTGAATCATGATTGTTACTAAGATTAATGATTTAATTATAATACTTTATAGAATAATGAAATTATGAGAATTGCAATACTGACACAACCATTACATAACAACTACGGTGGCTT
Organism: Methylicorpusculum oleiharenae; assembly: GCF_009828925.2. Taxonomy (NCBI): domain Bacteria; kingdom Pseudomonadati; phylum Pseudomonadota; class Gammaproteobacteria; order Methylococcales; family Methylococcaceae; genus Methylicorpusculum; species Methylicorpusculum oleiharenae. The sequence goes on from NZ_WUTY02000001.1 coordinate 80,684, forward strand.
ATTACAAGCTTATGCTCTACAGACAGTAGTAAAACGAATGGGGCATGAAGTATTGACAGTAGATATATGGACAGTGGAGAGTAAAAGAGATTTTAAATTTTATTTCAGATTATTCAGATCAATCGGCAAGAGACTAATTCTCCGTTACATACTCGGCAAGCTGATTGTGGTAAACATATGGCCAACTGCAAAGTTTAAAAACATAATTTCACAACATACTCAACGCTTTATAAATGAGAATATCCAGACCACATCGAAAATTGAGTCTGGATCCAATCTTTCAACTATTTCTAGCTATGATTTTGAAGCTTATATTGTCGGTAGCGATCAAGTTTGGCGACCAAAGTACTCACCTTGTTTAACTCATTACTTTCTTGATTTTATCAATGAAAATGACCCTGCTAAACGAATTGCTTATGCAGCTTCTTTCGGAGTTGACAATTGGGAGTACACTCAAGAACAAACAATTATATGCGCAAACTTAGCAAAAAGATTTAATGCAATTTCAGTGAGGGAAGATTCTGCAATTGAGCTTTGCAAAAAACACTTTGACGTAAATGCAACACACGTACTAGACCCCACCCTATTATTGAATAAGGAAGATTATATAACCTTGGTTGAAAAAGATAATGTCCTACCAGTCAAAGAAAGTCTGGTTATTTATATCTTTGATCTGTCACCTAGCAACAAAAGTATAATAACAAAGGTTTCAGAGATATACGGCCTTAATCCTTTTTTCATTAATAAAAATACAAATACAAGTCAATTACCATATAACGATCGAATTTACCCTCCAGTCACACAATGGTTACGTGGATTCATGGATGCAGAATTTATAATAACCGATTCATTTCATGGCACCGCTTTTTCAATTTTATTTAATAAACCATTTTTAGCATTGGGAAACGAAAGTCGCGGTTCAGCCCGTTTTAACTCACTTTTGAAGATATTTGGCCTTGAAAACCGGCTAATAAACTCTTTACAAGAACTAACGGATGAACAAATTAAAGAATCGATTAACTGGGTTCACGTAAACAAAGTGCTAAATGAAAGAAAAGCAGAGGCTGTACGATTTTTAAAAGATGCAATAGAGAAAGTGTAATCAAGCATCCAGAATAAAAACCATACAAAATCTTCAACTAAAATCTATTTATGTCAAAAAGAAATAGCGTAAAAGTCTCTGTCATTATCCCTACATTTAATGCCGAACCTTATATTAAGCAAGCATTAGAATCAGTTATCAATCAGACAGAAACTGATTTAGAAGTAATCGTCTGCGATGACCTTTCAACTGACAATACTGTTGCTGTTGTAGAAGGCATGGTTTTAAGTGATTGCAGAATAAAATTAATTAAAAACAATCAAAACCAAGGTCCATCATGTTCCCGTAACCGTGCCATATCTGAAGCTAACGGTTTTTGGATTGCCTTGCTGGATGCAGATGATTTTTACCATCCGGAGCGATTAAATAAACTCATAGAAATTGCAGAACTAAATAACGCGGATTTAGTTGCAGACAATGTTTTTTATGTCGATATCAATGGACAAAATCCATTAATCGCATTTCCAGAAACTACACATGAGAAAAATTTTAAAATAATATCTGTAACCGAATTTATTGCAAACGATTTTCCAATCAAAACAGGCTTTAACTATGGCTACTTGAAACCAATCGTGCGACGCTCATTTCTTAAAAATCACATGATTAGATATGATGAGCATGTCAGATTAGGAGAAGACTTTATGTTATATACCGAATGCCTGCTGCAAGGAGCAATATTTGTACTAACAAATCAGCCTTATTATTATTATCGTAGGGTACCACAATCGCTAAGTAGAACGGGCGACAATACAAAATACCAAGAACTGCGTGACAATAATTTAAAATTAATTAATAGCGCAAAAAAAGTCGGCAAAATGACAGTTGTTAAATTATTGGAAAAAAGACAAAAACGTTATGATAAATTAATGCTTTATTACGATATTGTCAGGCTTATTAAGCAGTGGCGATTTTATTCAGCTGCAAAGAAATTGATAACAAATCCGAAATCATGGATTACATGTGTAAGGATGAGTTCTAGATATTTAAAAAGGATATTCCTTAAATGACAGCATTTAAAACCATCAACATTGACATTTGTATCGCAACATATAAACGGCAAGAATTATTAGGCAAATTATTAAAATCGTTATCAAAACAAACACTAATAAATTCAATTAAGCTAAGAATTATCATTATTGATAACGATCCAGAACAATCTGCTAGATTAACGGTTGAAAATTTTTTTTATGATAAAGATATTGTTTATATATATGACGTACAACCAAAAAAAAATATATCTTTAACCCGCAATAAAGCGTTGGATTTTGTCACTGCCGATTATTTAGCTTTTATTGATGATGACGAATGGGCCGTGCCAAACTGGCTAAATCTATTATTAAATGCCAGCCAGCAATACAATGCGGACATAGTATTTGGACCAGTGTTACCACAATTCCCTGAAGATACCCCTGAATGGATATTGAAAGGCGGTTTTTTTTATCGAAACAATAAAACGGGGGCTGTCTTGACTCATGGTGCAAGTGGTAATGTATTAATTCGTGCACCGAAAGCATTTAAGAATACTTTGTATTTTGATCCGAAATACGGCCTCACTGGAGGTGAAGATACTGAATTGTTCCACCGACTGTATTTGCTTGGCGCTAAAATGATTTGGTGTAATGAAGCATTGGCCTATGAAGATGTTCCGCGGGAACGTATGACGGTCCAGTGGTTAGTCAAGCGTGCGCTACGAGGTGGCCAAATTTACGCCAAAATTTATTTAAAAGATTATTCGTTATATAAACGCATCACATGGTTTATTAAACGTATTAGTTATCTTGTCATAGCTATTATTTCGTTACCTGTAGCTTTTTTTATGGGCAAAAGCAGTTGGGTTTGGGTTTTACGTAAACTGATGGCAAATTACGGTCAATTAAGCATGTTATTTATAAATGATGCTTATCAAGAATACAAATAACATTTATCAATATGAATTTACGATGACTTATGACATTAAACCACCAACCAAATATCGGCTGCGCCTATCTTTTGCCATTTTTAATTTATTTTACAGTCAATAGTATCGCTTTACTGCAGCCGTCCTATGGCACCGATTTAAAACAAGAAAGTAGTATCATCAATCAAATTACATTAACACTTGCTTATACTACTGCCTTAATATTGATATTAAAGCAACATGGACTATTACCTTATATATTGAAGAGAGCAATACCACTGTGCGCTTTGTTTTTATTTACGCTTATTTCATTTTATTGGTCTTATTTCCCTAGCAAAGTTTTTATTTCATTTATACATAATGTTGGTTTATCACTAATTGCAATATGCATGGCCATCTATTTACTTAGTAATAAAAATAATTTTTTTAAATTATTATTAATAATTTTAATGCTATACATTTTTACCAGTATTATTGTCACTATATATATGCCCCATATTGGAGTTATGACATCCTCAAATATTTATGACATTAGCTTGATAGGAAGGTGGCGGGGATTAACAGGGCACCCGAATTCCTTAGGCATAATCTGTTTATTTACAACCTGGGTTTGCTCTTGTGCATTATTTAAATCAAAAAATAACAAATGGGTTTACTTTCTTGCTGTAGTCTCCTTAGCTGGCACTTTTTACTGCTTACATAAAGCCGACAGCATGACTTCATTAATTTTATCTATTGCTTTAGTGCTAGGCATCAGTGGATTTTATCTGATTAACAGTTCATCCAGAAACACTAAGCTGATTAAAACTTTATCTTGTGTTTTTCTATTTATCATCGGCATATTTTTTATATATATCCAACATCCCGAGATATTTACAGTTAAATTTTTTTTCCATTTAATTGGAAGGAATGAAAACTTAAGTGGCCGAACAAGCCTCTGGGAAATTGGACTCAAAGGCCATGAGGCCAAACCAATATTAGGTTGGAGCTTTGACAACCTGAGATCTTTCATGAGTACTTATAAACTCGGTTATGGACAACTACATAACGGTTATCTTGATTTGCTTGTTCGTGGTGGATATATTTCAATTTTTTTACTTATCCTTATTATTTTACAATTATTTTTGCGCATCATAAAAGAAGCCATGGATAACAATCAAGATTATCCTATTGTTTTAAGTTTAATTACCGTAGTTCTAATTCATAACATTACAGAAGCTAGTATATTGTCAAATAGCAGCCTAACATGGCTAATGTTTTTGATTTCTTATTTTACTACATTGCTTACTTATAAATATAAATCTAAAAGTCATACTCAACAAAAAATTACTTATAAGTCGAATACAACATTTTAGCTTAAAAATTATTGGCTAAATGACTGAAAATAAATGAGGCAAGTTACAATGTTCAAAAATCAGTATCTCATTACTCAAAAAATATTACCTTTTGAAAATCTAGAAATTAATCCAATTGAATTTAACGATTTGTTTATTTATGCCTATCCCAACCTGAATATTTCAGTAGCAAAAAATGCAGATTCTGAATTAATATTAATTGGTTTTATTATTGACCCACTTAATCCTGACGATTCGAATAATCAAATAATTAATAAGCTAGCTAAATCCTGCGAAACTGTACCGCAATTTTTAAAAGAAATCAGCATCTTTTCTGGCAGATATGTTTTAATTTTTAAGGCGAAAAATGATTTAATTATCACAGGTGACGCTTGTCACCTTCGTCAAATTAACTTTGGATTTATAGATAATGAATTCGTAATAGGCTCATCACTTAAAATGATTTTAAAAGCACTGAGTAGCGAGCCACTTATAAATAAACAAAAACTAAATTTTTTAGACAATAAAATATATTTAAATAACGAGTCAGCTTGGTACGGCGAAGAAACAATTGATGAACGTTTCCACAAGTTATTGCCTAATCATTATTTAGATTTAAAATCCCACAAAACCCATAGAATCCCACTTCACTCAATTGAGCATGAATACGAGGAAAAAACTTTGGAGTTCGCTTCTTTAATATTGCGTAATACTTATTCTGCATTAACCAAACGATATCAATTAATACAACCGCTAACAGCAGGTTGGGACTCTCGAATTCTACTATCGGCAAGCAAGGATAGTAAACATTTAATAAATTATTATGTATTTGATAGATCTTTCGGTAAATCCCCTGATGCATGGGTACCTGATAATTTAAGTAAATTATTAAATATAGATTTCACCTGCATTAATCCAAAAGAAATAAGAGATGATTTTTTATTAAAATATAAGCAAGAGCATATTGTACCAAGAGTTCTGCCAAAGACTGAAAATATTCAATATCACTACGACAAAAACTACCACAAAGATGTAGTTAATATTAATGGGAACTGCACTGAGATTGCTAGGTGCTATTATGGCCACACTAATATGAAAATAAGCTTAGATATGTTACTTGCTTTTTCTGGATATAATAATAAAATACCATTCTTTAATATTCAAATAGAAAAATGGTTTTTTACTGCCAATCAATATTCTGAGGAGTTTAACATTCCTTTGTTAGATCTTTTCTATTGGGAACAGAGACTTGGAAATTGGGGGGCTAATTATCCTTTTGAACAAGATATTGCGATTGAAGAGATATCGCCATTTAACAATCGAACCTTACTGTTGAGTATATTAAAAATAGACCCCAATAGAAGAAAGTCACCTAATTATTATTTTTTTGAAAAATTAATACGGCTTTTATGGAGTGATGTGCTACTCGAACCTATAAATCCCGATGAAAGTTTCCTTAGAAAATTTAAAAATGGTAATGCAATATTAAAATATTTTATACTAAAATCAAAATCATTAATCTAATATTTCGATATAAAAATATTTCTTAAGTACCTATAACTTTTGACAATTTTACAATTTTTTATTCCGAAATTTTCGGCTAATACTGTTTGCATTTACCGCACATAAGATTACACCTATGAAACCATATTTTGTTAACTCAATCCCTTATGTGAGCGTTCCAAGTTATTTTTAAATTAGCGCCTTTATATTCCTATAAGGTAACTTAATGAACAAAGTCATTATCGTTCAATATCGTTTACTACATTATCGGTTGGAGCTGTTTGATCGTCTTCGTAAAGCCTGCGAAAAAAGGGGAATTAACTTGCACTTGGTACACGGTCAACCTACCCAGAGGGAAGAAAAAAAGCGTGATGTCGGTGCCTTACCTTGGGCAGATGTGGTGCTAAATCGCTATGTATCTTTAGGCAGCAAAGATGTGCTTTGGGAACCGTTCCCCACCCAACATCGCGATGCCGACTTAGTGATTCTAATGCAGGAAATCCGCCTGCTTTCAAATTACTCCTGGCTTTTTTTGCGCGGTTTGCTTTATGCCAGGGTGGGTTATTGAGGGCATGTACGTAACTTTCAGGCAAATCATCCGGCGGTTTTACTGGGAAAGTGGAAGCAATTTTTAGTGGGCCGGGATAATTGATGGTTTTTTTATACCGATATGACAAAAGACATTCTGCTATTTTACCATCTAACAAACAGGGATAGCCTATGTTAAATATCTTGCTAGCCGTTGGACGGCGTCTTCAAACCAATTTAAAAGTTCTACTCTCAAGAAAGATACGCAGTGTTGGTAATGATATCCACATTGGCTCGGGTAGTCGTTTTTGGGCTCCAAAATCCATTTCAATTGGCAGCGGCGTCTATATCGGCAAGGACGTATTGGTCGAGTGTAACGCAGAAATAGGCGATTACGTTCTAATAGCAAACCGCGTGGCTTTGGTTGGCCGGCGTGATCACGACTTTCGTGCAATTGGAATCCCTGTCCGCTTTTCTCCTTGGGTAGGCAGAAAGATGCCGCCTAGCCCATACAAAGAAGAAAAAGTTCTTATTGAAACCGACGTTTGGATTGGATTTAGCGCAATTGTGTTATCTGGTGTAACAATTGGCCGAGGAGCAATTGTTGCCGCTGGAGCAGTTGTATCACGAGATGTTGGTGCTTATGAAATTGTGGCAGGTAATCCCGCACAAAAAGTTGGCATACGTTTTAAAGATGAGGTCACCATTCAACAACATGAAGCATCTATAAAAACCGGCCGTTTCGTATCTTCCGAACGAGGATATGATCACTGGCTAATAGAACCAAGCCTAGAAATTGACGCAGTGGAACACTATCAGGAAATGGAATGAAAAAAGTTGTAATTCTTCAACATCGTTTACTTCACTATCGCATGAATTTTTTTGACCGGCTGCGTAAAGGATGCGAAGCAAAAGGAATTCAACTGCATTTAGTACATGGGCAACCTACCCAACGAGAGAGAGAAAAGCGCGATGTCGGCACATTGCCTTGGGCGGATGTTGTAGTAAATCGCTATATATCTATAGGCAGTAAAGATGTGCTTTGGCAACCGTTCCCCGCCCATCATCACGATGCTGACTTAGTGATTATAATGCAAGAAAATCGCCTGCTTTCCAATTACCCGTGGCTATTTTTGCGCGGTTTGCATAAATCAAAATTAGGGTATTGGGGGCATGGTCGTAATTTTCAGGCCCACCATCCTGCGGGTTTATTAGAAAAGTGGAAGCAATTTTTATTAGGCCGGGTTGATTGGTGGTTTGCCTATACCGACATGACAAAAGATATACTTTTATCTAACGGTTACCCGGCCGAGCGTATAACGGTATTGGATAATGCCATTGACAATGAAGGTTTTTTGGCCGATTTGGCATCAATTACCGATACTCGTCTTTCTGAGTTACGTAACGAGTTGGGCTTGCCAGACGACGCACATGTCGGTTTATTTTGCGGTTCTCTTTATCCGGATAAACGTCTGGATTATATGGTAGCCGCTGCTGATAAGATTCAGGCATCGCAGCCTCATTTTCACTTAGTAGTCATTGGTGATGGCCCAAGTGTCTCTGTAATTAAAGAGGCAACAGTATCACGGCCTTGGCTACATTGGGTAGGAGTGCGCAAAGGCATTGATAAGGCGGCCTATTTTCGTTTAGCACATATCGTCTTAAATCCTGGTGCTGTAGGGTTGCATGTGCTGGATTCATTCTGTGCCGGTGTTCCTATGGTTACTACATTTACAGCTCGACACGGACCAGAGATTGCCTATCTCAAGGATGGTGAAAATGGCTTGGTGGTAAAGGGTGGTGTTGACGATTATGCCGATGCCATCATTGGTTTATTACTTAATCCCTCGTATTATATGCAGTTAAAAGCAGGGGCTCTTAATGGCTCTAAGCGTTACACCTTGCAAAACATGGTAGACAGTTTTGCTAATGGGATTGAGCGTTGCTTGATCATGGACAAGAAGTTTTAGCGGTTAAGGAATAAGTACAAAATAACTTAGACTTTTCCCCCCATCATCTCAGTCCTCTTCCAGAGAAGGGATTATACGACACAATTTATTTTATGCTTGTTCCTAAGTTGATTAGCTATATCATGTGAAAAGGCATATTTATGTAGTTAAAATGCATGACCCAAGTAACATGCACGAAGCAAATAAACAATAAATATCAGTAGCCTTGGTTGCAGTCCGTTCGAATTGTTCCAAATCGAAGAATGGTGTTTTCAAGCCTCCGGCTTTGCCGGATGTTTTTTACTTATGTCGCGACAAACACATGGCTCGCACATGACCCAACCCCTCGTCCAATTGCTCTATCCTTTTCTGCGACACAGTTCACGCCAAAACTGAGCGTCTAGTCAAAGAAAAATATCCATTGTATTCCTAGACTCTAATTCAATGTTGTAAGCCAGAGGTTAATACTAAGCCATTCCTCTGATTCAGATTTTCCAAAAACAGAAGACTGATTACATTTGTAAGAAAGACTCTTAAGGAATAAAAATGAAAACTTTAATTTATGTAGTCCTCACCCTAGCTGCTTTATTTAGTTTTTCTCAGGCTAATGCTGAGATTTACTTTGTAGATGCCAGGAATGGTAATGATAGTTGGAATGGTACTTCAGCCACACTATCGGGAACCAATGGGCCGTGGCAAAGCATTTCCAGGGTCAATAGTGCGATTCTACAGCCGGGAGACCAGGTTTTGTTCAGTTGCGGACAGACATGGTATGAATCATTAAAGCCGTCCGGTAACGGCACGAGCACAGCCAAAATCAATTTCGGGTCCTATCCCGCGCATTGTCCCGACAAACCCAAAATCAGCGGGTTTCGCACGATCCCAAGTGATAATTGGCAACCCTATCAAGGCAATATCTGGAGAACGACGTTTCCTCAAGGTCTAATTCCTAATAGCAGTTTATCTACAACCGTGGCTAATTGGTCTAAATGGCCTGCCGATGCCAGCCAAACCTTTGTTGCTGACTGTCCTCTGTCGGTCAAAGGCTGTATGGATTTTCGAGCAGGTTTTTCTAACTACAGCAGTGTGGCCATCAGCCGTGTTTTTCCGATTGTGGGCAGCCAAAAGTATGTTGCCATTCTATCGATGTTTGCACCCAATGATGTATCTATTAATCTGATCGTCCGCGAACATGGCAATAAATTCAGCCCCTTGGGACTATCGCAAAAAATTACCGGGACGGGTCAATGGCAACATCTCAGACTAGAATTTACTGCTACAACCACGTTACCCAATGCCCGGCTTGACATAGAAGTACCAAGAAACAAGCAGGTCTATCTTCGCGATGCCAGTGTGTACCAACAGGATATTCTGCCTAAACCCAGCTCGGTTCTGTTTGCCGGCGACCCACTGACTATTGCACACCACCCCAATGTCGGCCACGATACCGCCAATCCTGATTCAGTTTATCTCAGAACCAGTGAAGCCTCACCGGTATTAAAGGATAGAAACAATCGTCAATACAGCAATCAAATCATGACTTCCGATTTAAAACTACCCCCAGGAGCCAGTATTGACTCAGGCACAAAACTCAGGCTGCGGGAAGTCAACTGGCGAATCAACGAATATGCGGTCAGCAGTATGGGAACAGATACTTTAACTATAAGCCCTAACACAATGTATCCAATTTCAAGTGCCGGTTGGGGTTTTTATTTTTATGACGACTTGTGGATGCTGGATTCTGCAGGTGAATGGTTTTTCGATGAAGACACTCAAACCCTTTATGTGTGGACGCCGACAAATCAACATCCGGGTAATCGGGTTGCATTGGCTACCTTAGACACGGCGATTAATCTGGATGCTAAAAACAACATCGCGATTGAAAACCTGCAGATTGACGGCGCGATGACCGGGGTCAGCATGCAAAAAAGCGCAAATGTTAGTTTATTTAATATGAACATCAACAACATTAGTGCTAGTGCTGTTTTTGCAAGACAGTCAACGGACCCCTACATTAAAGCAAATCAGATTAATAGAACAGGTTTATCCGGGGTAGCTAGCATCAATGCATACCTCTCAACAAATGCATTTATAGAAAATAATGAATTATCTGAGTCTGGAGTAATAGTAAAATCTGGCAAACGCACTTCTCTACCAATGACCACACAATTTACAATTATTGGTGGCGACTTATCTGTTATAGCCCATAATTCTTTATCTTACTCAGGAGGGTTTGCTATTAGTGGGGAACAAGAAAACAAGATAGAATCAAATATAATTGAAAACGCTTGCTTTAATATCAACGATTGCGGCGCAGTTTATTTGGTTACTTCAAATTCGAAGGGTAGCTTAATTCAAAACAACCTGATTCTCGAAACATCAGGCGATTTAACAGGCACTCCGGATTTGATGTATAGAATTAGTAACGGCATATATCTTGATTATGGCACTTTGGGTGTTTCAATAATTGGGAATACCGTAAAAGGAGGGACAAGTTCTCTTCATCTTCATAACAGCAGCCAAAATACTATCACCCGTAATATTTTTTATGGCTCTGACATTTGGCTAGTTCGGCAGCAAGAAGATACACTTGCCTATGGCAATATGTCCGGAAATATCATTAATAACAATCAATTCTTTCCAACAGAAAATCACCCTGCCATCAACAACTCATTCCTTTCTACTAACTCTCAAGATGCTTCAAAATTTGCAACCTACGAAGATAACCATTATGCGACTATCTTTACGGATCATGTTACCAGGGAGATAAATGAACTAACCGATACCACATCACACACACTTTATGAGTGGCAAACAGCAACTACGCTTAACGGAGAATATAGAAATAATGATTTGAATAGTTCCTCACCGGCGCCTTTGCCATTCTTTGCATTAGGAATCGCAGATAGTAATTTTATAAGTAATACTGATTTTGTTACTGGAATAAATGGTTGGGGTTCGTGGAATGCTATTGCCCCCATGTCCACAAGAGCTCTTGAAGGGTGTTTACCTGTAAGCGTCAACTGTATGCATGTGATTGCAGGTGCCTCAGTAACACTGGTAAATAGCCCGAAATTTACAATTACCAAGAGCAAACTTTACCGAGTAACGTTTGATCTCCAAACAAGTGTTGACCAAGCCAATTTAACTGCACTAGTCCGGTTTGCAGGACCAAGCAACTATAAATCCCTGATGAATAAAATCTATAAATTTTCTTCATCAACGGAATGGAAGCGCCATTCCTTTATCTTCGAGGCTAACGAGACAGCGTCCAGTATCACTGTTGCCGATCAAGGAGCGCGATTTGACATCCAAGGCCTACCTGCTAAACAAAGCCTTAGAATAGCCAACCTTGAAATTGTACCCTTCGATCCAGGTACTTTGGGACCTACGCACACCAATTTACTGGTAAACAAGACTGATGTAGATAAAGCATTAGATTGCCCTACTCGTTTGAGTAACAGCAAATTATGCTCACACTATTTTATTTTTCCTGAGGCTACCGCCGCAGTTTGGCCTATTTCAGTTCCGCCACGTTCCGGTCGAATAGTCTTTACTCAAAATATAACTTTAATTGACACAGACGGCGACGGTATCGCCGATTCCCAAGACCAATGCCCAGGTTCGGCCACTGGACTTGCAGTAAACTGTAAAGGCTGCAGTTTGTTCGATTAGAAAATTTACAAAGTTAATTTAATGCTTTACAACGAGCTTTAAGGGGCGATTAAAATCGCCCCTTAAAGCTTTAGATCATCGGGAAGTACGTTCAAGACCAGTCCACTGCATTCTGCGAAAAAATATAAGGTCACTATTTAATCAACCCAATATCAGCAGGCAGCGATGTAAAACCAATACGTTTTACCGGTGACTTATCACAAAACTTAACCGTGTTATTGGTAAGAGTGAGACAAGGGTCTTGATTGATGCTGTTCCTCTCCATGCCTTCTTCCAGCCATTGCAGCCACAACATGCCGGTTTTTTTCTCCTGCTTATCCAATAGGTGATAATCCACTCGAAATACTCCGTTGGTACTCCAAACCAGATTGTCCGAAATGATGTTATTGTCATACGGCAAAAAATATCTGAGCGATCGACCATCGGGCTTGGTCGTTATAATGATATTGCGCTGAATGCGGTTACCCTCGGGCCACTTTTCATTATTCATGGATCTTTGTAATTCAGGATATTTAGCCCGCCATAAACTGCTTTGATACGGCATGGCCTTCAGGTTTTTCTGATTTTCGGACCATTTATAATCCGGCCAACGGTTATCGACCCAAATGGCATAAACATCGGTGATAAACACGTTGTTTTCTATTGTGTTGTCGCGCCCTCCTCCCAGTTGAATAGCTTTTGTTCCGGCATGATTAAATAGGTTGCCATAGATCGTAAAACCGCTCACGGCATCATCCAAATAGACACCAATTACGTCTTTTGATTTAACATATTCCACTGTATTTTTGGCAATATCCACAGCTTTCAAGCCATAGCCGTAAATATCATGCAAACTGTTATAGCGAATAATATTTCCCCGGTAGGTCCAGTCTCTTCCCGAATAAATGGCACCGCAATCGGACGCTTCTTCACATAAATGATGCAGCTCATTTTTTTCGATCAAATGCTCATTGCCATTAATCAAGATACCCATGCTAGGGCCATTTTCAATCAAATTATGTGTAATGATTTGTCCTACACCTTGAACATCAATTGCAGCGGCTAAATTTTTGACTATCTCGGCAAAATGGGAAAAATGGTTATTGATTATGCTATGTAGGCCCGGATAAAGTGTTTTTCTTTCGCCGCCTATAGCCAAGATTCCACCTCGCCCTAAATGATGAAAATAGCCATCTTTAACACTAATATTTTGGCCGCCGTTGATTTCTATCGCTTTAGCACCGGCATTTTTTATCTCCAGTTTCTCCAGTATTACGTTGTCTGATTTAGTGATGACCACGGCACTGTGGACAGCTTCCTCAAAACTCAGATTACTGAAATTCAGGTTTTTTGCCCCGTCGACGGTCATCAGGTTTTTTTGGACAGAAACACTGATCTTTTGCGGTGCTTGACCAAAAGGTGGAATAAACTGAATGCGCTCCTTGTCCCGATCGTAGAACCATTCTCCCGGCACATCCAATTGCGACTGAACATTCAGCAAATAAAACCGGTGCCCGCTTTTTAAGGGATACGCTGTCTCGCTACCTACGGTTATTTTATTGGTACCAAAATCAATCGTCTTAACAGGAAGATATTCATCAAACCAATCATTACCCGGCCAAATATGCACATGTGCCTGACTCAACCCATTTTCATCAAGTGGGATGGTTTCAAATGTAGTGAATTGTGTTTTTGCATCCAGGGGCACTTTGATGTGAGCCCACCCTTCATTTGGCCAGCGCGCCAATCGCATTCTTTGCCCATCAACAAAGAGCTCAAAACCCGGCAAACTGCCTTTGATTCTCCCGGTTTCCTTAAGTTTGCTTGGGCCGAGATTTAACCCTCTTACGGAGCACGACCAGACGGATGCTTGCTCGGGCAAACAGTCCGTCAATGGTTTACCACCGCTGAGGGTTATTTTTTCGCCTTCTTTGCCCTGCCAACGCGTAACGGCTTCATTGAGACCGGAATCTCGCAAATCAAAGCTCAATGGTTTGTCTAGATAATAAATGCCCCCGGCAATATTGACGGTTGTTTGGCCTTGTAATACTCGTTTAGCTTTTAGTTTTCTAATTTCTTGCTGAGCCCGATATAGCGTTTGAAATGGGCCGTCTGTTTCTTCCCTATTGGCTTGATCCAGGGCGCCACTCCATTGATCACGGCCGTTTGGACTTACATACAGCTCAAGTGCCTGGGCCGCATTTGAGCCAAATAAAACTGTTATACTCAACAAAACTTTTATCCATGATTTCATCGCCTGAACCTCTTTTAAACATGACGCCAATTAATCCAATACACAACCTTAGCAGGGTTACGATACTCGGTTTAGATTTTCCTTTACTTAATTATTCATTAACGCTGGATATTTTTAGTCATTGGATAGCAGAAAAAACTGCGCATCAGGTCTGTATTGCCAATGTGCATACGATAGTGTTGAGCCGGACTGACAGCGAACTAAAGGCAATCAACGAAAAAGCTTTGGTAACGATGGACGGATTACCGCTGGTTTGGTACGCCAATTGTGTACATAACGCTAACCTTAAAGATCGGGTCTGTGGGCCCGAGTTAATGCTGCGCTGTCTGGATGAAGGCCGGAGCAAAGGCTGGCGACATTTTTTTCTGGGCGGTAAAGACGCCGTACTGATTGATTTGGTTAGCAAGATGCGGGAGCGCTTTCCCGATGTTGAAATCGTGGGCTGGCATTCCCCCCCTTTCAGAGCATTGTCTGAACAGGAAGATGCCGATTTGGTTGAGATGATCAATAGCCTGCAACCGGATTTTTTATGGGTCGGGTTAGGCGCACCCAAGCAAGAAAAATGGATTGCTGCGCATCTTGCCCGTGTCAATGTTCCGGTACAAGTCGGCGTGGGTGCCGCTTTCGATTTTCATTCGGGCCATGTCAAACGTTCACCTGTCTGGATGCAAAAGATGGGCTTGGAATGGGTCTATCGCATGCTTCAGGATCGCCGATTGATAAAACGCTATTTAATGACCAATCCGGTTTTTTTGGCGTTGTTTTTAAGAGATTTCATCAAAGCAAAAATTTGGAATTTTTCTAATTAAACCCAAAGATCAAGAACAGCTCATTTTGGCTTTTTTGATCCGACTGGAGTTCGCTAATCTGGTAAACAAGCGTGTATACCCTTGAATGTTGGGTTGCAAAAAGCAGCAACCCAACCTACCCCGGCTGCCGATCAGTTGATTGATTGAGGTATTCGGAATTCAATGTTGAAAAGTGAGAAGTTACCCAGTTTTTATAAGGTTGTCCAGACTTGTTATAGAACTTTGTTTACATTAATAGTCCTGATTATAAAGATGTTTCAGCTATATATTCGTACGCGTCATTCCGGCAGAGCCTGCCCCGGTCAGGGAATGCCGGGGGATTGCCGGAGTCCAGGTCACATGGATAGTTCGAAGCTTACCATCCATGGCACTGGATGCCCGTTTCCCGACGGGCATGACGGGCGCTTAGAGCAAACCCTGTAAGCCGGATTCGCCACCAGGCAATCCGCCATGGCTTTGAAGAATGTTTAAATGCTGTATACCTGACATTCGAACCGACAATTTTCGAGAAGATCGCAAGCAGTGATCGACTCAAACCATCCGGACGCAGTTCTTCAAACCGGACAGTCAGCCTAATCGGGATTTTGCGGACTGGATAGCCAGAAAGCAGCCATTGGCGACCACACCCAATCGGCCATTATGTGAAGTTTCCTTTTATGTGTAGCGGCTTTGGCGCAACTATGATGTAAGCTGTCTTTAAAGCCCCTACCTCGTTCACAATCTTTGCATAATTTCCATGATTTAAAACAAGCTTTCAAATACACCCAAAGGGAGCAATATCAGCGATTATTCCAGTCGATGTCATCAGACGTATCGAATTCTCACTTTTTATCGACATCATGGATAAATTCCGCGTGATTGTTTCCCTGTTGGAAGCAATATTTAAGTAGAAAAAGCTATCTGTAGTACTGAGGGTTAGTTTCTGAATGGAACTACAGAAAATCGACTCCTGCAGTTTGCAAAAATTATGATCAGCTTTTTATCTGGCTGCCTTGCTCAATCCGCTATATACCTAGCGTCAACTATGAGAAACCAAGACAATGTGCATAAAAGGAAACTTCACATAATGGCCGATAGGGTGAGGTCGTCAATGGCTGCTTTGTAGCCCCAGGATCTGGATTTCTCTGAATGACCGCTTTGGAGAAGCGCGAGTGGCAAAAATGGGTCGATTTAGCTCCTTCATTTCTAACGGGGGACAGAGTTTCTAGGCGCCTAAGTGTGTTGATCAATTCTTTTTCGTGTCGATCGTTTTGGATTTAATCTCTGAATGTTCCGGTTTTAGGCTGCTTCCACTTCCAGTACTTTAATCTCAACCTGCAAGCCCGCAGCAGTAGCCATATTCACCAGGGCATCCAGTCCAAACAAATTGATTTTGCCACGCATCAGGTCAGAAACTCGGGGTTGAGTGACGCCTAACAACTTGGCGGCATCGGCTTGGGTGAGATCGGCGCGGGTGATGTGGTTTTTGATGGCCATCATCAGTGTGGAACGCAATTTCATGTTTTCCGCTTCCTGCGGCGTGTCCTCGATGGCATCCCATACGCTGGCAAATCGTTGAGTGGTCATGGCTTCAACTCCTTTACTAACTCTAAATATCGTTTGGTGGCTAAGTCCAGGTCGGTTGTGCTGGTCTTTTCCGTTTTCTTCTGGAAGCAATGCAGCACATACACCGCATCGGCAAACTTTGCGACATACAGCACCCGGAATGCTCCGGCTGAATCACGAATCCTGATTTCCTTCACGCCCTGGCCGACCGTATTCATCGGTTTCCAATCGTCCGGCTCCTGGCCGTGCTGCACTTTGTCGATTTGAAATCCTGCTTCACGTCGCGCTGACAGCGGAAAAGTGCGCAGATCTTCTAGCGACCGGCCTCTAAATTCGACGGTTTTGGTGTTTGTCATAAGCTAAATTATACAATACTTTGTATGATTTTAGAAGCGATTTACAGGCTTGATCCCTCCTTCAAAAACGGACTGATCAAGCAGGTAACAAAATGAATGAGGTTAGACTTGGTGCTTCAATCTAACAAAGCAAATTTATTCGGATGAAAATTCCCTACGCTCCGTTTGCGACGTTGAATGACAGTTAATTAATACCTGCCGACATTGAGCGCAAAGCTTCGAACGTCAACTTGAGGTTGCATGGCGACCGTCTTCTCTTCAGATTCATCGCCGGAAAGCTGTCATTGAATTCCGATACCTGAAAGCGGCCGTTCGTCACTGAGTTCAACCGACCCATTTTTGACACTCGCGTTTCTCCAAAGCGGCCATTCAGCCAATCCAGATTCTGCGGAGTGGAGGTCTCCAAACCAGCCATTGGCGACCACACCCAATCGTCCAAAACCCGCCGGTCGATGTCACTATCTAATTTCAATAGTTAAGGCATTCTGTGGTCCAACCGGGTGTCCGGTATTCGGTGAGCAAATTAGCATTATCACTGAGTCACTTCGGCCACTATGTGTAGATCCAAACTATGTGTATTTGCGAATTTACTTTGTGGCTCAGCCCTTGGTGTCAGTTGCATATGACCGAGTGAAACTGCACATAATTTCAATGCTTGAAGATATATCATCAACTTGCCATCGTTTGCATAACATCGGCTAATCGATGATTCCAGCACTTTGATACATTGCGGTTGTCATGAAATCTCGAGTTAGGGTGCCAATTGGCTCTGAAATAGCTTAGTGACGCGGAACGTGATGCATTAGAAGCCCTGTTGCCACTGAGTTATTACTACAGGATCACAGGCAAAACTATGTGAAGCTAAAAATTATTCATATTGACCGTATCCCATGTCAACTCTACCTCTCATCCAGATGATATTAACGATCTGCACATAGTTTGGAACTACACATAGGGGTCGCTATTTGTAGATTAACATAGCGGCCAATACCTGCCGGACGAGTTTGATTTTGGAATGGCAGCTTTATGTCATAACGCGCTTATTTTTAGGCAGAACTAACTAGGAGCCTGTCCGAGAATACAAGTTATGAAAAAACAGACACAGCATATAGTTTTTTAGTCATAACTGACACTATATATTGTGTTAAAAATTTCAATTGTCGAGTTCTCGGACAGGCTCCTAGGCGAGAGACACAAAACCAATCTACAAACCGACTGCGGCCAGCGTTAGGTCAAGAAAACATACCCAAACCCAAATAAGCGCACGCAACAAACAACCCAACCTGAAAAAACACAGTAGCAATTGTTGATGCGATTCTGAAATGCCCTGACCCAACGTCATTTCCGCTTAACTTGGGTAATAGTATCTGGGTGACTTACAGGTTGATTGACTTACCTCGACGCAATAGCCCTAGAAACCATCTTATCAACATTGGGTTCCATGTTGTCGGGCAGTAATGTTATTTCTGGATGAGCTTGTGCATAGACACGGAAAATTTCATCGGCAAAAGCTTGGCCGATAGCCAACACACCCTCAAAGTCAAAAATAACGTAATGAAAGCGTTCTACCCGTGCCAGTAATCGTTTCGCTTGAGACCTGGATACAAGTTTTTCATTACCGTATTGGGCTAAGCGAACAGGAATGATGGTTTTGTTGAATTGAAATTCGTCTGGTCCAGCATAGTCGTCGAACACCGCTTGAATCTGGCGCGTCGAATCCAGCTTAATAAGCATATAGACCACTGTACCGTCTTTATCTCTAGAAATAGACAACTCGAGAATAAAATCGAAATCGAATGTGTCGTCGTGACTAAACCTGATTCCACACGATTCGATTTCAAACTCGTCGAATACTCTCGATGTAAAGAAAATGCCTTCGCCGGTATGATTGTCGGGATCGGTGGTCAGCTTGCCTTTGGACAATTCGAATAGGGCTTGTCGTTCGTCACTTAAATCGCACAGCCGTTTAATTTTCCTAAAAATACCTTCACCGTCGTCAACGACAGCGATGACTATTTTTTCTTTGTCCCGTACAACGGATATATAAACTTGTTCTCCGCCCGAGTGGTCGATGACGTTATTGACCATTTCGGTAAAACCGTAATGGCATATGTCGACGATGTTTTCAGGCAAACCGTCAAATACGAAAGCGTAATAATCTCGCCAGACGCTATCCTCTGTGAAGCCTTCGGTCAGAGGAAATAGAGACTTATATTGTCTTAAGTCGCCAAGAAAATATCTTTTTCCTTTACCGGTGCCGCTCGAGTTTAACCAGCCTTCGGTTTCTAAGCGTTTTATGTGGTTGTTGACTGCTTGTGCGCTTATCGAGAAGATAGTTGCAATATGTTTTGCAATATCAATGGGATGATGCCTGACGTCCCTAATAATTTGGCGTCGAATTTGCTCACCGCGCTCTTTGTTGCTCATACTTTATCCTTTAAGAAAAACTGTTTTCTTAAAGGATAAATCGATTTTTCTTAAAGGGCAAGAGCCCGATATAGACTGATTGCACGGTTTCTTGTTATCTAGCGAACGTCTGCTGCTTGCCAATGACCAGTCAACCAAACAATTTCTGTCAAAGACGGCTTTGGGTCGCTATGTTAAGCTTAACATAGCGGCCAAAAGCGGACTGCTGCGTAGTTTTTGTGACAGAAATTAAACACATAGCAGACTATCCATTTACCGCAAAAAAAGGAGGAGCGGCCCGATAATCTGAGTTATTAATTTTAGCATATCAAGGCTGAGCGTCATGCAGGCCGAATACTCGATTGCATGACCCCGTTCTTACTTGAAAACATCGACTTTGAATGTTTGCTAAGAATGCAGCTCTAGCATATGTTTAGACGCACCTTATCATCGGATGATATGATTAACTGTGCACAAAGAGTCAGGAATAGATACGCTTTTGGAACTTGATCAACAGATTCTTGATCAGGGAAATGGCTATTGGATCAAAATTGAGGCCAGACGAGTGACGTCAACCAAGCAAATTCCGCATGGTATACGGTACTCGCTGACCTTACATGAACCCTATGGCAAGCGGATTCTTGGCTATGACAATGCTCATGCTGTGAAACCGCCGAAAAAATTCAAATTCGCTGGACAACGTTTACCCTATGACCACAAACACCGGCATATTAGCGACCAAGGCGTGCCTTATGAATTTCAAAATGCGTATCAACTTTTAATGAACTTCTTCGCAGAGGTTGATCGGGTATTGGAGGAACTTAGAAAACTATGAGTAAAGTTATGATTGGCATTCTGTCACAGGAAAAAATGCGGGAACGGGTTCTGGCTATTGCCAAAGGTGAATACAAGCCAAAACCTTCAGAGCCCAAAATTTGGTTCACCTCAATGCGTTCTTTGGCCGAGATTTTGAGCGATGACAACCGGGCGCTGCTGAAAATCATTCAGGAAACCCATCCGGAGTCAATTTCATCTCTGGCGGTGATTACCGGTAGAAAACCAAGCAATCTGTCTCGTACCTTGAAAACCATGTCGAATTATGGGTTAGTGGAAATGCGGCGCGAGAAAAATCAAGTCCGGCCAATTGCTGTGGCTACTGAGTTTCAGATTTTTGCTTGAGTTAATTCCGACTATCGGTATAAGATCTGGCGAGATGAAATTCTCAGTGTAATTTTCAATCGGCGCCAACATACTAAAATACCGTCATAGTTTAGATGTAATACCGAGACGTTTCGCGCGCTCTTCGCGATCTGCGCGGATGAAAAAGGAAAAAGATCGGGGTCAGGTCTTGATTTTTGCATCATCCATTAAAAGGCGCACAGACATTAAAATAATACTTCTTCTATGTATCTCTTTAGTGTTGATCAAAGATAGCTGAAAGCGTCGGCGCATCGAGTAGGCGTTCGGCCCGAAGATCCATTAATTGACGAGTTTTCCTGTTAATTCTGCATAAAGAGGAAATTTGCGATCTGCAGATATTAACTGGCTGTCTGTCATAAGTGCTGTGGCGATGATGATACGGTCTTGCGGGTCGCTATGATGTTCGGATAAATCGACTGCTGCGCAAGCAATTTCGGCTGTAATGGGCACTAAAGTAATATTCGATCCGCTTAACGCCTTATCAAGCCAAATGAGGGTTGGTTCCGGCAATATAAGTCGGTCATGCCGCTGTAGCCATGCAACTTCAAAACAACTAATCGCTGACACACCCACCTCAGAGGTGTTATTGATGAGTTCCATCCATTGGGCTTTCAACGAATTCGTCTCATCATTGACCCACCACAGCCAGATGTGAGTATCCAAAAATCATTTTGGCAAATTCCAATCTGTTTCAGGCGCTGACGAAATAATATCCCCTAGAATTTGCAATTTTCCGGCTATGTCCGGATGCGGACGGCGTCTCGGCTGGGTAGTTGGTGATTCTGAGGTATTGTCAACTAAAATAATTATTCTAGCTTTACTTGCCTTTTGCAGTGATTGATATTCCTTAGGAACATGGACAATGCCATTTTCTATATTTGTTTCAAATTCTATAGCCTGCATGTTGGATTCCTTATTTAACGTATGAAAAGGGAAGGTTGGGGTCAGAGTAAAATTAAATACCAACATTTGCCTAACCCCGTAAGGTGGATTTGCCAAAATGCAATCCCCCATGGCTTTGAAGAACACTGGCGTTTTGCAGTCGCGAAAACGCCCTACCGCTTATCGATTTTTACATCAAGTTGTGTTATTTGGCTTAATTTCTTTGTGTTAGGCGACCGCTTTGTGTCTTGTGCTCCTAGGTCCTTGTTCGACAAAGCCTTGGTAACAATGGACGAATTACCGCTGGTTTGGTACGCCAACCCGGTGAGGCGGATTCGCCAACTGACAATCCGCCATGGCTTTATCGAATGTTCAAATGCTGTATACCGACATTCGAACCGACAATTTTCGAGAAGATCGCAAGTGGTGATCGACTCAAACCAGCCGGACGCAGTTCTCCAAATCGGACAGTCAGCCTAATCGGGATTTTGCGGACTGGATAGCCAGAAAGCAGCCATTGGCGACCTCGCCCAATCGGCCAATTTTTGACTGTCAGCAGTTGCTGTTCAGGTGTCTGGATTAGCCTCAACAACAGACGTTAATGTAATGCTCAGAGGCGAAGCGTTAGCGGAGTTCGCCGGAGCGTTGGGTTAGGCTGTTTGTACGCTTGGCTACCTCAATGAGATAACGTAATGCTTCATTAACGGCTTCGGCATTTGGAAACGCAGCGATCACGTCAGGCTCTAAACGAACGGTATCACAAAACCTTTTGCGCCCCGGCCCCAGTTTCCTTACTTGTAAGTTTTGTAAATCATACTCGGGCCGTAATTCATCTTCTATTTCACTCTTGTTCATAGGCTTTCCGCTCCGATAGCGTTGCTTCTCTAGCACTGATTAATCGAATGCTATTGTTACGCTCCATATAGGAAACAAACAATAGTCTCCCCTGGGCCGATTCACCCAACAGGATAAAACGGTGTTCTCCGAAGGAATGGTCAGGGTCATAGAAATCTACATACAATGGATCATCAAAAACTGTTTTTGCCTCTTCAAAATAAACCCCATGCTTTGACAAATTTGCTACCGCTTTGTTTTTATCCCAGTCGTATTTCATTGAAGCCATATCCTTCGCGCACATCAGTTTGCACTATATCTGCATTCCTTCTTTTTTAGCAAGTATCTGCATCTACGAGTCACGACTGGGACGTCTCATCTCGCACGGATTAGGCTTGATTCTCAGAGAGCAAAGCCATTACCTCAACAACGACAGTTTTATCTGGCGGAAAGACAGCGCCAAAAAAAAGCAGGTTACTTTTCATGCATGAATTAAACCTGACCCCTTTTTCGCTTTTTCGAAACGGTTTTAGAGTCAAAAGGGAGTAATATAGGATGATGATATGGACTCCTCCTCACCCCTAAATGGTGTCAAAATGCACCGACTAATTTAACCGGAAGAAAGAGGTGCCTGTCATGAATCGTAACGTAATGGGTTTGGATATTGCAAAGCAAGTATTTCATTTGTTCTCGATGAAAGATGGCAAAGCCGTGAAAAGGAAGTTGAAGCGGTCTGAGTTGTTGGCGTTTATCGCACAGCTGCCCGTGAGCTTGATCGCGATGGAAGCGTGTGGTGGAGCGCATCATTGGGCTAGGGAGTTTACAGCCTTGGGCCACGAAGTGGTGTTATTGAACGCCCGCTTCGTTAACCCGGTAAGGCGGATTCGCCACCAGACAATCCGCCATGGCTTTGAAGAATGTTGGCGTTTTGCTATCGCGAAAACGCCCTACCGGTTATCGATTTTTACATCGGGTTGTGTTGTTTGGCTTAATTTCCTGGCATTCTCTCCCTTTCAAAGCATTGTCCGAACAGGAAGAGCCGATTTGATTGAGATGATCAATAACCTGCAACCACATTTTTTATGGGTCGGAATAGGCGCTCCCAAGCAAGAAAAATGGATTGCTGCGCATCTTGCTCGTGTCAATGTTCCGGCACAGGTCGACGTGGGTGCCGCTTATGATTTTCATACGGGTCATGTCAATCGTGCACCTGTCTGGATGCAAAAGACGGGCTTGAAATAGGTCTATCGCATGCTCCAGGATCGCCGGTTGATTAAACGCTATTTGATGACCAATCCGGTATTTTTGGCGTTGTTTTTAAGAGATTTCATCAAAGCAAAAATTTGGAATTTTTCTAATTAACCCCAAAGATCAAGAACAGCTCATTTTGGCTTTTTTGCTCCGACTGGAGTTATCGCGATTGATGCGGTTCGTACCTTTCCGCATCCTACTGACTTTGTACGCGTGAATTGTTGAAATACAGGGTAGTTTTGCGTAACACAGTGAAGCAAACCCATGAGGAAGGACGATTCCCAAATCAAGCCATCCAGGTGTAATGACTATCGACGAATACACCTAACAAATCTGTCACTTACGGGTTGACGACAACTGTCCAGAAACAGAGGGTAAGCGACATGCAGTCCAAATCCGGGTTGTCGGCGAACTAATAAATACTAAGCTGTCAGTCAATATCGAAACCTGCCTTTTTACGTGACTGATAGGTGATTGTCCTCCGACATTGAATCATGTCATTGCTAAGCTAAGTGGTTGCAGCTATGCTACCGCATACTGATGAAAATTGTCGTAGATACCAATATTTTTTTGGCTGTCTGTTTAAGCCAAGGCTCTGCTAACTCGGTGATCGCTGCGTGTTTACGAGGTCAGGCCATTCCTTTGATGGGCACGGCATTATTTAACGAGTACGAAGATGTACTGGCCCGGACAACGTTATTTCACCGTAGTCGTCTGAGTGCTGAAGAGCGTAATGAGCTTCTGGATATTTTCCTCTCGATTTGTCAGTGGACGCGAATCTATTATGGCTGGCGGCCGAATCTAATTGACGAGGGTGATAATCATTTGGTCGAGCTAGCGGTTGCCGGTAATGCACAATTTATAGTAACTCGCAATCTTCGTGATCTATCCAGAATGGAATTGAATTTTCCGCATTTGACTGTACTGACACCTGAAGCATTTTTGAAGGAAATAGCAGCATGACAGCACTGACCGTAAGACTCCCCGATGACAAGTACCGTCGCCTTAAAGAGGTGGCTCATCAGCGTGGCACCAGCGTCAACCGTCTGATCGACGAAATGGCCACTTTGATGCTCGCTGAGCTGGATGCTGAAACTCGTTTTTTAATTAGAGCGGAAAGAGGTCGTGGAAACTTGGCGCGAGGCTTAGAATTGCTTGAGAAAGACTAACCCGGTAAGGCGTTGAAGAACACTGGCGTTTTTCTATCGCGAAAACGCCCTACTGCTTATCGATTTTTACATCGGGTTGTGTTTTTTGAGCTTATTTTTCTTTGCGTTAGGCGACCGCTTTTTTTCTCATACTCGTAGCTGAAAATACCAGTCCCTGTTCGTTAAAGCCTTGATAACAATCGACGAATTACCGCTGGTTTGGTCCACCAAATTGTATGTACAACGCTAACCTTAAAGATCGGGTCTGCGGTCCCGAGTTAATGCTGCGCTGTCTGGACGAAGGCCGGAGCAAAGGCTGGCGGCATTTTTTTCTGGGCGGTAAAGACGCCGTACTGATTGATTTGGTTAGCAAGATGCGGGAGCGCTTTCCCGATGTTGAAATCGTGGGCTGGCATTCTCCCCCTTTCAAAGCATTGTCCGAACAGGAAGAGCCGATTTGATTGAGATGATCAATAACCTGCAACCACATTTTTTATGGGTCGGGTTAGGCGCACCCAAGCAAGAAAAATGGATTGCTGCGCATCTTGCCCGTGTCAATGTTCCGGTACAGGTCGGCGTGGGCGCTGCTTTCGATTTTCATTCGGGCCATGTCAAACGTGCGCCTGTCTGGATGCAAAAGACAGGTTTGGAATGGGTCTATCGCATGCTCCAGGATCACCGATTGATAAAACGCTATTTGATGACCAATCCGGTTTTTTTGGGGTTGTTTTTAAGAGATTTAATCAAAGCAAAAATTTGGAATTTTTCTGATTAAACCCAAAATCAGGATCAGCTTATTTGGGCTTTTTTGAGTCGCCTGGGTTTAGCTAATCGGGTAAATGTGCGATATTAATAACGGTCGGTATATGTCACACTTGCTGCCGATCAGTGGCCTTTTTTTGTAGAATTGCGGTGTGCGCAGAAACCGCGTCGTATGCGATTGATGCGGTTCGTGCCTCACCGCATCCTACTGACTACGAATTCCTTTATGGGATGTTTTCCTGTTAAATTTTTGTTTCTTTGGAGTTCCACATGAAGAATCTAGTTAAGTTAAGTTAATTTGTTTTGCAATTATCGTTTCAATTGGCACAATCAAAACTGCATATGCAACATTAATAACTCTAGATATTAAATGGGGAAGTCCACCAATAACGGCTAAAGGGTTTATTACTTTCGACGCCTCGTTATTGGAAATAACCAATCCCCAAGGCGGCTTTAATCTGCCTCGCTCAGCCATTTCCGATCTAGGCATAACCATATCCGGCGCATCAATTGGCAATGGAACTTTTGGGCTGAGTGACTTCAATTCCATTTGGTTTTATTCACCAAGCCGCCTTGATTTTGGCACTGAATTAATTGGTCAATCGCTTAGCAATGGCTGTCTTTTTGGCGTATTGTACTGTGATACAGGTATTCCAGGTGACGACATTGGTAACTTCACTTTAGATGGTGCAACTCCAGCCGACCCCACAGCGTTTTACTGGTTTGACCTCACGACAGCTGGCGGAGATGGTGATAGTATCGGAGTAGTATCCATAAAACCCGTTCCTCTTCCAAGTAGCTTAACGCTTTTCGGTTTGGGCTTGGCAGGTATGAGGTTAATCCGGACAAAAAAGATTCGGGATTTAAAAATGGCCTATAAGTGAGGGGGATTCGCCGACAGGCAATCCGCCATGGCTTTGAAGAATATTGGCATTTTGCGACTTGGCAATAAAACGAGAATATCCCATAGATTATCTCGTAAAGGCAAGGAGTCCAGGCTGCCGTTGAATACACAGTAATAGAGCAAAACCCACCAGAAAAAATAGAGCGGATGCCGGTACTGGTACCGGCACGACCAACACACCAATTGCGGAACCTGTAGTGAGAACACGCAGGAGCGGTGTGCCAGCTTGTTCCAAAGTGGTTGCGCCACCCCTTATTTCATAAGACCCGTGTAAAGCCCATTGGGGGTCGGAGTAAACGCCGGGATTGAAAGGGACCAAACCTCCCGCTTGCGTGAATGCCACTCCTGATCCGAATGCCAAATATCCTTCTGATATTTCCAATATTACACCTCCTCCACCTTGCCCGGCGTATGTCACTGATGCTGGTGTGTATTCATAACCAGTCATACCATATGGTCCATTGCGGGACTTGATATCGAAATCAATAAAATTTGAGGAATTTCCATCGGGGTCGAGTGGTTCCAAAAGAAACCAACCCGTCAATTCAGTTCCATCATCGAATTTTGCGTTGTTGAGCTCCCAACGGACGAAACTCGCCTGCGTCTCTGGACTAACGACGAGCATTGCACTCAACGCAACGATTGAAAGAAAACCTGTAATGGTGTTTATTACCGGTAATCCTAGAGATAGTCTATTCAATACTCGCATCGTTCTCCCAAAATATAAAAGGATGATTCCATTTGCCATCTATGTTCGTCAAAACAAACCGGTAAGGCGGATTCGCCATCAGGCAATCCGCCATGACTTTGAGGAATATTGGCGTTTTGCAATGGCGAAAACGCCCTACCGATTATCTATTTTTACATCGAGTTGTGTTTTTTCGTTAGACGACTGTTTTTGTCTCATGCTCATAGCTGACCCGTCCTTGTAGGTCAAAGCCTTGTTCAGGCAAATGGCTAGGATCGGATTTCGATTTGGTAAATCCGTTCCTGCCCGTCTTTGGCTTTGACATCGACAAAGATTAAGTAGTGTCAAGTCTTGCAATCAAAACACACAAGTTCCAGTTGGGGATTTCTATTTAACGATTGCCAACGCAAGACCGGCTCTCATTGTTTGTTAGCGGGGCGTCCCTTGCCGTAACGTTAGGACACCCTGAATTCAATGGTCTTCGTAATGTCCACCAACTGCAAAGATGTAAATGGATTTTTCATCAAATTTATAAATGAGTCGATCTTTTTGAGAAACTCGCCTCGACCATAATCCAGTTAGGTTGTGTCGAAGCTGCTCGGGTTTACCCAAGCCTTTGCTTGGGTCATCACGTAGCATTTCTTTTAAGAGTATACAGAGAGCTTTGTGTAGCTTTTTATCTTTGTCACGAAGCTCTTCGTAGGTTTCCCAGGTTCTACCCTCAAATACGAGTGATCTCATTCAGTTCGTCGCTAGTCGGGGTATAGCCGGAGTTATTGTTGTGAGTTGCCACTGATACGGCAATCTGTTTCATTAGGCTGCTGTTCTGGAGAACGTAAAGAGTTTCCTGTTCTCGCTCCCAGTCGTCTGCACTCATAACCACAAAAGCTTCACCTGCCCTGCGAGTTACCTTTAGGGGGACATGATTACTAACCACATGTTCTACAAGGGATTTTAGTTTATCTCTAAACTGGTTTACGCTAACTGTATCCATATTTGACTCCATATGTACGGAAATACCGTACAAGTGTAGCAGACACCCCCTAGTAACGCTATCAACCTGATGTCCAAAACCAGCTTCACTTTGGTCGCAGGTTATAGCTGCGTTGAATGGCAGCCCATTGAATCCCTGTCGTCATTGAGCACAACCCGGTAGGGCGGGGCAAGCCGCCATGGCTTTGAAGGCTGTTGGCGTTTTGCTATCGCGAAAACGCCCTACGGGTCCAGGGCAAACGCATTAAAAATTATCCGCAAACAACACCTTGCTACGAAAATCGCCATCCCAAGCGGCCATTTTGCGTTTTTTAGCAAGCCTTAGTTTTGAAGGCTCTTTTTGGAACAGATTCAAAACGAGATGTCGGATACTCGTCATAATACTTGGAGCGTTTCCCTTGCGAATCCGGCTGGCATCTTCTCGAAGCACGACATCCATCCGCCAATGCAGGATATTCTCAATCCCCCAGTGTCCCCGCGCCGCATAGGCAAATGTTTTAGCAACAGGCGGAATAGAGTTGATGAAAAAACGCTTTTCCTTAAACTGTTTACCGGCTTCTTCGTATTCTCTTTCAACCATGCCGATAGTCCGTAAACCTGCTCAAGATTCTGTTTTCGGCAGTGTGCGCAAATCGTCGGTGATCCAGTAGCGGCGAGTTTCCAAGCGCCCATGGCCGTGCTCCACTTCCTCCACATAATCATATTTTATTGGTTTAAAACCAGCCGCTTGAGCCGTCGTGAAATAATCCTCGACGGCTTCATGCAGGCTGCCTTGATTACCTTTCAGGCCCAACACATAGTCGCCACCTTGATCGACGATCTGTTTAGCAATGTCTCGTTGACAGCCCATTGCGTCAATGCTCACAATGCAGCCTTTTAGCTCCAGTAATGCCAACAGTTTGGGGATGGCGGTAATTTCATTCGACTTCTCATTTGTCGCTTCCTGGCCTAAAACCACTCGGTTTGAAGCGCTCCATGCACTCACCCTATGCAACGGGTTTTTGCTGTTTTTTCGATCTCGCGATCCCCGCGCCGTTTTGCCATCCACACTGATCAGTTCACCCTCTGTTTGCGTGTTCACGCTTTGTGTCCAACTAATAAAGCACTCTTGGAAAGCTTTAGGTGACAACCTTGATATGACATACGCTATACAGTCATGAGAAGGTATACCGTTTTTTAATGGAACAAAACGCCTGAGCCAATCTAATTGGTTATGACCGAAATCGGCTATATCTTCCCAGCCGTCAGCACCACTGATCACGGCACATACGGTTAAAACGATGATGTCCATTAACTCATGCCGCTTATTACGGTTTATTCGAGGATCGGGTAATTTCGAAAAATACTCTACAAAACAGGGGGTCATATACTTTTATTGCAAAAAGTATTACTTTAATCTCGTAATATACTGTTTTTCAAATTATTTATATGCGTTTTCCCTGCCTACGGGTCATGCCTTTTTACAGCGGGTTGTGTTTTTTAGTTTAATTTCTTTCCTTAACGAAGGCTGTCATTCCGGCATGGATTACCTCGCATCTTGATGACGCCCATGTTCATGTTCAATTCGGCGTGGGGCTGCTTTTGATTTTCATTCGGGTCATGTCAATCGTGCACCTATCTAAATGCAAAAGATGGGCTAACCACCGTTTACGCAGACTCTATCGAATTCCTGCAAGTTTGCAATTAATGCGGTTCGTACCACACCGTTTCTTGCCGGCTGGAAACGTTTAAATTGGAACTATTTCTTGTCCAGAAGTGCTTTAAGACGCTCAATTTCAGCTAACGCAGCTTCTTCCCTTAGCTTAGCCTGCATTAACTCTCGTGCTGTTTCTTCTAATTCACGCTGGATAGCCCTCTGCTCCCGCAGATATTCTTGCCGGCTTGGTATTGGTGGTATTGACGTTCTTTTTCTGAAAAAGTGCTTAACGTGCTCATGGCTTGTTTCATCTCCTGCGTTATCATCCAGTCCGGTAAAGACCATCGTTTAACTGCTCACCGACTTTGAAAAACTGTAACCAGCGTTGATCTTCTGACTCAATCCGGTTTGCATCAAACTTGTTTAATTCCAGCAGCCAGATGCCGCCATGTTGAATGAATGTTTTTCCTTGTTCATCACGGACTTTGTAATGATGCACATACTCGTTATCATCGGTTATCAGGTTTTCGGCCAATAGCCAAATGGCATAAGTGGGTTTCAGTTCGCCGTAATCTTGATTACTTTTTAATTGCTGGCTGTAGATGTCAGACCAATTGTAAATGATCCTGGCTGGCAAATGGCTATGGTTGGTCAATTGGATTTCGATTTGGTAAATCCGTTCCTGCCCGTCTTTGGCTTTGACATCGACAATGCTGAGCTTATCGCTTAAAAATTCCTTTTCATTATAGGGATTCAAGATCTCCACTCAAACAATCGGCTCTGAAAGCTCCTGAGCCAAAAACGCATTCAAAAAGTGAATTTTCAATGATATAGCTTGTAAAGATGGGTGTTGCACTATTATGTATATTTTCATAATATACATTTATGATAGATTTAGCTAAAGTCACCGGATTTGATTGGGACGTAGGAAATAGTCAAAAAAATCTTAAACACAGCGTATCAACGGCTGAGTCTGAGCAAGTATTCTTCAATGCACCACTGCTACTGTTAGAAGATTTTAAGCACAGTCAATTGGAACCACGTTTTCATGCGTTGGGCAAAACAGACAATGAACGGCTTTTACATATTTCATTTACATTACGCAATGATGGTATGACTATCCGCGTTATCTCGGCGAGAGTCATGCATAAAAAGGAGCGTTCAATTTATGAACAAACAACTTAAAACCATTCCACATTTTTCCAATGAAGAGGAAGAACGCATTTTTTGGGAAAGTCACGATTCCACTGACTATCTCGATTGGAGCCATGCCCAGTCGGTTGTACTGCCCAATTTGAAGCCAACAACCAAGACCATTTCGTTGCGATTACCACAACATTTGCTGGACTCAATTAAAGCGGCGGCAAATTCTCGGGATGTGCCCTACCAATCACTGATTAAGGTCTGGTTGCAAGAGAAAGTGCAAAATCATTAGACCATTAACCCGGTAAGGCGGATTCGCCATCAGGCAATCCGCCATAACTTTGAAAAATATTGGCGTTTTGCTATCGCGAAAACGCCCTATCGGTTATCGATTTTTACATCGGGTTGTGTTTTTTTGAGCTTATTTTTCTTTGCGTTAGACGACCGCTTTTTTTCTCGTACTCGTAGCTGAAAATACCAGTCCCTGTTCGTTAAAGCCTTGGCAACAATGGACGAATTACCGCTGGTTTGGTACGCCAATTGTGTGCATAACGCTAACCTTAAAGATCGGATCTGCGGTCCCGAGTTAATGCTGCGCTGTCTGGATGAAGGCCGGAGCAAAGGCTGGCGGCATTTTTTTCTGGGCGGTAAAGACGCCGTACTGATTGATTTGGTTAGCAAGATGCGGGAGCGCTTTCCCGATGTTGAAATCGTGGGCTGGCATTCTCCCCCTTTCAAAGCATTGTCCGAACAGGAAGATGCCGATCTGGTTGAGATGATCAAAAGCCTGCAACCGGATTTTTTATGGGTCGGGTTAGGCGCACCCAAGCAAGAAAAATGGATTGCTGCGCATCTTGCCCGTGTCAATGTTCCGGTACAAGTCGGCGTGGGTGCCGCTTTCGATTTTCATTCGGGACATGTTAAACGTTCACCTGTCTGGACGCAAAAAACGGGCCTGGAATGGGTCTATCGCAAGCTCCAGGATCGCCGGTTGATTAAGCGCTATTTGATGACCAATCCGGTATTTTTGGCGTTGTTTTTAAGAGATTTCATCAACGCAAAGATTAGGAATTTTTCTACTTAAATCCTGCAAACAAGCACTGAGAAAGTCAAAATAAACTTAAATCAATAATAGTATTTATTCATATCCAGCAATTGAGTAGTCATGATTATGATGAACCATCACGCCGCAAGCCAATCCCACCTCTGTTTACCACCCCTCGAACACAAAAGGGCAGTAGGTTACAGTATTAGCGAAGTTGTGTATAACGGTTGGTATCAATTTAGGTACTAATATAGTACCTATATTTCCAGGTTAATACGCGTCAGTAATTTTTATTAATGACGCGTATTACTGACGCGTGTTACAGACTTGGATTTTTTAGTCAGTAACATACATATGGGAGATCGGCTTTTCATCTTTTACAAGGCACCCCAAATGTAGCCATTTTTAGGGGTCTCATACAACGTTTTGACATGCGAGTTTTACATGATTTTTATAGCTAAAAAATACCGGTTATTTTTACCGAAAAAACACCTGTTATTTATGACTTGTTTTTTACCCCTTTTTGGAGGCGTTTCAAAAGTGTACCCGATTGCAATATCCTAGCCTGGTTTAGACCTTATGATAGAAAATTAAGGCTCTATGTGAAATACAGTGGGTAATCAAATTTCAACTTTCCACATAGGAAGTAAATCATATTAATGAAATTGTTGATGTTGCGGTAGCCTCTGGCTCGCCGTTTAGCCAGCTGAATCTACTATTGATGCCTTCAAGAATGCCGTTACTAATGAGTGATTCCACGAAATGCACTATCCCCGACCAATGTCCTTGAACTGTGTTGGCAAACTTGATAAACGCTGGAATTTTGGCCGCGTCCACCTCGTTGCACCATTGCCTCAGAAAAGCCTCCGCTGCTGGTTTGTCGGGCATTTCCCAGAGATCATTGAATAGCACCTTTAAGCGGTAAGCTTCACCCAGGGTGGGGTAGAGTTTAATCAGTTCATCCAGCTCTTTTTCTTTTTTTTCGGATAGGTTTTCCCGGTTCTTTAGAAAAGTGTATTTGTGGCTTTTCAGAGCATCATGCTCTTTGCGTTCGGCAATGCGCACCTGATTCATGGCCTCGTTCAATAATTTCACAACATGGAACCGATCAAAGGTAATCTGTGCGGCAGGGAATGACTCGGCGGCACCGGCAATAAACGACGGTGACAAATCCATGCTGATTTGCTCCACCTGTTCCTTATCAACACCCTTATTTTCAAGGTGTTGCTGAATACTTTGCAGCGTTGCCTTACCCTTACCTTCGGTGACATGAATCACGCGGGCTTCATCCAAATCAACGCCCAGCGTGACGTAATGATGGCCTTTTTTGGTCGAGGTTTCATCGACGCCCAGCTTGGTTATCGTGCTCGGATCATCGGCTGCTTTTGCCTGGCTAATCCAGTGATTAAAGAGAGTCCAGATGCGCTGTAAATTGACCCTCAGTATCTCGGCGACTCGGTTGACCGGCATTTCCCGTTCGATCAAGGCTAGCGCCAAGGCTTCAAATAACAAGGTAAAACCACTGCCTGGCCGTGCCCAGGGAACGTCAACAGTGCGGACTTTACCATCGGTCGTGGTAATGCGCGGCACCGCACAGTGGAGGTAACAGGTGTGTTCAAAAAAGCTCAAATGTTGCCATTGCCGCTCTACGGTATCATGCACTGGACAGAGGTTATTCGCGTCGTCTAAGAAGCGCGAGCCAGTCACAAAATCGATATGCAGATGCAGTTCGCTACGGGCCAATTCATCTGTAGAAAAGGTCACGGCTTTGACCTGCCAAGTGGGTTGCAGGCCTAAAGCCATGCTGAATAAAGTTTCACTGTTCATGGCTATATTATTGCATTACCCACTACAAATCACATAGAGCCAAAAACTTGAAGCCTTGTTGCCGTGGAATATTAACAAAACAAATCCAATCGAATAGCGCAAGTACGTGCTTTATTAAGCGCTTACGATTGAAGAATAGCCATAGACTGTTGAAAATCGAAAAACATGGCATAGATTGCCAATCTATGCCATAAATAAAGATATGATCTTTGCACAATGGAGGCATCACAATGGCAACGATGAATATTTCGGTCCCCGATCCAATGAAAGACTGGGTTCTGTCTCAAGTTCAATCCGGCACATACGCAAATAGCAGTGACTACATTCGGGATTTGATCCGGAAGGATCAGGAAAACAGAACAAAACTGAATGCTCTACAACAGGCTATTACCGAGGGCATAGAAAGCGGTGTTAGCAGCAAAACATTCGACGAGATTATTCATGCGGCTCGGCAAGGCCTGAAAGACCGTCAATAATGGGACGGTATGTTTTTTCAAAAAAGGCCGAAGAAGACCTGATTGACATTTATCGCTATGGTTTTCTAAACCATAGCGAACGGCAAGCGAACCAGTACAGTGATAGCTTAAAAGAAAAGTGCCAGTTTCTCGCGGATACTCCTTTAGTGTTTCGAGAGCGCGATGAATTTACCCCTCCGGTCCGTATCCATACCCATAAAAGGCATCTAATTATCTATAAGATCAATGAAGATCATATTCTAATCATTCGTATTTTGCATGAACGCATGAATGTTGAAGATCAGTTGGCCTCCTCTTAAAAACGGAGGTTTTTGAGAAGCCTCGTTGCGTTATCTCTGAGGCACACAGAATAAAGGCGCATCTATTCTCACAAATAGTTCTTGAAACTATATTCTCACCCTACTACTATGACAATGAGTTTCGATAAGGAGCAGAGCATGGGACAACTGAATCGCATCACCCAAGAACCCGATGTGATGGGTGGCAAAGCCTGTATCCGTGGAATGCGCGTCACGGTCGGCATGATTGTGGGACAAATCGGCGCGGGACACAGCGTTGATGAAATTCTCGCCGATTTACCCCTACCTTGAGCGCGAAGACATCATGCAGGCGCTTCGTTACGCTGCCTGGCTAGCCGAAGAACGCGAGGTCGTACTAGGCTCCGCATGAAGCTGCTCGTCGATATGAACCTGTCCCCGCGCTGGATCGGATTGTTAGTCGATGCTGGCATTGAGGCTGAGCACTGGTCAACGCTGGGTGAAAAAAATGCTCCGGATTCGAAAATCATGGCTTATGCCAACGCGAACGACTATGTGGTCCTCACACACGATTTGGACTTCAGCGCGATCCTTGCCGCCACGCATGGCAAGAAGCCCAGCGTCGTGCAAATTCAGCCAGGGAGGCGAAAAGATTAAACACCAAAAGTCCTTGCGGCGTTGTCGTGTCAATCGGATCATTTAGGCTTTTGATACCAACATCCTGCTTTAACAGCAGGTTGACGGTCTCCACCAGATGCTGAGCGAACGCCCCAGTCGATCCAGCTTCCAAACCACCACGATGTCGCCCGGTCGCACTTCGTCGAGAAGCTTGGCCAATATGGGCCGCTCAGTTGCCGCTCCGCTAATGACTTCCGTGTAAACCTTGGCCCAGCCAACTTCTTTCAGCGCATCGACCTGAAGCGCTACGGTTTGATCACGGGTACTGACACGGGCGTAACCAATATTCATGGAATATTTTTCGGGTCTGATAATAGTCCATTATACTCATCGCAGAATAGTAAATCGAACGTTGTTTTATAGAACCAGTATTCTGCACTGAAAATAGGCTGATTTCGACGGAAAATGGCCTTGCTGCCGGCGTTCGACAAAATGATCGTTTTGTCGAACTGCTTGCGGTGCAGAAAAAAGGTTGATAGACTAGTTACATGCCTAGTCAACAGAGGTTTATTATGAAAATTTGGCCGGTACAAGACGCTAAAGCCCGTTTCAGTGAATTACTGGATACCTGTGTAAACGAAGGGCCGCAGGTAGTGACCCGTCGCGGGACAGAAACCGCTGTACTCGTGCCTATCGCCGAATGGAAGCGCCTGAATAATACCGCACGCCCCTCACTCAAGGAGTTACTAATGTCCGACGTGGGCCGCGCCGGCTTTGATTTGCCTCAGCGCGGACGGGCAAAGCGTCGAAAGTCCGTTGAGCTGTAAGGTCGTCATGTTCCTTCTTGATACTAATGTTGTTTCGGAGTTGCGCAAGGTTCGCCCCCATGGAGCGGTAGTAGCGTGGATCGAAGGCGTAGCCGATGCTGAAATTTACCTGTCTGCTGTGACACTCGGTGAAATCCAAGCAGGCATTGAAATCACACGCGAGCAAGACCCTGCCAAGGCTGCGGATATAGAGGCATGGGCCGATCAGGCGGGAGCTACCTATAATGTATTGCCCATGGACGCTGTGACCTTTCGGCTATTGGCGAAACTGATGCACCGTCAGTCGGACACGGTCTATGAAGATGCTATGATCGCGGCCAGTGCGCTTGTGCACAAGCTTACTGTAGTCACCCGAAACATCCGTGATTTTGAACGCTTTCAAGTGTCCGTGTTCAACCCATTCGTATAATGAGGCCGTCATCGGGGCCTGCGTGCGGCTTTCGGCGTGCCTCTTATTCATTCTCAGTTAATGTGGTTCCTGGCGGATGTTATCGGGCGGTTCTCAATTAATGTGGGCTCATTCTCAGTTAATGTGGGCTGGAGTGCTCCGATATTATCAGCTAATGTGGTCCCGAAAAATGGATGTAATCGGTTCCTGTGATTTATGTTATCGGGCCGCTACACTTAACTGAAAGAACTCGGGATAGAACTGAAAAGCAATATAAAGATGCCTGTAACAACAATCAATTTTTGTTATTTATTAAAGACAAAAGCCAAAAAAAATTGAGATCCTACATTTTTGATATTCCTGGGTAAAGGTTGTGAAAATGAAAATATAGGATTAGGCAGGCAATTTAAAGATCAGGAAACTTTTGGTCCTAAAAAATAATTAAGCTGAGAAAATGTAAGCGTTATGAAAGAAAGTTAGGACAATATGGCAAAATCAAAAATTATTTACGAAGATCGACCTACTGTTTATGCAAAGTTTAACCATCCTCAATCACAAGACTACATAGAATATAAGTCTATTATTCAAATTACAGATTCAGGTAAACAACCAATTACAATTCAATTGGAATTTACAGGTATTCGCTCGTTTGCTCCAATGCCCCCAGATAAACATGTGATTAAAGCTTCAAATTTGATTGAGCTATATGTGAAACTGGAGAGATGGCTCGGAAAGTTTGGCTTTACAATCAGATAATATTAAAAATAGAGGTTAATTTATTGTCTAATGGGTCGCTGTGAGTCGGTAAGAGCTCTCGAATCTCGTGAGATGATAAGTGTGATAAAAATTAGGTGCTGTTTACGATTAATCGAAATGCACCTTAACATAGACGCTAACGTACGTTTTCGTAACATGGGACTTCAAACCCCTCATTAAGGAGAGGAAAGGGTACCACTCTATTTTGTGGTTTTAGTGATCAAAGAAAAGTGGATGGACCATATATTAAAGTATAAGCTATGACTACAAATGAACCACAATAAACCGGAGTAGCGATAATGGCAACTGAAGCATTTACTATTAGAGCTGAAACAGAGATCGTGCATCAACTCGATAGCATGGCCGGAGCGTTAGATCGTTCCCGCAATTACTTGGTCAACCAAGCCTTGCGCGAATACCTGAAAACCCATGCCAAGCACATTGAAAAAATCACAAAAGGCATAACCGCCGCTGATCGTGGCGAAGTCATCGAGCATGACGAAGTGATGAAAGAAATGGAATCCATTGCGCAACCTGCATCCGGGGACGATTTCTTTAACTATGCAGGCATTTGGGAACATCAAGACATCGACCAAGCCAGTATTCGCGCAAAATCCTGGCTGGATCGGCGCTGATGATTCTCTGTGACACCAATATTCTGATTGAATTTTACAAAGGCAATCCGGCTATCATCCAAACCCTCAGAACGATAGGACCGGCCAATATCGCGGTCAGCGTTATCACCAAAGCTGAACTGTTTTACGGCGCTAGAAACGCCTAAACAATAATCGACACCGCTCCATCATTCTTGCTAAGGGTGGTCGGCACTGGGTTTATACCTATCTTTTTGCCAAGAAAGACCGGGATAAAATTAGCAGTGATGAGCTAGCCGAGTTTAAGAAGTTGGCCGCCCTATATGGCCTACAGACCGATGTGGCAATTGATGCCGCGATAAAAAACGGCGATTTATTGGAGATTTGCAATGCCTAAAAAACCTCAATTTAAAAGCGACGCGTTTGAAGCCATCCATAGCGGGGCTAAAGGCCTATTTCAAGCCGGCGGTATTGATAAGACAACCATGCGCGAGTTTGACGAATCTTGCCTTTCCGTACCTCTGGAGATAGAGCCGCAACAGATAAAACTGATCCGTGAAAACAACCATGTCAGCCAGCCCATCTTCGCCCGTTACCTAAACACCAGCGAATCGACAGTACAGAAATGGGAAACCGGCGCAAAGCGTCCCAGCTGTATGGCTCTAAAGCTCTTAGCTATTGTCCAGAAGCACGGCTTGCAAATACTTACATAGTTGCCACGCATTCAGGAATGGCTTCCCAAATTTTATCAGTTTGGTGTAAATCGTCGGCACCCCAGCCAGTGATGGCTGATAAAATCGATAGAAACCACAGACGCATGTGGGAGTGGAAAGAAATTCAAAAACTATTGTGGTGCAATGACGTGTCATTGGCGTAAGCCCTAACAGGTCAAGCTCATCGCGCATCATCTTGAATGTTTCTATATTTTCCGCTGCGCCTCGGACCTCCATTTCAGCACCATTGATCTAATTTTACATTTTCGGGATATGCGGAGTTCAGGAATATGGAAAGTGGCGAACGGAGGAGCCGAACAACATGGGTCGTTCGGCTCCGAACTACTCAGCATATTCTAGCCGCCTCGTAGAGAGGCAATCAACTGGTCCGGCGCACGGAACTGACCACGTTTAAGCGTAAGCGGGACCATCGCACTCATCGCCTCAAGTTTTTCGGTCGGATCAGCGCGTAGATAGACTTCGGTCGTCTGGATATCCCCATGTCCAAGCCACAACGATACCTTTCGGATATCGCCTGTTGCTTGCAATACCACCATCGCGGCGGTGTGACGTAGGACATGAGGAGATATCCGTTTTTTCTCAATAGATGGGCAACGTTTAGCAGCCACTTCCACATGTTTCTTCAGCACATACTCGAAGCCCGATCTGGTCATGGGTTCTCCGTGTGCATTTAGGAAGAGTTCTGTCGCAGCTGGTTGTCCTCGCACGGCAAGCCATGCACGCAGATCGGAAGCTGCCTGCTTCCAGAGTGGCAATAGACGTTCTCGACGCCCTTTACCGAAAATGCGTACATTGGGTGATGGTTGCCACTCCAGCGCCTGTAATGGGAGATGAACCAGTTCGGATACTCTCAGTCCTGCCGAAAAACAGAGGTGGATCATAGCTCGATCACGGATACCGTCGCGGCGTTTCAGATCCGGTACATTGAGCAGTGCCTGCATTTCGTCTAATGACAAATAATTGATTAGCCGTGTATCTGTTCGCTTTGCGGGAATGGCTAAGATACGTCGGCTCTGCTCTAAGAGAGCGGGTTCTCTATATTCCATAAAGCGCATAAATGACTTGATCGCAACGAGCCTAGCATTGCGTGTGCGCGGGCTGTTGTCGCGCTCCGTTTCCAGATATTGCAAGAAATCCATCACCAAAGCGGCATCGAGTTGCTCAAGGAAGAGCGCGGAGGGTGTCACATGCAACCGAGCGGCGGCAAATTGAAACAACAGTTGAAAAGCGTAGGCATAGCTGTCGCAGGTATGCTCGCTCGCGGCTCGTTGTAGCGGCAATCGTTCTTGTAGAAATGCGGTGATATGAGGGGCGATCGGAGTCATGGTGTATTTTCCTCGACGAAATGTTCGCAGGCGCGAACGATGTGATCCATTAAGAGCGGTGAACTTTCTAAATACCAAAACGTACTGTTTGGGCTGGCATGACCCAAGTACGTCATCAACGCCAGCGTGTGGCGACCGACCTGATCGCGACGATCCGGGCCGTCTACGAGTGCATTCGACGCGAAGGAATGACGAAAATCGATTAGCCTTGGTCGTGGCAGCCCAGATTGGCGAGGGAGACCGGCCATCTTCAGGAGCTCTTTGAATGTGGCATATACCGTCTGGCGGCACATCCCACGACGCCACTTCGAGATAAACAAATGATCATCAGTAGTGGCGAGTTTAGCGCGTTCGACAAGATACTCTTCCAGTGCTAAATGCGTCGTGGGATGGAGCGGCACTATCCGGCTTTTGCCAAATTTCGTTTTCCGAATCAGCAGCCCATCCGCCATAATGTCCTTAAAACACAAGCCGAGCGCCTCGGAAATACGCAATCCCGTAGACGCAAGTAACCCAATCAAGGTGCGATACATCAGTGGACGAAACGAATCTGCTGGCTCCAGCCGTGCTGCCGCACCCATCAATGCCTGAATCTCTGCTTCGGTATAGAGATAGGGAATTGGTCGATGACGTTGAAAGCAAAATACACCTTGTGGTGGAATTTCATGGCGGTTGTCGGCGGCATAGCTAAAGCGGGCAAAGCGAATAACCGCTTTCAAGCGGATAGCGCGCTGTGATTCAGTTCGTGCCTGTCCTGCCCAAGCGATAGCCGTCTGTGACTTTACATGCGTGTCTCCCTGGGCAGTGGCAAATCGAGCGAAGTGAAACAGATAAAACGCATCGTCTGTGAGCTTAAAGCCCGCAGCGCGGCGTACGGCCAAATAAGTATCGATGGCATCTT
Source organism: Methylicorpusculum oleiharenae (assembly GCF_009828925.2). NCBI lineage: Bacteria > Pseudomonadati > Pseudomonadota > Gammaproteobacteria > Methylococcales > Methylococcaceae > Methylicorpusculum > Methylicorpusculum oleiharenae. Next base: position 121,209 of record NZ_WUTY02000001.1, read on the forward strand.
TTAGCATGATGCTCCTCCCGGCCACGAACGCGTGACCTGCTGCAACAAGGCTATGTCCACTTTCGCGTAATGAGCCGTAGTCTCAAGACAACTGTGCCGCAATACCTCGCCGATCACCTGGAGCGACGCTCCCTGACGCAGCATCCCTGTAGCAGCTGAATGACGCAGGACATGGGCGCCAAACGATGGTGCATTGATTCCAGCACGCCGTATCGCTTGAGCGGCAACTTGCTTGACAACATGCCGGGTTATTGGCATCCAGGGAGCGATTGCAGTGATGAAGACACGGTCAGTTTTAACCGATGGGCGTGCACTCTCAAGATATTCCAACAAGGCATCACCAACCTCCTGTGGCAAAGGTAGCTTCGCCTCTCGTCGGCTCTTGCCAATAACGGAAAATGTTCCCGCAGACCAATCGATATCAGGAAGCGCTAGTTCAGCGACTTCACTGGCTCGCAATCCCAATCGAGCCAGTAGTAAAAGGATTGCTTTGTCGCGGATGCCGATTGGCGTGGTACGATTAATATGGGCAAGGACACGATCAACCTCTTCTGGAAGTAAATAACGAGGCAACCGCGCAAGTGGCCATTCGGCAAGAGCCGGAATCGCTGCCTCAAGGCCTGGCTGGCAATGCCCCATTGTGATCAAAAACCGAATAAACATACGAACTGCCGTCACTCGCTTCTTAGCGAGTGCATGACTGCGCCCGAGAGCGTAGTTCAGGATAAAGGTATGCAACGCGTCTGCGGTGAACTGTTCAGGATGTTCGCCGAGCGTTGATAGCAGTTCAACGATATGCTGGCGGTAATTGCGTAGCGTTGAAGACTGCACTCCGTGGTGTGTTTGCATCCAGTGTTCAAATTGACGGAAGAGCTCCGGTTGTGTCGTCTTCGGTGATATCTCGGTGACGACGATTTTGTTCTGACTCTGGAGAAACTCGACAAAGTGATGTGCACCCAACCAGTATACCGAGTGCTGACCTTTTGAATAGCGCAATCGACCGCGTGTAGCGAGGTAATCGTGAAAATGATTAAGTGCGTTAACTGGAAATGAAGTCAGGTTGCCATAGGTGGCATCAACCCAGGCCGCAAACTCGCTGACGCCCGGAAGATATTGGCATATGACTTCATCGTGGAACCCGCACTGAGCTAACCAGTCAGTGAACTCATCCAAATATGGTCCAGCAGAGCTGGTGTAGTAAGTGGTAAGAGTAGTCTGGCGTTTAAGATATGTTGTAAGCATACTGACCTCCTTAAATCGGTGAGATGAAAGACGGCAATAATATGCGGATTAAATCAGTGGATCGAATGGCGCAAACGTGATGATTTTATGCGGTTACTGCCGTCCAGTGGCAATTATACTCGGCATATTCCTGAACTCCACATATCCCGAAATATGCTGAGCTCAGCATATTTCGGGGGATGGGCAATAATAGCCTGGTTGTCGGCTTTTTATTCTTTGTTCCGGGTAAAATCAGTTTGTGATACATTGATTACATGTATTCAATATTTGACGTAAAGGAGACTATACATGGCCACCTCAATAAGACTTTCACCGGAAGTTGAAAAACGGCTTGATTATCTGGCAGGCCAAACCGGCCGTACAAAGGCATTTTATTTACGAGAGATCATCGAGAAAGGACTGGATGATATGTAAGATTATTACTTGGCCACCGATGTGTTAGAACGGGTTCGCAAAGGTGAAGAACGCGTTTATTCATTGGATGAAGTGGAGAACGCGCTTGGCTTGGCGGATTGAACTGACAGAGACGGCGAATCAGCAACTAGCAAAGCTCGATAAGGCCGAAGCGAGGCGTATCACGAAATTTTTGAGGGAGCGTTTGGCTGCTACCGACAATACAGGCAAGGCTTTATCAGGTCCACTTGGCGGTTTGTGGCGTTATCGAGAGGGCGACTATCGATTAATTTGTGAAATTCAGGACGGCGTGTTGTGCGTCTTAGTACTGAAGATCGGCAATCGCCGAGAAGTGTATAAGTGAGATCAGAAACAGGGTATATATAAGTAAAATAAAGCCAGTGATTCGGGCACTCACGAATGCTTTGAGTGAACCAAGGCCAGAGCGTTCAATCAAGAAGCGCATCAGAAAGGACGCTAACTCGGTTTTTCGTTCCACTGCGCCTCAAACCCCGTTTTCAGATGCTTAGTTATTAACGTTAGTCAATTGTTGAGGCGTTGCCAAATTTTGGATAATAGGACATTCCGGCCTATGGTCACCCGTACAAGCTTGAGCAAGCTGCGCCAGAATGTCGCGCATTTCAGTCAGTTCGGAAATACGCTTATTCAAGTCATCAACATGGGCTTGTGCAATCGCCTTTACATTCGCGCTTGCCCGGCTGGGGTCTTGCCACAAAGACAGTAACTCGTAAATTTGATCCAGGGAAAATCCTAAGCTTCTGGATTTTTTGATCATGCGTAAGACATGTAAGTCATTTTCGTTATAAGTCCGGTAACCCGACAAGGTACGAACGCTTTCCTTTATCAGATGGATGCTTTCGTAATAACGTATCATTTTTGCCGATACACCAGTCAATTTTGCTGCTTGGCTAATGTTCATGATATTTCTCCTAAATGAAAAAACAGAAGCGCATTTTTAATGTGGGTGACGCATCCGCCACCCACATACCGTTTCAGTAAAGCCGATCAGATTTCAAATATGACCAGCAGGTTTCCAGCCCCTTAATAGTAAGGCGTTGCCGATTACGCTCAGGGAACTAAAAGCCATTGCCGCACCCGCTAACTGTGGATTTAGTAGGCCAAATGCAGCAAGAGGGAGCGCGGCCAGGTTATAACCGAACGCCCAGAACAGGTTCTGCATAATTTTTCGGTAGGTTCTCCGGGAAATATCAATCGCATCGCCAACCAAGCACGGATCGCCGTTCATAAGCGTAATTCCTGCCGTGTGCATGGCCACATCGGTACCGCTTGCCATCGCAATGCCAACATCGGCAGTAGCCAGTGCCGGGGCATCATTGATGCCGTCGCCCACCATCGCCACGCGATGATTTGCTTGTTTCAACAAAGCAACCTGATTGGCTTTTTCATCAGGTAATACCTCAGCAACCACGTGTTCAATGCCTAAAGCACTACCCACCGCTACAGCACTGCCGGAATTATCGCCCGTCAGCAATACGGTATAAATACCCAAGGCTTGCAAGCGTTGCACCGCATGACGCGCGCTTGGCTTGATTTTATCGCCAAAGGCAAACATGCCCAGTATCCTGTTATTCGGCCCTACTTCCGCCAGCCATGAAATACTATTGCCCCATCTCTCAAATTGAACGGCAGGCTTAGCTAGTTCTCTCAACTCGATACCAAGTTCAGACATTAAACGGCTATTGCCTAATCTCAGCTCGAGGCCATCTACATTTGCGGCAATACCTTTTCCGGGTAAGGCTTTAGAGTTTGTTGCCGGCAGCGGATCAATGGACAAGGCGTCAGCTGCATCGATTACAGCTTTAGCGAGCGGATGTCCGCTCCCATTCTGCATTGAAACAGCGAGCTGCAATAATCTGTCACGATCTATGTTAAAGGGAATATTTTCTACCAAGTAGGCTTTTCCTTGCGTTAACGTTCCGGTTTTGTCGAAGATGACAGTCGTAATGCTATGGGCAATCTCAAGCGCTTCAGCATCTTTTATCAGAATACCGTATTTGGCAGCCACCCCCGTGCCGGCAATTAGTGCAGTCGGCGTAGCCAAGCCAAGCGCACATGGACAGGCAATCACTAACACTGACACTGCATTAATAATGGCCATTTCAATATTGCCACTGTCGTACCACCAGCCGATAAAGGTGATTAATGCGATGATCAATACCCCAGGTACGAACCAGGCGCTGACTTTATCGACCAGATGCTGGATAGGTGCTTTGGCGGATTGGGCATTTTCAATCAGCCGAATTATCCGGGACAGCGCGGTTTCCGAACCTACGGCACCGGTATGCACTATTATCAAGCCATCTGTATTAATAGCGCCGCCAGTAACCTTATCGCCAGGTTGTTTCGGCACTGGTACGCTCTCGCCGGTAATCAGCGACTCATCAATATGGCTGTGTCCCTCAATGATTGTACCATCCACCGAAATGCGCTCGCCAGGACGGACAATCACCCAATCGCCAAGTTTGACGTCTGCGATGGCTAGTTCCCTATCTATGCCGTCTCGGCGCACTCGGGCGGTTGCCGGTTGCAATACCTGCAAAGCGCGAATAGCCGAAGCCGTTTGGTTTTTGGCCCAGGCTTCCAGCCATTTGCCTGCCAATACCAAACTGATTACCACGGCCGACGCTTCGAAATATAAATGTGGCGTCAGCCCGGAAGTTTGTGTGTTTAACTGATAGACGCTTAAGCCATAGGCGGCGCTGGTACCCAACGCCACCAATAAATCCATATTGCCGACGCCTGCTTTCAACGCTTTCCAACCGGCTCGATAAAAACGGGCGCCAAAGCCAAATTGGACCGGTGTCGCCAGAACCATTTGCAACCAGCCTGGCAACATGAAATGGATGCCAAATAACTCGAATAGCATGGGTGCCATCAATGGCAGTGATAGCAGTGCTGAAAAAATCACTGCAAGTCCGACATGGCGATGGGACTTGTTATTTGCGCGTTGATTTCGCCGGGTCGCAAAATAGCCAATGTCTTTGACAGCCTGAACTAAGTCCCCAACATCGATAGCTTTGCTGACACGGACTAAAGCGCTTTCGGTCGCCAAATTCACGCTCACATGCACTACACCTTCCACTTTGCGTAGCGCATTTTCCAATCGTCCGACACAAGACATACAGGTCATACCTTCAATCATCAGGGAAATCGAGTTGTCTTCTGGTTTGTCAATGGTTGTCGTATTCATGAGCATGTTTCCTGTAGTAAATGAATGTGATCAAAGTATTCGGCTTACCACGATGGGAAGGTCAAGCTCTTTTTTAAACTCCGTTGTAATTTGTTAAAAAATTCGCGATTGAATTGCTAATAGCGGCTCGAACCGTCAGCTTGTTCTGAGAACCCAGCCTGTCGCTATTGTGATGAAGATATAAGCCATTAAGACAGCGGTTTGTTAGTAATTGCATAAATCACATTTGCGTCGATACCAGTAATCGATTTAGTTTGTAGTTGCGATAAATTGGATTGCTTTACCCTCTGTAACTGGATGGGATCTAATTGATCCAAGGTACCCCGATAACCACTTCCCAGCACCAGCATCCACCAGTCATCAGGAGTGTTTAACGGGTGAAGAGCATGTTCGGTAACAATTTCTACTTGATGTATACCCGCCTCTGCCAGCATCTCGCCCAGATTTTCGGGTGTGGAAATGCGATCCCAAGGATTAAAGCCTTTGTATAAATCAGGACGTTCGTCACGCACGGCTTGCCAAAATAAACTATTGGCCGGTTCAAATAAATTCTCCCCCCATGTTGTAATAGCTAACCGCCCACCAGGACGTACTTTTCGCCATAGCTCAGTTACCGCAGCAGCCATATCAGGCACAAAAAAAATACCGAAAACGCAGATTACCGCATCAAAACTGGCATCGGCATAATCCAGTGAAAGCATGTCGCCAACCCGAAATTCGATATTTTTTAAATTTTTTGTTTCAGCTTTAATTTTTGCTTCAGCCAGCAATTTAGCCGCTAGATCGGCGGCAACCACTTTCCCGTGAGGCCCGACCTTTATAGCCGCCGGCAACGCCGAAGCGCCAGTCCCAGAACACACATCCAACACATACTCTCCTGGCAGAAGTTGCAATCGTTCAACAGTACTGTTGCCGAAACGATTCCAGAATGTGTTGGCAGGGTGATCGAATAATTCGGCTGCGGCATTATAAGTATTAGCAGTTTTAATCTTGGTTTCTTCGTAGCTATCCATAGAGTCTCCTGAAGGTTTTGTCGGCTTTATTTGCCGAAATTAAGCGTACTGTGTTTTTGCCAAGTACTCATGTAATATGATCTTTTGGCATAGAAAATCTAGCATTTGACATTATTGGAATGTCAAGTCACCATGGCGGAGAGGTGCGATGACCTCCATATTCAAATGGAAATACATTGACGGTCCGATTAGCAATTAGAACCGGACGTTTGATCAGTGGGATTGCGAACGGCAGCTGAGGATCGTTAAAGGCCCTGTATTTGGGGTTTGAGGCGAAGTGGAACGGAAAACCGAGTTAACATTCAGGATGATGCGCATTTGAACTGCACTTATTTAAGGCTTACGCTAATAACACATCACTGGCACCACAACATTTTTTGTATTTCTTACCGCTACCACATGGACAAGAGTCGTTTCTGCCTATTTTATCTGTCATCACTGGTTTTGGTGGATTCAACATTTTTTCTAAATCAGAAATATCTTCCGGCTTATCAGGCTCGAAACCTATAATGTAATGCCATCCATTTTTTGCACAGGTATCGGCAACATATCTTGCCTTATCATCGGTGTGGACTCGAACAATGATCGGTCTTTTTTCTGTTCCCAATTTAGCCATTTTTGTTTCACTCTTTTTAGTTTTTTCCGGATGCTAACGGGCAATTATAGGTAAAGATAGGATTCCCGTATGGCATCCTTTACGAATCGTTAGTTAGGCAATAATCCCGACTTTTGATTGGATATTTTTCAAATTCGGTAAATATACAATATCCCTGTCGCATACTGTACCAATACCTAGCTCTGGACCATCAATTTTATAACACTGACAGTCTCGGATACCTGTCAGCCATAACCTGCCAAAAGCCCATACTCCAATCCATTACCACCACAATTTCCCAGTCCTTAGGAGCTGAATTAACTACTGAAGACACTATTTTTTCACCATATCCTTTCACAGATGATGTAATGGAATAAAACTGAATGGTTTTATTGGGAATATCTACCAATAGTTCAACACCCACTATATTTTCATCGCCTAATTTTATGACGGGTTCTTTTTTACCGTTTTCACTAAGTAAATTAGATGCTTTAATGCTTTCATTGTAAATTTTTATATACCTGATTACATCGATAGCAGCCAAATTTTCTGAAATCTGTTGATAGACTGGGTGGATTTTCTTTACATTATTTGACTTTGATATTTTATCTTTGGAAACCATCGATCTTGCCACTCATTAACTCATCCAATGTAGACCAACCGCAAGCCAGCAAGCCGAAAGACGACCTTGTATAGCTAGCAACAATCATTTCTTGATGCGGCCGAGACGCATGAGCCTGGCTGAAATTGCCCCTTCGGTACGACCCTGTTTAGCCGCGATGTCTTTAATGGAGCGGCCAACATCAAAAGCGCTGAGCAATTCGCTGTCTTCGAGTTCTGACCATGCCTTACCCGCGTTATCTGGAAGGGTCTTTTCCCGTTGTTCTCTTTTTGCCAAGCTATCGAGTGCTTTCGTAGCAATGAAAAGAGCGCGAATAACCAGAGGATTATTGAAAACACTCTGTGCCGAGAGGACTTCACCAGTTTCTGGATCAACACCCTTTGCAAGAGCTTCTATAATTGATTTTGCTTCATTAGGCGACATAGTCAAATTTCTAGAATTTAGCGTGTTTTGAACGGTAGACGATTTATTGATCATAGAAAAGTTTACAAGATACTATCATGACCTATGGCTCTGTGCCGATCGCCGCCATGTTATTGATGAGCGAAAAAAAACCATAAGTATTTTCACGAAATTCATTGCCCCATAGGGGTATACCCCAGCGAGTCGTTTTGTTGAGACACTTTATTTGTCTCAATAGGATTGTTTTGCCAATTTTGATATGGTACCTTCTAAGGCTCTAAAGGCTAATGAGACACTATTGATTTATGGCACTCTATGGATATGCTCGCGTTTCCACTAACGATCAAGATTTTACTCTGCAAGAACAAGCATTACGCGCTGCTGGCTGTGAAGTCATCAGGGCAGAGAAAGTATCCGGAACCAGCCGGACTGATCGGACTGAACTTCAGGTGCTACTGGATTTCTTGCGGCCTGGGGACACGCTTGTTGTCACTCGAATCGACCGTCTTGCGCGGAGCATAAAAGATCTTCAAGACATCGTATACACGCTGAAGGAGCAAGGTGTCACTCTAAAGGCGACAGAGCAACCTATCGACACGCGCAGTGCCGCAGGTAAAGCTTTCCTGGACATGCTGGGCGTTTTTGCCGAATTTGAAACCAATCTCCGGCGTGAACGGCAGCTTGAAGGTATTGCTGCCGCAAAATCTCGCGGCGTCTACCGTGGTCGCAAGCCTTCGGTTAATACTGCCGAAATCCAGCGTCTTCGTCTCGAAGATAAACTGGGCGCAACAGAAATTGCGCGGCGGCTGGGTGTTGGTCGTGCCACAGTGTATCGCGCACTGGCTAACCGTGAACAACAAGCATAAGGTCATTCCAGTTGATTCACTTCTGCAATTGCGGCAGCGGCTTGATTGCTTGCCGCCGAAAAGTCCTGAACGAGCTACCCAGGTTGCGGCGGTAGCCGAACTGTACGGCATTTCAATAACAACCGTCTATCGAGCCCTACATGCCTTCCGAAAACCGCATGCCGCCCATCGTGCCGACCATGGCAAGCCACGGCTATTGCCACAAGCTGAATTGGAGCGCTACTGTGAACTGATAGCGGCACTGAAGCTACGCACCACAAACAAGAAGGGACGCCACCTTTCCACTGGACGAGCCATTGAGCTCATGGAAGACTACGGTGTGGAAACCGCACAGGGTTTGGTCAAAGCTCCCAAGGGGCTATTGCGCCGCCCAACGGTCAATCGCTATCTGCTGTTGTTGCGACTGGATCAGCCTCGCCTGTTGCGCGAACCACCAGCCGTTCGATTCCAGGCAGAGTATAGCAACGATTGTTGGCAATTCGACATGTCGCCATCCGATCTCAAACACATCGACAAACCTGAATGGATCGATCCATCAAAGGGACAACCGACCTTGATGTTGTTTAGTGTGGTGGATGATCGTAGTGGCGTCTGCTATCAGGAATATCGATGCGTGTATGGCGAAGATGCAGAGTCCGCGCTACGCTTTCTCTTCAATGCGATGGCAGCCAAAGCTGATGCCGGCTTCCCGTTTCAGGGGCGCCCCAAGATGATCTATCTGGATAATGGGCCGGTAGCCAAAAGCAGGGTGTTCCAGAACGTGATGCAGGCACTCGGCATTGAATGGCAAACCCACATTCCGGCTGGCAAAGATGGCAACCGCACAACAGCTCGTTCTAAAGGTAAGGTCGAGCGTCCATTCCGAACAGTGAAAGAGGCTCACGAAACGCTATACCATTTTCATAAGCCGGAAACTGAGAAGCAGGCTAATCATTGGCTGATGCGTTACCTGCTGAGTTACAACGATCAGAATCACCGCTCCGAAAAACATTCCCGTTTGACGGATTGGCTGACCCATTTACCCACAGAGGGGTTGCGCGACATGTGTACCTGGGAACAATTCTGTCGTTTTGCTCGTGAACGCGAATCGCGCAAAGTAGGTATTGATGCGCGAATTACGTTTCCCGGCACTGCTTACGAGGTGGAACCAGACATGGCGGGTGAGTCAGTTGTCATACTATGGCGCCTATTCGACGACGAAATGTATGTTGAGTTCGATGGTGAAAAGTTTGGGCCTTACCACCCAATATCTGGTCCAATCCCACTGCATCGGTACCGCGCATTCAAGCGCGGCAAAGTCGGAGAACGTGCGGATCGAATTCGGGCCTTGGCTGATCAGCTTGGCCTACCGATTTCAGCGCTGTCTGGCGACGATGTGCGCTTGGTACCGCCTGCGGTGGCTGTGGATATACCTAAACAGCCCTTTGATGCCCAGATACTGGAATATACGTTTCCCAATGCGATTGCCGCCAAGTTGGCCATTGCTGACGACTTAGCCAAACCGTTAGCAAAACTTTCGGCATCTGACCGCGCTTTCATCGACCAGATTCTGGCCGAGACCCTGACGCGTAGCGTTGTGCTGTCACGGGAGCGTAGCTACTTCCGTGACCCAAAAAGAGGAGAAGAACATGCGAGTTGACGTGATGCAGCATTACGGACTTACACAGCCATTCAGTCAGACCGGATATTTCGAAACAGAGCTACACAAGCAGCTGCTCAAGGACATCAAGGGGGCCATCCAGGAAGGTCGGCTCATTGCTGTGTGCGGAGTTGTTGGTAGCGGCAAGACCGTGACCATGCGGCGTTTACAGCAGCAATTGAAGGAAGAAAACAAAGTCACCGTCTCGAAATCGCTGACGGTCGAGAAGCACAGCGTTAAGCTGACCACGCTGATTGCAGCCTTATTTTACGATATCTCCACCGACAAGAAAGTGCATATACCCAAGGGCGAACAGCGCGAACGGGAATTGCGCGACCCCCCTGTGCCAATATCACCTGAGACACCTACCCCTCGGAAATTAGAGTATAAAGGTAGGCCAGAATCATGAGCAAATCAAAAGCAGAGACCATGGAATCACCACAAGTAACTGCGCCGGAGGTCGCGTTGGAAGACGCCCGTAGGGCGGCTGAAAACGCGACCTCCGGCGCGCGGCCCGACCCAGAGGTGGTTGCCACCGCCCAGCGCCGACAATTTACCAGCAGCGACAAGCGCCGCATCCTGGAGGCCGCTGATCGCTGTACCCAGCTGGGTGAGATTGGCGCTTTATTGCGCAAAGAAAGGATTTACTCCTCCCATCTGTCCACTTGGCGTAGGCAGCGTGCTGCCGATGAGCGCGCCGCGCTGGCGCCGCAAAAACGTGGGCGTAAGGCCGACCCTGCGCAGGCCGAGGATCGTCGTGTGCACCAACTTACCCAGGAAAATGAGCGTCTGCGCCGCAGACTGGCTCAGGCCAATGCCATTATTGATGTCCAAAAAAAACTTTGCGTCTTGTTCGGTCTGCCGACGGACGAGACGCCGAGCGAGTCCTGCTGATGCAAGCCCTTAACCAGTTGGCCCCGGAGGTCGGCCTGGCGCCGGCTTGCGCGGCCCTGAATTTGAACCGCAGTTCGGTCTATCGCGAGGATGCCCGCCGGCGCCTCTTGGTACCTGTGCCGGTAACACGGCTGCCTCGTCCGTCTGCCCCGCTGGCTTTCTCGACCAATGAGCGGCAGCAACTGCTGGCGGTGCTTAACAGCGAACGCTTCGCCGACTGCTCGCCGTATTTTGTCTATGCCACCCTGCTGGACGAGGGGCGCTACATCGGCTCGGTGCGCACCTTGTACCGCGCCCTGGAGGCGGACGGCCTGTCGGCGGAGCGCAGGCGCCAACGGATGCACCCGGTTTACACCAAACCGGAACTCCTGGCCACCGCGCCCAATCAAGTCTGGAGCTGGGATATCACGAAACTCAAAGGCCCGGCCAAATGGACCTGTTTCCACCTGTATGTGATCCTGGATATTTTCAGCCGCTATGTGGTCGGTTGGATGGTCGCTCCGCGGGAAACCGCCGAACTGGCCGAGCAGCTCATCGCCGAAACAGTGGCCAAGCACAACATCACGCCGCATACGCTGACGCTGCATGCCGACCGCGGTTCCAGCATGCGCAGCAAGCCGGTGGCCGCCTTGCTGGTTGATCTGGAGGTCACCAAGACCCATAGCCGGCCTTATGTCTCAGATGACAATCCCTATTCCGAGGCCCAGTTCAAAACCCTGAAATATCGGCCTGATTTCCCCGCCCGCTTCGGATGCCTTGAAGATGCCCGCAGCCATTGCCAACGCTTCTTCTTGTGGTACAACCAGTCCCATTGCCACTCGGGCATCGGTTACATGACCCCGGACACCGTCCATTTCGACCAAGCGGCTACGGTATACCAAGCACGCGCAAAAACCCTGGAGATTGCCTTCCTCGCCAATCCAAAGCGATTCAAAGGAAAGTGCCCTTTACCACCCAGCTTGCCTAACGCCGTTTGGATTAATCCGCCTATTAACACAAAGGGAGAAACTTGACCCATAAATACACAACAGTTAGACACTAAATAAAACAACTTGGTGTCTCAAAGTCATTGACACATTCCGGACCTCGTGCGTAAGAACAAGCGTCCAATCGCCTTGTTTGTCGATGAGGCACACGATCTGAACAGCCATACGCTAACCGGTCTGAAGCGTTTAATAGAAGTGATTGAGGATGGCGATGGCCGATTGTCCGTAATTCTTTCCGGACATCCGAAGTTACGCAACGATCTGCGGCGACCAACGATGGAAGAGATTGGTTTTCGTACCGATGTGTTCAACTTGGATGGTATTGCCGGCAGCCAGCGTGAATACATCCATTGGCTAATCAGTTCATGCACGAAGAGCGACATTGCCGTTGAATCCATTCTGACACAGGAAGCCATTGACCTGTTAGCAACGCGATTGCGGACACTGTTGCAAATCCAACTGCATCTCACTTTGTCGCTTGAAGCGAGCTACCCAACCGGCGGAACGCCAGTATCGGGCGATCTAGTTGAATCGGTGTTGTCACGCCAACTGGGCGACCTGAAGCCAACATTAACCCGACACGGCTATCAAGTCAAAGATCTGGTAGAGCAGTTCGAATATCAGGGTGAGTAAGTGTGCTTACTAATAATTTACTCCCAACTTTCTGCCTTGCTAAATGAGTAAAAAAGGAATATTTTATACTCATGAATGATTTCGAATACGATGACGATAAGAGTCAGGCCAATTTGGAAAAACATGGAATTGGCTTCCATGCGGCCCAAGAACTTTGGGATGACCCTGATCTTCTCGAGTTCCCTGCCAAATCCGACAATGAACCTCGATTTCTTGTCATTGGCCGTATCGGGGCAAAGCACTGGTCGGCCGTTATCACCTACAGAAATGAGAAAGTCCGTCTGATATCTGTCAGGCGATCTCGCAAGAAAGAGGTAGAGTTATATGAAAGCTAAAGATTTCGATAAAAAATTTGATGAAGGAAAAGAAGATATTATTGACGATCTTGACCTTTCGCGTGGTCGTCGTGTCAACCACATTCAAAAACGTATCAATGTCGATTTCCCATCTTGGGTGGTCGAATCTCTAGATCGTGAAGCCGCTCGCATAGGTGTTACGCGGCAATCAATTATAAAAGTCTGGCTGGTTGAGCGTCTAAAGGCTGAAGCAGCTAACAAGCCGCAGAATAGTGACACCTCAAACAGCACACATTAGCGGAGCAATAGGAATATCTGGGGGCAGAGTAAAATTGAATGCCAACATTTGCCTAGCCTGGCAAGGCGGATTCGCTAACAGGCCGTCCGCCATGGCTTTGAAGAATATTGGCGTTTTGCTATCGTGACGGTGTATAGGATCCGATAGTTGTGAATGATCAGATGACGTTTCTTCCAGAAAGAAATTATTTTCCGGAGCGAGTGAGCAACGTAACGGAAACGAAGAGAGCGATTGGAACTTAGTGTAGATGTTCCGATACCAATTCATCGCGTTTTGCGGTGAATCTTCATATAAAGATAGTCATCCTTGATGTCCTGTTCGACCTCAGGAAGAATAATGACTGATTAACGCTTCACCGTTCAATCGCATGTATACGCTCGAATTCTTCAAAAAATGCCTTGATGTTCCGGCCTTTCCCCAGTTTCATGGACTCTAAGCCCTTGCGGATCCCATCAATAGCTTCCAGCTTATCTATCATGGCTTGATAGGTGGTTGCATCCTGCACCACGATTTCTGCTTGGCTATTAACCGTCAGGACTTCAGGTTGGCCAGATTGTTTTAGTCGGTCGAGATGCGTGCGCGCGTTACGCTGAAAATCGGTCAGTGAATAGATACTGTCTGTTCTTGTTAATGGCCAATTAAACTGAGCCAAAAATGACTAAAGCCGACATTCTTGCCGCTCTGGACTCTCCCAGCCATTTGGAAATTCTGTCCCGTATCAACCCGGTAAGGCATGCATTCAAACAGGCTTTTTCACAGCCGATTCCATTCTCTCCTCCACATAAATCGGCCGCATTGCAAAAAGAATCCCTGATTTCCAGTGTTGCGCAAGAGGCTAAGGCATCTTATGAAGATGTTGCACTAAAGTGGTCCCCATTGTCCTTTGCAAGAAAACAAATTTATGCGCGACCTCCTGATAACCCGCATGGGAAGCTTTTGCGAACTAAGGTTATCAGGTGGGTCTCCACCAAATTCAATGACTCCCTTAATTGATCCGGAGCCATGGTTACGCCAACGGCTTCATGGATGATTGTCTGATCCGTTTGCTCGATGTCAGCATATTTTGCGTTAACGATGAAGATGATTGATTCCGGTCTTGGTTTCTCTGCCCTATTCACACTCACTCTAGTTAATGATCTTGAGTGTTCTCCGCTCGGCGACGTTTAAAATGAAACGCCAAGCAGGAACAACGTTGATTTGACCGGAGTCGACAACAATTTTGTCTTCTTCATTGCGGGTGACAATGATGCCTGAAGATAACTGCAACTCGGACATTGCCTCGTTAAGCGCGGCTACTTCTCTGTTCTTTGTTTTGGAGTTAGCAATTGACTCGCAGACCTGAACAAGCATTCGGGAACCATCGCTTTCCTTGGCTATGAAATCCACCTCCTTACCCGCTTTGGTTTTGAAATAAAAAATATCGGGAGTTAATCGGCGCAAAGCAGTGAACACTAAGTTTTCCAATAAATGTCCTGAGTTGATGAGGATTCCCGAGCTTACGGAAGTAACCAGGGAGTGATCGATGCAGTAGATCTTCTTTGGGTTTGTATTCGACCTGGCCAAAGATGCATCAAAAATACGCACCGTGAACATGACATAGGCGTCTTCAAACCATTCAAGATAATCGGATACGGCAGATTTTGGCGCCTTATGTCCAAGCGACTTGAGATAGCCGGTCAGGTTGTTGATTGAATACAACGATGCGGTGTTGTCGATCAGCCAGTGCGCAAGATCCACAACCGCTCTCGGGTGAGAAATATCATGCCGTTCGACGAGATCACGGAATAATATCGCGCTAAAATATTCCTGATGAATTTTTATCCGTAGCGATTTATCAAGGTTTACAACTTCTGGGAAACCTCCAGCCGTCCAGAAATCTTCAAACCCTTTCTGTATAAGAAGTCGTTTCCGCGTCGAAAGCGGCCCCCGATTTTCAATACCACGGCAATCAAGGAACTCCTGAAAAGAGAAAGGGAAAATTTCCCATGACAGGGCCCGTCCCCGCATCTGCGTCGCAATCTCTTTCGACAACATTTGCGCCGATGAACCGGTAATGTAAACTTCACATTTTTCTGTTCTCATCAGGCGGTCCACAAAAGGCTCCCAGCCATGGATCATCTGTATCTCGTCAAAAAAACAGTAGATTTTTTCTTTGTTCTTTTTTTCCGGGAACAGTGAGAAGTAAGCTTCGAGTATTGCGGCCAAGCCTTCATGTTGAAGGCGGTGTAAACGGTCATCGAAAAAATTAAGGTAAAGGATATTCTGCCTGTCTACTCCGCTGTCGAGTAAGCGCTTCATCAGCTGGAATAGAAAAGTCGATTTACCGCCGCGTCGAACGCCTATACAAATAGTGGCCTTCTCTGTGACGGGCGTCACTTCAATGAGTCGTGGAGTTCCTGTGTTTAAATCAATCTCCTGAAAATCCAGGATTATTTCCTTCAATGTATCGATCATTTTGCCTCTTATCGAGCTGCGGTCGCTAATCCTCATTTAGATGGAGCTGACATGGTAAACCTGCCAATCCAGCAATTAATATTACCGGATATAATAAAAACTGGAAATATTTATTACTGATACAGTAATAATTGGGCGTTCGAAATAACTGTAATAACAAGAGTAAAAATTAAATGCCAACATTTGCCTAATCCGTAAGGCGGATTCGCCATCAGGCAATCCGCCATAACTTTGAAAAATATTGGCGTTTTGCTATAGCGAAAACGCCCTATCGGTTATCGATTTTTACATCGGGTTGTGTTTTTTGAGCTTATTTTTCTTTGCGCTAGACGACCGCTTTTTTTCTCATACTCGTAGCTGAAAAGACCAGTCCCTGTTCGTTAAAGCCTTGGTAACAATGGACGAATTACCGCTGGTTTGGTACGCCAATTGTGTACATAACGCTAACCTTAAAGATCGGGTCTGTGGGCCCGAGTTGATGCTGCGCTGTCTGGATGAAGGCCGGAGCAAAGTCTGGCGGCATTTTTTTCTGGGCGGTAAAGACGCCGTACTGATTGATTTGGTTAGCAAGATGCGGGAGCGCTTTCCCGATGTTGAAATCGTGGGCTGGCATTCTCCCCCTTTCAGGGCATTGTCCGAACAAGAAGATACCGTTTTGGTTGAGATGATCAATAGCCTGCAACCGGATTTTTTTATGGGTCGGGTTAGGCGCGCCTAAACTAGAAAAATGGATTGCTGCGCATCTTGCCCGTGTCAATGTTCTGGTACAAGTCGGCGTGGGTGCCGCTTTCGATTTTCATCCGGGACATGTCAAACGTTCACCTGTCTGGATGCAAAAAACGGGCTTGGAATGGGTCTATCGCATGCTCCAGGATCGCCGGTTGATTAAGCGCTATTTGATGACCAATCCGGTATTTTTGGCGTTGTTTTTAAGAGATTTCATCAACGCAAAGATTAGGAATTTTTCTACTTAAATCCTGCAAACAAGCACTGAGAAAGTCAAAATAAACTTAAATCAATAATAGTATTTATTCATATCCAGCAATTGAGTAGTCATGATTATGATGAACCATCACGCCGCAAGCCAATCCCGCGAAATTAGTGTCCGCCAGTATTCAGGAAAAAGTCCATGTCAGCGTCAGCAAGGTTTAACCAGTCAGTCTGGCTAATCCGGTGATCAAATTTTTAAAGAGTATTGGTTTCCCTCTGTGTCAGGCCGGAACGAGGATTGGCAAGCCAAAGTCCGCTTCAATCCCGTTAAACCGACGGATAATGCGATAAAAAATATCCGACACTACCGTTCATAAATTTTTCAACTCATTCGACAGCTACGGTGGCATTTACCGAAGTAGGATTTTTGCTAGTCCATCCCCAACTGAGGTCGTAGGTTCAAACCCGAATTCTGATCTAGCGCGTTGCTGAGAGTATTCTGGGCCTCCTAACAAAAGAGACCCATAGACATGATCCGACGAGTATGACTTCCAATGTGGCAGCATTCCTGTCGCACCTAAGTTACGGTTAATCCAACGCAGTTCCTGAGCAACCCGTACGACACGGACGGGCACCGGCACGAGCTTCGGAACGTGGATTTTAATTTCCGCTGAAGCAGAAACGATGGCTTGAAGGCTGGTGAGTGACGGACCAGCAATATTGGCAGTACATGAACCTGTGATATTTGACGTGCCCGCTCTAATGATAGCCTCGATCAAGTCGTCGATATACACGAGCGAGAAGCGACGTGGAGTGCGACCAGCGGTGAACACATAGTTGCTGCCAAGCATTGACGTCACGAGTCCAGTAAATCCGCATATATCGCCGGGACCGTATACCTGACAAGGGCGGAGTATCACGTAGCAAAAGTCACCCGGAGCGCCACGGGTAATTTCGAGTTCTGCAGCGGCCTTGCTTTGACCGTAGCTGTCATCGCCTCCCAGCGGGCAATCTTCATCAATCAATGTCTTGAGTGGAGGCGAATAAGCGCAGACAGAACTAAGGAAAACCAACCGTTTTACTCCGTTTACCAGGCAAGCCTGTAGCAGCGTTCGAGTGCCGTCGCGGTTAATGTGCCATTGTGCTGAATGCCCGCCCTTGCCGGGAACGATTGCGGCAAGATGGTAGACCACCGAGACTCCTCGAAGCGCTGCCGTTATCGATTGTTTAACGGTAATATCGCCGCGGAACCACTGTACGCCTTGAATTTTCAGAATATTCGTGCCGCCTCGCGTTAAAGCATTTACCTGTTGCCCATCAGCGGCCAGCCTGCGAATCAAGTGGCTGCCGACAAATCCCGTTGCACCTGTTACCAGTGATACTTCCACAAACTTAGCCGTTAGCCCGGATAGCGTTTCGGATAGCGTATATTGCACCTTTAGGGTATCGTAGAATCAGACGGACGTTGTAGATAAGTTCGCTAATGGATATAAGCGATCTGAGCGCAAAAATGATGAGACGCTTGCGTAGATAGGCACGGTAAATCGATTGAATGATTTCGGGGTCGAAATCGGCAGTCTTGACCTGATTGTATTCAGTTTCAATTGTCCCATTATGCAAGCCTTGTGCGGCAATTTCATGGTAAACATCGGTGCCGGGAATAGGTATCAATGGCTGTAACATCGGCACAACGCCGAACCGCCAATAGCGGTCCAGCGCATAAGCAACGGTTGCTTGAATATCGCTCAGGCTTTCGCCAGGAAAACCGATGATATAAAAAGCATGAAGACGAAGACCGGCTTCGTGACAATAACGCATCATTGCTTCAACTTGTTGGAGGTCCAGCCGCTTGCGAACGATATTATCGATAACGCTTTGCACGCCCGATTCAATAGCGACGGTCAGGAATTGGCAGCCTGATTCCTTGGCGCGGTGGACTCGAGGCAGGGTCCACGCATCTCCACGAACGCCGTTTGGGGTATCCCATTTAATTTTGGGGTTGAAGGTCATCATGTAATCGACGATTTCATCATAACGCCCGGGAACATGCACCAAGTTGTCGTCTTCGAAATGAATAAAGTCGACGCCGTAGTCGTCTACCAGAAGCTTGATGTGCCTGCGTGTGTACTCAGGCGAATTCGCCCGGAACTTGTAACCCATCGTGGTTTGAATGGAACAAAATACACACTTATGCGGGCAACCGCGACTGGTCAGTAAACTGATCGGCCGCTCACCCCATTCCCGAAACCGCGGCGATAGTCCGCGCCGAGCCAGCGCAAAATATTCCTCCATCGGAATAAGATCATAAGCCGGTAGTGGTAATTCGTCTAATGGATCTATAAACGACACCGGCGCGCGCGGGTTAGATCGAAGCAACTTCAAGTCCTCCGGCTCGCCGATGACACCGGGTAAATGCGGATTATTCTCGCCTTGCTGCAAGGCAATCAACAGCTGAGTCAGGCGCTCCTCGCCTTCACCCACGACTACATAATCAATAGATGGGCGCATTAGCGCTTCGATAGGAAAAACCGAGACGTGCGGTCCGCCAATGACAACAATCGCATCGGGTGCGATACGCTTGGCCAGATCGGCAAAGTGATAAGCCCGTTCGATTTGCGCTGTGAACATATTGGAGATCCCGATAACATCGGGATTGGCCGCACGAATCCGGGCTTCCATCTGCTCGTCGGTATCGCCGAAAATCCATTGCTTGCCTTCATTCCGTATGTCCGCGCTCATGCGCGCGTCGTAGATCTGAATTGATCCGCGCCATTGGCTTTCCCGCAGATATGCGGCAATAGACAGCAAACCCACCGGCGGGCTTATAGCAGGCCGGGCTTTCATACCATCCAATTGAACGCGTTGATTCGGCACACAAAGCATAAGTTTCATTGTTATGGATTCCCGAATGGTTTTTCTTCCGACAAGGACCTGACTTCGCAGTTTGTTTCGTGTTTGCGTTACAATGAGTCTCTAAAAGAAACATCACCTGCGCATAACCCGTGCCACATCGGTTTTGGATATGATGACAGAGTCGCCTGTCAATAGTTGTATCGCTCGCCAAAAACGCTTGGATAACCCAGACCATCCTTGCCCGCGTGTCAGACGAACCAGGTAGTGCGCCTGCCGCCAAAGCCATCCGGGCTTTCTGAACTTACGCCGTAACCAACTGGTGTGCGCATCGGTAGTGAAACGCTCCAGATATTCGCAGGAAAAATCCGGGTAGTTGATAACACTCATGTTGCTGCCGTCATATTCTTCCCATCTGAAGGACCGGATCCTGCCTTCAGCCGCAAGCTCGTTATAGAAATCTGTACCGGGACAGGGTGTCGCCATGCTGAACTGAACTGAATCGATATCAAGCTCGCAGGCATATTCGAATGTTGCCTCCATCGTCTCCCGGGTTTCGTTTGTTAATCCGAATACGACGGACATGTGAGTCTTGATGCCGAGTTTACCTGCCTTATCGATCAGTTTTTCCAGGCGATGCACCTTGAGCGGTTTTTTTATTGCATCAAGGATTTCTGAGTCAGCACTGTCCAAACCGAACTTCAGGCCCACACAGCCTGCATCCGCCATGCATTCCAGCATCTCGTCATTTAAGGCAATGGCATCGCCCATCGCCGACCAGGCAATATTCAAATGACGCCGTTTGATCTCAGCGCAAAGCTGACGCACATGTTTCCTATTCGAGGTAAAGTTGTCATCATCAAAATAGATTTCCTTGACGTCAAACTTGTTAATCAGCAGTTGCATCTCGTCAACGATGCGCGGGGCGCTGAAGTAACGTTGCGGCTCGCCACGGTACAACACTTGTATCCAGACGCAGAAGTTACAGCGATAGGGGCATCCGCGGCTAGTGTGCATGCTTGCCGTCGGGGTATGTTGAAACATCCCGTCATAATAAGCGGTGATTGCCGGTTCCGAATTCCGGGGAAATAGGTGCCGTGCAGGCGGCGGTAATTGGTCAAGAGGATCGATAAGGGGCGCCTGCGGATTGACAAGTACTCGTCCATCATTTGCCCGATAGGCTAATCCTGCCACATTTGCCAGCGGGACACCCTCTCGCAAGGCTTTGGTCAAGTTAAGGCATGCCAGCTCGTATTCGCCTATCAGTATGAAATCGATATGAGAGTGCTGCTTCAGTAATTCACTTGCAAACACACTGGCATGAGAGCCTGCTACTACGATTTTTGCTCCGGTTTGTTCTTTGAGTTGATAGGAAAATCGCAATGCATCAACAATCACGGCGGTATTCGGTTCCAGAAGAATAACGGCCGGCTTTGTTTCGAGTGCACCCTGCAAAAACTCATTCTCGGAAAGATTCAATGGGACGCCGTCGATCACGGAAATATTAAAACCTTCGCGCTCGAGTAATGCCGCAGTATACGCGAGGAAGAAAGGAAAGGTCACATAACGCGGCCGTTCGGTTGACTGTTTCAATAAAGTGAGCGGGAAACGCATGCCCGAGCCCAGCATGTAGCGTTCCAGTCCGTCGGATAGAGGGCGGCGAAAGGCTGGATTGGCGATCAAAATATTCATTTAATTGCGCGTGAAACCCCGCCGTTCAGGGCGAGGAGGTAAGCGCGTCAGCCATAGCCGACCCTCTCCACGCATTCTCCGTAATTTGGCTTACTTGGTTGTAGTTAATTCACATTATTTAAGTTAAAAATTGAAACATGGGTAATAACGCATATAAATTGCCGCACGATGAATGATCTTGGACGTGTCCAGAGTATTCAACAACACTTGATCGCGACATCAATGCGAACGCGAGCGGGCTGCTCGTTAATAGCCTTTGGAGATTGAGTTAGTCATGTTCGGTTAGTCCGCATAAGCATCGTTCGTTGAATTAGGAATCCCCTTCCTTTAGAGTAGGGAGAAGCCAAGACTCGACCTTGTTTATAGCAAAAAAACGATCTTTAAGAACATGACTTGCGAACTCGAAAGCCCCCGGATAAACCCTCGACCGGTAATGGGGCTCATGGATGAAGCGGTGAATCCATTCAACACCCAGAGCGGAGACCCAGAATGGCGCCCGGTATTTTTCGCCTGCATATACGCCGATCGTGCCCCCGCCAATATGCCAGCACAGTGCACCACTGCATATTTCGCGGGCATCCAGCAGGATTCGCTCTGATTTCGGGGTACCCGCACCTACCAGGACAACATCAACATCCGAATGTTTGCGCAAAATTTCCTTATAAGCGTCGGCATCTGAAAAGCCATGAAATGCTTCGGCGATTCGCCAAGCACCTTGGCGCGTATTGATATACTCGGCGGCAAGTTTTACTTGGTGCGGCGTACCGCCGATGAGAAGCGCATTGATACGTTGGAAAGGAGGCCAGTCCAGCGCACGGTCACACAATGCCGTTGCAACCACACGGGGCGGCGTTTGCCTGAACAAAATACGAAACACCAAGGAGACACCTACACCGTCAATGCAAATAAGGTCGCATGCATGCAAAAACTTGCGCACAACCGGTTCGCGATGGGCAAAATTGTATACGTGCGGGTTAAGAAAGCCCACAAGTTGGCCTTGTCTGGCGGGCTTGCGTATCCACTCCTGTAGAAAAGCATCTAACTCCGGCAGGTTACCGGTATGTAGTGGCAACCTGCCGAACTTATAGGGCTTTATGCCAAAATTAGTGGCAGTAAGCACGGTCATTGCCTAATTCGCTGCTACTGTGTCCGCTAACGGTTGGTTGTCGAGCGTTCTTGATCGCACGGGCCCGGTAGTGGTTTAAAATGCGTTCAAGGCCGTTCGACAAGCTGATACTTGGCCGCCATCCCGTATCGGCAATGGCTTTTGCGATGTCTGGAACCTTGTCGAAGGCTTCGATATACCGATTACCATAGAGGCTTACCGGATCCACGTACTGCAACGTGGAGCTTGAATTGCACAAGCGCACGATGGCTAATGCTAATTCTTCTATCCTAATGACGCTATCCGGGTGACCAATGTTGTAAATATTGTTCAGCCGTCCTTTTGCCTGCACCTGGATGATACCGTTTACAAGATCGAGAACATGGCAGAAAGAACGAACCTGTTGGCCGGTGCCGAAAATTTGCAGTTCTTGTCCACTTAGTGCGGATTCGAAAAACTTAGGGATGACGAAACCAATGGCTGAACTTTGCCATTCTCCCATTGCATTGAATGGTCGAACAATCCGGAGTTCGAATGCGCCTTCCTCGGCGAGGTTCAGCAACACATGTTCAGCCGTTAACTTAGCAAGTGCATACTCCATTCTGGCGCCGCGCTTGCATGGCACAATCTGCTCAGCGGATTCTTGAAACCGCCCGTCCCGCCCGTAAACCTCTGACGATGAGACGTAGAGGAGACGGGCACCTGAATGGCTTGCAATCCGAGCAGCTTTCTCTGCCAGGGCGAGAATTTCTTGTGCGATGTAACCGTACTTTTCCAAGATGCCGAGCGATCCTACGGGACTAGCTAGATGATAGACCTCGTTAAATATGCCCATGTCGTCGGACATGGTTCGAAAATCTGTGGTGAGAATTGTGATACGGCCAATCAGATCGGAAAAATCCAGTTGGGTCGAGCTTAGATTGTCAACAACTACAATCCTGCTGTCCGGTTCTGTCTCCAATAAGCGCTTGCAGAGGTGATAGCCTATGAACCCAAGCCCACCGCTTACGAGAATTTGCTTTTCCATTATTGAACACCTGTAGGTTTGATTATTCCTTGAGATTTGCAAAACGGAGGCAATTAAGTCCGACTCCAACGCATTTGTTTATTCTAACAAAAAATATCATTGTCTTAATGTAATAAATCAATGCCCAACTGGAATTCTTTCCAAGGAACGGGGCGGCTTATTTTTTGTAAACAGTAAAAGATAATGACGGAATTATAATTGTCGAATTGACGGGTACGGTCTAATAAATACCAGACGCTGGAATATTTATCGGCTATCGACAATTCGCTTGACCCGAAACGCTTCAGCATAGGATTTGCATATTTGCGCGCCACGCAGGCAGGCTTGAGCACGAAGGGTTTCCGGTGACCTGTGTCCACGGACCTGTGAGGCATAAAGCGCGTAAGCCGTTAATTTGCGCTCGATTTGTATCTCACGGAAGTAGGTTGGTTCGCTTGGCGCCGAATGAAACCAGACCACACTGTCGGGCTGTTCAAATATCAGCACATTCGGCACAAACCAATTGCTGTCATGCGGCCGGGTAGCCACCAATCCGGCATCGTATACCGCCCGATGATCTTGGTTATAAGAAGGCTCGGGCATAAGCACGGTAAGAGGTTTCAGCCGGTTTATGGTTTGTTCTATGGTAGGGATAAGATCGGGCATCCGGTAATTGTTTACCGGATTATCGAGCACTTCCCATTGGAACTCGAGCATTCCGGCAGCTCGTTCCAGCTCTTGTATTCGTTCGTTACGAGAAACAGTAGGCCGGTCCTCTGCGCCGAAGTAAAGCACAAAGCAGTCAGGCCCTAAAAAGGAAAAGCAGCCCAACACCTCATCGTCGATGTGCGGGGACAATATTAGGATGTTATGATTCGCGGCCATTTCGGCATTGTATTCGAAGATTCCGGAAAATACATCTCTATGCAAATCTCCTGCGGACTTACGCAGTCCCAAACACCATCCCAGTCCGGACGTAAAATGCGTATTTTAATTATTCAGAACCACTACATTGGTTTCGGCGGCGACGATGTTGTAGTTGCGGCCGAAACCTCGCTCCTTCAATCAAAGGGGCACGAAGTGTCATTGTGGAGTTTACGAAATGACGACCTCACTCATTTGAGACCTAAAATCGAAACAGCGCTGAATTTGACTTATAACCACAAAGTGAAAGCGGCTCTGGCTAAACATATTGCTAAATTTCGTCCGGATGTGATGCATTGCCATAACCTGTTTCCCCGTATTACCCCGGCCGCTTATGATGCTGCACGAGAGGCTAACGTGCCGATAGTGCAGACCTTGCACGATTTTCGTTCTTTTTGCTGCGCCGGCGCCTTCCTTTATAGGAAAGAACTGCCATGCGAGCTTTGCGTGACCGGCTCGTCCTATTGGGGGGCTTGGCACCGTTGCTACCGAGGGTCTTGGGTTGGCTCCCTTGTGCTATCACATACGCTCGATTTCCATCGGCGGCACAAAACCTTGCAGCGGCAAATACAACGTTTTATTGCACCATCGGAAGCATCGAAATACCGGTTTGTTGCTGCCGGATTGCCGGACGACCGCATCATCGTCAAGCCTAATTTCATCAAGGATCCAGGCTATATACTTTGTGAAAATCGCAAAGGCGCGTTATTCGCTGGCCGACTTAGTCCTGAAAAAGGCATAACAACACTGATTAAGGCATGGGAACATATCCGATATCCATTAAGTATTCTTGGAAACGGGCCCCTGATGAAAAACCTTCAAAGAATACCCAACCCATGCCTGACATTTCTCGGACATCAACCTAATTCTGAAGTTGGGCGTTTCATGAGCCAAGCCGAGTTTTTGGTGATGCCGTCTGAATGGATTGAAACATTTGGAATGGTCATCGTGGAGGCATTCGCCTACGGCTTGCCGGTTATTGCCAGCCGGTTGGGCGCTATGGCCGAAATTATCGATGACGGCGTCACCGGCCTGCATTTTATCTCCGGAGATGCCAACGACTTAGCGGCAAAGGTTAATTGGGCGATTTCCCACCCTGAACGAATGGCGGAAATGGGCGTTGCTGCACGGCGTGTTTATGAGGCCAGATACAACGAACACGAAAATTACCGGCAGCTTATTCAAATATATGAATCTGCACAAGCAAAGGTCTAAAAGCTGGTACGCACTCGTGCTGAGTTTAAGGGTGTTTAAGGCATGACATAATGCCTTCGGCGAAGCGTTCCGCCATATTTTCAATAGTATATTGCTGTGAACTGATTAATGCACCATTACTTAACTCTTGCAGACGGGATTCTGCTCCAAGCAAAGAAATAATTTCGTCTGCATAAACCCGGACATCGTCGACAATCAACAGCCCGTTTACGCCATCGTTTAGGTAATCGATTTCGGGACTATGAACCGGAATATCGGTAGTGATCAACGGCAATCCTGCGGCGAAGGCATCCAAGATAACGAGCCCAACAAGTCCCGGACAGAGGAGTAATTTTGACAGGCGAAAGCACAACGCCTTTTCCTTACCGAAAGAAGGACCGAGATAATGAATACGATGATCACTGTCGGCAGCCTGTCGCACTAGATCCCTCATGACGCCATCACCCAGCAACAGCAAGTGGAAGTCGGGCCGATCGGCATGAATTAATTTCACCACCTCAAATAAAAACTCCAAACGCTTATCGCCGTACAACCCGCCGCAGAACACGCCAATTGGCGCATCGATAGGAATATGATTTACTTTTGCAAAGTCTTGTAACTCAGCCGTTGTCACCGACAACAGTGCCGAGCGAAAGCCGGAAACATCCACGCTGTTGTTGAGGACGGTAATCTGCTTACTTGGTATGCCATCAAGTAACAGGTAGTCGCGTGTCCCTGCCGTGTAAGCGAACCACCATTGCCCTGCTCGCGTTATTGTACGACGCAGCAGCTCCGTGAACGAACCCTCACCGGTTCGTAACTTCTTCCACCATACCCAGTAAGCAAGTTTGGGACGTCCTAACAGCGCGACAATGCTAAGAGGGTAATTCAACAAATGCCCGTTAGCGTTGAGCACAATGACTAGATCTGAGGATAGCATCCGCCAAAATATCGGTTGGTAGAGCACCTTACCACCAAAAAACCAGTAGTTTTTGACCTTCAGACCAATTGACTCAGGCAAATCGACTAAGTCACGCTTGGCAGCTTGGTCGGCATTCGGTGTCCCATAGGCAACTTGCAGCTTGATATCATTCTGTAGTAAATGTTGATAGAGCAATTCGTAAAGCTTCGATCGATAGTGCGGAACCACCGGCTGGACGATAAGAACGCGAGCACGCATGTAATAAGTGACTTTAGAGCCTCTAAATAAAGCTCTTAATTTTCTAAACATCACTTAGTTCGACTTTGTCATGTTGTTTTTACCACTTACTCATTTTGGACAGTTTTTCTTTTTCTTGATTAAAGCCACAGGTAGTTTTGATAATCCTTGCAGACATAAAGATAAATTGTTAATGAGTGATCTTGCCAGTTCATTGATGTTTTAGTTTGTTGAGTATAGTTAGCGCCTGAAAGAAAACCCAATTAAGCTATACAACACAATATGTTATAATTAAACAGAAGCACCAAGACCTATCGTGCTAACACCGATCTTACCACTCATCCGCCTAAAATTGGCTTGTGAGTGGATAAATCCACACAATCTTCCTCACGTGAAAATACATGCGCACTGTCATCCAGCCGCAACTGAAACTTGGCGAAATGAATATTGTCGCTATTGTCATCGAGCCCAAGTCGCGTGACGATATCCCTCAACTCTTGCGCGGCCTGCAATGCATTTACACCGAACCGGCCTTGCGCGAACGCATCTTCGCCATTCTCAAGGATGTGCTGCCCGAGCGAGTGGGCGCGCCAGGTAAGGCGAGCGTAACAACAGGACGTCCCGGTATGGTGCATTGGAAGATCCTGGTGCTGGGTGTACTGCGTTTAGGGCTGAATGCCGATTACGACCGCATTCAAGAATTGGCCAATCAGCATGCGACAACTACGCTGACATTTACCGCAACATTCACATACTATTTTTTACTCGTAACCTGACTGCTCCTGACACAATTCTTGCCATCACGTTTTGCCAGATATACGCCCTCATCTGCTGCCTTCAATAGAGCATCTGGTGTTTCCATCACATCTTTACGTACAGCAACGCCCACACTAATGCTACCTAACCAAATACCTTCACCGACTGTTACCTGCAAGTTGGCGATGTTCTTACGTATCAATTCCGCTAAATTGATTGCTCCTTCCAGGGGCGTATCCCTGCAAATGATGAGAAATTCATCTCCACCCAAACGACAAACAATTTCATCGGTCCGGACGCTATATTTCAATTCTCGAGCCAAGACTTGCAATAGAGCATCGCCAGAATCATGACCATAGTTGTCATTGATCTGTTTGAAACCATCGGCATCAATCATCATGCAAGCCAACAGCGAAGCTTTTGCATCGGTGGCACTCCAAAGTTGGCGTAATACATTCATGGCGTAGCGACGATTGGGTAATTCGGTCAACACATCCGTCATGGCTATTTTTTCTAGTTGAACATTGGCATCACTCAATGCTTGTGTTCTCTCCTGAACTTTTGATTCCAGAGTTTTGTTCATCTCTTGCAATACCAAATTACGTGCGGATAACTGGTGGAATAAACCAGTTAAGGCAGCCAATAGGGGTTCAGTGGTTTGCGAACGGTTTTTTTCATCAGCCAAATAAGCGTCTTGTGCAGATTTTCCCGCCTTTATCGCGGCCAATTGCCTAGCCATATCCTGATCCACTCCTAAAATATGGTAGGCCAGCCAATTAATCAGAAAACCTAATAACTGCTCACTGCCTGCACCAGATGTAGGACAAAGCTCTGCTTTCATAGCAAAAACTTGCTGCATGAAACTATTGTGCTCATTCTTTTGAAATTGGAGATGCCTGTCGTCTATTCCCGACTCAAGCATCAGTTTCTCCTCGTCCTGAAAGTGATATTGAGCGTAATCAGCCAGTCGACTCAACAAATCCTCGATATCGGCCAACTTTAACTCATTTTCTGTTAATAGCTCGCCAAACTCGTTCATCATATCCACCAATTTATGATGTTGATCGTCAACATCTGCCAATCCGGTTAGATACATTTCCCCCCATTGAAATGACTGCATGAAAATCCCCCTTAAATTATGTGCGCTAGCCAACCTGATCTATAAGGCATGTCGACGTTATAATTCCAATGATTGCTCAGGTTTAGTTTCTTGATTTCATAATCGGTTTTTCTTGCACCTATCCGGCTTTTCATCTCAGATTAATTGGTTTTAAAAGTTCAGTTTTTCTCACATTAAGTGCCACTGGGATTTTGCCTTATCACATTAAGTGATTTTATCTTTTAGAACTTCTCATTTTTTTGATTCCATTCAGAGC
Organism: Methylicorpusculum oleiharenae; assembly: GCF_009828925.2. Classification (NCBI taxonomy): domain Bacteria; kingdom Pseudomonadati; phylum Pseudomonadota; class Gammaproteobacteria; order Methylococcales; family Methylococcaceae; genus Methylicorpusculum; species Methylicorpusculum oleiharenae. The sequence goes on from NZ_WUTY02000001.1 coordinate 149,766, forward strand.
ATAAAAATGAGGTGTTGTGAGTACAAAGCCCATTAAGCGGCCACTCGAAATTTTTAATTGTATTTGACTTTGGACTGGTAATTCAGGCCAAAAGCAAACCGCTAAGTTGTAGTCTTTAGTGACAGCCGCTAAGGAGATAGGTGTTAAGTGATATCTATTTGAAATTAAGATATACACACAAAAGGGAAAAGAGACGGTGCGACAACGAACATTAACTCAGCGTTAAGGACATGGATTTTTTCGAACCGTTTGTGTGTGGGTTGGGCGGGTGGTTACTACCCGAACTGCTGCCGTCGGCAACTGCAATTATCTGACGAAAATATAGTTTTGACTCGGTTCATTTTTAACCAAACGTGGGATGGCACTTTCAACCGTTATTTGGTAACTACCCAAGGTTAGCCTGGGCCGGATAATTGCTGGCTCGCCTACAATCGTTTTTTATAGGTTAGAGGAAGCAACCACCAGATTATAAGAATAAGCAAGCTTACGAATGCTGTTACGAATAGGCTCACGATCGAGCCGATTACCTGCGAAAGAACCAGTTGTGTAACCAGGATCAGGGCGAAGGAAAGAGCCACCAGGCCCACTAGAATCATCCGGGTGGCAAAAGTTTTGAACAACACCCGGTTTCCCAAGGGGCGGGCCAGGCGATGATGGGCAGCTGGGGCACTAAAAAAGATCATGCTGGTAATAGAGCAGAGAAAGGTTGCGGCATAAACCCATTTCTCGAAGTCATGAATTTTGTCAAATCCCTGGTTGAAAGGCAGCACAATCAAGAAAGCGGTAAGCACCTGAGCGCCTTGCAGCAAAATCCGTAATTCCTGCAACATGTCGTCCAGGCTTCCCTCTTCGGAAACTTCGCTATCATTTGCCTCGGGTTCAGCAAGGTGTTTGGTATTTTCGTCAATCATTTTTACTTCTTGTTAATACGAATCTCCTGAACGCCGATTTTACACGGTTATGTTGCAACTATTCATAAAGTGAAAAGTTGCACTTATCGGCGGGCACAGTTATTTTGGGTGTTAACGATACAAAGGAGGGGTGATTTACACTGTGCAATGGTCTACATTCTTCTCTTGACTGAAATGTCCAGGATACCGTATGGTTTAATTCGCTGCCAATCAACAAGGCAGTATAAGCAGCAAAATCCCACTAAAGTGCGGTCTAATTTTGTACAAAACCGGATCCACCTACACATGAGCTGTTTATCAACCGTGCGTTCAGCTTGATTTAACTTTCATGTTTCCAGCCACTCGAAGACAATTGGTCTCTAAATAGAGAGTCACAGCGGAGAATACGTGAACTCGATCACCCTCACAGCTCAACCCATTCTTGCTTATGGCATTGCGGTAGGCATTGGTCTGCTCATTGGCGCCGAACGCGAACGGCGTAAAGGGATCGGTCCCACTCGCTCAGCAATGGGCATTCGAACGTTCTCCACGACTTCTCTTCTGGGTGCTGTGAGTTTAACGCTAGGCGGTTCGGCGCTGCTTGCGGTGATAGCATTAGCTGTTGCAGGGCTCACCGCGATGACTTTTCGGCTCAGTCACGAGCAAGATCCAGGTTTGACAACCGAGGTGGCACTGTTACTAACCCTTCTCCTTGGCGGCTTAGCAATGCACGAGCCCGCCTTGGCTTCAGGGCTGGCCGTAATCCTGACTATCTTGCTGACCGCACGAAGCTTCCTTCACCGTTTTGTCAGCACAATCTTGAGTGAGACCGAACTCAACGACGCGCTGATTCTCGCTGCTGCAGCGCTGGTGTTGTTACCCCTCGCCCCAGACCAGTACTTGGGTCCTTTCAACTCCTTAAATCCTCGGACGATCTGGAAAATTGTTATCCTTATCATGGCCATCAGCTCAACTGGGTACATCTCACTGCGGATAATGGGGCCGCGTATCGGTCTTCCCATCACAGGTCTCACTTCGGGCTTTGTATCAAGCGCCGCCACCATCAGTTCAATGGGAGCACGAGCCGTTCAGGACCCAAACCTTTTGTGGGGCGCCGTAGCGGGTGCGGTCTTATCGACCGTAGCCACCGTTATTCAAATGACCGTGGTTTTAGAGGCAACCAATCAGGCAACACTTTTTGTGCTATGGCTGCCGCTGGCCTGTGCCGGCACTACTGCAGCAGCCTATGGCGTGATTTTTACCATAAAAGCCCTGCGTCAAAAAGCGCCGGATGCTGTTAGCCTGGGGCAACCATTCAGTCTCAAGACAGCCTTGCTCTTCGCTGCGACTGTTTCAGCCGTCATGCTGCTCGCCGCCGCTCTTCAACAGTGGTTAGGCAAAGAAGGTGTCATCGCAGCCGCTGCGATTGCTGGCTTTGCCGATACCCATTCCGCGGCTGTCGCGGTGGCTTCCCTTGTGGCAGCCGGGAAACTCAGCGCCAACGAAGCCGCATTGCCTATCCTTGCGAGCCTGACGACAAACACCATCACGAAGATCGTACTCGCTATCCTGAGCGGCAACTGGCGGTTTGTCAGTGTAATCATCCCAGGACTGGTTCTGGTTATTCTTGCAGCCTGGCTTGGCGCAGCATTCACTCTAGGATACTTTTGACTAACACTGCCAAAAGTTCCGGACGTCTGTAATATAATGTACGGTAGTGCGCTTAAAGCGACTGTCCGCTAACTTATCTGATGTTGTAGTAGGGATTAAATTAAGCGCAGGCACTGTAATTTTGAAATAGTAGCTGTGGTTCTTTTCCGTTTTTGAAAGCAAATTCGCAAACCAGCAATCAGCGCATTTTTCGACCGGAATTGGCTGCAACTGACGGGCATTCAAACCGAGAATATTTACAACTGAACCTGCAATCACCCGCCGCAAACCGATTTATTTGCAACTGAAATATATCGCCGGCCAACGGCGGCAGTAGGCCATTTTGCGACATTCAAGTATTTCTGCGTAGGTCGTCGGCTTTAAAATACAAAGCTGTCGTTTAACGTGGACGTCACCGGACGCTGATTATGAGCGGTTTGATCGGTCTACCAACCTCGGAAAGCCAGCAATTCTCAATTTAGCCAATGCTGGTAAACTGTGTTGATTTTTTCATATCCGTAAACGGACGATGGCTTACCCATTTAACCCAAAAGAACAATTCACGCAATCCCGCTGGGTCGAGCGAATCAGGCAAGTTTTCGAACCAGTGCCCGACGGTCGTAGTGGAAGTGGCGTTTACCAGAAATACACCATGGTCGATGCAGCGCTGAGTGCGTTTTCGGTGTTTTTCATGCAATCGCCCTCGTTTCTGGAGTATCAGAGGACGATGCAAAAAGAGCGCGGCAAGAATAACGCACAGAGTTTGTTTGGGGTCTATCAAATTCCGAGTGACAATCAGATTCGGAATCTGCTGGATGCGGTGTCGCCCGACGCCCTCTGGCCTTTGTACCGCTGGCTGTTGCAAGCGTTGGAAGGGCAAGGCAAACTCAAAGAATTTCATGTGCTGGGCGACAGCGTATTAGTGGCGTTGGATGGTGTGGAATACTTCGGTTCGCAGAAGATTCATTGCTGTTAACGCCGACATAAACCCGCAACTATTTGCCGCAGGATAAAATCAAAAAAATACGGCGGACGGCACATCTTCAAAGCATTATCAAACGCCCCGCTAAAATGGGATCTCATCATTGAAATCGCACTCCTCATGTTCCGCCTGTTGTTCATCCTGTATTGTTTTGTACATGTCCAGGATTTCCTCACCATAACGTTGCCAAATGGCTTCTTTCAAATCATCGAGGAACTGATAGACGCAATCGGCCTCTTCCGGTGTCCAATGGGTGGTTATTTTCAGTATTTTCATTTGGCGCCCCCTTGTTGTCTGCTGCGTCGTTCCGCCGCTTGTTCTTTGGCCTCTTTCATGCGGTAAGATTTTCCCTCGATCGCGATGATTTCACTATGATGAACCTGTCGGTCAACCAGAGAGACGACACAAGCGGCATTGGGGAAGACGTCGTTCCATTCGGCGAACGGGCGATTGGTGGTGACCAGCGTTGAACGTTGTTCATAGCGTTGATTGACGATTTCAAACAGCAGATCCGCGTGGCGGTTGCTGTAGGAGAGATAGCCGACTTCATCGATGATTAACAAAGCCGGTTTGGCGTAGTGCTTGATTCTTCGCCGCAGGGCGTTGTCACTGTCCAGGGCGGCCAGGTCATTGAGCATGTTGGCGGCCGTTGTGAACAAGACCGTATGGCCGCGCATCACCGCTTGATAGCCGAGGTTTTGCGCCAGGGTTGATTTGCCCACGCCGTTACCGCCCAGTAGGATGAGATTATTGGCCCCGGTTAAAAAATCCAATTGCATTAACGCATGCATCGCTTTTTGATCTATTTTGTCCGGCCACTGCCAATCAAATTCGGTTAAAGGTTTAAAGCGTCCTAGTTTGGCGTGACTTAAACGGCGCTCCAGTGAACGCTGTTTTCGCTCTTGCCGTTCCCAATTTAATACGGTTTCCAGCCAGGGATACTGTGCTTGCGTCAGTTCATGCCAATGCGCCTGCACCCCATGAAACTTGAGCTCAATCGCTTGTTGCTTGAGTTGTTCGGCATCAATCATGGTTTTCCTCCTTGGTTATCGCTGTTATAGCGTTCTCCGGCTCTGGTTCTTTCTTTTGCTCATTCTTTTTCTCCTTCTCCTTCTCCTTCTCCTTGTCCTGCTCTGTTTCGCTGTCATTGACCGGGCCGTCCTCATGACTGGGATTGAGTTGGTCATAGTCAGCCAGGTTGACCGCTTTGATGTGGTACGGCTTGACTTTATCGGGTACCGCGACAGCCAGGGGCGGCGGTTGCCGTTTTTCATCACGCCGGCGTTCCAGGATTTGTTGCACCGCTTGCGGGTAGGGCGATTGCTGTTTGAGCGCTTCGTCGAGCGCGCTGTGCAATTCGTCCCGGCCATAGTCATCCAATAGCTGATTCAGTAAGCGAAGGGTGGTGGTTAACACATGACCCCGTTGGATGGCTTGCTGCAGGAAAAGGGGAATATGCGCGGAAGCGGCGCTTAAGCGGTCTTGCCCGCGGTGCTGCTTGGCGTTGGTTTTTTGCAGCCATAAGGCATTGATATGGCTTTCATCTTCGATTTGCCTGCCTTTATCAAAACTGCGTCGATGTTCGGCAATCACGTGTTCGCCATCTAGGATGCATAGTTGCTTAAGATCGGCGATCACCGTCAGCGGTTTTTGGACGTGCTGATGCGGAATCGAGTAATCATTCCAGTCAAAGCGGATATAAGGCGTTTTTCGGGCCGTGACCGGTTTCCTTTCACGGGTATCAAACGGGTTGTCCGGCAGACTGAGTAAACTCGGTTGCTCTTGATGAAAAGCCTCCTTCACCGTCAACTCGGTATTTTCCGGGCAGCGCCGCTCGCCGCTAACGCCTTGACACCATTGATCGGCCTGTTGATTCAGTTCTTCGAGTGTTTGAAAATGCCGCGCGGCAAAAAAATTATCCCGGATATAACGAATCGCCCGCTCCACACGGCCTTTTTCATTGCCGCGCGCGACGGCGACCGGGCGTGGCTCAAAGCGATAATGCGCGGATAAGGCCAGCAACGTGGGATGAAAACGGATGGCGTCGCCTTGGCGTTCCAGCACGGCCGACTTGAGATTGTCATAGAGCAGCACCTTGGGTAAGCCATTCCAGGCCTCGAACGCCGCCACATGACCGCGTAAAAAGTTTTCCATTTGTTGATTGAGGTAAAACTGCAAATAGATTTGCCGCGACCAACTTAACACCATCACAAACGCCATTAACGGTCGTTTGGCTTTGCCTATGTGAATCGAACCAAAGTGTCCCCAATCGACTTGGGCTTGTTCACCGGATAAGGTTTTTAAGCGCAAATAGGCTTCCGGCTGTTTGCGCGGGCGCAGTTGACTGATGCGCTGGCGAAACTGGCTGGGGCCACCGGGATAACCCCGTTGTTTCGCCATCTCATACAATCTTGCGGCCGTCAGGGTCGGAAACTGCGCCAATGTCGCCATGATAAACGGCAAATACGCATCGATGATCGATGGCCGCGGTGAGCGTTCAACCTTCGGGAGGCCTGCTTGCGATAACACGCGGTCAACAACAGAATGATGGATGCCCAACTGTGTGGCAATCGTGCCGACTCGCCACTGCTCCACAAAATGATAACGCAGTATTTTCGCTTCAATGTCTTTATTTAGGGTCATCATCACCCCTCACCCGCGTAGCGGTTCCGGAATACAGGTAAAATCCGGCCGGCATGGACAAAATCCCGGCGTAACAAAGGCGCACAAACGGCACCGCAATGGTGACAACGCAAATGACCGTCCATGAGTTCGATGGTTTCGGTTTTTTCGAGCCCGGTGCGCTTACGTTTCAGTACATCATGAGCGGTCACCTGTAGGGAACCCTGATGCGTTACTTTTTGTTTCTGTCGTTCTCGAAACCGTTGTTGACGGCTGGCATTATGGAAGCGTCCTGAGCGTGTGGACTGATATTTTTTCCCGGCGCGCCTGCGGGACTCTAAACGGGCGGACGCGGCGCATCCGCCGGTGCAATAACGCTGACCACGATCACAACGTGAGCAGATGATGACCTGTGTATGACAACGGTGACAATAATAAAGGCGGGCGGTGCGGCACATCGACACAAAGGCCGATGAGGGCTGAATTTATTCCTCAGATATGTCACACTGAGGATCGTGCTTCGGCACGGTTTTGGGGGTATGGCGTCAGCGTTGACCGTCAAATCTTTGTGGCGTCATACCTTCTCTCAACGACACCGCTCTTTATACCGCTGACCGTGTTGTTTTGCTTGATTATTGATGAATGGTGTTCGTGAAAAAACAGCCATCACGATTATTTCAGCATGCTATTTAAAGCTGGGGGATAACGGGGGGATTTTACTATTCGGCAAATAACTGCGGATTTGGGCTGGTTTTTACAATTGCGCATGCTGCTCGACGAAGACGCTGAAGAACGGTGCTATCCACTATGCTCACAGCGCGGTAACCCCGGTAATCGTTTCGCCGCATCAGACGGATGTCATTCCCCTGGCGCCGGAATTTATCGCACCGCAAGATGGGAACGATAAGCAAGATTATGGACTGGCTGCCGCTCGGCGCTGGTTGGAGCGCGAAGGTGGCAATCTGCCAAGGAACGTGACGTTTTTAGGGGACGATTTATATTGCAAACAGCCTTTTTGCGAACGCCTCAAGCAACAGGGCCAACATTTCATCCTGGTCTGCAAGCCGGAATCCCATAAAACCCTTTACGAGTGGGTTGAGGATTTTCAGCGGCTCGGGCAGGTTGACGTGATCGAAAAACGCCGCTGGACAGGCAAACAACGGCTGACCGAACGCTACCGCATCGCTCGGCAAGTGCCGTTACGCGACAGCGATGATGCCCTATTAATGAATTGGTGCGAAATCGAGATCATGGATGAGCAAGGCCAGCTCGTTTACCGTAACGCGTTCGCCACTGATTATGCAGTAGATGCGCAGAATGTTGCTGAAATCGTCAGCGCCGGTCGCACCCGCTGGAAAATCGAAAAACGAAAACAACAACACGTTGAAAACCAAGGGATATCACTTCGCGCATAACTTCGGCCATGGGAAAAAAACCTCGCCGCCTTGTTAGCCAGCCTGATCATCCTGGCTTTTCTGGTTCATACGGTGTTGCAATGGTTCGATCAATGTTATCGATTGCTGCGTGAAGAATTGTACAGTCGGAAGACGTTTTTTAACGATTTAAGGGCGCTCACCCGTTATGTCTGTTTTGATAACTGGCAACATTTGATGGAATTTTTGCTTGATGGTTTGAATATCCCTATTCCCCGATGAAAGCTCTTAGGGTGATCCGCCTAAATTGAGAATTGCTGATATACAGTGTATTGTTTGTCGCAATTCAAAATGGCTCTTATCTTTAGCCAAGCACTCTGATTGATTTCCAGTATTTACTCGCCCAATAACGGTTATCGAGACTCGAAATAGCGACACCTTTGGTAGAGGATACATGCATGAATCGTCTTTGTTCGAGATAAATGCCGACATGATTTTGCGTGGACTCGGTTTTGAAGAATACCAGATCACCCGCTTTCAGTTCATTCTGGCGAACCGGATAACCAGTTTGAGACTGATGACCGGAAGAGCGGGGTAAACGAATGCCCAGCTTTTGCTGATAGGTCAAATAAACAAAGCCTGAACAATCAACACCTGCTTTCGATAAGCCGCCATTTCTGTAACGAACGGACGCCCATTCCTGAAACTGATCATAGAACAGTTTCTTTAAAACAGGTTCGGAATAGGTCAAACGCGGCACCTCGGGTTTATTTGGCTGGCTGGCGCATCCAAATAACAAAAGTGTCGGTAAAATCACCTGAATCAATTTAATTAATAAACAGCGCATGACGTTGCATCACGGGTTAATAAAGGTAAAAATTCTATACCGCAGGCTCAATGCCAATAAGCTAACAAAATTTGGCAAAAACCAAGATCAATGAACCTCAAATTAGGTGCTGAATTATCAGCACCCAAAGCTTGTTGATACTACGAACCCCGCACTACTAGCAAAACAACATCGAATACAGACTTACCTTGGATAGACATATTGTTGCTGAGGGTAGACCGGCTGCTGTGGATACTGCTGTTGCGGATATTGTTGTTGTGGGTATTGCTGCTGAGGATAGCCGCCTTGAGCAGGATAGCTTTGCTGTTGCGGATAACCTTGTTGCTGAGGGTAACCTTGCTGTTGGGGATAGCCCTGCTGCTGAGGGTAGCCTTGTTGTTGCTGTGGATATGCACCTTGAGGTTGCTGCTGAGGCGCAGGCGTTTGATTTGCCACTATGGCCAATTCAACACGTCTGTTGATAGACCGGTTTCCTTCACTGGTATTTGGGACTTTAGGCATGGATTTACCCATACCTTGCTGGGTAATCCGATTGTAAGCGACGCCTCGCTGAGTCAGGTAATTGGAAACACTGGTAGCTCTCTGATCAGATAACTTTAAATTGTAACTTTCACTACCTTTATCGTCAGTATGCCCGGTAACGCTGATCCTGGATTCAGGGTACTGATTTAACACATTAGCAACAGAATCCAGCGCCGTAAAAGCTTGTGGCGTCAGTTGAGCAGAATCAAAACCAAAAGTAATATTGTCAGGCATGGTCAGATTAAGCGTATTTTCTGCCGTTCTCTGCACTTCAATCCCTGTTCCCTGCAATGATTCCCGCATTTCCTGCTCCTGATGATCCATATAAGCGCCAACCCCTGCGCCCAGCAAACCACCCGCCAAGGCTCCCAATCCGGCATTTTTAAGATCATTTCCTCCAAATAATGTTCCCGCTCCAGCGCCGACTGCAGCGCCTATACCGGCCCCTTTGGCCGTTGTACTGATTCGTGACTCTCCTGTGTAAGGATCTGTAACACAACCTGCCAGCAAAGTTGAACTGATAGCAAACATAACCCATTTATTTTTCATATGAACGTACCCGAATAGTTAGAAATATTTGACCAACACTGAAATTGATAACTGATCTTGCCAAAAACAAGGTGATAGCCTAGAAAATAATAATAAAGCTGAGCTGAATAAAAAGTTTTATTCAGCGGCCGACAAGGCAACTGGAGATCGTCCTTACCCATTTTTATTTCATAAACCCTGTCCATACAAGCCATCAAGAGATCTTGTTCCAAGCTGGCTGCCCAGGATCATAACCGCGTGTTTGACATCAAAATCTTAAGCGCTTCTATAATAGTTTGCCGCCTTACTTCACTTCGACCGCCGGAAAATAAGAACTTTTGACAGAAAATCTCATTGCGAATAGAGGCCCAAGCAATATAAACAGTTCCAACCGGCTTTTCCTCGGTCCCGCCGTCTGGTCCTGCAATACCTGTTACAGCAACCCCTTGTGTTGCCGAGCTATTTTTCAATGCGCCCAAAGCCATCTCTGTTGCTGTTTCAGAACTTACTGCGCCAAATGTTACCAAGGATTCAGGCTTAACAGCTAACATTTGAATTTTCGATGCATTGCTGTAGGTTACAAAACCTCGATCAAACCAGGCAGAGCTTCCGGGAATTTCGGTCAACGTTTGAGCAATGCCACCGCCGGTACAAGACTCTGCAGTAACAATGACCTCCCCTTTGCTTTTGAAAAGGACGCCTAAATCTTTTGCCAAACTAACTAACTGATTGTCCATTAGCCTGATGGGATTAAGTGAATGGTGATTGCCTGCTGATGAATAATTCGTTGGCTGAACCGGTCTGAGGAGATGAGAAGCCAATCATTCGCATCTCCTCTTTAACCGGTTGCTTGATTAACCGCTAACTTGAGCGATCCAATCTTTCAGATTGTAATAGTTGGTAATACGGGCCACTTTATTGTCGCTGATTTCAAAAAAAGCACCTGCGGGCAAACGGTATTTCTGACCTTCTGCTTCCGGCAAACCTTCATCCGTTTTTATATATTCGCCCAAAACCACAAACTCAGCCGCTGCCCGGTGTCCATCTGCTGTTGCCATGATCACCATATCGACCAATTGTTCTTTATAGTTATTATTCATACAGGCCATGAACTGTTTAAACGCCGCTTTACCGACTTGGCGGTCGCCTTGATTGATGTCATGAACCACATCGTCCGTCAACAGGCTTAAAAAAGTATCCATATCACCCGAATTGAAAGCGTTGTAGTAATTTTGTATGAGGTTTATGGTTTCTTGATTCATATCTATCTCGAGTAAGTTGAACTTTAAATTGGATATTTTATAGTTTTAAGCCTCAGTTCTCCTAACAAAAATGGAGGCAGACTCGCTGAAGAGTTACTATTATTTTTTAGTCATTACAGAAAACGCCTTAAATGCTGCATTACCTGCTCTACCAGCTTTTCCTCTGCCGATTCAAACCAATGCGCCTCCGATTCCCTGCGTAGCCAGGTAAACTGACGCTTGGCTAACTGACGGGTGGCAACAATACCTTTTTCTACCATCGTGGCGTAGTCGTATTCGCCTTTAAGATAAGACCAAATCTGACGATAACCCACGGCTCTGATCGAAGGCAATTTTTCACTCAGGTCGCCTCGAGAAAAAAGGCCTTGTACTTCGTCGATAAACCCCTGATCCAGCATCTGCATATAACGTTGTGCAATCATCTGATGGAGCAGCTTACGGTCATTCGGGGCAATAATGATTTTAGCTATTTGAAAAGGAAAACTATTGGCCTGTTCGGTCTTGATCAATTCGCTGATCGGCGTGCCGGTTAGCTCATAGACTTCCAATGCCCGCTGGACACGCTGCGGATCATTAGGATGAATACGCTGAGCCGCTGCAGGATCAATGAGACCAAGACGCCGGTGCATCTCCTCTTTGCCCAATTCCCGGCAGTCTTTATCCAACCGGTTTCTGACTGCCTCATCGGCTACCGGCAATTGCGCCAAGCCCTGGGTCAACGCATTGAAATACAACATGGTGCCGCCTACCAGAATCGGCAGTTTGCCACGAGCCAGAATCTGATCAATCAAGCTCAGCGCCTGATTCCGGAATGCACCTGTTGAAAACGATTCGGCAGGATCGATTATATCAATCAGATGATGCGGAATTTCAGCCCGCTCAGCCAAACCGGGTTTAGCCGTACCTATATCCATCCCTTTGTAAACAAGGGCCGAGTCGACACTGATTATTTCGCCGTTCAAACGCCTCGCCAGTTGCATTGCCAAAGCCGACTTCCCCGATGCGGTCGGCCCCATGATGCCAATCACGACCGCTTGTTCATGTTTATGCAAGACTACTGACCCCTTAAAAAAAACTTGTCCAGATCGGACGTCGTCAATTCAACCCAGGTCGGACGGCCATGATTACATTGTCCAATTCTTTCTGTTTGCTCCATATCTCTCAACAGTGCATTCATTTCATCGATAGTCAGTTTACGTCCGGCCCGAACAGCACCGTGACAGGCGGCTGCAGCCAGGATTTCATTGATTTTTTCCTCAATCTTCAGACTCGCTTCGTGCTCGATAAAATCGGCTAAGACATCGCGGATCAATGCCTCCATATCCGCGCCAACCAAAAGTGCAGGCACTGATCGCAAAATGATATTTTCCGGGCCCGAGCGATTAATATCGAAACCCAGCTGATAAAAGAAGTCATGCTGATCTTCAGCCAATTCAGCTTCGATGCCGGTCACTTGAATCGTGATCGGCAATAATAAAGGCTGACTGACAATGCTGCCTTGCGCAAATTGCTTTTTAAGCCGTTCATAAGTCACTCGCTCATGTGCCGCATGGGTATCAACCAAAATAATGCCGGTGGGGGTTTCCGCAAGAATAAAAATATTCTGCAAATGCGCGATGGCATAGCCCAAAGGCGGCTTAGTCTGGCCGGCTTGCTGATGCCTGATCTCCGCAGGCGCCTGATTTATCGATCTCGGATAAAGGGCGGTGTAGGCTTGTATCTGTTCTTCCACATGGATAGGAAGCGGTGCTTGCTGAGGCCGCGATGAATAACCCGGGTCTCTCCGTGGCGCTTGAAATTCCCGGGAAGCGGAATTTTTTTCAACGGGATAAGTCTCGTCAACGGCATCGATCCGAGTCACCCGATGTTCCGGCCGAATATCAGCCAATGACCGGTGCAGGGCTTGAAATAGAAAATCATGAACCAAACGCCCTTCACGAAACCGGACTTCCAATTTGGCAGGATGCGCATTGACATCAACCAAAGCAGGATCCAGGACAAGATAAAGTACAAACACAGGATGCCGCCCCTGGTAAAGTACATCCTGATAGGCTTGCTTGACGGCATGGGACACCAGTTTGTCTTTAACCAGCCGACCATTGACATAAAAAAACTGCATATCCTGTTGACTACGTGAAAACGTAGGCAAACCCACCCAACCCGACAATTGCAGACCGGATGCAGCAAAATCGATTTTGACTGAATTTTCGATAAACGCCGTTCCACAAACATCGGCAATACGCTGTTCTTGCTGTTCGTCAGTCAGCGCGGGTTTTAAATTGAATACTTCCTTTTGATTATGGGTTAACTTAAAACCCATTTCGAACCGGCTTAGCGCCATCCGTTTAATCAACGTTTCAATGTGTGCAAATTCGGTTTTTTCGGCTTTCAGAAATTTCCGGCGCGCCGGTGTATTGTAAAACAGATCGCGCACATCCACAGTTGTGCCTGGTGGATGGGGATCCGGTTGCGGATCAAAATCTGTTTCCGTGCCATCCGCTGAAACGCGCCAGGCGCAATCGGCCTCCGGCGGTCTTGAAATAAGTGTGAGCCTCGCTACAGAACTGATGCTGGGCAAGGCTTCGCCCCGAAAACCCATGGTCGCAACATGTTCCAAATCATCCAGTGAAGCTATTTTGCTGGTCGCGTGCCGGGATAACGCCAGCGGTAGATCTTCCTTATCAATGCCACAGCCATCATCCCTGATTTTTATCAGTCTGGCTCCGCCTTGTTCAATATCGATAGAGATCTGCCCGGCACCGGCGTCGAAACAATTTTCAACCAATTCTTTAACGACAGAAGCCGGTCTTTCAACCACTTCACCGGCAGCGATTTGATTGACAAGTTGGGTAGGAAGCGCGTGTATACGCATAGAACAGCTAATCCAAAAAGGACTATTTTATCTGAAGTGACCACGGAATGTAGTTCTGATTTAGGAAGAGCTCTTAACCTGAATTAAAGCGTTATGCCGACTAAAAACAGCATGGATTGCATTTTTAAAAGACATCAACCGCCCACCAGGCTCGCCGCTGTCGCCTTGATGTCAGGCAATACAGCGTTAATGTCATTCAAAGCGGATTCGCAGATTTTTGCATCCAAGCCCAACTCAACGAAAACATCATCCTCACACGGTTGATTCTGCGCATCCCCAATCCGCAGCGTACCTAACAAGGAATCCGTCAAGTAAACCAGAAGATTGAGCACGTAATGCTCTCCCCGGTAATAGGGGTTATGGTGATGATAAACAATATCAAGTATGGGTTTGGGCATAGCCCAACTGGTCATTAGCCAGGCACCTAACTGCGTATGGTCAACACCAAAAGCAAACTGTTCGACATTATAAATATTCAATGAGGGATTGACTGAAATGATTTTATTCAGATAGAGAAACTCTTTCGGAAATTCATGTCCCAGCAGAGGAAAACCGATGTTGTGCATCAACGCCGACAAAAACAAGACATCCGGACGTGTTTGTTTTTCAAGCGTCAAGTGCCGGTTAAGCAGCTTAATCAGGCGCGTTCCCGCCAAGGCCTGTATCCAAAGCATTTCTGTGCCGATAACTCCGTGTTTAGGCGCCCGAAGCGGTTGTAATGCACTTAACCCCAATGCCAGGTTCATAACGAAATCAAAACCCAAAACTCGACTGATAGCGTCTTTAACCGTAGTAATCTTGCCTCTGTAGCCATAGAGTGGAGAACTGGCCCAGCGAATGACCTGTGTTGTTAATATGGGGTCCAGTTCAATAATAGCCCCCAGTCTGGCGGCATCAGCCAGAGGATCCGCAGCCAATTTTATGACTTTGGCAGCAATGCCCGGCAATGGCGGCAGTTCTTTAACTTTTGAAACTGCACTGCGCATATCTGAAGGATGCGAAAAATGCTCAAACGGAGCGGCAATATTCGAAAGTGTCCAATTAATTAAAGTTGCATCCATCATATCCGGCCATTTCAATTTAAATTCAATCGATTAAGTTTTCTATACAACGTTCTTTCACTGACATTCATTTCAGTCGCAATCAATTTACGATTGCCTTGGTATTTACTGATCAACTGCCTGATAAACTCGGCTTCCATAATTTCCATTGGCGTCAGGTTCTTACTGTCCGGCTCGGAGCGGCAAAAACCTTTGGTCGCGACATTTCCTGAGAAGTTACCGTCAATATGACGGGCACTTTCATCGATAGGAGTAATCCGGGACTGTTGATCCATGGATTGCCCTCTTCTCTCCAATTTCAAATGATTTGAGTCTTGAGATTGACGCCGCATAATGAGAACGTCTGATGCTTCAATTTGATCATTCTTGCAAAGACTCGCTGCTAATTGTAAGCAGTTTTTAAGCTCACGAATATTTCCCGGCCATTTGTGATTGTTCAGTTTCATTAATGCATCAATAGAAATACTGAACGTAAAGTTTTCTTTATGACTGATTTGCTTGAGCAAATGCTGTACCAATAAAGGCATATCTTCGCTTCTGTCCCTTAATGGGGGAATTTCAATCGGAAAAACAGCGAGCCTGTAAAATAAGTCCTCCCTGAACCGGCCTTCCTTAACCATGGCCGCCAGGTCCCGGTGAGTCGCACTCACCACTCTAACAGTGGATTTTAGCGTCGAAGTGCCGCCAACCCGTCTAAATTGTCCGCTCTCTAGAGCTCTTAAAAGCTTGGGCTGCAATGAGAGCGGCAATTCACCAATTTCATCCAAAAACAAGGTTCCTTGATTAGCCAGCTCGAACAAGCCTTTTTTTACGCCAGCCGCACCGGTAAATGAGCCTTTTTCATGACCGAAAAGTTCACTTTCAAACAAGTCTTCATTGAGTATGGTGCAATCTACAACAACAAACTCTCCATTGGCATTTTTTGACTGGCGGTGAATATACTCGGCAGCCAGCTCTTTT
This sequence comes from Methylicorpusculum oleiharenae, assembly GCF_009828925.2. Taxonomy (NCBI): domain Bacteria; kingdom Pseudomonadati; phylum Pseudomonadota; class Gammaproteobacteria; order Methylococcales; family Methylococcaceae; genus Methylicorpusculum; species Methylicorpusculum oleiharenae. The sequence continues at coordinate 165,335 of NZ_WUTY02000001.1, forward strand.
CCTGTTCCGGTCTCGCCGTTAAGCATCACGGCTGCATGCGACTGGGCGGCTTGTTGCAATTTGGTTTTAAGCTTCAAAAAACCCGGTGATGCCCCAATCATTCTGGGACTTTCGGTTACAGAACTTGTTGTGCCCGAGATAATCAGCGATTCCCCAAGATACAGTTGACCGTCCGAGTCAAGTAGTGGATAACCTCGCACCCGTAACAAGCGTTGTTCTTGATTATCCAGCTTGTCAGTATAGAGTCCCACATAGGGTTCTATGCTCTTAAACAGCTGTGAATGCCTGCACTTGCCCGCCTCATGGCAACAAGGAAGACTCATCCGTTTCTCGCGACTCATGCCGAAGTGCAATTCCCAGGCCTTGTTGACTGCAACCACATTCAACGAAGCGTCAATTATCACAAAAGGGGTGTCGTGCGTTTCTAATAAAGATTCAAGCGTGACTGAATTTTTTAACATAACGCTAATGAAGTTAAGTCCCTAAAGGTTTTCACTCTAAAATGATGAACTGAAATCAATTGTCCAAATGCCTGAATATTCCTATGAAAATAATCTGACATGTAATACCTGCATGACATGATTGACCTCTTAAATGACATTTCTGTCAGTCCGGTTGCTAATTCTAGCCTAAGAGTCAGGCAAAACCAGTATTTTCAACATTGGCATTAATTTTGTTTATGCCTAATTATTCAAAAACTTTTTACTGGGAAAGCTCATGATTAAAAACACCGCACTGATACTCGCTCTGTTTACAGGTACCATGCTGCCGGTTCAAGCCAGCATAACTGTCGATGGTAACTTAACTGATTGGGGTATCAAACGTAATGGCAATGCAAATGACTGGACGCCAAACCCCGGCATTCATTTTACTGTTGAAGATCAAACCGGAAATCTTAATCAATATCTCAATCCCGGCTATGGCGGACAGGCTTATGATGCTGAAGCTTTATATGCCTATATCACTGACTCGCATTTATTCATCGCACTGGCAACGGGTCACAATCCCAACACGCCTAACAATCCATTAGGAAATAGTTACGGCGCCGGAGACTTTGCCATCGACTTTGGCTTGGATGGAACTTATGAAGTGGGTATCAATGTAAAACCGGACTGGGATACTTTTGGAGTAGCGAAAGGTCTCTATCGGGTTGACGAGTGGGCTTATGGTTTGTGGGAGAATGGCAACGCTCCTGGGTATTTAAAATCGGAACATCCCACCGCCATTTTGGCAGGCACGCTGTTAGGCATCGCAGACATGGCTATCAGCGGCCCGCAAACTGGCTACGGTCAATGGAAAAATGACACTCACTATTTTTATGAAATCAGTTTGGGACTTGGTTTATTGAGAGATGCCGGCTGGAACGGTTCCAGCTTCAATATCCATTGGACTCAACTGTGCGCCAATGATTTTATCATCGTGGATCCGCCGGTAACCGTACCGGAGGCAGGCAGCCTGCTTATGATGTCACTGGGTTTATTCGGTATGAGTTGGGTGCGGAGGAAAAAAACGAGTTTTTAAAGATTACACAATCCCCTTGCTTAAACTGAGCGGTGGGCAAGTTCATCATGAACTTGCCCTTTTTTTGTAAAATTTCTGGCTATTCCCAGCTTAACACCACGTCCAACTTATAGGTTATCGCTACCTGTACTTGCAACGCGTGTTTCCATCGGTGAAAAATGTTTGAAATAACTATCAATGCCGTTAAACACAGCTCTGGCTAACGTATCCTGATGCGCACTATTCTTTAGCCTCTCCTCCTCCGTCGGATTGGAAATAAAGGCCATCTCAACCAAAATAGAAGGTACATCCGGTGATTTCAAGACTAAAAACTCGGCCTTTTGAACCGCATTCTGATGAACCTGACCTGCTTTTTTCAAGCTTTTCAAAACAGTCGAGGCTGCGTTAACACTGGCTTCCTGGGTAGCCGTCTGTGAAAGATCAAGTAAAACTTTGGCTAACACATCATCTTTGTCAACCAGACTGACGCCTCCGATCAAATCCGCTGCATTTTCCTGGTCCGCCAGCCAACGAGAAGCCTCGTTACTAGCCCCTGCAGTAGACAGCGTAAAAACCGAGGCACCTTGTACATCGGCCTGCTGGAATGCATCGGCATGTATCGAAACGAATAAATCGGCATTGGCGTCTCTAGCGATATTCATACGCTCCCTGAGACTGATGTAGTAATCCCCTTTTCGGACTAATACCGCTTTCATTCCGGATTTAGCGTTGATCATTCCGGCCAGTTTTTTGGCAATAGCCAAAGTCACTTCTTTTTCATGCGTACCTTTTGGGCCATGAGCACCAGGATCCTCACCGCCATGTCCGGCATCAATCGCGATAACGATATCCCCTGCTCTTTCAGCAGCCGATTTTGTTTGCAAAAGAGGTTCCTTTGCCTCAACTTCGTTTTTTACGGATAACGTTTCTGCTTGTGAAGCGGCTTTTTCAACCGGAGCCGGAGTAGGTTCTTTCGCAGCCACTGTTACCGGTTTTTCAGAAGTAAAATCCTTCTTGGAATCGCTTTCTACCTTAACCGGTTTCTCTGTTTCTTTAGTCACAGCTGCTGATACCGATTCACTAGCCGGGACGGTTTTAGCCATACGCGGTTTGGATGCTTTATCCGGATCAACGCCTTTAGGAAAAAAATCAACAATCAATTGATGGCCTTTAGCTTTTCCACCCGATACAGGAGAAACCCTGGGTGTTCCGGATTTTTTCAAATCAATAACCACTCTCAAATCACCCTCGTTACGCAAAGCGCTTCTAACTCTTGAAAACAAAGGATGATTGTTTGAAGGCTGGTCTAATGGCCCTGATAACCTGACATTTTTGAAATCGATCACCATGCGCGGCGGATTATCCAGTAAAAAAACCTGTTGATCAGACTCTGCAGTGAGATCAAAAACCATTCGAGTGTGATCGGACGCTATCCAGTGGTGTAATGCATTCAAACCCGCCTGATCTGCATGAACACAAAATGTTATCAATTGCAGTACCGGAATCATGAGGAGTTTCCAGACGCTATGCATATATTTACCTGAAATAATAATAAACTGGATTAAAGTATAACAATATGTCTTTGTTTTTTCATGTCAGTTTGGAATTATTTTTTTACCCCTCCTTCCTCCACTCCATTTGCATCGAACGGCCTTGTGCCAGTAAATCCAGACGGATCAGAAGGTCGGCCTCGGGCAAAATGCCCAGCCCCATTTCAGGCCATTCAAACAAACAGACCGCCTCTTGCGCCAGATAATCTTCGATGCCCATCCAGATCAATTCTTCAGGGTCTCTGATCCTATATAAGTCAAAATGAAATAGTGTGCGATCGCTGGTTAAATACTCCTCGACGACGGTATAGGTTGGGCTTTTCACCACCCCCTGATAACCGGCAGCCCTCAACAAACCTCTGACAAAGGTTGTCTTGCCCGCCCCCAGTTCACCCTGCAGGTAAACGATGCATTTTTTCGGCAACAGCGGCCATAAATCTGCACCAGCCGCTTCGGTTGCTTCGGTATCTTGCAGTTCGACGATCACTCGTTCACCAACTGTCTCAGATAAGACATTAAATCCCCCGCCAACAAGCCTCTTTCACCGCCCGCCTGGGCAGCCAAATCGCCGGCCAGTCCATGAATATATACCCCTTGTTCGGCGGCGGTCTGCAAACTTAATCCTTGGGCAATTAAGCCTCCAATCACTCCGGAAAGCACATCTCCCATGCCCCCGGACGCCATACCGGGATTACCCGTGGGTGAAATGGCGATATCGGTTTTATTGGCAACTAAAGAACCTGCACCTTTTAATACAACAATACCGCCATAGGCTTTTTGCATTTCACTGACGGCATAAAACCGGTCAGCTTCAATAGCGGCAATCGATGCGGTCAACAATCTTGACGCTTCGCCAGGGTGCGGCGTCAGCACCCAGTTGTCACGGTGGACAGTCCCCCTGGACAATATAGTGAGTCCATCCGCATCCATCACAATCGGTTTGTCAGACTGCAAAACCGCATCAAACAAAGACCGACCCCAAAGCTGGCTGCCCAGCCCGGGCCCCAACACAATGACACTGGCACGCTTGATTCGCTCACTCAACTGATAAGCATCAGAAATGCCATGGCACATGATCTCCGGCCTATCCAGATTCAAAGTCAATGCGTGCTCGGGCCGTGTTGCGACAGTCACCAGACCCGCCCCTATTCGCAGCGCGGCTTCGGCCGCCAATCTTACCGCCCCCGAAAAACCATAATCGCCACCAACAATCAGTACATGGCCGTTTACCCCCTTGTGCGCGCAGCGGCTCCGGCGTGCAAACGGAATACGCATCAACCGGCGCGCTGAACAGTGCTGCCTTTCGTAAACTTGCTGAGGAATATCGAGATCCGAAAAAAGGATGGTTCCGCAGAAATCCGCCGCATCGCCCGTGAATAGGCCTTGTTTAAGCCCAACCAGGGATACGGTGTAATCAGCTTTGACAGCCTCCCCCATCACTTTGCCTGTATCGGCGTTTAGGCCTGAAGGTATATCCGCCGCTATCACCGGACTTGCAGAGGCGTTGATTGCGTTAATGGCCTTTGCATAAAGTCCTGAAACAGGCCGATCCAACCCTGAGCCCAATAAGGCATCTACAATTAAATCTGTTTCAAGCGCAGAGTCCGGCGTGAATGGTTTAAAAATCCCGCCAGCAAGTGTGTAAGCCTCAAAAGCCAGACGGGCATCGCCCTTGAGTGCCGCACCGTCAACAATCGGGTAAACACAGGCGTTTATACCCGCTTCCAATGCAAGCCTTGCAACTACGTAACCGTCCCCGCCATTATTGCCGCCGCCGCAAAAAACAGCCCAATTCCGGCAATCAGGACAGTTGCTTACTATGGTATTAAAAATAAAGTCGCCAGCCCTTGACATCAACTCATAGCCGGTAATGCCGTATTCCTCGATCGCAATTCTATCGAATGTTCTTACTTGATTAACACGATAAAGTTCTATAGGTAGATCTTGCATGATATGTTTACTTAAATTGTTAAAACCTGATTAAGTATTGATTATTTTCTATTATTTGCCATGAACAAACAAACTCTCACCGATTTTGCCGGACTAACCCATCAGATCAAGACCTGGGGTCTTGAGTTAGGCTTTCAGCAAGTCGGGATTAGCGGCATTGATCTCAGCGAAGCCGAACAACATCTTGAAAACTGGCTCCAGAATGGCTTCCAGGGCGAAATGAGTTATATGTCGCGGCATGGCCTTAAACGGTCACGGCCGGCCCTGCTGGAACCCGGCACCCAAAGCATCATATCCGTTCGAATGGATTACCAGACCGAAGCGGAGCCGGCCATGACCCAAAACCTCGAAGCGCCTCTCGCTGCATACATATCCCGCTACGCGTTAGGCCGCGACTACCACAAAGTATTACGGTCACGGCTGCAAAAACTGGCTGATCGTATTCACGAAATAACAGGACCTTTCGGCTATCGCGTGTTCACCGATAGCGCTCCGGTCATGGAAAAGGCGATTGCCGAAAAAGCAGGCATCGGCTGGATAGGCAAACACAGCAATCTGATCAACCGGAAGGCAGGATCCTGGTTTTTTCTTGGCGAAATTTACACTGACTTACCCTTGCCTGCTGATGTGCCCGCATCATCTCACTGCGGAGACTGCGCTGCCTGTATTGACATCTGCCCGACCCGAGCCATTGTGGCACCTTATCAGGTTGATGCAAGATTATGCGTCTCCTATCTTACGATAGAATTACAAGGATCAATTCCTGAAGAGTTAAGACCGCTGATCGGTAACCGGATATACGGCTGCGACGATTGCCAGTTGATTTGCCCCTGGAACCGTTTTGCGAGATTGACTTCAGAACAGGATTTCAACCCCCGTCACCGACTTAACAGCAGGCAGTTGATGGATCTTTTCGGCTGGGATGAACCCGCATTTCTGACTTATACGGAAGGCTCGGCAATTCGCCGGATCGGGCATACGCGCTGGCTAAGAAACATTGCCGTCGCATTGGGAAATGCTCCCCCATCTGACGAGATAATTGAGAAACTCAACACACAACGCTCACATAATTCAGAAGTGGTTAGAGAGCATATCATCTGGGCTATCAATCGCCAGCAGGATAAATTTGATAAATTAGCTTGATGATACAAGGAAGAATTACGCTAGACTTAACCTGAAAACCCTCTTTAAAAACAGGTTGGACTGGCTTTAAACACCAGCTTAGAGTATCTTTAGAGGGATTTATTGCCTTACTGAATTTAAGAAAAAGTTGCCACAAAATGCATAGAAAATATAACTACGTAATACACCGATTCGCAATCCTGAGCTGCGTGTTTTTATTCATATTTTCTGCTCATGCCAATGAGAGCAGCTTTGAAGATCAAATCAGGGAACGCTTCGAATCAGCCATGGCCGGAACGCCTATGGTCGTCAAGCAAAAAACCCTGCATGCCCAAGAGGAAATGATCAAGTTTTATTCTGAACGTCTTTATCAGCCCGCCTGGAGTAACAGCGAAAAACTGACACCCTCCATTCAAGCGCTAAGACAGGCTTTGGCGCATACTGAAGAGCACGGCATGAACCCCGAGGTTTACCATACTTCGGCGATTACAGAATTATTAACCGAACTCAACAGCGGCAACGGCAGCTCATCCGCATGGGTTGATCTTGATTTACTGCTAACCGATGCATTCCTAACCTACAGCTCTCACATCCTTTTCGGCCAGGTCAACCCCGAAACACTAAGACCCGAATGGCGGGCAGGAAAACGTTCAACCGATTTACTGGGGCTACTAAAAAGCTCATTGGAAAACAACAGCGTTGAAGAATCGTTGACACAATTGATTCCACGGCACGCTAGCTATCAGTCACTACTCAAAACGCTTTCTGAATACCGGAGCATTCAACGCACGGGAGGGTGGGCTCGAGTGCCGGAAGGTTCAAAACTCATCAAGGGCGCCAGCGACAAACGCATCATTCAACTGCGTGAAAGACTGATAGCGACCAATGATGCCTCTCCGGAAGATAACACTAAAAGCAAAATCTACGATGAAAAACTCAAACAGGCTGTAGTCCGCTTCCAAAAACGCCACGGCCTTGATGGTGACGGAGTGATAGGGACAGGAACTCAACAGGCTCTGAATATCAGTGTCGAGGAACGCATTGGACAAATTATCGCTAACCTTGAGCGTTGGCGCTGGCTTCCTTCAGACCTTGGCAAGCGTCATATTATGGTCAATATCCCCGGCTATAAACTGACCATGAAAGAAAATGACAAAACGGTTTTGGAAATGCCGGTGATTGTAGGAAAAATCACCCGGGAAACGCCTATTTTTACCGAAAACATGACCTATCTTGTCATCAATCCAACCTGGACTGTGCCAAAAAGCATTGCCGGCAAAGACAAATTGCCTATCTTGAGAAGGGACCCTTCCTATCTGAAACGGCACAACATGGTACTTTATAGCGGCCAAGGATCCAATGCAGTAGAAATCAATCCTTACTCGGTCAACTGGTCGGGCATCAATCCCAACAACTTTCCTTTCCGCATTGTGCAAAAACCCGGACCGAATAACGCATTGGGAAAGATAAAATTTATGCTGCCCAACAAGCACAATGTTTATCTGCATGACACCTCGGAACCCAATCTTTTCAAGAGAAGCGAGCGGTCTTTCAGTTCAGGTTGTATTCGAGTTTCACAACCCCACACGCTGCTGAATGCCGTACTTGAAAATAACACTCGCCTGGCACCCGAAGTCATTCAGAGCGCGTTAAAAAGTACTGATAAAAAAACAGTGACACTACTCAATCCCATACCTGTCCATATTTCTTATTGGACAGCATGGGCCAATGAAGACGGCTCCATCAATTTCCTTAGAGACATTTATGATCGTGACCGTCAGTTGATGAGTGCGCTGGAAAAAATAACGTCGGTTAAGCAAACTCCGACGCTCCCCGTCCCCACTCCTGAACCACCCAAAGCCGATATGATCACAGCCCCTCCTAAATTGGATATTCCGGTTAAGGTTGAACAAGAAGCCATTGCCCCGCAAGTCATCCCTGCTGAATCAAAAAGCTTTCGCTTTCCTTTCTTCTCATTTGGCGACGACAAAGAGCCTTTGAAAGAATAATCTCAACACGAAAGAATAAATGCGTTGATCCGTTCAACGCATTTATTTCATAGACCCACTCCGCGCTTAGTCGCCTTAAAAATTCACCCTGCTGCCTACTGCCTACTCATCTAACAAAACCGGTATATAAAGCTCACATTATTCTGTATCCAGCCGATAACATGGCCAAACCGATTTTTTACAGGCGGCGCAGATGAAAATTGAGAGCTCAACTATCCAGCTTTCCGGCCAACGTTCAGCAACTGAAACACGAACAACCCGTGAATCGTTGAACGCATGGATTGGCCGTCAACAACCGGATGAAGCCTCTTCTGACTCGCGACGAACTCAAAATAATCCGCTATTAGCCGATAGAGTGAGCCTTTCGATCCCAAGTTTCTCCGAAGAGCCAAAAACCAAAGCCCAACCCAGCGGTGAAATTGACCCGGAAAAAGCGCTGGAAAATGATCCGCGTCTTCAACTCATGAAACGCATGCTGGAAGCTTTGACAGGGCAAAAAATCCATCTCACCGGCATAAATCCTTTGGAGTCAGTTGATGAACAGCAGCAAATTACTTCGCCTGATGCGAATACAGGGACCACTCAGGCACCACCTAACCCCACGGCAGGTTTCGGGCTCGAATATCATCGAGTTGAAACGGTTTACGAAGCAGAGCAGACCACATTTTCAGCTAAAGGAATCGTAAACACCGCAGACGGAAAAACCCTTCACTTGTCAGTTCACTTGGCCATGAGCCGGGAATATTTTGAACAGAATGAGGTCAGCGTTCGTTTGGGTGATGCCGTCATGAAAGACCCTTTAGTGCTTAATTTCAATGGACTAGCCGTTCAACTCACCGATACAAAATTCAGTTTCGATATTGATTCTGACGGAATCGAAGATCAAATAGCGTTTGTCCGTTCCGGCAGCGGCTTTCTGGTGATCGATAAGAACGGGGACGGCAGCGTGAATAACGGCCAGGAACTGTTTGGCGCAGTCAGCGGCGATGGCTTCGAAGAGTTAACCACCTACGATGATGACAAGAATTTATGGATTGATGAAAATGATGGCGTTTTTAAAAATCTTCGACTCTGGACAAAAGATGAACAAGGTCATGACACTTTAAGCACACTGACTGAAAAGGAAATCGGCGCGATTTATCTGGGCCAGACCAGTACGGGCTTTTCACTCAAAAACAATCAAAACCAGCTTTATGGACAAATCAAAAGTACGGGGCTGTTCCTTAATGAAAACGGGACTGCCGGTACTGTGCAACAAATTGATTTGGCAGCCTGATTGCTAACCTCCATTTGCCGCAATGGGAGTGAGTAAGCCGCTTTGCGCAATTCCATCAAAAATAAACTGAACGGCCAAGGCTGACAGCAAGATACCGGATATGCGGGTGACGACCTGAATACCCGTAACACCTAAAAATCGTTGAATTCGGCTCGCCATCAGCAATGCCAACAAAGTCAACAACATCATCAGAAATAATGAGCCCAAAATAATCATTTGATGCGCCCAGTTATCTTTAGCCTGAGCCATTAGTAAAACCACAGCTCCCATCGCGCCTGGACCGGCAATCAGTGGAGTTGCTAGTGGAAATACCGAGATATCACTTTTCAATCGGGCTTCATGAACTTCTTCTTCGGTAGTAGAAGTTGCTCCGGATGAGCGTGCAAATACCATATCAATTGCAATCATCAACAGCAAAATACCACCTGATGTTGTTAACGCAGCAATCGATATTCCAAGCCCCATTAATAAAAAATCACCTGTTAAAGCAAATAGAAACAAGATAGCTGAGGCAATCAATGTTCCACGCCATGCATAGGTAGACGTTTCGTCAGGTGAGGCATCGGCAGTCAATACGGCAAAGACCGCAGCCACATCTAACGGACCGATGGTCGTAAACAGTGTCGCCATGGCGACGGCGGCAATTTCTAACATGAAGCTACCGAAAACAAAATTTATCCATGTAATTCGAAAAAATCATCTGCTCGCTGATCCACGAAAAACTCTAAAAGCACGAAATTATTCAACTCATAGCCCCAAATGAACACCGCCACGCCAAGAGAAAAGACCGATTGTTTTTAGTGTCTTTCTTAAGTGCCCTAGACTATCAGTTTTTTTGGGCTCATAGGTTGACATCTGTTTCAACAACCTCGGAGCCTGACGAAGATTCTACCCTGGAAACAGGTGTTTTCTTATAGTTTTCAGCAAAGGCTTTCAGGCCGGCCTGTACCAGTTCATAAGTCTTGTCAATAGTGCCGACAGTATCGCCTTCCAGCACTTGCAATCCCTGCAAAATATCTTTTGCTTCGCTAAAGCCCTTGTCAATACCTCCGCCAATTAATTGGACAAATTGCCCCATAGCGTCTTCATCCGATAACTCACTGTGATTTGCTCGGTATTGTTCAAAAAAGGCAGTTCCGAATTTAACGATACGGTCGGCGGTTGCCTCGGGAGAAACATCGATACCCTCATCATAAGCTTTCTGCAGCGCATCATCGCCGAATTCAGCTTTCAATTCCGCATTAATGCCTTCTAAGGCCGCCTTATAGGCCAGGGTTAACGGTTGATTACCCGTTTCCAGACTCACCTCATAAGAAGCCTCGAGAATACCTTGATTGAGTGCATCTTTAGGTGAAACATCCGGAGCTTTAACCTGTTCTGAATTTTTTGCATGAGCGAGTTCCGACACCTTTTTTCCAAAAGGCTCTTCGGATTTGTTGGCAGGATCTTTGGCCAATTGACTGACCGTCTGACCGAACGGTTGAATATTGATTTTCATCTTGTGAGTCCTTGATAAACAGCTACCTAATGCATATCGGCAAACTCGATAAAATTATAAGTTTTTAACAGACAAATATCCGATTTACTCAAGAGTAAGGCAATTGTAAGCCTTATGGATTATTCTCGGGCAATTGAAACAGCCAACGGCATGGTCCGCTTCCCTCTGCTATCAAGATCCAAGCACCCTATCATCGAGAGCAGATAGCACTATGCTCAGTTATTGTTCAAAAATCAGAGTACCATGGCACTCAAAGCCAATGAGCCGCACTTAAGTCTCCAAGCATCATTTTGCATTGAAATAATACCAAGAATACTAAGGAAATTATCATGAACGATCAATTGAACTGGAAAATGATTTTGCATTCGGCTGACGCATTGATTTCAGACAACTTAATAGCATTAATTGCCGGTTTATTGATCATAGGTCTTTTTTTCTTAAGCGGACTGGCCTGGCTATTCATCAAAAACAGACACAAGCAGGAATCTGAGCTAAAAAAAGAATCTTTGCCTGAACCTTTGGCCTGGCATGCAATGCCAGCTGAAGTTGTGTTGGCCGAGTTAAAAACCAACCCGGATCAAGGAATCAGTGACGAGGAAGCTCAAAAGCGTTTAACCCGATACGGGCCAAATCGTTTACCCGAACAAAAACCGCGCAGCGCATTAATTCGTTTTATCAGCCAGTTCCATAACCTGCTGATTTATGTGTTGTTAGCTACCGCCGCCATAACCGCAATGCTGGACCACTGGGCTGACACTTTTGTTATCCTTGGTGTCGTACTCGTGAACTCGATTATCGGTTATGTACAAGAGGGAAAAGCCGAAGACGCCTTGCAAGCCATCAAGAAAATGCTTTCCTCTCATGCGCTGGTCTTGCGAAATGACAAAAAAACAACCATTCCGGCAGCCAACTTGGTGCCTGGCGATATTGTGATGTTGCAATCGGGCGATAAGGTACCGGCCGATCTACGCTTAATCACAGTTAAAAACTTACAGATACAAGAGGCTGTTCTAACCGGCGAATCAGTCCCTATCGAAAAACGGCATCAAGAAGTTGTTAAAGATGCCGTACTTGGCGACCGGTTTAATCTGGCCTACTCGGGCACGCTTGTGACGTTTGGCCAGGCAAAAGGTGTCGTTGTCGGCACGGGTGTTCAAACCGAAATCGGTCACATCAGCCAAATGGTTTCCCAGGTCCAGACTTTAACCACACCTTTGCTGTTGCAAATGGCTGTCTTTGCGCGATGGGTAACAGCGGCCGTCATTGTTCTATCCGGACTGGTATTCGCCTTCGGCATAATCGTGCGCGGCGGCGATACTGTCGATATGTTCATGACGGTCGTTGGACTTGCGGTCGCGGCCATACCCGAAGGGCTGCCCGCTATTCTGACAGTGACACTGGCCATAGGCGTGCAAAGTCTGGCACGGCGTAATGCAATTATCCGGCGTCTGCCGGCAGTTGAAACGCTAGGCGCCGTTAGCATCATCTGTTCCGACAAAACCGGTACGTTAACCCGCAACGAAATGACTGTCAGTTCCATAGTCACACAAGGTCGGACTATTGATATCACAGGCACAGGCTATGAACCGGCAGGCGATTTTCAATACGCGGGACAATCCATTGCTCCGGAGACCGACTCAACCCTGCTGGCAACCTTGCAAACGGCATTATATTGCAACGATTCGACATTTGAACTTGCTGACGGCACCTGCAAAATTCACGGTGACCCTATGGAAGCAGCGTTGCTGGTTGCCGCATTGAAAGCCGGCCTGTATTCTGATGAAGTACTGAAAGAATGGCCTCGCAGGGATCTGATTCCCTTCGAATCGGAACACAAGTTTATGGCTACATTGAATCACAATCATAAAGGCGAGGCCATGATTCATGTCAAAGGCGCCCCTGAACGTCTGCTGGCTATGTGTCCACTAGAGCGAACCGCGACTGGCGACCAGCCTATCAATCTGGATGCCTGGCATGAAGCTATTGAAAGCCTGGCCAAACAAGGTCAGCGCGTACTGGGAGTGGCGTATAAATCAGCAAAACCTCATCAAACTGAACTTAGTTTTAATGACCTAGACGATGGGTTGATCTTTTTGGGACTGTTCGGATTGATAGATCCGCCCCGCAGCGAAGCGATTGCTGCTGTCAATGAATGTCATAATGCCGGCATTCGTGTGAAAATGATTACCGGCGACCATGAAGTCACCGCCTGCAGCATTGCCGCTCAGTTAAATCTGAACAACAGCAAAGAAGCCATTACCGGCAAAATGCTGGACACCATGGATGATGAGGCGTTACTGAATCGCGTTCAGGAGATTGATGTCTTCGCCCGAGTCAGTCCGGAACACAAACTGCGTCTGGTAACCTTGTTGCAAAGCGGCGGCGCCATTGTCGCGATGACTGGCGATGGCGTCAATGACGCACCGGCGCTACGCCGCGCGGATGTAGGTATCGCGATGGGTCATAAAGGTACAGAAGCAGCCAAGGAAGCCTCTGAAATGGTGATTACGGACGACAATTTTGCGACCATTGTTCATGCCGTTAAAGAGGGCCGAACAGTCTACGAAAACCTGAAAAAAGCGGTTGTGTTTTTGTTACCAGTCAACGGCGGCGAATCCATCAGCATTATTATTGCCATCTTGTTTGGTTTCACCCTTCCCATTACGCCGCTGCAAATTCTTTGGGTCAACATGGTCAGTTCGGTAGCCTTGGCAATGGCATTGGCCTTTGATCCCCCGGCGCCCGACATCATGCAACGCCCGCCTCGCCCGGCAAATGAACCGATTCTTTCCGGGTTTCTAGTGTGGCGAATTTGTTTGGTATCGAGTTTATTTGCTCTGGGTATATTCGGTATTTTCGAGTGGAGCCAACAGCAGGGATCGAGTTTGGAGGAGGCACGAACTTATGCGGTCAATACCCTGGTTATGATGGAAGTGTTTTATTTGCTCAGTGTTCGTTATCTGCGGGCTTCCGCTCTAAACTTTCAACGCATGTTTAATTCTCATGCCGTCATTTATGCGGTTGGCACTGTCATAACGCTGCAGCTCATTTTCACTTATGCGCCCTTTATGGAACAATTTTTCGATACTCGCCCGGTAGATTTTGTGCATGGTTTTGAAATCTTAGCGATAGGTTTAATCGTGTTCGGACTGCTGGAACTTGAAAAAGGGGTGCGTCGTAAATTCTTTCATCCGGTAACGCCAAACGATAAACCGGCTAGACCAGGAAGGACCGGCACTATACGTTAATTTAAGTTCCACGGCCGCCCGAAAGGACGTTGCGGCCGCGCCAATCCATCTAAAAATAGGAGGTGTAGCGGCTTTATTGAAAAGGTTTCTGTAGCAGGAATGTTGCAGAGATCTACAGGAATGGTTTCATATATTCTTTAAAATCAAGCACCTACACCCAATAAAATGGGAGGTGGGGGTGAGCAGGTAAATGAGTTACAAAAAATGTTTAGACGGATCAACCTCTTCAAATGTCGCATAGGTCTGCATGCCGCCTGACAAATTTTTTACGTCAAAACCGTGTTGCTGCAAAATGCGCGTAGCGTTATAGGCTCGCTGCCCGACGCCGCAGACCACCCAAACCTCTCTTTCCCGGGATAATTCATCAAGCCGCTGCCTTAATGCATCCAGTGGAATATTCACAGCACCTGGAATATGCTTCTGAGCAAATTCGGCCTCGGTACGCACATCAACAACTTGAGCTTGTTCATAAGGGTCTTGCAAAATCAAGGAAAGCCATTGACCGGCTTCATCCTGATCATCACTGACGTGCGTGTTGCTATCGAACAATTCTTCCCATTTTGCCAAAGGATGATTGCCGCGCAACTGATTGGCAGCAATCATGCCCGCCAGATTGACCGGGTCTTTGGTTGCTCCGAATTGCGGCGCATAACACAGTTCGGCCTCTTCCAGATCATACACGGTACCGCCCATCTGAATGAATGACGATATGACATCAATCCGTCTGGCAACACCGGATTCACCCAGCGCTTGCGCACCCAGAATCATGCCGTTGCGTGTGTCGTACAACAGTTTGATGTGAATAGGCTTGGCACCGGGATAATAGCCGACATGGTTGCCGGGATGCAGATACACTTTTTCAAAATGGGTCATGCCGGCGGCTTTCAGCATTTTCTCGTTAACACCTGTTGTGGCAACAGTAACGCCAAACAGTCCGCACACCGAAGTCCCCTGAACACCCCGGTAAGTCATTGGCGGTGTTTTCCCCGACAGCTTGGCCACAATATTCGCAGCTGCAATACGCCCTTGGCGGTTGGCAGGCCCTGCCAAAGGAAACAGCTGCCATTGGCCGGTCAGCACATTCTTGACTTCTATCACATCGCCTACTGCCCAGATGAAGGGGTCGGATGTCTCCATGAACTCATTGACTCGAATCCCGCCCTGATCACCCAGACTCAATTCCGCCTGCACGGCAAGCGCCGTCTGCGGCTTGACGCCAATGGAAATCATCACAGCATCGGTGGTTATTGACGCACCCTCTGTCAATGCCACAACCAGACGATCCTCGGTATCCTTCTGAAACTTGATCACCTGCGCATTTAAACGCAGATCAATGCCGTGCTTAATTAAATAGGTGGTCATGAACCGGGCCATTTCTAGATCCAGCGTAGGCATGATTTGACCTGATGATTGCAGGACAGTCACTTTGACGCCGCGTTTGACCAAATTCTCGGCAAGCTCCAGTCCCAGATAACCGGCGCCCATAACTACGGCATGTTTCATATCCGGCAGTTCAGCTCTTATTTTGCGGCTGTCCGGTATGGTTCTTAACGCATGAATGCCGGATAAATCGATCCCTTCTATTGAAGGCCACACGGCGCTGGAACCTGTTGACAATACCAACGCATCATAGGGCTCGATTCGATCGACGCCCGTTTTAAGGTCGCGCACGGTCAAGGCTTTTGAATCTCTGTCAACAGTTAAAACTTCGGTATCCGAACAAACCTGAATATTAAACCGGTTCTTAAACAGCTCAGGCGTTGCCACCAACAGTTTTTCTTCTTCAACGATCACATCGCCGATAAAGTAAGGCAAGCCACAATTGGCAAATGAAACATAAGAACCTTTTTCAAACATGATGATCTCGTATTCTTCGCACAAGCGCCGAATACGGGTAGCACAACTGGCGCCGCCAGCAACTCCTCCCACGATCAAAATACGTTTACCGGTCATGATCAGCGTTCCTCGCATTTGGATAGCGGCAGACAGGCATCAACCTGTCAGCCGAAAAGTGAATGGCAGGGTAAAATTTTACTTACCCTGCGTTGGGGAGCAACAAAACCAAGATGATTCAGCGTTTAGGTTGCGTTTGGCGATAGCCAACCCAACTTTTCAAGGCCAGAACGTTATTCGTTGGGTTGTCAAAAGCATCAACCTACGCTGAATAATTACTCCATTTGTTGATAATACTGCGCCAGCTCTCTGATTTCAGATTCACTGAGCTGCTGGACTATCAACCGCATCCGGCTGTAGATATCATTATGGCGCTCGCCTTTTTTATAAGCCAGCAAGGTATTCGCCGTATAGTCTGCTTGTTGACCGGCCAGCGCGGGAATATCCATCTTTTCGCCTTGGCCATTACCACCGTGGCAGGTAAAACAGGGTGGAATAATCCGCTTGCCGTCGCCCGCCTCAACCAATTTGAGCGCTTTGGCCAATTCATTATCAGCTTTCTTTGCCGCAGGTCGCGGTAGAGAACTGAACCAGCCGGCTAAATCGGCGGCGTCTTGCTCGCTCAGGCCGCCAGCAATGGATGTCATCAAGGTATTGACTCGGTGACCTTTGGCATAATCCATTAATTGCTTGTAAGTGTAATTGGCAACTTGCCCTGCCAGTGACGGATACTCGGACATTGCGCTAACCCCGTTTTCGCCATGGCATCCGGCACAAGATTCGGCCAGCTTTTTTCCTTTGACCAGATCAGCCTCTTTGACCCGATTAAGCGTTTCCGGCGTCCAGGCAACCTCGGTCGAAGGACCTGCACTAGCGAGCACAGGGGCGAGTAAAGAAATAAACAGAATAATATATTTCATGATCAATAACCCCAACCGCTAGAACCAAAGGTATCCATAAAGAAAAATTGTAAAATCGGCACACCGAAACTGATAAACATCAGGACGGCAATCACCTTGTTCCAAAGTTTAAAGTCATTGAGATATTCGGGTAACGATTCGACCGCATGAATCGGTTCAGCATATTCGACTTGCTGCACAAACTCGGCAGACGCAGAACTCAATTGAGTTTTGGCCACATTGTAGATAAACAGGCAGGCTGAACCCAACAACACAAAACCGCCGAAAATCATGACAAATTCGTAAGGATCCCAGGATAAAGTCAGCAGACTGTTATAGGCCACACTCGAAATTCGACGAGGCTGACCCAACAAGCCCAGTACATGCCAGGGTGTTGTCATAATCGCCATACCGATAAACCAGGTCCATAGCTGTATCAGCGCCAGCGAATCCGAAAACAACGGTTTGCGGGTCAAAATCGGCCAGAAATAATAAGCGATAGCGAAATACATGATGATGGTGGTTCCACCAAAAATCAGATGAAAATGTCCGGGAACCCATGCCGTATTATGTACCATCGCGTTCATCGCATAGCTGGCATTAACCAAACCGCCAAATCCGCCGAATATCAGCATCAGCAACGCCAATATCACAGAAAGCGTCATGGGGTTTGTCCAGGGCAAAGTACCTATCCAGCCGAACAAGCCTTTTCCACCTCGCAAGCGACCTGCAATTTCCAGTGATGCAATAACGGTAAATCCGGTAATCAGCGTCGGAAAACTGACCACAAAGGTACCGAAGGCATGCAGCAACTTCCATCCGCTGGCTTGCTCAGGATCCATGTATAAATGGTGAAAGCCGATGGGTAATCCGAATACCACCAGAATAATAAAAGCAACGCGCGCCATTTCATCACTGAACAAAAACCCGCCGGCTTGTTTGGGCACGAACACATAAAAGGCGGTGTAACTGGGAATCAACCAGAAGTAAACAATTGGGTGCAAGGTCCAGGCGAAGAGCGTTCTGGCCAGACCCGGATCAATGGTATCCATCCAGCCCAAAGCCAATGGTATCAACTGAAACAAGACTTCCAATGCCACTCCGGCGCTGGTCCACAACCACAATAAAGCATTGGCAGTCGTGGCAAACATTGCCAACGGCACCGGCTGATTGGGATTCGCATTTTTCCACTGGTAGAACATCACCACCATGATGGCGCACCAAAACCACGAACCCACGACCAGCAATGTCGCTCCGATATAGAAAGAGACATGGGCCAGTAACGGAGGATAGAACGTGTAAAGAACCGAGGCTTTGCCTATCAATAACGGAATCGCGGCCAGCACTGTGCCGCCCAAGGCAATTGAGAAACCAGTCCAAGCCAAAGGTTTATTCCAGATCGGCATTTTCAGACTGGTTGATGCAACATAATACCCAAACCCCATAATAAAAAAGGT
This sequence comes from Methylicorpusculum oleiharenae, assembly GCF_009828925.2. Taxonomy (NCBI): domain Bacteria; kingdom Pseudomonadati; phylum Pseudomonadota; class Gammaproteobacteria; order Methylococcales; family Methylococcaceae; genus Methylicorpusculum; species Methylicorpusculum oleiharenae. Next base: position 183,737 of record NZ_WUTY02000001.1, read on the forward strand.
GGTCAGAACAAATGCCATCAACACGCCGTGAGTACTCACCGAGGCAAAGTACACGGAAGGAGAAGTCAGTGCTTCAATAAATCCGCTGCGCTCGAGGACCTGATAAACCCCCATAAAACACGCCAGTATGAAAGCAATAAAAGCAACCCACAGGTGGCTCAGGATAAATTTATTTTCTACCGCATTATTCATTTCGCATCTCCGGTAACAGGCGCGTTGGTCGAAGCCGTCCAGTTTTCCTTGGCAACGACAGAAATATTGCTCCACATGTGATCATGACCCAGCCCGCAATATTCATTGCACAAAACAGGGTACTCCCCCGGTTTTGGAAAAGAGGTTGTAACCTGAGCCACATAGCCTGGCACAATCATCGTACTCATATTCGTCATAGGAATATGGACGCCATGCAGGACATCGGTACTGACCCATCTAAATGTCACTTTGGTTTCCGAAGGCACCGAAATGTGCTTGGGATAAAATGAATAACGGCCTGCGACCATTCTTACTGTGATATCGCCTTGGGCGTCAACCTTGACGCCCAGATTATCTTCGGCAAACTCCTCGCTTAAATGCAGGCGCGCCGAATCAATCGTTTCAACATGACTGGGCGCATTGATTCCGTGGATCAATGCATCAACCATAATGATGCTGACAAAAAGACCCGCCATACCCAGTGCCGTATAAGCCCATTTCCTCTCTAAAGGATCAATATGCATCACCGCCCCCTATTGAATGCCGCCGCGCGGTAAAAAAACGCCATAATACAAAAACAGCCAGGCAACAACCATCGTAGCCCCCACTGTCAATAACAGCACCCAGGTGCCTATCGGTGCGCTTTCGAGAATTCGTTTGCGCTCTTCTTCACTCAGCTGATTCATGGCCTTCCCCTTGAATGATTAAAAAATTATGATGAACTTATGGATTCGATGTTTTGCGTTGATCTGACAAATCACTATCAAATCGGCAATGGCATGACTTTTAGCGAGGGACTTAAATATTGTCACGCACTTCAAATATCATTCTTCAGTTCCCCCTAAACCCAGGCTTTAAAACTATTATTCCGGCATTGGCCAATTTCTGAAGCCATTTAGACCGTCAACAAGCGAGTGAATAGAGGCAGCGTATTTTGAAGTGCGAAAAGTATACACACATTTTTTATTGTAATTATGGGATGCATCCTAATGTACAGGACCTAAATTTGTAAAGTCAGACAGTAAAGCCGCACCTTGATTTGAGCTATTTTCTTTGTAACTACTCAGCGCAACTCCAAAACAAAAGTGATGCATCCTGTAGGTTGCGGTTGGCGATAGCCAACCCAACATTTCAAGGCCATGGCGTTAATTGTTGGGTTGCGAAAAGCATGCAACCCAACCTACGCGAAATAATTTCTTTTGTTGTAATTACCCCAAAAAAATGAGAAGGGGTTAGCAGATATCTTTTCTTTTTGATGATCTGAATTAAAAAACCGCCTTACGCCGGCAGGATGAAGTCCGAACCTACGCTTGAAGCATCACAAAACCCCGGATATTCTCCTCGGCAAAAAGCATCATAGGTTCTGACCATGATTTCCTTAAGTCCTGGCACCAACTCAAAATCATCCAATTGCTGCATACTGACCCAGCGGGCTTCTGAAACGTCGGTCTGGGCAACAGGCGTAGCAGAACAAACCGACTCAAGTTCAGCCAAAAAATCAACGATGATATAGTGAAACCGATCAATCTTCCTTTCCACCACGGCGACTATCGACACTACCCGAATATCCATGCCGGTTTCTTCCTTAACTTCGCGACGGCACGCTTCGACCAACGTTTCTCCGGCCTCCAGTTTGCCTCCTGGAATGGACCAAAGCCCCAAAGCCGGTGGCTGATTGCGCTTGATCAGCAACACGTTATGCTGGGCGTTAAATACGATACCGCTAACGCCAATAGCAGGAATTGGAGGGTTATTAACAAGGATGGTCATGACACTGAATTGATGAATAATAATTTACTGACATAAAGGTTAATCTGGGTTTATAGTGAAGTCCGGCTCTCAAATTATCGCTATTGCTAAAAAGAAGCCTGTAAACACAATGTCCACCTTCCCTCTTATTTAAAAACGGGAGACTGTCATGCTAAACCAAAAATCTTTATGGCTTTTATACACGTCAATCATTGGTTTGCTTGCCATGCCCTGCTCCGCGGCGGAAACTTCAGCCGGAGAAAAACTGGCCACCAATTGCTCAGGTTGCCACGGCGCTCAGGGCACTAGCGGCTCTGCCGATTTTCCTAATCTGGCAGGACAACAAACGGCCTACCTGATTGCACAGCTTAAAGCCTTTAAAGAAGGTCGCAGGAAAAATTCAATCATGAACGCTCAGGCCGCTAGTCTGAGTCAATCCGAGATGGAACAGCTCGCAGCCTTTTTCAACAGCCAGCAACCCCAAAGCGCAGGTGGTGAACCGGCCCTGTTAAAACAAGGTTCGGCGCTGGTTAGCCAATGTATGGGCTGCCATGGCGCAGCTTTAAAAGGCAACCATCATATCCCTCGCTTAGCCGGCCAGCAGCCTGATTACCTGATCAAACAATTAACCGCTTTCAAGAAAGGCGACCGGAAAGGCGGACCTATGTCGGCCGTAGCCGCACAATTTTCTGAAGCCGAGATACAGGCAATAGCCGCCTATCTGGGCTCATTATAGAGTTAAGAGAGAATACATGATAAAAAAATTATTGTTAGTGTCCACTGGATTGGCTGGACTGTTATTTTCAATTCAGGGACTGACAGAACAAACAAAGCAAGCTCCGGAAATCCGGAAGTCGATGAATGCGAAACAAGCCATCTTCGAGGAAAAACATAAACGCTATCTTGATAAAGAAGCCCAAAAAGAGGAGCTCCAAAAAAAGGTATGGACTAAAGAGATGGAAAGTAAAGTGCCCAAAGACAGCTATGAGGCATTCGAGCAAAAACGAAACCGTCATCAGGTGCTGCAGGAGCAGTTAACTAAAGACGACGAAATAGAAAACAAGATTGAGAGCAATGCCAATGCGATCAAAAAGGCACTTGAGGAACGTGAAATGGCAACCTCCCCCAAACAGCCTCAACCCCTCTAACCCCTGCGCCATTAATTCCAAGGTCCTTTACCTAATCCGTCAACCGGCAAGGGATTGCCATTAAAGGCAGGCTAGCGGGGGCATTTTTTAAAGTTAATACTTTGCCATACCCAATAATCAGCGTGAACTGAAAGACTTAAAATCAAACCCTCTCAACTCAATCCGGCAAGAAAGCGGTCAAATTCAGCAGTCAATTCCGGCAGCACGCTCATCAATCGATGATCGGCGTCATAAAGATTCAAGCGAAGACGATAGGCCTGGCAAAATCGCCAGACATGCTCAGGCGGAACAATGTCGTCCTGCCACCCATGAAAAACGGCGATCGCCTCAGCTACAGGAGCAAACCCGGTTATTTGGTAACCGGGCAGATAAAAAGCAGGTGCCAGCAAGAACAACCCCTTGGGTTTGATAACAGGCGAAGCCACCGTCGATATATAGCCGCCCATACTGGATCCCACCAGCACCACGCTGTTATATTCCTGCCAATCAGTCGCCAATAGATGCTTAACCCGCTCATCCGGATCCGGCTGTGCCCGATAATCAGGACTTTCAACCACATACCCATGGCGCTTGGCCACGTCTGCAAAAGCCCGGGTTTTCTCGCCCCAGGGCATACTGTCTTTACCGTGACTATAAATAACTTTCTTTTTCATCAGCGCTTATTCATCCTTTATGCAGGGCAATACGAGCAAACATCCGCAATCTTATTGCTTCATCCTCTTAAAGTAAAGAACAGCCGGCTTCTCTCGATAAAGCCAAACCCGGCTGTAATAAAGGCATCATTCTATTCGCTCTGCAGACTAATGAATTGCATTCTGATCTCACGTTCCGCCTCCACCCAATCTTTAAATGTATCTCCAGTTGAAAACCCCCGCTTCAAGGCTTTGTAATAAGCCGCCTCGGCTACCATGGTCTGGATATTTTCACTGCTCATTATAGGCAACTGGCCTTTTGCATTTTTTGCCGTATTGATGAAGCCAAATTTAAGCTGAGCCCAAAACCCTGGTGATGAATTATCTTTTAAGCCGATTTCTAATGGCACAGCTTCTGCGGCAGTCCCCAACATCCTATCCCAAACTGAAAAAACCGCGCCAAAATTGCGATCATGCTCGGCTCTTTCCTTGGAATGATGAAGTCGATGTAAAAACGGCACAATAAATAGCCGACCCATCGACCGCTCAAAGGGAAAGGCAATATTGGCGTGATGAAACATTACAAATAATGTCGTCACAGCTTCGATCAACAAAACCGTTGTCTTATCGACGCCTAACAACAAGACTGATCCGCATTTCAAAAGATTGGTCAGTAAGAGCTCCAGGGTATGCACCCGAAATGCAGTCGAAGTATTGAGATGAGCATCACTGTGATGGACCTTATGAAACAGCCACAGCCCTTCAAAATGGTGGCAGGCTCGGTGCCAGAGATAAAACAGCAGATCGAACCATAAGAACGCAAAAACCCCTTTAAGCAGAGGACTATCAATAATCGAAAGCAAACCACTGCCATCGGCTAAATCCGCTGAAAAAAGCAATAGCCCGGCCGAGAAAATCGATAGCACCACACTGTTAAATAAAAATAATGAGGCATTTGTCCGGCAGGATTGACACCACTCCTTGAAAGTCCACTTTTTATAAGGCGAATGCGCTTCCAGGGACAACAGTATCGAAAAAAACATCAACAATGCCGCCGATGCTAACCGGCCGGTACTGATATCACTCCAATCCAGTAATGCGCCCAAAACATCAGAGGATAAATTAACAGGGTTTAACATAGCATTTCTCCCATTATTCAAACCATCAAACCGTTGTCTTCAGGGTGCTCAGCCTGGATAAAAATCATGAAACAAATAACATATCCAAGGCTGGGAAAAAACAACTGGTATTTGTCGATATATAGCAACATAAGCTAATATTGTGCCAAAATCGTAATTTTCAATATATCTCCCTGATAAAACTGTACATTTTATTTATTAAAATAATATGACAGCTTTTGAATCACACGATTTTGTTGTTTTTTGCACTCATATGGTTCACTTTGATTTCTTGAATCCGCCAAATTTAGGCTAGACCGTAAAAACGCATGAATTAGCTGGAGGGAATTTAAGAGAGCCTTCGCTATGAAGCCGGTCAGGCCTGAAAAGACTTACCACAATCCGCTTTCTATAAAACGGGCAAGGAAAATACACTAATAAAAAAGCGGTAGATATTAAAAAAATGTACCGTTTCTTTAATACGAAGCGTAACTGCTCTCCCAATACGAATAAAGGGTGTAGGTAATTGATTAAAAAGGCTTCTGCAACAGGAATGTTGCAGAAGCCACAAGGACTTATTCATGCGAGATTTGAAATCAAGCACATACACCCAATAAAATAGTTGGGGTGAGAAGATGCGATGAATGAATTATTGAAAAATCACCAGGTTCTAAAATCTCCGGTATCAATATGCACGAAATCAGAATGGCCATAGTAGCCTACCCCGCCTTGGCGCATAGCCAAAGCGGCATTCCGAATTCTTCTTGTATCCACACCCGGCAACCGAATGTCTACAGCTTTTCCCTGCATGTGCAAGCTGTGCTTTGCAACACCGTGAGTATGTTTTCTCAAGATGGCATTCGTAGATGGAGACCGGTAAGCCGACAAGATATTGAAAGGTTTATTGACCCCTAACATCATCCGAAGATCATACAATTGGTCAAGTAAAGCAGGATCAATAGGATGCACATCGCCTGAACGATAGTCGCGAAGCAAATAATTGATCTCCCGCAATGCCTCGCTGATATAACGGCCTTGCTCGAAATAAGTCAATTTTAACTTGTCGCCGGTGTGCATGTTTTGAAAAGCCAACGTTTTATAAACCGGAAAACGTCTTACCGATGCGTTGGCAATGACAGGTGTTCCTATCGTCAGCAGTGTGCCATAAGCCATGTTTTTCAAGAACCGCCGCCTTGACGCAACCACACTATCCTCGTCGTGACCATGGTTTTCTAAAATATGCTTTGTCATAGTTGATACTTCTGTTTGTTAATCAATTTAATACAGACTCATTCTTAACAGTCTGTCTTAAATTTAGCTTAAATAAAAAATATTGTGATCTTGTTTTCATTTTTTCAAAATAAAACGCAGAACTTTCCTGACATGTTTGAAAAAAAAGATCAACTCTTTGGTCTTGCCGTTTGCCGCCTAGCGTATAAATTTTGCTTATAATGCTGCAAATTGCAGCCTGGATAATTTTAAAGCTCCAGCCTTTATAAAGTATTAATTTCCGGCACACAGTGCCTTCCTGATAGGCAAAATGGCCGGGCAAAATCAGATTTAGACTATGGGTAACGTTTTTTTAACCTCCAGACTACGATCTCGCGCAATCAATAAATAAAATGCGGGCACGACAAACAAAGTAAACAAGGTGCCAACCCCCAATCCACTGGCGATAACCAAACCGATATCAAATCGGCTGGCTGCTCCGGGGCCTGATGCCATTAACAGGGGTACCATCGCCACTATCATTGAAACCGTCGTCATCAATACTGGTCGCAGCCTGATTTTTGAAGACTCTTCAATCGCATCGCGCTTGGACATGCCTTCCGTAAGCTGCAGCTGATTTGCAAACTCAACAATCAATATGCCGTTTTTTGCTATCAAACCGACCAAGGTAATCAATCCAACCTGGGTATAGATATTGATTGTGGCAAAACCCAGCATAATAAAAGCCAATGCACTGGCTATCGATAACGGCACCGAGATCAAAATAATCAGCGGATCGCGCCAGCTTTCAAATTGAGCCGCCAGCATCAGATAAATAACTAATAAAGACATGAAGAAAGTTACAATCAAGGCGCTGCCTTGTTGCGCGTATTGCCTTGAACTTCCTGTGTAATCATGACTGAAACCACGAGGAAAAACGGTTTCAGCCTCCTGTTCAAGATAGGCCATCGCATCGCCTAACGACACACCCGGCGCCATCATGCCGTTTAATGTCAAACTATTCAGCTGCTGAAACTGGGTCCGTTTACTCGGTTCAACCGAATGCTCGATACGCACCAGAGAGGATAGAGGCACCTGCCCTCCTGACGCCGTTCTCAGGTAATAATTATCGAATTTACTGGTATCCAGTCGGGCCAAATCATCAACCTGAGGAATTACTTTGTAGCTTCGGCCTTGCAGACTGAACCGGTTGACATACTGCCCGCCTAACAGGGTCGCCAGATTTTTACCGATTTCCTGCATCGTAAGACCCAAATCCGCCGCTCTGTCTCTATCTATTACCAAGGTTGCTTTGGGCCGGTTAAATTCGACGTCCTTCATCAAAAAAGAAAAACGTCCACTCTGCATCGCGTTGCTAACAATCTGATCCGCAACCTTATCCAGTGTTTGATAATCGGAATCAGTGATCATGACGAATTGCAAAGGCAAACCACCGCCGGAACCGGGCAAACTGGGCCTTGGAATGATAGCTGTTTGAAATCCGGCTATGTTGTTTACTTTGGTCTGCAGGTCCGGCTGAATCGCCATTTGAGAGCGTTCACGATCAAAAGCTGAAGGCATTTTAAAGCCGCCGAATACCACATTGTTATCGCCACCAAAACCCAGCAACAAAAAACTCTCTTTGTATTCAGGAAATGTTTCAAAAACGTTGATCAGCTCCCGGGTATAGGTTTCGTTGTAGTCCAAAGTGGCTGTTTGCGGACCTGTCGCCATAAAAAACAGAATGCTCTGATCTTCTGTCGGTGCCAATTCCTTTTGCGAAAAATTAAACATGAAATAAATACTGATCATGACCAACACAGCAAATGCTGCAATCGATGACGGATAGTCTAACAAGGGCCGCAAAGTGCGCTGGTATCCCTCGGACAAGCGGGTAAACGCGTGTTCCACAAAAATTTCAAAGCGGCCTGCCTGGCCTTTCTCTTTCAGTACTTTGGAACTGAGCATCGGCGCTAAGGTAAGTGCCACGATACTGGAAATAATAACGGCTCCGACCAATGAAAAGGCAAACTCTGTGAATAATGTACCGACCAGCCCTCCCATGAATCCGATAGGCAGATAAACGGCGATGATAGCCACCGTGGTTGCTACAACAGGCAACACCAACTCTCGAGTTCCGTATATTGCCGCATCAATCCGGGACTCCCCCATTTCAATATGCCGGTGAATATTTTCCACCACAATAATGGCATCATCGACCACCAAGCCAATTGCCAGCACCATGGCCAGCATGGTCAGCAAGTTAATCGAATAGCCCAATGAGAGCATCAGAATTGCGCCGCCAACCAACGACAACGGCACGGTTATCGATGGCACCAAAGCCGCCCGGACAGATCCCAGCGTCAAATAGATGATCAACAAAACGATGATGACTGCCTCGAACAATGTCCGAAATACTTCATCAATCGAATCCTGGATGAACTGGCTGGCATCATAAGGCAGCAAGACATTCAGCGATTCCGGCAAATCCTTTTCAATTTCCGTCAACTGAGCCCTGACCGCATTGGCAACCGTCAAGGGATTGGCACCTGGCGCTTGCTCAACGCCCATAAAAATGGCTATTTTCCCTTTATACCAGTTGACCGATTCATAATCTTCGCTGCCCATTTCAGTATCGGCAATATCTCTTAATCTGACCAAAGTTCCGTTGCGGTTGCCTACCACCAGATTATTGAATCCGGCTTCATCGATCACATCGGTCGTCGCACTCAAATCGATTTTGACGAAATTACCTTTGGTTTGTCCGGCTCCTGAAAGGTAATTATTGTCCTCGAGCACATCGGAGACATCCTCTGCCGTTATGCCTAATGCCGCCATGCGTTCAGGCTTAAGCCAGATCCGCATGGCAAAGGTTTTGTTACCTAACAGCTTGGCTTTTCCAACGCCCGGTACCGCCTGAATTTTAGGCTGCACAACCCGGAGCATATAATCGCTGATCTGAGAGGCAGACATCGTATCGCTGTACAAGGCGATATACATCAAAGCAGTGGTATCACCGGTTTGCGAGGTAATGACCGGATCTTCAGATTCTGAAGGCAAAACATTGCGCTGACTGGCGACTTTGGCCTGTATTTCGGATACGGCAGCATTCGGATCATAATTGAGCCGCATATGCGCCTCAATGGTCGAAATCCCCTGGCGGCTGCTCGATGATAGATAATCAATGCCATCGGCCTCTGCTATCGCCTGTTGCAAAGGCGTGGTGATAAAGCCCTGAACCAGATCGCTGCTCGCGCCTGGATAAGAGGTGGTCACCGTCACTACGGTATTTTCAGTCTCGGGGTATTGACGCAATTCTAACGCCGTCAACGACCTTAAGCCGATAACCAGGATCAGCAAGCTGATTACGCTGGACAGTACCGGCCGTTCAATAAACAAATCAGTAAATTTCACGGCTGCCCCTCTCTTTCTCCAGGAGCGGGTTTGTTATCAAGCGTCACAGGCATGTCATTACGCAATTTAACTTGTCCGGCACTGACGACTTTTTCTCCCTGATTTAAGCCTTTAACAATCTGAACTCGGCCGGCTTTGGTTATTCCGGTTTCGACCTGTCTATTCTGAACTGTAAATCCTTGCTCCCCGGACACGACAACAAAGGCGGTACTGCCATAGGGATTGTAGGTGATGGCCGTATCCGGTATCGTCAGCACTTTCAGCGGCTGTTGCGATAATATATTGACCTGAGCGAACATTCCCGGGCGCAAATATCGCATTTTATTACCCAGTACCGCGCGAATTTTAACTGAGCGGGAATCCTGATCCAGGGCAGGACTGACGGCACTGATTTTTCCTGTAAAAACCTGCTCAGGATAGGCCTGAATACTCGCTGTAATCTGTTGATTTATTTTTATGCCGCTCAAATCTCGCTCAGGGACCGTAAAATCAATGTAAATAGGATCCAGTTTTTGCAGCGATACAATGGCAGAACCGGGCGCAAGATACTGGCCTAAATTCACCTGACGAATCCCAATTTCACCGTCAAATGGCGCTCGAATCATTTTTTTGTCGATCAGCGTTTTCTTGGTCTGTACGGCTGCAATCGCCTCTTCCAGCAACGCTTTGTTCTGATCATAGATAGACTTTGCAACAAATTTTTTATCGATTAATTGAGCGCTTCTATCGAACCTCACTTCAGCAAACCTCAATTCAGCCTGCAACCCATCGAGTTCAGCCCGATCTGTAGACGCGTCGAGTTCAAGAAGCAGTTGCCCTTTTTTTACTGTTTGCCCGGATTCGAAATGAATGGCTTTGACAATTCCGGTCACCTCGCTGCTGACATCAATACCAGCCACTGCGACAAATGACCCGACGGCCGTTATGGTCGACGGCCAATCCTCCTGTATAACTTCAGTAACCGCCACAATCGGCGGTGGCGGCGGCTTAAATGCCTCAGCCGATTGACTTATTTGATGGAATTTCAATCCGAATAAGCCACCAAAAATGAATAGCGTAATCAGCAGGATAATTAAAGATCGTTTAAGCATAGTTTGTTTGCGCCGGATATGACGCCTGATTGAATCAAGATGGAAGTAATGAAATTGGCCAAGACTTCAGGCTTATTAAATGCCGATAAATTGTTCAGGCCATTTGTAAAAAGAAATATAAATCATGAATGCAGTTTAACAGACTCTAGCAGATTTCAACTGCTCTCATCAGATTAACAGTCCGATAATGATGATGAATCCCTGTGACACGAAGTTTATAAAAGGGTTCATTCAAGAGGCATCCGGACAAAGCTTTATGATAGCTATTGATGGATAACTAAGCGGCAATCAAATAATCAGTCTGATACAACCATTATTCGATCAAACCCATTATTGAGGGGTATGGGGTAAGTTTAAATGCGGATTCAAAAACGTCATGAACTCATTTTACCTACATTAATTAATGTTAAATGAGACTTCCTTTTCCATTATTTTTATGACCCAGCTCAGACGATAATAAGGATAAGCCTTGCAGACCCTGACTGGATTCAGCCAAATCAACAAGACCGAAATTCAAATCAAAAAGTAAATCCAGATATCCATCATATTCACTGTCACTTTGATTTTGAGTGTCTTCAGGTCCCTTATGCAATTGCGATTCCCTGATAAGCTCATTCCGGATTTCAGCAAAATGCGCTCTGAGTTGAGCGGCAAATTCTTCTTTTTCCAACTTGCTGAGCCAGGTAGACATAGTGGGTTACCTCAGATTAATTTTTGGCTGACCAACTTGAGATTCAGATTGAACCCCATTGGGTTGACTCATTCTTTTCCCGGTTTTTTATAACGGAGATGTGACTTAATTTTAGCTGATTAGTTCTGATCGCCCATCAAATCCAGTGATTTTGATTTAATTTTGAGTTTTATTTGAGATCCTACTTTTACTAAAATTTATGAATACTCTCAAAATTTTGTTTATCAAAAAAATGACTCATAAAATTTACAAAAGTGGTTATTTTGGCCGGAATAAACCGTCTTTGCATGTAGGTCGCGTAAATAGACAGCGCCGGTATCCGGAAATCCTGCAGAATTTCGACCAATCGGCCTTGTTCCAGATAATTAGCCACCGATAATTCCGGTGCCTGAGTAATTCCCATACCCAAAGATGCCGCCTGACAAAGCGCTCTCCCGTTATTGGAGGCAAAATGCCAGGTTGTTCTAAGTTTTTTCTCTTCACCGGCCACATTAAAAACCCAAAAATCTTCATGGGGCGTATCGATATAATGCAGGCACAAGTGCTGATTCAATTCATCGATATCGCGCGGCTCGCCGTATTTGGCAATATAAGCCGGTGATGCATAAGTGCATAACTTGGTTTCGGCAATTTTTCGCGCAACGACCCCCAGATCAACCGAATTGGAAACAACAATTGAAACATCATAAATTCCCTCGCTCAGATTGATATGGCTGTTCTGTAAAGACATCATGATTTTCACGTTCGGATGCTGGTTTTGATAAGCCTCAATGGCCGGCACCACATAAATCCCGCCAAAATCGATGGGCGCAGTCACTTTCAATATGCCTTTGACATTTTTGCCTAATTCAGAAATATCCTCATCCAGTTCCGCCAATTCCTCTAACAAGGGTTTACTGCGGGCGTAGTAACTTTCACCGGCTTCGGTCAGACTGATACGGCGCGTAGTTCTGTTTAACAAAGCAACGCCCAGAGACTCTTCCAACTGCGCAATGTATTTACTCACCATCATCGCCGATACATTGATCTCTCTGGCAACGGCAACAAAAGTACCCAGTTCGACAATCCGGCAAAAAACCCTGATGTTATTTAATTTATCCATGGCAACCCTAATATAAACAATAGGTTTATATTTTATAAACCTAATCGCCTATTTGAAATTTAATTCACACTGATACACTGTTGCTCGGAGATAGTGATAACCGCCTTTATTCAATGATTTATCATTGAGTTTAGGCGGTTGTAATCACAAAAATCGGCTCCTTCCACTTTACTTCCCTGTCTTAGCCCCACATTTCTAGCTTAAGCAAGTCACTAGTGGCTTATAATTTAGCGTCTGATTATAAACAATATCTCTGGATTAGAATGCTAACAGAATGGCTTAATGTGGTCGATGATAATGACCAAATAATGGGAATAGATTCAAGACAACGCATCCATGCTGCGGGATTAAAACATCGGGCCGTTCATATCCTGCTGTTTAATGATGATCATTCCCTTTTTTTACAGAAACGATCACTGTCAAAGGATATCAATCCGGGACTTTGGGATAGTTCAGCTGCAGGACATGTTGATGCAGGCGAAACGTATGAGCAATGTGCTTATCGGGAACTTCAGGAAGAGTTAGGGCTGATTGACTGCCCTCTTGAATTTTTATTTAAAATTCCTGCTGCAGCGGTTACCGGCAAGGAATTTATTCAGGTTTATCAGGGCGTAGCAAACGGCCCGTTTTGTTTAAACACCGATGAAATTGAAACCGGTGCCTGGTTTTCTTATGAAGAAATGTCTACCCGCATAAAAAACGACGACATGATGTTGACGGGTATTATCAAGATGATTTGGAGCAGGATTTAAGCAAAAAGGAGTGAACATTCGAAATGCAGATTTTCCGCATGATTGCAGAAATACTTTGGCGGAGCGGACGGGGCTCGAACCCGCGACCCCCGGCGTGACAGGCCGGTATTCTAACCAACTGAACTACCGCTCCGCAAAAGAGGGCGTATTCTAACTTAATCAGACCTTTCGTCAAGCGTTTTAACAAAAATATCAGTAAGTACAGACTGGCTAAAAACGAAAGATTGCCCGCAGCAAAAGGTCTCGGCCTTTCACTGCGGGTTTTGCTCACTTAGCGAGCTCTATATTTAGAATAGAAGTGCCTTTATTTTTTTATAAAATGATAAATATCGCCGTATTTACCTTTTAACGTCATGCTTTTATCGTCTTTTTCAACCAGAGAAAAAGTATCAAATTTATCAGACCGGCCCAAAAGAGATATTTTTAATTTTCCGTCTTCAACTAAATAGTTGACGGGCGTTTGATCGTAATAGATACCTTCTCTGGGAATATGAGTAATTGTGACTTTATCGCCACTGAATGCCCATGAGTCTTCCCTTGGGATTTTTTCTGTAGAGCTGGCTGTTTTTTTAGTGTATTCAAGCTTCCAGGCTCCTTGAACATCTTGATTGGACTGAAAGGCAACTTCGGCACTGACTATCCCTGTAAAAGCCGACAAAACCAGCAGAATTGCAGCCAAATTAATTTTTTTCATGATTTTCCCCTTGTTGTGAGTACTGAATTGACATTTTACGCTCACATTTGCGCAAATGTATCGCAATATTATTAGTAATCCCTAATATTCACAAATTTATCAAGATATCGATAAGTTAAACCCTAGCAATGTGGCGGTTTATAAGTATTTCAACAGGTCAAAACAAGCTACCTGGTAACGTTCTTTTAACGATATCTGCCCTGCCATAAATTTTTTTTATCGAACATAACACTTATCGAGCTAAGACCGCCGCGCTTACATAAGGGATTTTTTCCTATAGGGATCATGAAAAATGCTCACTAGAATAGTTCGCTTCTTATATAAATGGCTAATGAGCGTATAACCATGTCCTTAAACAAACCCGATAGCAATACGAGTTTATTACACACCGGAAATAACCTTGGCTCGCCTTGTGAACCTGTCTTTGCCCGTAAAAAACAGGCCTTGATTACTGTTGCGGTATTGACTGCCCTGAATATACCGGCAGCCATGGCAGAAAGGTTCGACGATGCGCCACCGGCCCTGCAATTGCCCAGCCTGGAAATTATCGGTGAAGCGCCTACGCAGCTGGAGCACATACCGGGGTCTGCCTTCGTTATCGACAAAACCACACTGGATCGTCAAGGTCCCTTATCCAATAAAGATGCCTTACGCACCGTGCCGGGTATTCATATAGTCGACGAAGACGTGCTGGGACGCCGGATCAATATCGGTATTCGCGGCCTGGATCCTAGACGCTCAACCCGGACCCAGTTATTGGAAGACGGCGCACCCATTCAGTTGGCGCCTTACGGTGACCCCAGTAACCATTACCTGCCGTCCAGTAAACGAGTCGATCATATCGAAGTTTTAAAAGGCTCTGGTCAAATCATGTATGGACCACAAACCGTAGGAGGTGCGATTAACTTTGTCAGTGCGCCTATTCCTGAAGAATTTGCCGGTTCAATTTCGGCTGCAGGCGGTAATAACGGTTATTACGACACCCATCTGAGAATGGGCGGTACCATCGATAATGTCGGCCTTTCCCTGGATTATATTAGGCAGGAGGCTGATGGCAATCGAAGCGGCCAGCACCAGGAAGTTGACGATTTAGCGTTGAAAAGTTTGATCAAATTCAATGACCGGCACCGTCTCATGCTGAAAGGCACATTGACTCATGAAGACGCGGACATGGGTGAAGCAGGCATCACCCGTGCAATGTACCGCAACAACCCGCGCACCAATTTTTTGCGGAACGATACCTTCGAAGTTCGCCGCTATTCGGGTCAAGCCTTATATGAATTCGACGTGTCCGATTCGATGCAATTCAGCACCAACATCTACGGCAACCATATGTTCCGCGAATCGATACGCCAGGCGAATGACTCCTCATCGATGAACAACTGTACTGTTCGAGGTGAAGCGATTTCCGCAGACGTGGCGCCAAGCTGCGGCAATGAACAACGCCCCAGAACCTACAATGTTTTCGGAATAGAGCCCAAACTGGTATTTACGCACAATTTATTCGGTGTGCAAAGTGAAACCACGACGGGAATTCGTGGTCACTTCGAATGGGCCGACCGGGACCGCTATGTAGGCAATGACGGACCCAGAGACACATCACAAGGCACAGGACCCAATAATCATGGTCGAAATCGTCACCAAGATAATTCATTGGATACGCAAGCCATGTCTTTCTTTGCTCAGAACCGCTTTTTCCTGGGCGATTTTACCGTCACGCCCGGCATTCGTGTAGAACACTACGAACAGGAAAATACCAACCACATCAACAAAGCCTCTGAATCCTATTCACGCACTGAAGCCTTACCCGGTATCGGCGCGACCTACAACGGCATAGACAATGTCACTTTATTTGCCGGCATACATAGAGGCTTTGCCCCTGCGCGAATTGACGACGTCTTGGATCCGGAGAGCGGTGTTTTAAGACAAGTGAATCCGGAAATGAGTTTAAATTACGAAGCCGGTGTGCGCACCTCACCAATTCCAGGCATCAGTGCCGAATTGACCTATTTCCGCATTGATTTCGAAGACCAAATCGTCAACCAAATTGAAGTGGACGAGGATTTATGGATCAATGCTGGAGAAAGTGTTCACCAAGGCATGGAAACAGCTTTCCGTCTTGATTCGGACAAACTGTTCGGTACTGAATACAACTATTACCTTACAACTTCATATACCTATACCGATGCGTATTTCGACAGTAATGTGGCGAGTGCAGCGATTGTAAAAGACAGTCGCTTACCCTATACACCTGAACATTTAGTCAATGCCAATATTGGTGTTGAAACACCCTGGGGCCTGGATCTGCGTTTTGGCATACAAGGCGTGAGTGAACAATTCAGCGATATTGAAAACACCGTTGACGAGGATGAAGATGGGCAAAAAGGCATCATTCCCGGTTATACGACTTACAATGTCTCGGCCAATTACCAAGTCATCAAAGATGTGAATATCTTCATGAACGGCTACAACTTGAGCAACAAAAAATACATTGCCAGCCGAATCGACGGTATTCACCCAGGTCAAGGCTTTCAAATGATGGGCGGCGTGAGATGGAGTTTCTAATTTGAATTATTTAATTTTTAGCTTAACAAAGAGCCGTTGATTGACTCAAAATGCCGTTCACCCTGAGATCCCTCCTAGAGTGAGCGGTATTTTTATCATTTACCAGACCGGTAAACGCGTTTTAGAATCGTCTATATTCCGACTCGATTCAGCTCGAACAATCTACATATTAACTGTATAAAAGCTTTCTCATAATCAACAGGTTTATTTACATTGCCTGTCTCTTAGTGCGTATTGCCCCTTATACCTTCTCTCAGAATAACGGGTTACTATTAGCTCCCAACTTCAGCTGTTTTTTTAGAGGAAATTGTTATGAACATCCGATACTGTTTGGCAGGACTGTTAACTTTAATCGCATCCAGCGCCTTAGCCCAGGAAAATAGTCCAATGGACGTGTGCCGCAATGCCGCTAACAAAATCGCTCAAGGTGAAATCACCAAGATCGAACTGGAAAAAGAAAAAGGTATGGAAGTCTATGAAATTGATATTAAGTCAGCTGACGGCAATAAATGGGAAATAAAGTGCGATAAGGCCAGCGGTAAAATCATCGAAACTGAACAGGAATTAACTAGCGCTGATCACCCTGCGTTTACAGCATTAAAAAAAATCGACGAAACACAAGCGCGTAAAATTGCCCTGGAAGCGCATCCCGGCACAATTACCGAAGTGGAATATGAAATTGAAAACGGAATTGCAATCTACGAGTTCGAAATCAAAATGGAGGATGGAAGCGAAATGGAAGTCGAAGTCGATGCCGCTACCGGTAAAATTGTAAAAGCAGAGAAAGATTGAATGTCTTGATGACCTGATATAACTTCCCACTTATTAATTTTATTTAGGGGCGATTCAAATCGCCCCTAAATAAGAATCCGAAAAATTAATGCCGGACAAATTCTGGGCATTAGCCTGATCCGGACTTGCCATCTTTTATTATACCCTTCGTAGATCGAAATTCGGCACCGGGGTGCCCGTCAAAGGACGCCGTAAATTTATCCTTGTAGACTCTATGCCTGCATCCATGCTGGCAAAGCCTTTGCCGAACAACCCGTTGCCTCCTGAGGCACTGCCGAAATTTGAAGTGCGAAAGGTATACTTTACAAATCCACTCTCATTTTTTTTACAGCGACTTTATCCAGGGCGGGTAAACCGGCAATAGCCTCGCGAAGTTTATTTTCCCAGCTTCTTCTGAGTTGCAATAAATAGTCATCGTCATCGTCAAAACAATAATATTCATCCAGTCTGAAGCTGTTTTTACGGTAAATCAGCATTTCAATCGGCGGCCCCACACTGGCATTACTTCGAATGGTAGAATCCATGGACACCAAACAGCATCGGGCGGCTTCGTCTATAGAAGTGCCCAATTTAAGAAATCGATCGAGTATCGGTTTACCGTATTTGCTCTCGCCGATTTGTAAAAAAGGGGTCGTTGCTGAACTGGTGATACTGTTTCCTTCACTATAAATCATATAGGCGCCTTGCGGCTCACTGCCTATCTGACCGGCCAGTATAAAACTCGCAGAGGGGTTAAAAACCGATTGGCCTTTGGCACTTAGATGCTGCTTTTGTTTTTCAACACTGACATAACCCAGATAATCAGCCGCCTCTGATAAACATTCCACAGAATTGATATTAACTTCGGCTTTCTTGATTTTATCCCGGTGCAACTGCTCCAGAACCGCTTGAGTTGTTGCCAGATTACCTGCACACAGTAAAATAATCGTCCTGTCACTGTTGGTATCGAATGCATGCATTTTTCCGTGCGTGCTGACATTATCGATACCGGCATTGGTCCTTGAATCAGAAAGCAAAATAAGTCCTTCGTCTATGGAAGCCGCAATGCAATAAGTCATATATAAAATTCGAAATTAAGCAGAAACAACCGTCAGTTTATCCTAGGTGTTGTTTCTTATCTAGTTACTATCACCTTAACTATTCAGCGAGTCTTATAACAAAGGCGCAGGCTATTGATTTATCGGGCTATCTAAAACACAACCCTACAGCCAAAGCAAACCAAAATGTATTCACGCAGCACCCGGCAGAAACTTTATCAAACCGCAGAGAGATGAGTGTCTAAGGGTTCTACCTTTACAACCATTGCACTCAAAATACAACCCAAACCAAACTGGTGAAACACCGGCACATCCGCCGCATCACGTCCAAACGCAACCACGACTCTCCCTCCGGTCAAATCTGCCTGGGTAGGATCAAAGGTATACCAGCGCCCGCCTACGAAGACCTCAAACCAGGCATGCAAATCCATGGGTTCTAGTCCCTGCAGATAACCCGCCACGAAACGCGCCGGGATACTGATACTGCGGCATAAGGCAATGCCCAGGTGAGCAAGATCACGACAGACACCGAAGCGGCGGCTGTATATTTCCATTGCAGAAAGAGGAATATCACTGGAACCGGGAAGGTACTGTACTGATGATCTAATCCAGTAAACAATTCGACTGACTTGATCGTAGCCCGGAAGCGCATCGGCCACTATATCTCTGGCCAGTTCACCAAAGCGGTCAGACTCGCAATAACGGCTTGGCAACAAAAACGGCAACACTTCATTGGGAAGGTATTGAATTTCGACAAAGCCCAAACCAGGGGCAAAATCGGCCTGCGCATCGGTAATGACTTCAGCCGAACTATGGATAACTAAATTACCTTTGGGAGCGACTAAGCGCTGACAGGAATTGCCATAGCTGTCTGTACTTTCAATAACCGGAACAGAAGGCTTGATGGTATACATTTCGCGCATAATCCATTGATTGATACCCCTGAACGGGCGCAGCATGAATATCAATGCGCTGGCGTCTTCTATCTTGAAACGGAGATTACAACTGACTCTGAGTTTTATGCTCATATTAAATGATGGGCGTAACAAGCAACGCAGCTGACGGCATCGCCACAAAACAATGCCGCCATGTTGTTAAATTCAAATCGGCGAGGTCCCTGCAATGGGATTTAGCCAATTTACATTCAGTTTATTAAATACCAACCGATTGCAGTTCGTTGTAAGCATGTCTTAACCACATTTTGACCCTTTGCCTTTCCAGCAACCCCAAGGCATTAGCGTTCTCGCCATCCTTGTTTTGCGCGGCCCAAAAACTTGAACTGTTGCCGTCAATCTTGGTCATGACCGGCGCGTGCAGCTTTTTCAATGTGATGACTTTTGCATTCAACGCCAATGCACGATCTTTTACACCTGAATGTTCCAAAATAGAAAAATCGTCATCGCGCAATTGATTCTGCACCAGCACATAGTTAAGTTTTGAACCGAATTGATCCAATAATTTGCTGAGGAGCTCGACCGAATCTTTACCGGAATCCATGACGTTCCAGTAACATAAAGCAATGCCCATCTCTTCGGCCAATTCCAGCACGCCGGATTCATCGATCCATCTCGCCAACGGAAAATGGGTTTGAGCGGCAAGATCAACCAACATCCGTGATCCCGGATTTTCCACAGCAGTTTCTATAATGGCATCAAGGCTTTGGTAATCATCAATGACCGTAGGTGATGCATAATCGGTATAAAAGCGCAGCAATGCGCCATGCGAGCGGTCGGTATCGAATCCGACAAACGGAATATCGCTATCGATCATATATTGCGCCAGCAAGCGCGCAACCACAGATTTACCCACACCGCCTTTTTCTCCACCAATGAGATGAATAGTACTCATGTTTTCCCCGTAAAATTAATTCAGATAAGTTGTTGAAGTTAAGAGATAAAGCCGGTTAATTTGAACGGCAGTTAATCGTATCACATTCAAATCAACAAAATCTGACCGATTCGAAATCCGGTTATGTCTATCCAAGCCGAAGCGTTCACTCCGCTTTTCTTTCTTTTAATATGAACTGTTATAATCGCCTTCAATTGAGCCCAAAGGCACGCCAGATTTCGGTTTTATGCAGACACTCACATCATCTTCGCTCAAACAGGGAAGAATTCCAGGTGTCGAAATAAACGCGATGAATCCATTTTTTTTGATCAGCCAGGAGAAAATCATGCATTTATGTTCGCACCGTTCCCTTTCAAAAGGAATAAACCTAGCGCTTGTCTGTTTGCCACTCATGCTTGGTGCATGCTCATTTTCAACAAGCTCGGAGAGCTCATCAGACAGCTCCGGCAGTATTTCGGATTCGGCAAGTTCGGTCATCAGCAGTCCTTCATCAGCATCGAATAAGGAAAAGAGATATCAAAAAGATGTGGCTGACTACACCATGGCCTACGTCAAATCATCCGATCCTGATGCTGATTACAACAGCTATCTAAAAGGTATTAGCGACATAGCCGAGAAAATCGGCATTGCCAACTGGGATCAAAATCCTAAAACCTATATCGCCATCGGCAAAGGCCTCAAAAAAGCCGGAGTAGAGGGTATTGCCTACGAAACCTACAAAAAGAATTTTGCTCATTACAGCCAAGAAAACATGGGCCACATTCAAGACGGTTACGACTCAGAAAAATAAACGGCATCTCAACAAGTCGATAGACTTTACCGTAGGAGCGGGCCATGCCCGCGAACTAAGGCGGTTCAATCTCGGACATGGGCCCGCTCCTACAAACTACGCTTAACAGCACTCATTCCAGCTGATAGTGCAAAGCCAGGAACCGGAACATGAAAATCATCATTTCTTTTACGATTTTTGTGTTCGGGTGTTTGCTATCAGCAACCACTTCAGCGGCCACTTTCAACTATTTGTATATAGAAGCAAACGAAGGCAATTCCAGCGGCGGCCACAGCGCCATTCAATTTGGCGAATACATTTACCATTATCAATACATCGACCCGGGTCTGATTCGTTTATTCAGACAAGACCCAAACGATTTTCATTTTTCCTACCGCTATTTGCAGAACCGCCCCATTCATCTCAGCGAGATTGAAGTTTCTGAAGTGACATTCAATGCGCTGAACGATTATTTTCAGTGGCAGTATTTAGAACAGGAACAACATTACAGACATCTGGAAGCCGTCAATAAAGAGTATCAATTGATTCAGCAGCTATTAGATGAGCCGGAAGGTGATTCAGCGCTGCGCATAAAAGGCGCTGGTTTATTTTACCCAAGCAGTCACACGAATCGCCAAAGTCCAGACGCCGATTTGGCCGTCAGGCAATCCGGCACGATCGATCAGCTGCGACATACAATCGAACAAAACCATGGCCGGGATTTTTTGCTTCGGACGCGTCTTGCCCTTGAAGCAGAGATAAAAGCATTAAAACCGCTTGACTGGTCGGCCGCTTATCCAATACCTATAGAGACCAAACGCCTTGCCCCCCCCTATTCTTTTACCGATCACACTATCGATGCGTTAAGCGGATTGTTCGCCATCAAAATCTTGCAGGAAGCCCGGCCGTTGCAACCTGACGCGTTCTTCATGCTGGACCCGCAAACCCAGCCATTGACTGACGCCGAAAAAAAGTCGCTGCTCGTCTTGCGCAAGCACCTGGAAGCCGCCCTGTTGCGATCATTAAACTCGGGACGTCCGGATTGGGGCTATGCAACAATGATCAATACGGCCCGCTATATCGCCGTTGATATGTCTTTGCAACGGGGCCAATGGATTTTTATCGATGGCTTTAGCGAAACAGCCGAATGGATAGAGCCTGCAGAATTTATCAACGATCCGCACCAGTTGCAGCAGCTGATTGACGAGGCAAAAATCAGGTTGGACAACTTCCGGTCAACGCTGATTCAATCCGATGCCGCTTCTGAAAGCGAATACAGTGAACTGGAGTTTGCAGCCAATCGATACGCTGAATTAGTGAAGGGGCTGCAGCCAATGCCCCTAAGATTTTACGGACAAAAGGCTCTGCCCAGTTTAGGCATCGATTTACCAAAAGACCCCAGACCCGATTTGTCCAGACAACAACTGAGGGCGGCCTTAGCAGAACTGGATATTTATCGAGATCATTTAATGGACCAGTTAAAACAGCATTACCACTACGATCTGATCACCCGCAATTGCGTCACTGAAATTTTCCGCAGCATCGATAGTGCGTTGTTACAAAAAGACCCGCAGCCCCTTAGCGCCAACGATGAGGTCGAGCATATCAAGGCAATCGCCAAAAACCGCCTGGGTGGTTATGTCACACCCGTTTATAACTTTATACCGTTTGTATCTTACCAATCAGTGCTTGATCAATACCGCATCAGCCGCAGCGAAACCCTGCCGTCTTACCGGCACCAGGAAATGAACAAACGTTATGAAAGCGGACAGCAACTGCTTACCCGCCTGCAAGAATCGAATGTTCTCAGCAGCACGTTGTATCGCTATAACCCGGATGATGCCTTATTTGTTTTTTTTACCGACGACAACATCCCGCTCAGACCCTTGTTTGGTGCGATCAATACCACAGCAGGCCTGGGGCAAGGCTTACTCGGCTTGTTGAGTTGGCCGTTTGATTCGGGAAAAAATTTAAAATCAGGCACAACAGGCGTTCTAATGAGCCTGCCCGAATTGGTCTTTTTCAATATGCGCAAGGGCAGTTACCCCTATTTACCGTACACGAAACTTCAGTAAGCCCTCATTTCCTCCCTGGAAAAGTGAAGTTAATTTTCATTTTTTGAAATCATATTTCACTTGGCTTTTTACTCATAACCTTAACCCATTGATATTTATTGATATTAATAAACTTATTTATTGGCCTGTTGCTTGCTATCTATGTGCCTAGACAAGCAGCATGTATCTGTTTTGTCTCATAACTATAAAGCCAATACCAATTGAGGAGACACTGATGAGCACCGATAAACCACCTTTAAACCCGCACCCGTTAAGTGAATATGTTGCCTGGGCCGGCAACCGCAACCGTGAACCCATTCTTGGCGTATTGAAAGAAAAACTGCCCAAGGAATCAGGACGCGTATTGGAAATGGCCAGCGGCAGCGGCATGCATATCAATTATTTTGCCCCGCACTTCGATCACTTGCACTTCCATCCCTCCGATAGAGACGTTGAAGTCTTCGACAACATCAAAAATCTGACCGACCAACACGGCAACGACAATATTGCCGATCCCGTCCATCTGGATCTGACCGATCCTGAAACCTGGTTTAATCCGGGTGAAAAAAACTCTTTTGACGCCATTTTTTGTATCAATATTTTTCAGGTTGCGCCCATTTCCATTGCTGACGGCATGATGGAATGTGCTTCTCACCTGTTGAGTGATAAGGGCGTTTTATTGATTTACGGCCCGTTCAAAATGGAAGGCGGATTCACCACCGATTCAAACGAAGAATTCCATAAGACCTTGGCGTCCTATGAAGTGCCCGAGTGGGGATTGAAAGATGTGGCCGATTTGAAAAAAGCGGCCGCTAATCACGGCATGGAATTAAAAGAAATCATTGATATGCCTGCCAATAATTTTTCACTTATTTTCGGCCTCAAATAAACCCCAAGGAAAGCCTCATGTACCTGCTTCTCAATAAAACGTCAGCTGCCAGCCGAAACAAACTTCCTATTCCCGGCCTGCCCCGCCTCTTAACTCAAACCTAACGAGATAACTGATGACATCGACAAAAGCAGCTTTGGTTTTGGGCGTAGGGCCTGAACAGGGTTTAGGCGCAGCGCTGGCAAGGCGTTTTGCAGAAGAGGGGTTACATGTTTTCATTGCCGGCCGCAGCGCTTCCAAATTGGCTGCCGTTGCCGCCGGCATTAATGAAGCAGGAGGCGTAGCAACGCCCATCGTTGCGGATGCTTCGGTTGAGACGGATAGTGTCAATCTGTTTAAAACCATAGGCCAAAGCCATTGTGAACTGGAAATTGCCGCTTATAACGTTGACAGTAATATCCCTGCGCCGCTGCTGGAAACCGATGCGGCACTGTTTACTTTACTGTGGCAGCAAAATGCGCTTGGCGCTTTCTTGTTTGGAAAAGAGGCGATCACACACATGCTGACCCGGCAACGGGGAACGTTGATTTTTACCGGCGCCACCGCCTCATTGCGCGCAAAACCGCCCTTCACGGCATTCGCCGCTGCCAAGGCCGGTCTGCGGGCGCTTGCGCAAGGCATGGCCAGAGAATTCGGTCCGCAGGGTATCCATGTAATTCATGCCGTCATTGATGGCGTCATCGACGGCGACAG
This sequence comes from Methylicorpusculum oleiharenae, assembly GCF_009828925.2. NCBI lineage: Bacteria > Pseudomonadati > Pseudomonadota > Gammaproteobacteria > Methylococcales > Methylococcaceae > Methylicorpusculum > Methylicorpusculum oleiharenae. Next base: position 208,176 of record NZ_WUTY02000001.1, read on the forward strand.
GGCTCGCGCTCAATTTCCCCAGTTTGTAAGTGCAAAAGGTCAGGACGGCTTATTACAACCTGATGCGATTGCCGATACTTATTGGCAGCTACATAAACAACACCCAAGTGCGTGGACGCACGAAATAGATCTGCGTCCATTCAAGGAGATATTTTAATGAACAACAGCTACCCTGATTGGCGACTGGAAGGTCACTATTTTGAAACGTGTAATTGTGAAGTGGCCTGTCCCTGTCTATGGTTACAGCCTCCCACTGAAGGTAATTGTAAATTGCTGGCAGCCTGGCATATCGATAAAGGCCATTTGGAAGACGTAGGCCTTGATAACTTGAGCGTGGCTTTGGCATGTTATGCACCCGGCACCATGATTGAAGGTAATTGGGGCGCGGCATTGTATATTGATGAATTGGCCGACACGGCGCAAACCGAAGCGATTATTCAGATTTTCAGCGGTCGGGCAGGAGGCCACTTAAGTGTTCTGATGGGCTTCGTCAGTGAAGTCTGGGGCATAAAATCGGTATCCATGGACTATCAGCACTCCTGCGATATCCACCGGCTTATAATACCGGGTATAGCTGAAGCTGAAATTCAGAGCATCCAGGGCATAGCCGGTGGTAACGCGACCATACATAACCCGCCCTTGTGCGTGGTGCCCAGTCATGCCTCGGTAGTCTCCAAATCCAACTATTTTCGCTACCAGGATAATGATCAAGCGTGGAATTTTTCCCAGCGCAACGGATTTCACTCCCCTTTTATTTATCAGCCTTGATTAATTATTCGTGCCGATCAAATCACTAACAGGTGTTTTCGCTCTTGTTTGTGCCGCATGGGGCTATTTGTTCTATCACGCCTGGCAAATGAGCCAAATTCCTATGTCAGAAATGTGGATGCCGCCCGCATCCTTATCGCTCTGGCCGCTAACCGGTTTTATCTGGGTGTACAGCATGTGGGCGGTCATGATGGCGGCGATGATGCTTCCAACTGCATTACCGATGATCAGGGCATTTTCCCGCTACGCCAAAAGTCAGCAGTTATCAAACGGCCCCCTTACCCTATGGTTTATCAGTGGTTATTTAACGGTATGGTTTGGCTTCAGCCTGGTAATGACCGGTTTGCAATGGTTGTTTCACGGCATGGCCTGGTTGTCGCCGATGATGGAAAATCGCCATCCTTTACTGGCTGCCGCAATTTTAATTGCCGCCGGCCTTTACCAATTCTCGCCAGTAAAGAACGCCTGTCTGCAACATTGCCGCACCCCTTTTGGATTTTTGATCAATGAATGGCGTCCCGGTCAATCCGGTGCCGTTCAACTGGGCATAATACACGGCATTAACTGCCTCGGTTGTTGCTGGGTGCAAATGCTGCTTATGTTCGTTGTCGGTGTCATGAACCTGTGGGGCATGATTTTTATCACCTTGCTGGTGATTGTTGAAAAATGGCTGCCCGGCAAAACAAAAATCATCAGCCGCTTTATCGGTATTTTCTTTCTGGCATGGGCAGCTTACTGCCTGAAAATATACTGGTAAAACCGTTCTTCACGGTTTGAAGACATCACCTTTGCCGGTATCCTTACTTTTTCTGAAGCACCGAGCTGGGCGCCAAGATTACTTTGGACGACTTTGGCGCTGGATATTCGTTGCTGACCCACATGCGCCATTTACCTGCCGACACCATTAAAATTAACTACAGATTCGGGCGTAACATGCTGACCACTGCCAGTGATGATGCATTATCAATGGCGTTATTGCACTGTCTCATGCGTTCATGCGGCAAGTAATCACCGAGAGCGTGGGAACAGTCGAGCATGATTTACACTTGGTAGCACTGGATTGCCAGCTCACGCAAGACTTTGCTATCGCTGCTCCCATGCCGCCTGAGTCCATAATCAACTGGATAGCGAATTACCGGGCTTCTCCAATGGCAAGACTTTAACCCCGGCAAAATTTAGTTTATCGTATACCGACTGTTTTCAGGGGGGATAAACATGAAACCACTATCATTCAAGAAATTGCTGCTGACAGCAGTACTGATCTCCGCTTCATTATTTTCATCAGTTACAACGGCCATTGAGGTCAATAATTTAGATGATTTCAAGGCCATTTTCGGACGCTACGCACCTTCCGGTGACTGCAAAAAACAACCCCAGATCGTTGTGGACAGCACAGGATTTACCTTCGAAGTTAACGGAAAATCAGAGCAAGCGACCCATCCGGAATACGCCGCTAGCTATGGCGGGAATTTTTACGAAGGCATAAGCCTTTGGTTTTTCCCCTATTACGATCCGAATAAAGACAGACCGCTACTACTGACCTTCAACGCGGGAGATAAACAAGGTGTGTTGTCGGTTGATACAGAATTTAACTATCCTGGCGGACCTAAACTGGAAGCCAAATACCAGGCCTTGGTCGACGGCTCGCCTTATAAAGTATGTCAATAAAGGGAAACCGTATCTGCTCCCTCTCCCATTTTATTGGGTGTAGGTGCTTGATTTCATAGGACGCATGAATCCCTGTTGCAGAAGCTTTTTCAATCAAGCACCTACACCCTCAATTCCAAGCGAGCGAGTAGTTACAGAAAACTGTTTTATCCACCGGCACCGCTTTCCAGCATATATCCCAGGCCACGAACAGTGCGTATATTGGCGTCATAGGGCTTAATTCGCTTACGCAACCGGTGGATATAAACCTCGATGGCATTATCGCCCAACTCTTCTTCGCCGGTTGACAAGCGTTGTGCGATTTTATCCTTGCTCACCACCCGGCCCACTTGCAACATGAGTACTTCAAGCACACCGAATTCACGCGGAAACAAAATCAAAGGCTGTCCATCTGCCAGCACCAGATGATCAAGCGTGTCCAATGCTAACCGGCCGACCTCGATATCTTTATTGAAATTGCCATAACTGCGGCGAATCAAGGCATGAATCCGGGATTCCAGTTCTCGAAGATCAAACGGCTTGACCATATAATCGTCCGCTCCCCGTTCTAATCCTTCTATTTTGTCGTTGATCGCATCTCTGGCTGTCAAAATCATCACGGGAATGTTGATTTTGCGCACACGCAGCTTCCACAAAATCTCAGTTCCATCCATATCGGGCAAGCCGAGATCCAGGATAATCAGGTCAAAATCTTGTGCCAGCAAGAGACCTTCTGCGTAATTACCGGTCATCGCACAGGTGACAACATAACCGGACAAGCTCAAGGTGTAGTTTAAGCCGTCTGACAGAACCGGGTCATCTTCTACAAGTAAAATTTTCATCTTAAAATTTTTTGGTGTAGTGAATTATTATCCTGACCCAGTCACTTTTGACTTGCTCCCCAGCCAGGAATCAAAAAATTTTCACCCTTTTCAATAATCCTAAATCATTGAAAAAATTAAAAATACGGAGGCTTCCCTACAATCATTAGTATTGACCCCTCATTAAAATCAAGTGGGGATTTTGTTCAGACAGGTTATTCCTTTTCTACTCAAACATCGTTCAACCGAGAAAGGTGCAGGGTGTGCCTGAGGACCACCGTGAACCCTTCCATGGGGGCTTGACGGCAGCATCCTTGCTGCCGACATCCTCGCCCGACACACTCCGCACTCCCGAAAACCAGACGGTTTTAGATCAGATAGGAGTAGATAACAACGGGCCCGAGCAAACATGATGTAAAAGGTTCAGCCAATGCTAAAAAGGTGACGCAACAGTGGCCAAACTCATTACTCAATCAGTTTATCAGTTGGTTTTAGGGTCAGATCGCTCCCAGAAACGGCTGGCCAGCAAGGTCTTCATAATTGACAGTTGATCGCCGTAATGTTTGATCGCCAAAACCGGTATTTTCGATTCCGCCATGACTTGAGATGTCGCGCTACCCAGCAACATGGTGGCGGCGCGACTATGACCGCGCGTACTGATCACAATCAAGTCAGCGTTGTATTCTTCAGCTTTGCGAAGCACCGCATGAGCGACATTAAAGCTTTCCTCGAATACCGGCTTGACAGTGATGCCATGCGTATCGATACGCGTCATGAATTTGGCAAAAGCGGCTTCTTCTTCGCCACGCACAATGTCTTCGTGCTCATCGTAGCGAATGACAGATTCGTCAAAAAACACATGCAACGCCATGCACTCGGAAATATGATTGACTCTGGCAAGTGCTGTTGCCTGCGACAAGCTATCAGCAGAAGGATCAGAGAAATCGACCGGTGCGACAATACGCTGAATGTCAGGACCGCAGTCCTCCGGCACCATCCATACCGAACAATGGGTAATCATCGCCAGGCGTCTGGACAACGAGCGTTGACCTGTCCTGTTTTTGCGGTGCCCCAGCAATATGAGATCGGATTGGGCCGCCAGCGTGAACTTGACCAGCTCGTCCATACGACTGGAGCCATCTATCGTCTGGTAATCCACTGTTACCTGTTCCAGGGTGCCATCAAAATATTGCATGACTTCTTCTGCCATGCCTTTTTTCAATTGACTAGCTGAACTTGAATGTCGTGATTTTTCATGTGGGGTAACCACATGGACAAAGTGAAACTCTTTAGCAACACCCAATTTTGCCAGACGTGCGGCGTAGCGCAAAAGCCCAACATCCTCGGTTGTCAGAGCCAAAGGAATCGTCACATTGTTGAAATTTCCGGGCGTTGAAAGCACCGCTTCAGGCTTAACCGATACAGCTTGCTTCGTTCCTTTTTCCTTTTCAGTAACGGGCTTATCAAGAAAGCGATAAGCCACAAAATAGATAACCAAAGCAGATAAAACACCGGTCAAAAAGTCGGTTACCGGTACCATTACGGCAGTAAATACCATCAAGCCGGCATGAAACTTATTGTGATTGAACACTTCCTTGATTTCAGAAACCTTGATCATATTTGACGCAACCCACAACAGGATGCCGCCAATACAGGCCATCGGTACCATTTCCAGATAAGCGGCAATGTAATAAGCCAATGAGAGCTTGAAAATCGCTTTAAAATAACCCGCCAGCGGTGTTACAGCTCCGGCTTTGATACTGGTCGCCGTCCGGGCCAAAGCACCGGTGCAAGGAAAACCATTAACCATTGGCGTGATAATCTGGACCAGCCCCTGCCCCCAAAACTCTTTGTCGGGGTTAAAAGGCGTTTTACGGTTATCGGCCATGCGATCAGCCATAGATGAGCACAACAGACTTTCTACTGCGGAAACAAAAACGATCGCGGAGACAAAATAAAGAATATCAATGATCACACCACCACTGATAGCCGGCATGATGGGCGGAGTAAAAACAAAGAAATTATTAGCTGATGTTACGCAGCCCCATCCCAAAAAGCGTATCATTTCAGGATGGATAAAGAAAAAACAGCGCTCTATACAGACTACCTGATTTGCAACCAAGGCTTGGCAACGGCGACCAGCCTGTCGGCGATGCTCGACGGTGAAGTGAGTCATGACCAAATAACCCGCCACCTGTCCGCGAGGCTATACACCTCAAAAGACCTGTGGGTTGATGTCAAACCCACCGTGCGTCAGATCGAGCGGGACGACGGCTGTCTGATCTTCGACGACACCGTCCAGGAGAAGGCGTTTACTGACGAGAACGAGATGATGTGCTGGCACTATGACCACTGCAAAGGCCGCTCGGTCAAAGGCATCAACCTGTTGAATGCGTTGTACCACAGCGGGGACGTGTCGATCCCGGTCGCCTTCGAAGTGGTGAAGAAGCCCCATCAGTTTTGCGACATAAAAACCCGCAAGGTCAAGCGGGCGGCGGAGTTCACCAAGAACGAACTGATGCGGTCAATGGTCGCCACCTGCGTGGCGAACGCCATCAAGTTCCGCTATGTCCTGACCGACAGCTGGTTTGCGTCGAAAGAGAACTTCGAGTTCATCCTCAAGAAAGGCAAACACTTCATCAGCGCCTTGAAGGACAACCGCTTGGTGGCGTTGACCGAAACAGACAAGAACGAAGGGCGCTTTGTGCGGATCAGTCAGCTGGAATTGACGGATCAACAGGCGGTGCGCGGCTGGATGAAGGGCTTCCCCCAGGAAGTGCTGTTCGTCCGGCGGGTCTTTACAAACAAAGACGGCAGCACCGGTTTGTTGAATCTGGTGTGCAGCGATTTGGCGTGCGACGGCGGACAAGCCTCAACCCTCTATGAAAAACGGTGGAAGGTCGAGGAGTTCCATAAATCATTAAAATCCAATGCGGGGCTGGCAAAGTCGCCTACCCGCACCGTCACCACCCAAAACAACCACATATTCATGACCATCTATGCCGTGTTCAAGCTGGAATGTTTGAAGATCAAACATAAAACCAACCATTTCGCCATGCGGGCTAAACTTTTCATAAAAGCTAACCAGATAGCTTATGCAGAGTTGCAGAAATTACGGGCTGCGTAACATCAGTTATTAGGAATAGAACCGTAAATATCTCTCACCAGAATAACGCCTTTGCCGGACATCACGGTAGCGGCCAATAGAGTGCTGGTCGCGATGGCCAATAACGGTGCAGGGATAAAGATGGAGATTCGTAACAAGCCCTTGGTCAGAACAAACGTGGCCAGACCAAGAGAAACCGACCACAGGTTGATTTTGTCGATGTTTTCGTAGGCCATGGTGAGGTTATGCAATAGCCCTCCGGTGAGATCCTCGTCCTCACCCAATAAATCAGAAAAACTCTCAATCCCCAGGATTGACTCAAAGTTACTTAAGGCGATTGCGACTGCAATCCCTACTGTAAATCCCACAATAATGGAATTGGGCACCAGCTTGGCATATTTACCTAGCCCAAAAATCCCCATCAGCATGAGTATGACGCCCGAGATAACCGATACAAAAACCAGAAAACCGTGTGCCTCGGCAAAAGTGCCGCCGCCTGCCTCGCCGTATTTAGCCATCAGCGCTGCAATAATGGGAATAAATGCAGCCGTGGGACCGTAAACCTGATATTTTGATCCGCCCCATGTACGCCCGATCACGCAGGCCAGCGCCCCGGCAATGATGCCTTGTTCAGGTCTTAAGCCCATAGCCATGGCGAACCCCATAGCCATCGGAATTGCGGTTAATGCGACAATCAGTCCCGCGCTTAAATCGCGGTAAGTCGTTTTGACCCAGGTTTCCCGGGTCAAATCTTCAAATCGGCTGTCCAAAAAGGTATTAAAAATTTTCAGCCGCTGTAAAATTACATGCCCGTAGCCTTCACCAGGCTTTTGGGATGGGCTCGATCTCACGCTCTCGATATCAGATCGATCGTTTAAAGTTTTTTCGATCATTTTCATAATCTTATGGGGGGGTCAGTTATCTCAATAAATTGCCCATTCAGCTGCCTAAGCACGAATGAAGCTATTTGCCAGTCGTTCTAAATTATTTTTAATAGTTAAATCTGAATGCTCTGAAACCGTAATCTCGGTTATTTTCAGTCTGCTTTTACGAATAAAAGGAAGTGGGTTGAAACTGCTTTTAAGGTTTAACGTAGGTTGGTATTGTTTTGGAATGACTGCTTCATCGATCTGATTCGCATCGATGAAATGATTGAAGGCCGTTTGGTTGAGACCGGTAAACAGTTCGGATGTAATCCGCATTTTTTCGGCCGGATAACGTTCACGAATTGTCTTGCATGCCCGATTAAACTCTCTGCTTTTCAAAGACCTGATCAATTCGGTTTTTGAAAAATACAGCAGTTCGCCGGGCTCGTCAGGGAGAAACAGGCAGTGTGTCAGTACAAAATGAAGTGTATTGTTGTTGCTGCTATCGATGGTCTGTTTCACCAAGTTCAGTGATCCCACTGAAAAATCGGTCGGGATCAAAATTGTTCGATTCATCATGTCAAGCCTCTGAAAATTGCTGCAAATTCATAGTATTGATAAATACTTTCATTGGCCTTTCACCAAGCTTTCATGAAACTTACTAATTAAATTAAGCAGTTATACGAACACAACGACTTACACACATTACTGACATTAAAATATGATTGAAAAACCTCCGTGCACACCGCTTGAAAACGGCATTGCAATCATCCATTCCAATCAATTGGAAACGTTGCGCGATGTGGTTGAACACTGGCTGCAGGTGCATCCTTTGGCGCCTCTGGAAAATGAGGTTTTTTTAGTCCAAAGTAACGGCATGGGGCAATGGTTGAAGCAAAGCCTGGCTCAAAACAATTCGCTGGGTATCGCGGCAGGAATGACGGTGCAATTACCTTCGCTATTCATCTGGAGTGTTTACCGGGCGGTATTGGGACAGCAGATTCCCAAGCAACAATTGCTCGCCAAAGCCCCCCTGACGTGGCGCTTATACCGTTTGCTGCCGGCGCTGGTTTCGCAACCTGAATTTGAAACGCTGGCCACATTTCTGGCCGAAGACACCAGCCGCCGCAAACGTTACCAACTGGCAGAACAGCTGGCTGATCTGTTCGATCAATATCAGGTTTATCGTTCGGACTGGATTGCAGATTGGGCGGAAGGTCATGATTTTTTGCGCAGCCCACACGGAGAGCCTTTAACGCTTGGCGGTCAACATCGTTGGCAAGCCGCTTTATGGCGAGCCGTCATGGCCGATTTAAATGAAGCCGATACCGCGTTTGCGAGCCGTGCGTTGGTGCATGACCGTTTCATGCACGCTATAGACGGGATAGACACAAGACCGGAGGGACTGCCGCGAAGAGTGATATTGTTCGGCTTGTCGTCCTTACCTCAACAGTCTTTGGAAGTCGTGGCCAAACTGGGAAAATTTTGCCAGATTGTGCTGTTTATTCCAAACCCGTGCCGGTATTACTGGGCGGATATCATTGAAGACAAAGAACTTTTGAAAGCCGAACGGCGCAGGCAAAACTATAAATCCGGAATGTCCACCGCGCTATCCGATGACGAACTGCATCTTCATGCCAATCCTTTACTGGCCGCATGGGGTAAACAGGGACGCGACTATATCCGCTTGCTGGATCACTTTGACGAAACCCGGACCTACGTAAACTGGCATTGGCCGGATAACAAAATCGACTTGTTCAATAACTACGGGGAGCCCGGCCAACGGAGTTTGCTGAACCATCTGCAACAATCGATTCTGGATCTGGAGCCCATCCCCGGAGCACCTGTTCAGATTAACGCAGCGGATGATTCACTGACGTTTCATATTGCTCACAGTCCGCAACGTGAAGTCGAAATTCTGCATGACCAGTTATTGGCCCGGTTTAATGCCTCTGGTCAAAATGGCGAGACGTTATTCCCGCGCGACATCATTGTCATGGTGCCCGACATTAACAAATATGCGCCGCATATTCTTGCCGTCTTCGGACAGGTAAAACCTGATGATCCACGTTATATACCCTTCAGTTTGACCGATCAGCAACAGAGAGGCCTTAACCCGCTGCTGGTCGCTGTCGAAGCGTTGCTGAAGTTGCCGGAATCGCGTTTCACCGTCAGTGAGTTTCTCGCGTTGTTGGAGGTCCCCGCTTTTAGAGAGCGCTTTGCTATCGATGAATCTGCGGTTCCCAAACTGCATCAATGGATAGAGGAATCGGGCATCCGCTGGGGACTTAATGCGCAACAACGCACGCAAACAGTCGCCATGCCCGACCATCTGGATGCCAACACCTGGCAATTCGGCTTGCGAAGAATGCTGCTGGGTTTTGCCGTAGGTGCCGGAGGAGCCTTCAATGACATAGAACCTTATCAAGAAATCGGCGGACTGGACGCGAAATGGCTGGGCAGTTTGTCTGTTTGCCTGGAAACGCTTGAAAAATATACACGACTCCTGCGCCATGAACACAATGTCGAAACCTGGCAACAGACTTTGTCGGCTTTATTGGACGATTTTTTTAGTGCAGGCAATGAACGAGATAGAAAAATGCTGGAAACGCTGAGCCGCACATTAACCGACTGGGGACAGATCTGCGAACAGTCCGGATTAACGTCTAACGATACCTTGCCGCTGGTTGTAGTCCGGGAAGCCTGGCTGACTGAAGTAGATGAGCCCTCATTGCACCGACGGTTTCTCAGCGGCCGGGTCAATTTCTGCACGCTGATGCCGATGCGCGCAATCCCTTTCCGGTTGATCTGCCTGCTGGGCATGAATGACGGTGATTATCCCCGGACTCAACACGGTCACAGCTTCGATCTGATGAGTCAGCGAGGCCAGTACCGCCCTGGCGACCGGTCACGCAGACAGGATGATCAATACCTGTTTCTGGAAGCGCTACTGTCAGCCAGAGATCAACTTTATATCAGCTGGGTGGGCCGCAGTATTCGTGATAACAGTGAGCGGCCGCCATCAGTCCTGGTGAGTCAATTGCGCGATGTCCTGGCTCAAGGCTGGAGGCTGGCAGAAACAGACCGACTCTTGCTTGAAGTATTAACGGTTGAGCACCCGCTACAGCCTTTCAGCCTTCATTATGTGGCCAAAAACCGCGACTCGCGACTGTTCACTTATGCACAGGAATGGTATGAGCAAACCCAGAATAAGTTGACCTTGACGTCAAACAGGGTGGCTGATGAAAAAACGTTTACGTTGAACCTCGAGTCCCTGGCCCGATTTATGAAAGCGCCGGTTAAAGCGTTTTGCCTTCATACGCTTAAGTTCGGTTTTGATGAAGAGACTGTAACCAGCGAAGATAATGAACCTTTCAGCTTTAACGCTTTGGAATCGTATCTGCTGGCTAATGAGTTATTGTCATCCTTGCAAAGCGAAAAACCCGCGAATCCGGAACGCTTCTTCGAGAATCAGCGCAGGACGATGACTCAAAAAGGCCGGCTTCCTTACGGCGGCTTTGCGCGACAGGCCTTCAACACAATTGCTGAACCCGTTAAACAAGCCTGGCGGCAATACCAAACCCTCCTGCCGGATTGGCCTGTTGAAATGGCACCGCAATCAGTTGAATTCCATTTTGAAATGGATGCCGGGGTCACTATTACCTTACAGGGTGACCTCGATCATTTGCGAAAAAGCAGCAAGGGATCATCACTCAGCATGCTTCATTTAACCGCTCAGAAACTGATGAACAGTGACAAGATCAAATATGCCAATCTTTTGCACTACTGGGTACAGCACTTGGCTACGTGTGCGAGCGGCATGGCGGTCCAATCGATATTGGCAGGCGCCGATACGGAGCTTGACATAGCCCCACTGCCCCAAGCCGACGCGCTGGAACTGCTCAAAACGCTAGCCGAAGCCTGGTATCAAGGCATGCAAGCCCCGCTTCCGGTTGCATGCCGGACGGCTTTTGCCTGGTTAGGCGCCCCGCCCGTTTCAGCCATGGCAGCGGCCCAAGAGCAATATGACGGCGGCGACTGGAAGCCGGGCGAAGTAGACTTTGATCCTTATCTGGCACGGTTTTTCCCGACTTTTATCAGCTTGAACCCTGACCTTTTTGAAGCCTGGGCCGTTCTGCTTTATCAGGCCGCTTTTCAGCAGATTCGGCAACAGGGAGGTCCGGTATGACAGACGTCAACAAGGTAAACCCACTTGATTTTCCATTGCAGGGCACGCGATTGATCGAGGCCAGCGCCGGCACCGGAAAAACCTATACCATTGCCGCCCTTTATGTCCGCCTGATACTTGGCACAACAAAGGAATTCTCTGAACAGGGGCGGGATTTACTGCCGCCGGATATTCTGGTTGTTACGTTTACCGATGCCGCTACCAAAGAACTGCGTGAACGCATCCGTGCTCGCCTGACACAGGCAGCCGCTTTTTTTCGTCAACAAAGCACGGACTGCGATGAGTTTCTGACCGAATTAAGAACCTGCTATGCGCCTGACCTTTGGCCTGCTTTCGCCCGTCGTCTGGAACTGGCCGCTAACTGGATGGATGAAGCGGCGGTCTATACCATTCACGGCTGGTGTAATCGCATGCTGCAGCAACATGCGTTTGACAGCGGCAGTCTGTTTCGTCAAGAGGTCGACAATGATGACACCGGTCTTTTGAATGAAACGGTCAGGGATTATTGGCGGACTTTTTATTACCGGCTTACTGAAACTCAGTGTCAGGCTGTATTCAAACTGGCCCGCTCACCGGATGACCTGATCCGGGAACTCAAGCCTTTACTCACGGAAACAGAAGCACAAGGCCTTGAATGCGTCGATGATGACTTAGCCGCCGTATTTAACCGGTGGGAAACCTGGGAATTACAGCGGCAAGGCCTGGAAAACCAGGCTCGCACACTGTGGTCTGCCGATCAGACGGGAATCGAAACCTTGCTAAACAAAGCCTCTCAGGGGGGCTGGCTGAACGGCAATCGTTACCGTAGAGCCGGATTCGCCGACAAATTGGCTGAATTGGATGCATGGGCTCATCAAGGTTATACGCTGGCTATTGAGGATCTGGCAAAATTCGGTCGGCAAAAATTAACGGAAGGCCTGGTTAAAGCCCATCAACAGGCCGATCCTTTGCAACACGCCGCGTTTGAAGCGATAGACCGGTTGGTCAGTCATACCGGACAAGAAGAAGACATCACCGAAAAACTCACCTTACATGCCATCCACTGGATTAGAAACCGTTACGATTCAGAAAAACAACGCATCGCCAGCATGACCTTTGACGATATGCTGACGCGACTGGATAAAGCCTTGTCCGGACTCAACGGCGAGCGCCTGAAAACTGTCATTCTTCAGCAATACCCTATCGCGTTGATCGACGAATTTCAGGATACCGACCCGGTGCAGTACCGGATTTTTTCGCGTGTCTATTCCGATGACGCCGGACTGGGCTGCTTTATGATCGGCGATCCCAAACAGGCCATCTATTCATTCCGGGGCGGCGACATCTATACCTATCTTAAAGCCCACCATGCCACGGCAGGCAAACATTACACCTTGGGTACCAATTACCGGTCCACTAAAGCCCTGGTCGATGCCGTCAATCAGGTCTTTGTCTTTGCCGATCAACAGCAAGAGGGCGCGTTTCGATTCAAAAACGGCGAGGTCAATCCGTTACCGTTCATTCCGGTTGAGGCCAAAGGCCGCGAAGAGGCCTGGCAGATCAACGGACAAGCGGCGGTTCCGGCGGTGACGCTTTGGCATTGGGAGAGTTCGGAAGGCGTCGGTTTGCCCGTTTACAGAACGCAAATGGCCGACGTCACAGCCAGTGAAATCGTCCGCTTGCTGAACTCGACCCACCCTCTGCAGACCGGATTTAAAGCGAAATCAGGACCCTTAAGACCCGTTCAACCTGCGGACATTGCGATTTTGGTCCGCACCGGAATGGAAGCTAAAATCATGCGTGCCGCATTGGCGAAGCGGCAATTACGCTGCGTTTACCTTTCAGAACGTGACTCGATTTATGACAGCCGCGAAGCAGCCGATCTGCTGATCTGGTTGAAAGCGATGGCCGAACCCCGCAACGAACGCAAAGTGCGCGCAGCCTTAAGCACCGCTACAATGGGCTGGTCCTACCAAACGCTGCATCAGCTCACACTGGATGAGCCTGCCTGGGAAATACAATTGGAACGTTTTCTAGCCTACCAGAAACGGTGGCAGCAAGACGGCATTTTGCCAACGGTGCGGCAACTGCTCAGCGACTATGGCGTACACGCAAGACTGACCGGGGACAACGAAGGCGAACGCTGCATCACCAACCTGCTGCATCTGGCAGAATTGTTGCAGCAAGCCGGTGGCCAGCTTGAAGGCGAACAGGCGCTGATCCGGCATTTGGCCGAGGCTATCACCGATAGAGAGAACGCTAAGGGCAAAGATGAAAGCATCATCCGCCTGGAAAGTGATGCCAATTTGATCAAAATCATTACCATTCATAAATCAAAAGGCCTTGAATACCCGCTGGTGTTTCTGCCGTTCATCTGCAGTTTCAGGGAAATCAACAGCCAGCGCACCCGTTATTACCGCTTCCACGATGAACACCAGACCTTAACCATCGATTTAAGCAAGCGCGATGAAAACAAGAGACTGAACGAGAACGAGCGCCTGCAGGAGGATTTACGCCTGCTGTATGTTGCAATCACGCGAGCACAATATGCCTGCTGGCTGGGTATAGCGCCAGTCAAAACCGGCAATTCCAAAACTTGCCAGCTAGAAAAAAGTGCAATGGGCTATTTGCTGGGCTGGCAAGCCAAAATGGCGGCCGGTGAATTAGGCCGACAATTGGGCCTGCTTAAAGGCGATTGCGAGAGTATTACAGTCGAAGCATTGCCCGAGCCCGGTACTGATCTCTACCGGCTTTCACAGCAACAGCCTGCAATAGAATCGCCCAGAACCTCAACCGCGCCTATCGCCGATAACTGGTGGATAGCCAGTTACAGTGCTTTGAAAACCGAGGACCAGGGTTTTATCCACAGCGAAGGCTATACGCCCGAAGCGCCGGAAAACTTTCTGGACGACAAACAAAGTGATGAAGCCGATACCCCGTCAGAATTTTCACTGGTTGCACAAGGCATCCATAGCTTGCCGCGAGGCGCCGGACCCGGCGTATTAATTCATGAATTGATGGAGCAATGCGCTCAACAGGGTTTTCAAACCGTCCATGCCGATCAACAACTGCGCAGGCAACTGATTGAATCGATCTTTCATCAAACGGACTGGATAGATCAACATGACATCATAGTCGAAGGGTTAAACCGGTGGTTAAACCTGCCTTTGCTGAAGGACCAAGACATCACCCTGGCCTCGCTGGGCAAAAGCCGTTATCAGGCTGAGCCTGAATTTCTGATCGGCGCCGATGATGTCAATATTCAGGCTCTGGACCGCTTGGTCACCCGGCACACATTTGGCGGAAAACCCCGGCCACGCTTGCTCCCTAATCATCTTAACGGCTTATTGAAAGGCTTTATTGATTTGCTGTTTGAACATCAGGGGCAGTATTACGTCATCGATTACAAATTCAATGCGCTGGGCAACAACGATGATGCTTATACGCTTGAGGCGATGGAATCGGCGATGCTGGCCAAACGTTATGACCTGCAATATGCGCTGTATCTGCTGGCCTTGCATCGGCTGTTAAAAGCCAGATTGGGCGAGCGTTATGATTATGACCAACACCTAGGCGGCGGACTTTATCTGTTCCTGCGGGGCAGTCAACATCCGTCCGGGGGGCGGATGTTCGATAAGCCGCCCGAAACCCTGATTGACGGCATGGATAAACTGTTTTCAGGCTCAACCCGGCAAGGAGCACGTTCATGAATCAAGAACAAGAACTCGCTGTATTGAAACACATTGACCAATGGCTCGTTCGTGGCTGGTTGAGTCAATTAGACAGGGCTTTTGCGCGCTTTCTGCTATCTCAGGACGCACAGGCAAACGAAGCTGTGCTTTGGGCCGGAGCATTGCTGAGCCATCAACTCGAGCAAGGCGAAGTGTTTCTGGATCTGGAAAAACTCAGCCGGCAACCCGAATTGACACTGGCCATTCCCGGTCATGATGTCCGCCGCTCAGGCAACGAAACTGTTTTTGCCGAAGTAAACCTACTCAAAGCCTATACCCTGCAACACTGGAAACAGGAGCTTGCAGGCTCGCAGTTGATCTCCTCGGGGTGCGGCAATACGCCTACGCCTTTGGTTCTGGAAGGTCATCGTTTGTATCTGCGCCGTTACTGGCAGTATCAACAAATTTTAAATGCGTCGATTCAATCACGGCTGCAACCTATTCGAAGCGGACTTCCTGATGCGTTGCTCTTGCAGCTAACCGGCTTGTTTAAGGACAACCGGGAGCAACCGGATTGGCAAAAAATTGCTTGCGCCCTGGCGCTAAGATCCCGATTCGCAATTATTACCGGTGGACCTGGAACCGGCAAGACCACAACCCTGACCAAACTTTTAGCGTTGCTGATTCAGTTGTCGAAAAGCGATGCAGGCATGACACGCAAGCTCAAAGTGCTGTTGGCGGCCCCTACCGGTAAAGCAGCGGCGAGAGTCAGCGAATCGATCAGTCAGGCATTAGCCAGACTGACTGTTGATGACGCCATCAAACAACTGATTCCCAAATCAGCGAGCACTTTGCACCGGCTTTTGGGCAGTCGGCAAGGCACCCGACAATTTATTCATCATCGCAATAATCCTTTGGTCGCAGATATCGTCATCATCGATGAGGCCTCAATGATCGATCTTGAAATGATGGCAGGCTTGCTTGATGCCTTGCCGGAGTCAGCTCAATTGATATTGCTGGGTGATAAGGACCAGCTGGCCTCGGTGGAAGCTGGAGCGGTGATGGGTGATTTGTGCCAAGGTGCAGAAAATCAGGCATATGACCTGCCGACCCGGGACTGGATAGCACAGACTGCAGGCGTGACATTGGCAGAATCCGCCTTAAAAGGTTCAGCGATCAATCAGCAAACCGTCATGCTGCGCTTTAGCCATCGGTTCGGCGAGCACAGCGGCATAGGCCAATTGGCCAGAGCGGTTAATGCGGGCAAGGCCCTGAAGGCCCAGGCGATCTTGAATGATACGGCGACTTACCAGGATCTGACCCGTTTATTACTTGACGATCCTGCCGACAGCCGCTTGAAACAACTGATCACGGCCGGCGGCAATCCTCAACAACGTCAGGGCTATCGCTATTTTCTTGACGTGATCTGTCAGCAGCGCCCTGAAGACAGCCACCACTTCAATCAATGGGCGAAACAGGTTCTGGATGCTTTTGATACGTTTCAGGTCCTGTGCGCCGTTCGCCGGGGCCCTTGGGGAGTAGAAGGTTTAAATCAGCGTATCGAGCAATGGCTGTTTAGCGTTCATAAACCGGTTCCAAACGCTGAAAGCCCAACTGACGCTGTTACGGGTTTAACGCCGGGAAAAAGTTATGATTCCTCCGGCGAATCTCATCGTCTTGACCGTTGGTATGAGGGAAGGCCGGTTATGATTACTCGCAACGATTACAACCTGGGCTTGATGAATGGCGATATCGGTATCGCACTGAATGACTTTAATGGGAAATTGAGAGTGGCGTTTCCTGACACCGGCGACCAGATTTCTATCCGCTGGATATCTCCGATGCGTTTACCGGATGTGGAAACCGCGTTCGCAATGACGGTACATAAATCCCAGGGCTCCGAGTTTAATCATGTCGCATTGATCATGCCTGAAACCCTAAGCCCTGTTCTGACCCGCGAACTGGTCTATACGGGCATTACCCGTGCCAAAGCTCATTTCACATTGCTGGAAAGTCAAGCAGATGTGTTTAATCAAGCCGTTTTGGCTAGCTGCAAATAATGCAACGCTTAATCAGTAACGCTGCGTGGATTGGGCCTAGCCAAAATCAACGGTTTGAGCGCAGTGTTATCATGCCGCAAATATAAAGAAATGAGTCACCCATGTATTGTGTGAATACCGGACAAACGGTTGAAGAAACGCTAAAAAAATCACGATTTATCGGTGTTGTGTCGCCCTGCGCCGATGAACAGGAAGCCTTACTCATTATAAAAGGTCTTCATGAGTCGCATCCCGATGCCAGCCACATTGTCTTTGCCTACCGAATTTTAACGCAGGAAGGAATGGTCTGCCGGTTTTTCGATGCGGGCGAACCCTCAGGAACGGCGGGAAAACCGATTTTTCAGCATTTACAGGGAAAGGATCTGGTTAACGTGGTGGTTGCCGTCATCCGCTACTTTGGCGGCGTGAAACTGGGCGCAGGCGGATTGACGCGTGCCTATGGGAATGTCGCCAAAAAAGCCATCGAAGCAACCGAGATTATTGAGTATGTTGTCTTTGAGAGGGTAAAACTCACGCTGGATTATAATCAGTTGCAACAGTTTGAATATCAGCTCAATAAACTGAACGGCAGAATTGTTGATCAACAATTTTCAGGGCAGATTGCCTTGTTGGCCGAACTGCCTGCAGACAATAAATCGCTGCTGATTGAACATTACCCTCAGTGTGATTCAGTCGAATCCCACTGAGGCGTTGATGGGATAAGTTAAAAATAGGGTAACGATTCAGCGTTGCAACAAAACAAAAGTGATGCACCGGGTAGGTTGCGGTTGGCGATAGCCAACCCAACCTACGAATAAGTTAAGCGGTGATTTTCGATATGCCTACCGCTTTTCGCAACTCTTTCATGAAGGGTACAGAGACGGCCCTCGCTTTTTCAGCACCCTCCTGGAGTTGTTCTTCAATGTGATGCGGCGCCTGTAACAAGGCTTCATAGCGTTCGCGCGAAGGTGCAATATGTTCGTTGATATATTCGAACAGTACCGATTTCATTTCCCCCCAGCCTATGCCCTCAGCATAACGCTGGCGGATCACCCCAACTTCCTGCGCCGATGCAAAAGCCTGATAGATGCCGAACAGTGTGCAGGTATCGGGATCTTTAGGTTCGCCTGGCTCCAGGGAATTCGTTTTGATTTTATTGATTAATTTTTTTAACTTTTTTTCGGGCTCAAACAACGGAATCGTATTGTTATAACTCTTACTCATCTTACGGCCGTCCATACCGGCCAAAGTCGCTGCATTTTCGCTGGTGACCGCTTCTGGAATCACGAAATGCTCGCCGTAGATATGATTGAAACGTCCGGCAATATCCCGGGCCATCTCAATATGCTGAATCTGATCTTTACCGACCGGAACCTTGTGTGCATTAAACATTAAAATATCAGCGGCCATTAAAATCGGGTAGCTGAACAAGCCCATCGTGATGCCTTTATCGGGATCGTTTTCACCGCTTTGCTCGTTTTCGGCGACAGCCGCTTTGTAGGCGTGTGCCCGGTTCATAAAGCCTTTAGATGTAACGCAGGTCAATAGCCAGGTCAATTCCATGATTTCCGGCACATCGGACTGGCGATAAAATACGGCATTTGAGGTATCCAACCCTAACGCCAGCCATGTCGCAGCAATCTCCAGGCTGGATTGCCTTACACGTTCAGGCTCCTGACATTTAATCAGCGCGTGATAATCGGCAAGAAAATAAAATGGGCTAACATTAGGATCTTTACTGGCTGAAATTGCAGGCCTGATCGCACCCACATAGTTGCCCAAGTGGGGTGTGCCGGTAGTGGTAATGCCGGTCAATACTGTCGCTTTAGTCATTCGTTTAACCTAATCATACGGGGAAAGGCAGGATTCAGGGGGCTAGATATTACATCATTTTTTATCAATTGCCAGAGCAAAGTCTTTTTTGCCCGAATATTGATGCAATACAGCTGTAATCAATTCCCGAAAGTCATTATATTTGATCAATACAGCCTTTTTTTATAGTAAACTCTGGTGCTATGGTCTATATAAAATGCTTTGAAATAAGCGGCAAGCCAGGCAAAAATTAAAGAGGATTTCTATGCTGGAATATGATGAAAAACGAAATTACATCCGTATGAACGTCGATTGCGAGCTGAGCTACAGACTTGCCGATTCGGCTGAAATAAAAACGGGTAACTGTACTTCAATCAGTGGATCAGGCGTTTCTTTTATCGCTGACACTGCATTTGAGCCCGGTAAGGCGATGGAAGTTAACATCATGCCCAAAAATTCAGTAACACCTCCGATGACGGCATTTATTGAGGTGGTCAGAAACACACTTCAAGACGATGGCCGCTTTGAAATAGCCGCCACCATCAAAAGCATCAAAGGCACTTGATCAACATTCACTTAATACAAAACGGACAGTGTACCCATCGAATATGCACATCATTACCAAAGAAGTTTATTTTTGTTACGGTCACCGTCTGATGAACCATCCCGGAAAATGCCGTAACTTACATGGTCATAGCGTAAAAGCTTCCATATCTATCAAACGGGATCAGCTCAATGATCAGGGTATGGTTTGCGATTTCTCCGATATAAAAGACTGTGTCGAGTCGTTTATTGATGAGCAACTCGATCATAATTTTCTTCTTCATAAAGACGATCCCATCATTCCGCTTCTTGAACAAAACCAGGAAAGGTTTCTCGCTTTAGACGAACACCCCACTGCCGAAATACTCAGTAAAATGATATATCGCTATATTAAAAGTGCAGGTTTTGATATTGATCAAGTGGTGTTGTGGGAAACTGCCAGCGCTTATGCGTGTTACCGGGAAGATTAATAAAAAACCATGGGCTACGTTAACCCTATCAACAAAGCGGCTTGTCTGGAATTATTGTGCGAATCGAATTATAAGAAACTGATAAAACTTATACCCGAGCTGCTCAAAATTAACGTAACTGCGGTTGGCATCTCACCTGAACGGCCGGATTTAACCTTGTCTATCATCGAGCGATCCCACTACACGTTGACGATAAAGCTGAGCCATCGGTTCAGTTATGCGACTGACTACCCCATCACACCGGACGTGACCATTCGAATGTATAAAGACGCCCAGCTTGCCGAAGTGCTGAACGATTGCGATCGATCCGAAGTTTACCGAGTCTATAAAGACCCGGCCCAAATCACCGAGATACTCAATTACAAATGGCGATTGAATTATTTTTTGGAAAAATGGCTGGATCACTGTCTGACAACCGTTTACACGTTTAAGGATGAGAACCAAACCAGCAGCGCGCTCAGTTAAACAAAATCCTAACCGATTTTATGATAAAACGCCGCCCGGATGCAGCGTATAATGCCGTAACTGTATTGCCCGTCAAAGAAATCAAACACCGGTTTTAAGGCATTTTTTTGCTCCTCCGGTAAATTCATGATGACATCCTCAATGCTTTGAATCTGGGCTTGCGATAATTCGACAACCTCCGCCAGCTCAGCCAGGCCCAGTTCAAGCGCTCTGGAAAGATGGCTGTATACCGTATCCATCGTCAATGAACGTTGCTCTGCAATCTGCTGAACCTTATAACCCAGCCGGAACAAATCCAGCGTTTTTGCAACTGTATCGCTGTCTTGCGCAGCCGCACTCCAGGTTTTAATAACAGCAATAAATTTGTCACCGTATAAATCCAGCTTTCTCTGCCCTACCCCCGAAAGTGCAATAAAATGGGCGTGAGTCAGCGGCTTTTTTTCCAGCATTTCGTTTAATGTGGCATCACCAAAGATCATATAAGGCGGAACATCCTGGGCTTCGGCAAGTTCCCGCCGTAGTGCACGAAGCGCTTCCCATAATGAGGAATTTTTCTGATTGTCTTTATTAACCCTGTCCGCTCGGCCGGACTGCTTCTTATTGGTGAATAGCACATCTTTTCTTAACATGAGATTCTGTTCGCCACGCAGAATCGGCCTGCATGCCTCGGTTAATTTGAGCGCCCCGTGGGCCGTAAAATCAACGGCAACCAAGCCTCTTGCCACCAATTGCCTGAACACCGACCGCCACTGCTTTTCGTCAATGGTTTTACCTATGCCAAAGGTCGACTGTTTGTCATGACCGAAGCTCTTTAAACGTTCGGAGGAGCGCCCCATCAGCACATCGATCAGATAATTGACGCCAAACCGTTGTCCGGTCCGGTAAATACAGGACAAGGCCTGCTGAGCTACCAGCGATCCATCCCAGGTTTCAACCGGTTCCAGGCAGGTATCACAGTTGCCACAGGCGGTTTCCAGCTGTTCACCAAAATACCCTAACAAGGCCTGTCTGCGGCAACTGACCTGCTCGCACAGCGCCAGCATCGCATCCAGTTTGTGGTATTCGATACGCTTATGGCTTTCATCGGCATTTGAACCGGCCAGCAATTGCTGCAACATGATGACATCCTGCAGGCCATAGGCCATCCAGGCATTTGCGGGTAATCCGTCCCGGCCAGCCCGTCCCGTTTCCTGATAATAAGCTTCAATACTCTTGGGCAAATCCAAGTGCGCGACAAAACGGACATTCGGCTTGTCTATCCCCATGCCAAACGCAATCGTTGCAACAATCACCAGGCCCTCTTCCATCAAAAAGCGGTGTTGATGTTTTTTTCTAACCGCGTTGTCCAGGCCGGCATGATAGGGCAAGGCGGTGATGCCTCTTTCCTGAAGCCAATGGGCCGTCTCTTCGACTTTCTTGCGCGACAAGCAATAGACGATACCGGCATCACCGGAATGTTCGGTTTGAATGAAATCGAATAACTGCTCTCTGGGCTTTTGTTTTTGGACAATGCGATACCGGATATTGGGCCGGTCAAACCCGCTGATATAGATATTGGCCTGCTCCAGACCCAGACGGTGAATAATTTCCTGCCGGGTTTTTTCATCCGCTGTGGCTGTCAGCGCAATTCGCGGCACACGCGGAAAATTTTCCTGCAAAATGGAAAGCTGAAGATAATCCACCCGGAAATCATGACCCCATTGAGAAACGCAATGCGCTTCGTCAATCGCAAACAAGGCAATTTCAAGCTGATTCAGCAAAGACAAGGTTCTCGGCGATTTCAAACGTTCCGGCGCGATATACAACAGATCCAATTGGCCTTTGCGCAATTGCTGCTCGGTTGAATTGACTTCATCAGCAGTCATGGACGAATTAAGATAAGCCGCTTTTACGCCGAGTTGATGCATCGCACTCACCTGGTCTTGCATCAGCGCAATCAGGGGCGATATCACGATACCCACACCGGACTTGACGATGGCGGGAACCTGGAAACACAGCGACTTCCCACCCCCGGTTGGCATCAAAACCAGTACATCCTTTCCCAGCAATAAATCTTCTATGATGGCCTGTTGATGGCCTCTATAGCTACTGTAGCCAAAAACAGTTTTTAAAACTTCTAGGGCTTTGCCCGGCATAATAGAAACATCCTGATTTTCGATAATATTTCTTCAATCTGGTTAAACCTTTATAATGCACCGATTATATCAGGACTGAAGGGCCCCATCGCCCACCTTATGACCAATTTAAACTATAAACTACCTAAACGGCTTGAACTGCTTCTTGACAACAATGGCCAGGACTTAATCAGCGGCGGCCTGAAGGGGATAGAAAAAGAAAGCTTACGAATTTCTGCCGATGGCGTCATCGCTCATACTGCGCATCCGAAAGCGCTGGGAGCAGCACTGACGCATCCGCATATCACCACCGATTATTCCGAAGCGCTGCTTGAGTTTATTACACCGCCTTTTGCAGATACCAAAGATACGCTGGATTATCTGAATAACATACACCAGTACGTCTATGACCAGGTCAAAGGAGAAATGCTGCTGGCAGCAAGCATGCCCTGCGGTATTGATGGCGACGAAAGTGTCCCGATAGCCGAGTACGGGACGTCCAACATCGGAAAGATGAAACATATTTACCGCACCGGTCTTTGGCATCGTTACGGCCGGACCATGCAGGCAATTGCTGGCATCCATTACAATTATTCATTGCCCACCGCTCTGCTTAAAAAACTGCACAAACTGGAAAAAAGCCCGTTATCGCTGGAAGATTACACCGCGGCGGCCTATTTTGACCTGATTCGCAACATCCAGCGTCAAGGCTGGTTGATTTTATACCTGTTCGGCGCCTCTCCGGCCATTTGTAAAAAATTCTTTAAAAGCCGTCCGCATCTGATGGATCAATTTGAAGAATTTGATCAATACACGCTTTATCATCCTTATGCCACTTCGCTTCGCATGAGCGATATCGGTTACAAAAGCAAGAACCAGGCAAACCTGCACATCGATTACAACTCGTTATCCGGCTATGTTGAGAGTTTAAGCCAGGCCATATCAACGCCGTTTCCTGATTATGAAAAAATCGGAGTCAAAGTTGATGGCCAATACCGGCAGTTGAACAGCAATCTGCTGCAAATTGAAAATGAGTTTTACAGCATCGTCCGCCCCAAACAAATTGCGTTTTCCGGCGAAAAGCCAACACTTGCATTAAAACGCCGCGGCGTTCGCTACATTGAACTGAGATCGCTGGATCTCGACTTGTTCAGCCCCATAGGGATAAAACCGGAAACCGCCTATTTCGTAGAAGCGTTTCTTATCACCTGTTTCTTCCAGAAAAGCCCACCCTTATCTCAGGAAGATCACCGCACCAACAACCAGAACCAGTTAAAAGTTGCCAATCACGGCCGCAAACGAGGCCTGGAACTGGAACAGGATGGCGAGGAAATGCCCCTGGATGACTGGGCTGACCAAATTTTTGCCGCAATGGAACCTATCTGTCAGTTGCTTGATGCCGATCAAAAAGCATCGCCATACAGGGACGCGCTAAAAAAGATGCAGGAAACCGTTCAGGATCAGGAATTGACGCCTTCCGCCAAAATTCTGGAGCAAATGACCGATCATAAAGAAGCGTTTGCCTGTTTCGCAATTCGCGCCTCGGCGGAACATGAAAAACACTTCCGCAAGCATCATCTTGATCCCAAACTGACCCATACCTTCAATGAAATGGCCAGCCAATCATTGGCCAAACAAAGAGAACTGGAACAAAAAGATCAAATTCCTTTCGATGATTTTCTGGCTCACTATTTTGCCCAGAAATAACCCCCTCTCACTCACCGCATATTTGATAAAGCATGACCGCATTCGACATTGAAGAGGCCCAAACTGAATTACATCAGGCCAATCCGCGTAAAATTCTTAAAAAGGCGCTTGAAAGCTTTGACACTATTGCCATTTCATTCAGCGGAGCCGAAGACGTGGTGCTGATCGATATGGCCAAGCGGATCAGAGACGATATCAAAGTATTCAGCCTGGATACTGGCCGCCTGCACCCTGAAACTTATCGGTTTATCGAAAAAGTGCGGCTTCACTACCGCATTGAAATTGAACTGATAACGCCTGATTACACTGTGCTGGACCCCTTCGTCAAAAGCAAAGGGCTGTTCAGCTTTTATGAAGACGGCCATAAGGAATGTTGCGGCATCAGAAAAGTTGAACCCTTAAGAAAAAAACTGGCCCACCTGGATGCCTGGATAACCGGCCAACGCAAGGATCAAAGCACGGATACACGGCAAGATTTACCGGAAGTTCAAATCGACAGCGCCTTTTCGACGCCGGATCATTCGCTGATAAAGTTTAACCCGCTGTCGAATTGGACCTCAGCTAAAGTGTGGGATCACATAGAAGCTTATGATGTACCTTATAACGCCCTGCATGAACGCGGCTTTACCAGCATCGGCTGCGAACCCTGCACACGCCCTGTCCTGCCGAACCAACACGAACGCGAAGGCCGCTGGTGGTGGGAAGCCTCTCACAAAAAAGAATGTGGACTGCATGTAGATAATATTAAAAGCTGAGGTGACGATGCTGGTAGCCCGCTTAGGTTAGATTGCATGCTTTTCGTAACCCAACAGAAATTAAATGCTTCGCTTCTTGGGTTACGCTCTCCAAGCTAACTCAACCCAGCCTGTGAATAACCGTAACTACTCTCGCCCCCTTGAAATAGGGGGTGTAGATGATTGATTGAAAAGGCTTCTGCATCAGGGATGTTGCAGAGAGCTACAGGGACGTATTAATGCGTCCTTTGAAATCAGGCACCTACACCGAATAAAACGGGAAGGGGTGAGCAGATACGCATCACCATCGTTTTGTTGTTCAGCTGAATCATCACAGTTTTTTTACATCACGGTAAAAGGCCTTCTATCAAAATGAATACGCTCACCCAACTTCATGCTGAGATCGAAGCACGCGTCAGCGTCATCCGTGACGAGAATCCCGATTGGCTATGCCGCCGGGGTTGTGACGGCTGTTGCCGGCGGCTTGCCGAAATACCCCGGCTCACTGCGGAAGAATGGAATTGGCTTCGGTCGGGGTTGGCCGTGTTGCCGCAAGAGTTGCTACGGGAAATCGGCCAGCAGATCGCTGCGCTGATCGGGGAGTCATCACGTCCCATCGTCTGCCCGCTGCTGGACCAGGAAGCTGGAGCTTGCAGGGTCTACGCGCACCGCCCGGTAGCTTGCCGAACTTACGGATTTTATGTCCAGCGTGACTTGGGGCTTTACTGTAAGGAGATCGAATCACGCGTGGAAAATGGCGCTTGGGCCGATGTGGTATGGGGCAACCAGGACGCTGTCGACCACCGCATGGGCGATACCCGCGAATTGACCGAGTGGTTTGCACGTTGGCAGGATGCAGAAAGCATGGATTAAACCGGCACTATCCTGTGATCCCTCTCACTGGGGCAAAAACGACAAATGATAAGGCTTGGTAGTTGATTGTAAAGGTGCATCAATGCCCTTCTGCCAGAACCTCTGCTGATCTCGATAATGGGGCGACAAGGGATGCCCAGATTGGCCTCCCGGCATATGAAAAATTGCGTTTTCCGGGTGCGCAGGCGATAGCACCAGCCTTTCGCTGGCGCCATGAGCGGTATCTAAAACTTTGACGCAGACGCTCGCACATCCATCGATTTCAAAGGGTGGCATATCCAGTACGTTACCCAAAAAGGAGGCTGACTTGCTAAAAGGATGCTGTAAGCTGACGGAACGCGTCTGTCCCCAAGTCAATTGCGTCAGACTAATTTCCGGGTATTGCTGATGCAATGCGCGGCTGGTTTGACGCATGATATCGATGATCATCTGCGGCCAATCATCATGATAACGGGTATTCAACACCCCTTGTGGACGCTCAATTAACAACTGCCGTAACGGTGTCTCCATTTCCCTCCAGGCGTAACGGAAATCGGGATCATAGACACGACAGGCCGCCACCACTTTCGCAAATACTTCCTGCGCTAACCGGTTCCTGAATTCCGCTAAAAAAGCAGCGCCAATGCTACCGGACTGCATGCGGCCATCCCAAGCGTGAAGCGCTGCTTCGACGTCTTGTAATTCGGCATCTTTAGTTCCCAGCCCCTGCAGTGCGTTCAGCGCCAGTTGTTGATAGAAATCCAAAACCCCGCTGCGATTATCCAATTGGACAGCCAACAGATCCTGTTCCGTGAGCCCCTGACGATCGCGTAATAATTCGGCAATACGAAAAGCGCGATACCCCAGAGCCCAATTATGACCAATGACGTAAGGATACTCCCTGCCTAAGGTGCGGTTATTGGCCGTTACAATAAATCCTTCGGGGGGATCCAGTAACCGCGGCAGTTCCTCCGGAGGAATATAACCCTGCCAAGCCAAATGACCATCGGCCCAGGAACGGCTGGCTAAACCGTCAAAGCCGATCCGCCTTGGAAAACGTCCCATGTAGGTCCAGCCGATATGGCCTTCCTTGTCGGCAATCACCACATTTTGAGGCGGACCACCCGTGTTATTCATAGCCGTTATCGCCTGTTGGGTAGTTTTTACGTTATCCATATCCAGCAGCCCCAAATCCACTGCATGCCGTTCTAATGCAGTCCATTTTATGACGACCGGCCGCCCCAGCAAAGAGCTATCTGAAACCGGTCCCCAGACGGTGTCTTGCAAGGTTATTTCAATATCGGCCGCATCTTTAACCTTAATTGTTTCAGTGTGCTGACCAAATTCTTGCCAGCCTTGCGGGGTGCGGTACGAGTCCGGTTGACCGGGACGGACCTCCAGACTGATCAAATCCACCAAATCAGCAGTCACATTGGTAAATCCCCAGGCCACATCATCATTGCCACCGGCAACAATGCCCGGCACGCCCGGTAATGTGACGCCGAAAAGATGCCGTTGTTGATAGGCCAATTCTGCGCGATACCAAACATTGGGAACACTCAAGCCAAGGTGCATGTCGTTTGCGACAATAGCCCGCCCATCCGCCGTCTTAATGCCAGACACCACCCAATTATTGGAACCTGCCACAACATTCTCAGCATCGACCCGGTGATTGGCCGCATAGCCCTCGGCTTTCGGCAATGCCGCCAGCGCTGCTGCCGGAAGGGTTGGATTAAACCGCCGCGAAACCGGGCCTCCTACCAAAACTGTGGCATAGCTATCGGTATCTGGCGTCAAGAAAGTCAGCAAATCAGAGGGAAGTGCCCGTTCCATCACGCTGACCATGCGTTCGCCCTGTTCCTGACCGTTCAAGGTTTGAAACATACCCAAAACAACCAGAATGCTGTCTTCGGCTTGCCACGGTTCCGGTTGATACTGCAAAACCAGAAATTCCGGAGGTAAAACACGCGCCTGTTCGATATAGGCATTAACGCCTTCGACATACACGTGTAATGCCCGACGTTGCTCAGGCGGCAAATCGTTGACGATTATTCCGGCGGTTCTCGATAACTGATAAGTGCGCTGCTTACGATCCAATTGAGCCGCTGCCGCACCGAAGAGTTCCGCCAAACGGCCGGCACTCTTGCGGCGCATCAGTTCCATTTGAAATAAGCGGTCCCGGGCATGAAGATAGCCCAAGATACGCAGAGCATCCGCTCTGCTATCCGCCGTTATGGAGGGGACACCCAGATCGTCGCCAAGCACAATCCCCCTTGCCACCAAACCAGGCAAGGTTATTTCACCCTCTTCAACCGGCAATGACGCCAGCATCAATCCGACAATACTGCCGCCAGCCACGATTGCCAGGAATAACAGAGACAAAGAAGCGATTCGTATCATTCGCACGGAGTATCCTGGGAACATTTTGAGATTAATAATATTCCTTGATATAAGCATAAGCCCGATCAAACAACGCCTGATCCTTATGCAACTGGTACTTCAACAAGGCCTTGCGCAACGACTTTTGAACTTCCCGTTCACCCGATGTGGAGTGCTGCCAACCAGGGAAACGCACCACCCGTTCGATCGCGTCTATATCTGCGACGATGCGCTCTACTACCGCCGGAGTCTGGTCGGTTTTCAATTTCAGGAATAGCTCAGTCAATGCCGCTTGCGGGGTTTTATCTTGCACGACTTCATCCAATTCCTTTTCAGCCTGAACCGTTTCTTTGGCGATTTTACAAAGCTCTTTGACGAACTCAATCGAGCTGATCAGGCCTTTTTCTGCCTTGTCGCGTAATGCTTCCAACAATTCGCTGAGCTTTATGAATTGCGGCAGGTCGGCATGTTTTTGAAATCGCTTGACCAGCATTTTTTCAAGTTGCTTAATTTTCTTCTGGTCTGGATGATTAAAAATGTCCTTGATGACATCGGCGTCCAGTACATATTCTTCTAAAACATGCACATCACCGACATGGATATTTTCATGAATCAATTGTGTTGTCTGCGCACCTAATGACAGCCACAGCAACTTGACAATATTGTCTGACGCTGGTTTTACAGACTCGTAGACCTGAGCCAACCACTTATAGTCGCTCTGATACAAGTTCAGTAGATTATCAGGGGATAAGGATTCCCATAGCTTTGCCAAATACTTAAAATCGCGAGCAAAGGCATCCTTTTTCTCGTTACTGTTGATGGCGTTCTGCAAGGTAATGGAATGTACATTGAGCTTAGTTCATCTCTATTTACTTTTGGCATTCCAGTCCTATTTTGAAACCTCAGTAATCGACGAGTAAATTTTTCAGTAAGTAAGTAACAGAAAAGAAACTCTTTACTCAAACTTTTATCTTTTGGCCTGAGAGGATAGATATCAGCACTACATAAACCAGTGAAATTAGGATTAGCAACCTTCTTGAAATAAGGCCTTATTTTCGAGTAAATAACATCTTCTTCCGTAAACAAATAATTTCCGCTTGAGATATTCAGCTCTTTTGCAGTTTTAAGTTCGCTGATTTGTCCAGTATTTGGTTCAATACGTTCTGAACCAATTTGGTAGAGTTTTGAGTATTTATCGACCTTTGGATCAACTTGGCCGATTGTTATTTCTACACAATCGAAAAACTTTTTTTCTAACAAATCATTACGTATCAGTCCGCATTTACTAACTTTAAGATTAGTAGTATTTTCATTTTTTAGGGCATCTAGTCCATATGTATAAAGCTTTTCCCTATTTGTATCTCTTAATAATTCAATACTTACTAACAAACTCATTTCTTTTTCAACCACGGCATCCATAGCCCAAAGCAGTTCAGCAAGTTTCGCTTGATGGTCTTTGGGCGGAAGCAGAAACTCCTGATGTTTGAGTGTTCCCCAATTGATCGTCGGCGACAAGGAGCCTACCGAAATATCCACCGCCCGGTGCATGAACGCATCTGAATGCAGAAAAAACGGAAACAACTGCGGATCGATTACCTCGGGATTCGCTCGTAATACCAAGGCATGCGCCGAACAAAAACCATCAATCGTGGCAATGGCGGCCTTGCGTTGATAAGCCCGGCGTCTGCCGAAGATCACATCGCCCGGATAACACCTTAATTTTTGCCCATTAACGTCATCCGGCGACCCGGTGCGTTTAATATGAATGGATTCCGAATCGATATGCTCCAGGC
The DNA here is from genome assembly GCF_009828925.2 of Methylicorpusculum oleiharenae. Lineage (NCBI taxonomy): Bacteria > Pseudomonadati > Pseudomonadota > Gammaproteobacteria > Methylococcales > Methylococcaceae > Methylicorpusculum > Methylicorpusculum oleiharenae. The sequence goes on from NZ_WUTY02000001.1 coordinate 238,131, forward strand.
CAATATATACCTTTAAGCCGGTATTATTGGGGTCAACCCGTTCGGAAATGTTCTTGGCGATTTGATCGAATCGATAAGTTTGCCAATTGGATTTATCCAGATTTTTTAAATCCATCTTCCGTGTATCCCTATCATCACTGTACCTGCTGTTGGTTTGTGGCTGCAGACGTTTTCTGTTTTGACACGGTGCCACCGAGGAGAGTCGAAAATAATGTATCCATACGCTAACAATCATTAGATTGTACTGTTTCAAACTTTCAATTCACTCAGCAAACGAATACTTCCCAATTCTTGCGTTTTCGCATAATGGCGTTTATCCGCCGTTACCAAAACCGCATTGTTGCATAAGGCCATGGCATGAAAAATCGCATCGTAAATGGAAGGGTAGCCGCTTTTATCATGGCCGCTGCCGATAATTTGTAGCGCCAGATTCCGTTCATCGTTGGTTAAGGCCCGCATTTGCATTAAATAACGCTGGGCTTCCAATAACTCGACCACGGCATCGATCGGAACTCCGCAGCGTTGCGCGGTATTCACCACTTCCAAATACAGCAAGTCCGGTGCTAACAACATGATTTCTGCAGATGCGGCTTTAATGAAAAGATGTTGCGCCTTATCTCGATCGGCTTCATCCAGATAGAGCTTGTTGAATACCGGACTGTCGATGACATAGCGTTGCATGGTTATTCCTGGCTGGACTCAAGCACTTGTTGTATTCGCCCTTCTCTGACTTCTCGCAAGACATCGACCGAATCCCGATCGATTTTATAGGGCTTGAAATCCAGAATTTTTTTTAATGCTTGTTGTCTATGCCAGTCATCCACCGCTTTTTGTATGGCCTGGCTGATAAAGGCTGCGCGTTCGCCTTTGCCGGTAATATGATCCAATTCGGCTTTCAACTGATCTTCAATGGTAATACTAATTCTTTGCATAGCTTACACCTCCACTACGGGCAAATAGTAATACTCTGCCGGGAAAAATACTACTTTAAGTGAGTGCTGCGAATAATTCGTCCATGCTGTTTTTTAATTCAGCCGATGATTGTGTCCAATTTTGCAGAGCTTCATCCAGCGTGATTTTTTCAGCCGAACTATCGACATTGCTGACATATAGCGACATGTTTAAGCTGGCGTTGCGGCTGAGCACCTCATCGAGATCGACAACCTTACAAAAGCCGTCCTGATCCTGAAACGCTTGATAGGCCTGATAAATACGTTCAATATGCTGAGGCTCCAAGAAAGCAATATTCTTGTCTTGTCTAACTTCCTTGACTGCGTTGATGATTAGCACCTTACCTTTTCTACCGACTTCCTTATTGGTCTTGGTTATCAGCAAACAGGCTTCCATCGGCGAGTTGTAAAACAGGTTTGGCCCTAAGCCGATTACGCATTCCACCAAATCCTGCTCAATCATCTTGCGGCGCATACCGGCTTCCGCATCGCGAAACAGGATGCCATGCGGCCATAAAGAAATGGAGCGGCCATTATCTTTATCCAGGCTTTTATGAATATGTTGCTGAAACGCATAATCGGCGCATCCCTGCGGCGGCGTGCCCCAGAGATTGCGACCATACGGATCACTCTCGAAGGCTTTGCGGTCCCAGGCTTTTATCGAGTATGGCGGGTTGGCGAGGATGACGTTGAAAGTTTTCAGTTCATCGTTTTCCAGGAAGGCCGGATTAGTCAAGGTATTGCCACGCACGATGCTGAATTCCTCGATGCCGTGCATGAACATGTTCATGCGGGCAATGGCGGAAGTGAGCAGATTGATTTCCTGTCCGTACAACTTGAGGGTGCGGCATTCCTTGCCTTCGTCTTTTAAATGCAAAGCACATTCCAGCAACATGCCACCGGTGCCGCAGGCGGGATCATAAATGCTTTCGCCTTCGTGCGGATCGAGGATCAGTCCCAGTAAATGAACCACAGAACGCGGGGTATAAAACTCACCGGCTTTTTTGTTGGTAAGATCGGCAAAGTGCTTGATGAGGTACTCGTAGGCTTGCCCCAGCATATCGGGGTTGACGTTTTCGTTGCCTAACCGATATTGAGAAAAGTGCTCAATCAGATCGATCAACAGTTTGTCGGACAATTTGTTTTTGTTGCTCCACGGGGCATCGCCGAAAATGCCGTAAAGAAACTCTTGGTTGGCTTGCTCTATACCCCGCAGGGCTTTTTCAATTGACAATCCGACATGAGTGGCCGTCTCGCGCACATCATTCCAGTGGCAATCTTGCGGAATATCAAATCGGTGAAATTCCGGCAGCAATGCGTAATCCTCGTCTCCACCGGATTCGACCATAGCTTGGTTGTATTCTTCGTAGTAAACGTCGGAAATACGCTTGAAGAATAGCAAGGGGAAGATGTAGACCTTATGATCCGAAGCATCGACGGGACCTTTGAGAATCCAGGCCGCTTTGGAAAGGTATTGTTCTAGTTGGGAGAGGGTTAGCTTTTTTTCAATCATTGAAAAGACATAGGTCGGGTTAGCTGGTAGAGTACAATCCTAAAAGCGAAGTATTGACCTTCCAAAAGACTGTATGTCGGATTGGCTATCATCAACCGCAAACACACGGTGCATCACTTTCGTTTTGTTGCCCCGTCGAATATATAACCTAAATCAGCTGGTGAAGGTGCTTAAAGCGGCTCTGCAAACCCAAGTCATTGGCTACTTGTTCGCTGGTCAGCTGTCCTTGATAAACCAATATGGCTTTTGAAAAGCCTTTGTCATTTCGGATTAAATTTTGCAATCCGGTTTCTACCAGACTTTTGATATACGGCAAAGTCGCATCAACTAAAGCCAGTGTCGACGTAACGGGATAAGCACCGGGCATATTCGTCACGCAATAATGTGTGACGCCATGTTTGACAAACACCGGCTCAGAATGAGTTGTAGGTTGGGATGTTTCCATGCATCCGCCTTGATCTATGCTCACATCAACAATCACGGAACCCTTGGACATATTTTTCACCATGGCTTCAGTAATAATTTTTGGCGCTTTAGCACCGCGACAAAGGACGGCACCCACCACCAGGTCAGATTGGGCGACTTGTTTTTCAAGCGTTTCTTGCGTTGAAACAATAAAGTCTACTTCCGGCAACATAGAGACTTTTAGCCATTGCATCCAGGCCGTATCAATTCCCGCTACCGTTACTTTAGCGCCAAGACCGCAGGCCGCCTGTGCGGCATGCTGTCCAACTATGCCGTCTCCCACGACCAATACGGTACCGTATTGTTTACCCATAACCGTTCCAAGCTGAACGCCTTTACCCAGATGGGGTTTGGCCAAATAATAAGCCCCAATCAAGGTAGCCATATTGCCGGCTATAGCACTCATAGACGCGAGTATGGGTAATCTTCCCTCCTCGTTTTCCAGGGTTTCATAAGCTATTGCGGTTACTTTAGAGTTTAATAAAGCCTCGGTTAATGCCGAATCGACTCCGGACAAATGAAAAAAGGTAAACAACATTTGCTTATCAAAATACTGATATTCCGACTGCATCGGCTCTTTAACCTTGACAACCAGATCAACGTTCCAAGCCTCTTGAGCAGTCACTAATGTAACACCATTAGATTGGTAGCCTTCATTACTGAATCCGGAGTCCAGACCAGCATCAAACTCAACAAAAACCTGATGACCTTTCTCTATCAACAGTTTTGCAGCTTCGGGTGTCATCGCGACACGGCCTTCTTGTATTTTGATTTCTTTTGGTACACCGATTTTCATTTCATTACCCTCAGTTGCAGATCACTCAACTCACACTTTGGATCTTAAAATTTCGAGTAACTACTCGCCCGTTTGGAATTGGGGTGTAGGTGATTGAAAAGGCTTCTGCAACAGGGATGTTGCAGAGAGCTACCGGGACGTATTTATGCGTCCGTTGAAATCAAACACCAACACCCAATAAAATGGGAGGGGGTGAGCAGATACCATTTCGACTTAAAAGATTTGAATTCATGATACAGGAATTGTGAAAATCGACCGGTACAGAATCGTTGAATGCCTTAACAGATACTTATTTTTTCAATCGTCACCTGGTTGCATAACCGCAAGGCTTATTCGTTTTCGTAGCTGTTATAGATTTGCTGATTATTGTCTTTGTCAAAAGATATGACCTGATAGGGATCTTTCCGCCCACCCATTTCCATACCCGGAGTACCCATAGGCATACCCGGCACACTGATACCGGCAATTCTCGGCTTATCCTTCAACATTTTCTCGATATCGGCGGCAGGCACATGTCCTTCCACCACGTAGCCGTCGATTACCGCCGTGTGACAGGACGCCAGTTGTTTGGGCACGCCCAATTTTGCCTTAACTTGATCCATATCTTCAGTGACAATATCTTTGACTTCGAAGTTATTCTGTTTCAAATGCTCCAGCCATTTGCCGCAGCAGCTGCAAGTTGGGCTTCGATAAACCAAAATTTCTTTAGTATTTTCTGCGATGGCGGACTGGAAAATAATGCTGAGCGGCATTACCAACGCTAAGAGTTTTCTATTCATTTTCATGATTAACCTTGTGCGGTAGGCTGTTGTTGATGACTTCGGTAAGATTCCGTTTTATACCCAAGGTTCACTGGAGGGGTTATAAAAATTAGCCTTAAGTCGGATTAAGACGGATTTATCCCCAGCTCTGAATAACCCGGTTTATCTTAAGCTTGTCCATGCAAAGTGATGATAACTGTTCTGGCTCCGGCATGATCTCTATGTTCATTGAGGTAAACCCCTTGCCAGGTGCCCAACTGAAGCCTGCCGCTGCCGATAGGTACGGTCAATTGGCAACCGATCAGAACCGCTTTAAGATGGGCAGGCATATCGTCAGCTCCTTCAAGCGTATGCTGAAAATATGGCTCGTTCTCCGGCGCAAGCCTTGAGAAATAAGCCTCCATATCCCATCGAACATCCCCATCGGCATTTTCATTTATTGCCAATGAAGCGGACGTATGCTGAATAAACAAATGCAACAAACCCATGCTGATATTGGCTATTTCCGGCACAGCCGAAACAATATCCGAAGTGATCAGATGAAATCCTCGTTTTTTAGGCTGGAGTCTCAGCGTCTTTTGTAACCACATCAGTCAATCATCACATTACACATTAAGGATCTAAACAGCCGGCACATGAAAAGCAGGACTGAATTCATGCACAGCATCAACCATGGCTTTTACATGGTCCGGTGGGACATCGGGTAAAATGCCGTGCCCCAGATTAAACACATGACCAGAACCAGCTCCGTAACCTGCCAAGATAGCTTTAACTTTTTCTCGTATTACTTCAGGGGAAGCATACAAAGAGATGGGATCCATATTCCCTTGCAGTGCAACCTGATTGCCGACACGGGCACGAGCCGCATGAATATCGGTTTGCCAATCCAGACCCAAGGCGTCATAACCGGTTTCGGCCATATCTTCAAGCCATAAACCGCCACCTTTGGTAAACAAGATAGTAGGGATTTTTTGACCCGCCACATCCGTATTTAAATGGGCTAAAACCTGTTTTGCATAGTACAGCGAAAATTCTAAGTAATCTTCGGTGGTCAACATGCCACCCCAGGTATCGAACAGCATCACGGCTTGAGCACCGGCAGCGATTTGGGCATTGAGATACAGCGCCACCGACTGCGCCAGCTTATCCAGCAATTTATGAACCGTTGCAGGCTGTTCATACATAAACGTCTTAATTTTTTGAAAGCTCTTGCTACTTCTGCCTTCGACCATATAAGTTGCCAAAGTCCACGGACTGCCTGAAAATCCGATCAGGGGCACACGGCCTTGCAGCGTCGATCTGATCAAGCGAACCGCATCAATCACATAGCGCAGTTCCTGCTCAGGATCGGGTATCGGCAGTTGGTCAACGTCGGCTGCCGTCTTGATAGGACGTTCAAAAATGGGTCCTTCGCCTTCACTAAAGTACAATCCCAGGCCCATGGCATCGGGGACAGTCAAGATATCGGAGAAAAGAATGGCCGCATCGAATTTGAAACGATCCAAAGGCTGAAGCGTCACTTCACAAGCCAACTCGGGATTGGTACACAGCCCCATAAAGCTACCTGCGCGGTCTCTGACTTGCCGGTATTCTGGCAGGTAACGCCCGGCTTGACGCATCATCCATACCGGCGTTCTGTCTACAGGCTGCCTTAATAAGGCGCGAATAAAAATATCGTTTTGTAATAAAGTCATTTAAGTGGCTATTGGCTTAATAAAATATTTATAACTTTTCAGATCAGGAGCAAGAGCTTTTGCGCTCCACGCTGACTCGTTATAACTTTTTGATCAGGGCTCTTTTCGGGTTTCCGATTGCAAGCCGTTAAAACTGCGAACCCAGGATTGCCGGAGTTCTTTAGGTAACGTTTGAATTGCCTTTTCCGCGGCAGCGGCACTGCTAAAAGCCCCGTAAACCACAATGAACTTTTCTTTACCGCCTATCGTTGTCCGGATATAGCGCAAAGGCTGGGGCAATTTGTTATATTTCTTTACCACTTCTTGGGCCGCCTGAAGGCTGGACAATACCATCACTTGCACTGTATGGCCGCTGGCTTGTTGTGCCTGCACCCAAGACTTGTGATCATTGACAGGTCCGCTTTTTTGATCCGTAGGAGACACCAGTTTATAAGGCAAAGGTTCTTTTTTCTGTTCTGCATCCGGCGTTAGGCTTTTAACCGGTTTAGCCTTAACTGGCTCCGTTAATTTTGGAGGCTCTGCCTGCTGTTCTTTTAACACAATAGGTTTAGGCTGTTCAGCCTGAACCACTTCTGTATTTTCTGGCTCAAATTCGGTTGTTTTATCCTCCAGGGGAGCCGGCTCTTCCTCGCTAACAGCCTGATCTTGCTCTAAGTACCTGCTGGAGATATCCGCCTCTGCAAATTCCTGCTCACCCTGGCTATGCAACGGCTCGGGCACCGCTGTTGTTTCGATGGGGACGGCAACTTGATCAAGCTTTGAGGTATCTTCTGTTTGTTCCGTAAAAGGCAGCGAGATTGAGCTTAGCTCTTCTAATTCTGTTTCTTGCCAGGCAAAATAAATCAAAGCAGCAGCGATTAACAAAACAGCAAATAGAAGACTTGATCTTCTGTGTTTTACCCTTCTTTTTTTGTAATTTGACACATGCGGCAATTCAGCGACAATCAAACCGGGAATGCCGTGTGTTTCACGGTAAAGATCCGCCACCATCGTTTCGGTGATCGCCTGAAAAGGTAAAGCCGCTCCAGGTTTTCCGGATAAATTCTGTAAAAACTCCATGCACTGTTTTTCAGAAAGCGGCGGCAATTCCACAAAATGACAATCCTCTACTACATTGTCCGTAGTGTTTTTTACATAGAGTTCATCTTGGGTCAACGCAAAAACGATTCTTAATGCCGAATTGTCCTCAGCATAATGTGCTAGTCGATTGATCAGCCCCGGCTCCAAGCCGCCTGCTTCGTCTAAAATCAAAACCAGTTTTTGATGCTGTTTTTCCAGTCGCTGAAGTAAAGCGGGCAAACTGAGTGAGTCGGTTTTAACTGTGTTCTGACTAAGAAACTGAGTCAATTGATTCTGTATAGACTCAAAAGTGAGGTGGTTGGCGCTTTTTACATAACAGCATAAACAATCGGCTGTTATTTTTTCAACCAGCCGATTCAGCAACGTTGTTTTACCGATGCCATGCGGTCCGCAGACAATGATAGGCTGCACCAGATTACTGATCAGATGGATCAGTAAATCCAGTTTTTGTGAACGCTCAGTGGTTATGAGTGATTGAGTCGCTTGTTTTGATGACGCAGTCACTGATTGACCAACTTTTGCAGTCAATACCTCATTCTCTGCCATAGGTTTTAAGTGTCATTTCTAATAATTCTTTTTCAACACTAACGGGCAATGTCGCCTCGCCGATTTTTTTTAGCAAAATTAAACGAACCTTACCATCCAGATTTTTTTTATCTACAGCCATCAGCTCGATAAATCGGTCTGAATCCATCGACTCTGGCGGCAGCACCGGAAGATTTGCTTTTTGAAACAAAGCGATAATGCGATCACGCTCGCTTTCTTTTAACCAGCCTAGTCGCACAGATAAGTCAGCGGCTTGACAGGTACCGATAGCAACCGCCTCTCCATGCAGATAATAACCGTAGCCGGACCCTGTTTCTATCGCATGACCAAACGTGTGTCCCAAATTTAATGTTGCTCTTACATCCGCTTCCAGTTCATCGGCAGCAACCACTTCGGCTTTGTTCCGGCACGACCGTTCAATGGCAAACGACAATGCCGGTTTATCCCTGGCCAGCAGCTTGTCAATGTTGTCTTCCAGCCACATAAAAAAATCGGGGTCCCTGATGAGCCCGTATTTGATGACTTCGGCCAATCCGGCAGAAAGCTCTCTGTCGGGCAAGGTATCCAGAACATCCGTATCGATAATGACAGACTGCGGCTGATAAAAAGCCCCAATCATGTTTTTACCCAAGGGATGATTGACTCCGGTTTTACCCCCCACGGAAGAATCGACCTGAGCCAATAACGTAGTCGGAATCTGAATAAAAACAATACCCCGTTGATAACACGCGGCGGCAAAACCACCCATGTCGCCGATAACGCCACCGCCCAACGCGATCAGCGTGGCATTACGACTGAATTTCTTGCTCAGCAGCTGATCAAAAATCCGGTTGAGATAGTCCAGCGTTTTGTATTGCTCGCCATCAGGTAGCACTACCGTCTCAGCCGAGTAGCCCTCCAGATGACTCATCAGTGTCGCAAGATAAAGCGGCGCCACAGTTTCATTGGTCAGTACCAGCACTTGTTGAGCGCGGATATGTTTGCGAACCCAATCGGCTTGATTTAACAAACCTGCTTCAATATAGATGGGGTAACTCCGGTCACCCAAGTCAACCTGTAATGTATTCATTTCAAAGATTCGTATTTATCGAGGATATGCTTGACCACGGTTTTGCTGGACATTATACCGGTATTCACCTGAGTGTCAGCACAGCTGAGATACAACGGCTCACGCAGTTCATATAACTTTTCCAAACGATCCCGGGGATTTTCAGTTTGTAAAAGCGGGCGGTGATTATCACGACGGGTCCGCTCCAGGATTCTCTCTATGGAGCACTGAAGATAAACAACAAATCCGTTCGACTGCAGGCGTTTACGATTTTCCTCACGTAAAATAGCGCCCCCTCCCGTCGCCAGAACAATTCCCTTAAGATCGGTTAACTGATGGATCATTTTTTCCTCGCGATCCCGAAAACCTTCCTCGCCCTCAAATTCAAATATTGTCGGAATATCAACACCTGTCGCCTCTTCAATCGCTTTATCGCTGTCGTAGAAAGGAAACTTTAACGCTCTGGCCAACTGTCTGCCAATTGTCGTTTTACCCGCTCCCATTAGGCCGATTAAATATATATTTTCTGATTTCGCCATGAAGTGAGTCGATTTTTCGGCATTAAAAAAGGGGGCATTATGCCCCCTTTTGGCTCTTAGTAGAAGCAATCAGTTATTAGCTGTATTGGTCTGAACAATTTTGGGCGTTACAAATATCAACAACTCGGATTTGTCATCTTGTGTAACTGTTTTCTTAAACAAAAAACCGATACCCGGCAAATCTGCAAAGAAAGGAATTTTATTGACATTATTTCTTTGCGTGCCTTCAAAAACACCTCCTAATACGACTGTTTCACCATCCATTACATTAACATTGGTTTCAATGCCACGTTTAATGATGGGCGGTTGACCCTCTGTGCCGATTGCTCTGGCAAAATTGGGCTCGTCTTTAGTGATGGTCAACGCCATCAGAATGCTCCCGTTTGGCGTAATTTGAGGCATCACAGCCAATTCTAAAAGCGCTTCTTTGAAGCTGATGTTAGCACCCTGGTTCGCACTGGACGCCTGAAAAGGTACTTCTTGGCCCAAACTGATCTTAGCTTCACAGCGATCAGACGTCATGACTCTGGGGTTGGATAGAATCTCGCCACGCCCTTCATCTTGCAAAGCGGACAATTCCAGATTAAGCACATAATCGGCACCTCTTGCCAACGTCATACCCAAAGCCCCGTAAGGATTGGTCGCACTCAAATCCACCAGCATTTCAGTCACTTGTTGAGCTCCACTGATATCTGACTGGGTGCCTGCGCCACCAACACCAAAATCCGAACCACCTATTGAACCTTGTTTGGCCACGCCGAACCTAACACCCAAATCCCGCGCAAAGGTATTATCGGCAATCACAATGCGCGATTCGATCATGACTTGTTTGACCGGCACATCCAGTTCGCGAATCAGTTTTTTTATTTCAATTATTCGGGCCGCTGTCTCCCGGACAATCAAAGTATTCGTTCTACCGTCAACTACGACAGTGCCTCTTGGTGACATCAAGGAAAATTTATCATCCAGACCGCCGGATCGCCCCTGACTGCCTTGTCCACCTTGTCCCCCTTGAGCAGATTGCCCACCTTGCAATTGAGCACCCGCTTGACCTTGCCCGCCGCCTTGCTGAGCTGTCGTTGTTGAAGCACTGGTCACACCGCAAACACCCAATGAACCGGCATTGCGTCCATAGAGTAAATTGCTAAGATTTTCTGCACGCGCATAGTTAATTTTAATGTACTCCGTTTGCAAGGGCTCCAGTTGCTCAACCACTCGCTCGGTTTCACGTTGTTTTTCCTTGTAATCCTTGATCTTACCGACCGGCGCTATCAGGGTCACGTTGCCGGATTGGTATTTTTCCAGCCCCTTGGTCATCATGATAAAAGCCAAAGCTTCATCCCAGGGAACATCATCGAGTTTTAATGTCACCATACCGACCACATCATCACCCGCTACTACATTTTGTCCGGTAAATTCGGCAAGTAACGTAATGACACTGCGAATATCGATGTCCTGAAAGTTCAGTGACAAGCGATCACCGACAAAACGGTCTTTTTGACTGTCCCGCACATCTTTTTCAGCCTGAGTCAACGGCCTGAATTCGACGGTCAACAAACCTTCGGATTGAAACAGCGAATACTCGTAAAGCGGATTTTGTAACTCCACCGTCATGGTGGTTTCTTGAAGCGAGTAAACCGTGTCTATGTATTTGACTGGCGTAGCGAACTCGGACACGTCCAAACGCTTGGACAAATTAGGTGGCAATGTGGTGTTGACAAAACTTAACACGACCTTACCCCCTATTTCCTTAGTGTTCACCATCGTATTGGGTTTATTTAAAGACACGAGTATCCTGCCTTCGCCTTTATCCCCACGTCTGAAGTCAACGCCTTTGATATCCTGTTCCGGCATCAGCTCTGCGACCACCGATTTACGATCTGCGCCAATCGCCGCCGGAAGAAATGAAGCTTGGGGCAAAACCGGAGCGGCTACTTCTGCCGCCTGATTTAAGGTAAGGAAAAAAAGATTTCCTTCAGTCCTCGTTTCATAAGGGACTGACGACAACAGGTTCACTACGACTCGCACCCTGTCTCCGGATTCGGCGACATAGACGCTATCTGCGGCATCCTGATTGATGGGAAATTTCTTTTGTGCCAGCGCACTTTTTACACCGCTAAAGTCGAGAGCAATACGAGCAGGGTTCTCGGTATGAAAAATGCGAGGCTCAATAACCGGACCATCCATTTCAATCTGCAATTGCAGCGCCCCTCCAGCACTTTTGGTAAAGTCCAGTGATTTGATTTGACGCGTTTCGGCCAAACTGCCGACAGAGTAGCCAAGTATCAGTAACGTACTTAATAAAACCGTGCTCCATGAGAGCTGAGAAAATATTTTCACTGTAATACCGTTATTCTTAGTAATCATTGTGTTATTCCCAACATCATTCCGCTAAAGCCAGTGAAGTTTGCTGCTCTCGCCATGTGCCGGGCTTGTCAGCCACTATCTCCATCAATTCGATTTTATCTTCGACGATTCGGATAATTTTTCCGTGATTTTTTCCCAAGTAATTACCTACTTGCACACGATGGACCGTCTTATCCACAGCCTTGATCAGCGCCCAAATACCGTCCTTTTTGACGGTACCCACCATGCGCAAAGAGTCCAGCGGGTAAGCTTCCAGCTCTTCTTTTCGCCTTGTATTATCAGGCTTGACGCCTGAGCCCACTGCTGCTCCGGCAGTTTCGGCCAGATCAATTTTTTCGTTGGGTCTAAAAGGATCCCTTAGTCCGTTGGGTTTAAACAAAAAAGGCTCAACCAATTTTATTTCGGGCAAGGGCTCAATTTGAGTTTTGGGACGCGCCTTAATCTCGGCCACAAAGCTTCTAAGGTCGGATGGATCTTTATCAGCACATCCTGTAAACACGCTTGATCCTAGCATGATTAACAAGAGGGGCAGATAATTTGGATTTTTTCTCAGCAACAGCTTCATTTTTTGATCCTTTTAGCAGCACCTGCCTTCTTTCCGGCAGCAGGAGCACCTGAATCATTATCGCTTCCCTCGTTATAGGTTTTAACCGTTGTGTTCATGACCATGGCATCGTTCTTGGCCAAAGGCGTAATCTTGACGTTGTGCACTGTAACAATACGGGGCAATGAAGATATGCCGCTGACAAACAAACCCAGTTCTTCATATTTTCCGATAACCTGAATATCTATGGGCAATTCATAATAAAAATCCCTTTTAATAGGCTGACTTGGTTTGAATAAACGAAATTCCAAACCACTGGCTAATCCGGTTTGGGAAATATCGACCAACAAACTGGCCACTTCAGCTTTGGTGGGCATTTGTCTGATCATTTCTTCGAGAAGGGACTCAATCTGTTGAAGCTGATCTTTGTAATCCTGCAAGTTAACGGCTTTTTTTTGTTTGATTTCAAAGTTACTCTTCAAATCAATTTCGATTTTTTCCAAAGCCGCCAATTGATCCATTTGATCCACGGTATCGTAGTAATAGCCAGCTGCAGCCGCCGCTATACAGACGATCAGGATTGCGATGATTTTAATAGGTAGCGGCCAAACTCCGGCCTCGTTGATATCCCAATTAATTTCCGATAAATTCATCACTTATTACCATTGGGTTGGACGGGCTTAGCACCTAGCTTGGCAACCAAAACAAAATCACTCAGTTGCTCAACCTTGGTTTTATCTTTTGCCTGGATAATTTGCAGGGTGGGACTATGCATCCAGCTTGACGCATCAATTGAACGCATAAATGCCGAGACCCTGGCATTAGATTCGGCTTTGCCGTTAAAAGTAAGCCTGTCATCGGTCTGGCTAAAACTGGTCAAATACACACCGTCCGGAGCCGTTTTAGCCAATTCATCAAATAACCTGACAATTAAAGGGCGGCTGCCCTGTAATTTTTGTATGACATCAATCTTGGTCAATAACTGCTTCTTTTTCTCTTCAATGACTCGGATCTCTTGAATCTTCTTATCAACAATCGCTATTTCGCTTTTTAAATACTGGTTTCTGCTTTCCTGGTAGGCTTTGGCATCTTCGTAATACATATGAATTGCCAGTTGGATCAGAACTGTTATAAAAAGCGCAATCAATCCTGCGTAAAAAAAATCTTTCTGTTTTTGTTTTTTTTGCTCTGCACGCCAAGGAAGTAAATTAATACGAGCCATCAGTCAAAACTCCTCATTGCCAGACCGCAGGCTATCATCATGGCCGGAGCATCGTTACTCAAACTTTGGGGCCTTACCTTATTGGATAGCGCCATGTTGATAAAGGGATTTGCCACATAAGCCGGGGCACCCAGACTTTGCTCGACGAGTTTTGCGATACCGGGAATAGACCCGCAACCACCCGCCAAGACGACATTATCAATGGTGCGATTTGCACTTGAAGACACGAAAAACTGCAGTGACCGTGCAATTTGTTGAACCATGGCTTTTTTAAAAGGATCCAGAACATCCATTGCGTAATTGTCCGGCAATCCGCCATGCCGTTTAGCCAAACCCGCCTCTTCATAAGACAAGCCGTAACGCCGCTGAATTTCGTCTGTCAATTGCCTGCCTCCGAACGCCTGCTCCCGCGTGTAGATGGTTTTTCCTTGATGAATCACGTTCAACGTAGCCATTGTGGCTCCAATGTCAGCAATGGCAACTGTGTTTGCCCCGCCTTTATCGTTGAACTGCCCGGAAAGCAAAGTAAATGCATTTTCCATGGCAAAGGCTTCTACATCGACAATCCTGGCTTTTATCCCTGCCTTGCTTAAAGCTTCCACCCGGTCTTCGACATTATCTCTTCGAGACGCGGCGAGTAAAACATCGACCATATCCGGATTTTTTGCATTCTTGCCTTGGACTTCGAAGTCGATATTAACCTCATCCAACGCATAAGGCACATACTGATCCGCCTCGACCATGATTTGTTCAATCATGTCGTCCTCGCTTAGTGCTGCAGACATGCTTATGGTTTTAGTCATCACAGCAGAGCCTGCAACCGCTACGCAGGCATGTTTCAATTTTGTCCCTGATATTTTAACCGCCTGGCGAATGGCGTCAGAGATAACATCGACATTCGCAATATTTTTATCCACAACGGCATCCTGAGGCAAGGGAGCAACCGCGTAACTCTCTACTTTATAACGCACCCCGGTCAAACTTAATTCCAATAATTTGACTGCTGCCGTGCTGATGTCCAAGCCTAAAACAGGCACTTGTTTTCTGCTAAACCAGCTCATAACCGAACCCATGCAAAACTAAATTGTAAGTGAGATTGTTAAAAGACACCGTATTGCCTTCTTTATTGAGTAGATCGCAGAAATAAATAATGCCCAAAGTATAGTAGCCTTTTAAAATTCATCATAAAAAAACTAATAAATTTCAGTTAAATGTTGCTCTTAAGTAGAATCAAGTTTATTTTGAGCAACATGTTTTTGTTCCGGTTAGTTTTTAAGGAATAAAAATCCAAACCGCGAACAACCTGGACTTTTTGTGGCAAAAAAATTGCTGTTTAAACTACTGAAATGGCTGGCTTTTTCCTTGGCACTGCTTGCTGTAACGGGCATGATTGGCAGTTATTTGTTTTATAAAAAAATTCTGGAGGAACTTCCTGATGTCAACCAGTTAAAAGAAGTTCATTACCAGATACCTTTACAGATATTCAGCAAGGACGGTGCCCTAATTGCAGAATTCGGGGAAAAGAAACGGACCCCCGTTACAATCGACAAGGTTCCCAAAAACCTCATCCATGCTTTCATATCGGCTGAAGACGACAGTTTCGAAACACACCCCGGCGTCGATTATAAAGGCATTATCCGCGCAGCCATACAACTCGCACTTACCGGCAAGAAATCTCAAGGCGGAAGCACCATTACAATGCAAGTTACCCGCAATTTCCTGCTCACCAGCGAAAAAACCTTTACCCGTAAAATCAAGGAAATCATCCTGGCATTACAAATTGAGCAAACGTTCAGCAAAGACAAGATTCTTGAACTTTACCTCAACAAAATATATCTCGGTCACCGCTCTTATGGCGTAGTTGCTGCTGCTCAGACTTACTTTGGAAAATCACTGGATGATTTAACCATAGCCGAGAGCGCAATAATTGCAGGTCTTCCTAAAGCGCCTTCTTTATTTAATCCCTTTACTAACGAGGCCAGGGCGCTTGAACGGCGAAATTACGTATTACGCCGCATGCATGAACTAAACCATATCAATGCAGAGGAATTTGAAACCGCGTTAAAACAACCGAACACAGCCAAACCTCAAAAAAGCAACATCACGTTACCCGCCCCTTTTGTCGCTGAAATGGTGCGCAAAAAAATTGTCGAACAATACGGTGAAGAAGCCTACAACTCGGGCATGCGGGTTTACACCACCATAACCCAGCCGCTACAAACAACTGCCAATCGCGCTTTAAGAAATACCCTGCATGCCTATGATGAAAGGCATGGGTACCGATACGCTGCCCACACGGCGCTCAATAAAAAGAAACACCTCTTTACTGAACTTCCAGCCATCGGTGACTGTTTACCCGCGATAGTGACTCAATTAGGCGTTGACGCCGCTATTGCTCAATTACAAAACGGTACAGCGATCGTCATTTCCTGGGAAAACATGAAATGGGCCAAAAGATATATTTCCCGGGACGCACGAGGTGCGGAGCCTGAATATGTCAGTCAGGTTTTGAAAAATGGCGATGTTATTTATGTTCGGCAACTTGAGGACCAATCCTGGCGCCTGGCCCAAGTCCCTGAAGCCGAAGGCGCTTTTGTTGCCTTAAATCCCTATAACGGCGCAGTGCTGGCACTTGCTGGCGGTTATGATTTTTATAACAATAAATTTAACCGTGCCGTACAGTCTATCCGTCAACCCGGTTCAGGATTTAAACCGGTTATTTATACCGCAGCCCTGGAAAATGGTTATACCGCTGCCACCCTGGTCAATGATGCGCCTATCGTTATCGCGGACCCCAGCCAGGCAAATGGCTGGCGGCCTGAAAACTATAATAGAAAATTTCGCGGCCCTACTCCTTTAAGAACCGCTCTGAAGAAATCCATCAACATGATTTCCGTGCGTATTCTTCAGCAGATAGGCGTCAATAAGGCCATTGAAACAGCATTAAGATTCGGCTTTACTGAAAACCAGCTACCAAAAACAATGAGTCTGGCTTTAGGAGCCGGCAAAGCGACCCCCATGCAGATGGCCAGACTTTATGCTGTTTTCGCTAATGGTGGATTTCTAATTGAGCCCTTTTTTATTGAACGCATCGAATCAAGTGAAGGCGAACTTTTGTTCCAGACCAGACCGTTGCATTCCTGTAGTACTTGCGCTGCAGATGCTCCCTTTCTGGAACCCGGGACCGCGCCCAGATCAATTTCACCGCAAATTAATTTCATTATGAATTCAATGTTACGTGATGTGGTTCAAAGCGGGACCGCGACGCGCGCGAAAGTTTTGGGTCGCCAGGATCTGGCAGGAAAAACCGGTACAACAAACGATCAGAGAGATGCCTGGTTTAATGGCTATACCCATACCGTATCGGCTACCGCATGGATTGGCTTTGATAACACAAGCCCACTGGGCTCAAAGGAAACGGGCGGCGCAGCAGCACTGCCTATGTGGATTGATTTTATGCGTTACGCGCTGGAAGGAATTCCGGAAACAACATTGACACCACCCGATGGAATTATCAAACGATTTATAGGTGCAAACTATGCGTCATTAACGCCTGAGACTGCGCCACCAGGAACATGGGAGTATTTTGATACAACGCGCCCGGATACGATTCCAAACGAGATATCTCCTAAAACATCAACACCAACGTCTAACTCAAATGAGGATAAAAGCTCGGTAGAGACCTTATTTTAAGAAAACTTGTACTATTGATTTTTGCAATTACCGGTTCCGGGCTATCTGATCTGATGACAACATCGAAGCTTGATGCTTCTTTAAGGCTATTATCACCCACTACCCGAAACCAGTTAATTTCATGCATGGCCTATCCTTAGGCATCGAACAGCATATACTCCCTGCAACAGAGAAGTACTTATTTACCGTATTTTTTGCGGAATTTATCTACACGTCCAGCGGTATCTAAAACTCTTTGTTTACCGGTATAAAAGGGATGGCAGGCGGAACATACTTCTATATGAAGATCGCGACCGATAACTGAAGCGGTTTCAAATGTATTACCGCAACCACATGTTACAGTGATTTGTTTGTATTCTGGATGAATGTCTGGTTTCATTGTTTTGCTTCCACAGGACCTTAAACGGGTTACATACTTATTTGAGAACTGCGTATAATACTGATTCACTTGTTAAATCGCAACTAGCAATATTTAATGTCAGCAATTCCCTGTTTGATGATTAAGAGGGAGAGGCGTAAGCTTTGCGGTGAGGTCTGCACAATCAAGTCCCCATGAATGGGTCTACCGCGTTCTTCGCAAGGCTTACGTTAACCTTCAAAGCCACTTTAAAAGTTCAAACTGGGAATTGCTGATTTAACGAGTCATCACCTTTGCCGAACGAAAAGGTTTTTTAACTGGTTATTGCAGCAAAACACCGACGTTGCCTGCCTACAGGAAACCAAAGCCCAAATTCATTAACTGACCCAACCCGCGTTTTGCCCCGAAGGTTATCACTGTCATTATCACGACGCAGAAAAAAGGCTATAGCGGCGTGGCCATTTACTCAAAAGCCGAGCCCCAAAAAACCATCAGCGGCATTGGCTGGCCGGATGTTGACAAAGAAGGACGATTCATTGGAATCCAATTTAAACATCTCAGCGTCATATCACTCTATTTACCTTCAGGCACTTCCGGCGAGCATCGCCAATCTTTCAAATATCAGTTTCTTGACCGCTTTTTGATCTACCTTAATGCGTTAGACCAAAGTACGTGAGACTCCATAGTATGCGGCGACAGGAACATTGCCCATCATAAAATCGATTTAAAAAACTGGTGCAGCAAACAGAAAAGCTCTGGTTTCCTGCCGGAAGAAAGGGCGTGGCTGGACACGCTATTCGCTGATCAGCCATGGCTGGTGCGTTTAGATTGCTCAACAAAAACCCCGAAGAATATACGTGGTGGTCTAACAGAGGGCAGGCCTGGGCCAAAATGTGGGCTGGAGAATTGACTATCAAATCATCAGCGGCAACTTGGCTGACAAGATAGTAAGCACTACGATTTATAAGGAGAAAATGTTCTCTGACCATGCGCCACTGATCATGGACTATAACATTAGCCTTGATCACTGACAGGACGCATCTTCATCAAAACAAGCGCCAATACGATAGCTGGCACGCCAACGGCAGCCGCATAACCGAAAAACACAAAATAACCGAACCGCTCGACGACTATTCCGGAAAAACCGCCCAGTAACTGGGCCGGCAAAGTCATGAGCGAACTGAACAATGCATACTGAGTCGCCGTATAAAGCTTACTGGTCAAGCCTGAAAGATAAGCGATAAAAATAGAAGTCGCCATGCCTCCGCTTAAATTATCGGCGCTTACCACGCCGGCGAGTAAAGCCAGACTGGGTTCTGTCGTAGCAAGAACAGCAAACAACAAATTAGTCACTGCGACCATGACCGCGCCTAATAATAAAGCGCGCATGATTCCTAACTTGACTACCAGCACGCCCCCCAGAGAGGCACCGGCAATCGTCATGAAAAAACCGAAAATCTTGCTGACGTCAGCAATCTCTTTTTTGGTAAAGCCCAAATCCAAATAAAAAGGATTCGCCATCACCCCCATCGTGATGTCGCTCATTTTATACAACGCGATGAGCATCAAAATAAAAATAGCGCGCTTACCGTTCCTGACAAAAAACTCAACGAATGGACTGAGTACGATATCCCTGAGCCAACGTAAAAAAAACGACACGCCTTTTTCCTGACTTCCCTGCAGCCTAGGCAACCCCAGTGACAAATGACGCTCAGCCGCCAGATGATCAGGCTCATTGATCGACAGTGTTGCAATGATACCAACCAGCATGGTGCACGCCATTACGCCATAAGCGACACTCCAATTGAAATAATTGGCCAGATAAAAAGCACCGGCACCCGCAACCAGCAAGGCAATTCGGTAACCCAGCACATACGTGGCCGCCATAGCGCCCTGATATTCAGCAACCGCAGCTTCAATACGATAAGCATCAATAACAATATCTTGTGTTGCAGAACAAAAGGCGACCCATACAGCGAGCAAGGCTATCAATTCCAATTGTGTCTTGACATCAAGACTGCCCATGACAAATAAGCCAAAAGCAATACCCAACTGGGCAAGCAGCATCCATGAGCGTCTTTTTCCTAGCCATCGGGACAACAAAGGGAGCGCCAGCCTATCAACAACCGGAGCCCAAAAGACTTTTATGGAATAGGTCACCCCTATCCAGCTGAAAAAACCAATCACCGAGAGTTCAACACCCTCATCTCTCAACCAGGCTGACAGCGTAGAAAACACCAAAAGAAAGGGAAGACCGGCAGAAAATCCGAGGAAAATCATGCCCAGCACTTGGGGCTGGGCATAAATGAGGAAGGCATCTCGCCAGGTTTTCGACGCCGTCATCTATCGACCGCGCCTAAACCACAACAACTGGCGTTATTCAGACAACAAATCATCCATTGACCAGGTAATGAGTAAAAATACTTGCCGCATACCCTGCCGCAATGACCGGGGTCCACTTCAAATGGCTGAAGAAAGTGTATTTATGTTGCGACTGGCCCATTAAAGCAACACCTGCAGCAGAGCCAATCGATAACATTGATCCACCCACACCTGCCGTCAAAGTGACTAACATCCATTGATAAAGATCCATATCCAGACCCATGTTCAATACGGCAAACATAACTGGAATGTTATCGACGATGGCAGAAATGACACCTACCAGAATATTAGCTGTAGTAAAACCTAATCCGTCATACATGGCGGCTGATAACAGCTCCAGATAGCCAATATAACCTAAACCGCCAACCGCAAAAACAACACCAAAGAAGAACAGCAAAGTATCCCATTCTGCATCACGAACTTGGTTAAAAATATCGAACTGGTTATTTTCATCGGCTCTGTAGAGTGTTGTTATACGGAATCCATAGAGCATCAACACAGACATACCGACCATCATGCCCATAAAAGGAGGTAGATGCAGAAACTGCTTGAATGAGACTGCCGAAGCGATGGTCAGGAAAAACAACACACAAACTTGAATTGCACCTGGTTTTAATACAACAGCAGCTTCATTTGAAGCTTCCGGTTGCTCATCCGGAACAGCAAAATACATAAACGCAGCAGGCACAGCATAATTAACTAATGACGGAATGAATAATTTGAAAAAATCGAAGAACTCCGCATAACCGGCCTGCCATACCATCAGTGTTGTTATATCGCCAAACGGACAAAATGCTCCGCCCGCATTGGCCGCAACAACCAAATTGACAAAACCTACACTGACGAATTTAGCGTTGTTAGCACCTACAGCCAATACGACGGCTCCGACAAGAAGCGCAGAGGTCAGGTTGTCCGCTACTGAGGAGAGAAAGAAAGTAATGATGCCGGTGATCCAGAACAACTTGCGATAACCGAATTGTTTGCGAACCATCCAGGACCGGAGCGCTTCAAAGACGTTCCGTTCTGCCATGGCATTGATATAAGTCATTGCGACCAAAAGAAACAGCATCAACTCTGCATATTCTTTTAAGTTGTATTCAAAAGCTTCATGCAGCGCTTCAGTGGTAACACCTGCCGAAGTGGCTAAAACCGCGGCGTGAGCCCAGATAATACCCGCTGCTAGAATAACCGGCTTTGATTTTTTCATGCCGGTAAACTCTTCAGCCATCACAAAACCGTAGGCAATGACAAATATGATGACAGTGTAGATACCCCGTTCAGTCCCTGTTAATTTTAAACTTTCGAAACCAGAAGCAAGTGCCAACTCCGGCAAAACCAGAATCAATAACACCAATAAAAAACGTACCAAAATAACCCCCTAATTTTTTTAATTAATTTACTCAAAACGATTCTTTTATTTAAGTCGGAATATTATAACCATATAATAAACTTTGTCATTTTAAGACTCGCAGTATATTATTTTCAATTGACCTCACCTTTGCCAAATAGGCTTATTAGCTCAACCTCCTATGTATCAGTACAATCAAGACGATCAAACTCTCATCAATGAGCGCGTGGCTCAATTTAGAAACCAAACCGAACGTTTTTTAAAGGGCGAACTCGATGCAGACCAGTTTCGTGCGTTAAGGCTCATGAACGGTTTGTACATCCAGATTCACGCCCCCATGCTGCGTGTTGCTATTCCCTATGGATTACTGTCATCCACACAATTGCGCAAACTAGCCCATAT
Source organism: Methylicorpusculum oleiharenae (assembly GCF_009828925.2). Taxonomy (NCBI): domain Bacteria; kingdom Pseudomonadati; phylum Pseudomonadota; class Gammaproteobacteria; order Methylococcales; family Methylococcaceae; genus Methylicorpusculum; species Methylicorpusculum oleiharenae. The sequence goes on from NZ_WUTY02000001.1 coordinate 259,839, forward strand.
TGCCCGAAAATACGATAAAGGCTATTGTCATTTTACAACACGACAAAACGTACAATACAACTGGCCAAAACTTGAAGAAGTGCCTGATATTTTGGCAGAACTCGCAGAAGTACAGATGCACGCCATCCAAACCAGCGGCAACTGCATGAGAAATACGACTTCAGACCACTTGGCTGGCATTTGCAAGGACGAAATCGAGGACCCCCGGCCCTATTGCGAAATCATCCGCCAATGGACGACCTTACACCCTGAATTTGCCTACCTTCCCCGCAAATTTAAAATTGCGGTCAGCGGTGCTTTACATGACCGGGCGGCCACTCAGTTTCACGATATCGGCTTGCATCTGGTTAAAAATGAACAGGGTGAAACCGGCTTTAAGGTTTTTGTAGGCGGCGGCTTGGGCCGTACTCCGGTCATCGGCCAAGTGATAAGACCTTATTTGGAAAAAAGACATCTTTTATCCTATCTGGAAGCGATTCTCCGTATCTATAATTTATTTGGCCGGCGCGATAACAAATACAAAGCGCGTATCAAGATTCTGGTCAAAGAAGAAGGGTTGGAAAAATTCAAGGCACTGGTTGATGAAGAATGGCTTCAAATCAAGGACGGAATGGAAATGAGCGATGAGCGTATCCAAGCGATTCAATCTCATTTTGTTCTACCTGCTTATGACAACAACGCAGCTGCCGATTCGACTTTTCACAGCCACCTGGAATCGGATGATGCCTTTGCAACGTGGGTTAAACACAATACTGTTGAACACAAAGCCACAGGCTACAGAGCTGCTTTCGTCTCTTTAAAAGCGCCCGATGAACCACCAGGCGACATCACCGACAATCAACTGGAACTGGTTGCTGATCTTGCCGATCGCTTCAGCTTTGGAGAAGTTCGAAGTACACATCGGCAAAACCTGGTTTTTGCCGATGTGAAACAGGCAGACTTGTTCGACTTGTGGCAGCAATTGAACAAAACCAAAATGGCTACGCCGAACATTGGAACAGCGACTGATATCATATGTTGCCCAGGCCTGGACTTTTGTTCGTTGGCAAACGCGGGCTCAATCGGCATTACCCGTGAAATCAATGAAACCCTTGATAACCTGGATTATCTGCACGACCTGGGCGATATCAAAATCAATATTTCCGGCTGCATGAACGGCTGCGCTCATCAGAGCGTGGGGCACATCGGTATACTCGGTGTCGATAAAAAAGGGGAAGAGTGGTACCAGATTACACTGGGCGGTTCCTCTGAAAACGAAGCCGCCATTGGCGATAGACTCGGGCCATCCGTACCTAAAGATCAAATTGCAAAAGCTGTTGCCACCATTTTGGACGTCTACGTCAAAAACCGCATCGAAGACGAGTCTTTCTTAGAGATGGTAAAAAGAGCCGGATTAACTCCATTTAAAGATCAAGTTTATGCAAATCATTAAAGATAGAAATATTATTGAAGACAACTGGCAATTTATTGCAGACGAGCAGCCCTTATTGCCTGGAGATTGCACAGTTACTCTGGACCGCTGGCTAACAGAAAAGGAACAGCTGCTGAGTCATGGCGGAAAAGTCGGCGTTCGCATCGAATCGACCGATAATCTGGAAAAGTTATCCAGTGACCTGGCATTAATTCCATTAGTCGAAATCAATTTCGTCATATTTTCTGACGGCCGCGCATTCAGCAAAGCATGGCTACTCAAGAACCGATATCACTTCACTGGAGAAATTCGTGCCGTAGGGAATTTTTTGGCGGACCAGATTTTTTATCTTAGCCAGTCAGGGTTCAACGCCTTTAATTTTGAGGGTAACCAGAATTTGACGCTGGCGCTTTCGATGTTGAACGATTTTTCAGTGAGCTACCAAAAACCGGCTAATCAGTTTTAATATCTTGCCGGATTGACTGTTGAACAACAGCAATTCCGAGTTTGATGATAAAAAGGGTAGACGTAAGCTTTGCGGGGGTGTCGGCAGCACGGATGCTGCCATCATGCCCCCCACGTATGGGTCTTCGGCGTTCCTCCCAAGGCTTACGCCATCCCTCAAAGCCACATTGAAAGTTCAAACTGGGAATTGCTGGTTGAATAATCCTTTTTTTAACTCTGCGTGTAACAGGCTGTTACTGCAGAGTTATCCCAAGCACCCCCTTGTATCGATTCATCCACAAATCCATTGCAACCTGATCAACATTAAGCATGACTGACAGCCGACCAGCTGACAATATGGGGCAAAGTAACGCGCATTGTTAATTCAGCCATCAACTCATCCATGTGGACCGGCTCCCCATAAAACTCCACAACCAACGGCAAATCCATCGCCAGATCGGTCAATGAGGCTGTACGCAAAACGCCATCCTCACCAAATCCGGCTATCCCTTGAAAAACGGTTGCTCCTTTCGCCTTGCCATTTTCATGAAGCATTTTCAAAATTTTGCTCAGAAGATGCTCGCCTTCGCGTAAATAGATTCGCACTACTGTGACAGTTTGAGTTGCCATAACCAATTCCCCATTAAGATACCCAACCACACCGCCGCTACGCCAAATAGTGCGTTAATAACGAACAAACTCAATAAGCCGTGAAATTCAAAGCGAATTTCGGATAACTTAAAGACTAACCAAAGGGTCGATGCAATAGTCACCACACCTAAGATAAGAATCAAAATGACGGCTCGCACTTCCAGCGTGAAATCAAGGCGGTGATGCAGCCATTCAGCCAGGCAAGAAATAAAAAAAGCGGCTATCAGCGCCAACCCCAGATCAACATAAGGCAAGCCCTGCCCCACCCACGGATAAGGGTCCGTCGCAAACATCTGCCGCCCCAAAATTAATCCGTACCAGACTGCGACCAAACATAACAAGGCGCTAAGAAAGACATTCAAACAGGCCTTAAGCAAACTGCCGGCTTCAAACAAACTTATGGTTTCCAGCGCAAATGTTGAAAACGTTGTATAAGCACCCAGGAAACCAACCAGAATAGCCGCACGGTATTCCAACGCAATGGAAAAGCGCTGAATCATGAGTACCGACAGAAAACCCATCAGAAACGAGCCGGTTACATTAACAAACAAAGTTCCGTGAGGAAAACTCCGGCCCAGCCAGGCATAAATCCCGTTAGCGACCAGAAAGCGCATAACAGCACCTACAGAACCGCCCAAGGCAATTGCTATTAATTGATTCATGAGTAGCCACCCAGCATTACAAGTAAACCTGAAACAAATAGGCTTGACCCATGAACATGAATAGCCAGCCAAACCGATTCATCAGACCATAGACCTCAGCATCAACACAACGCCTGATATCGCTAAAAAACCGGCAAAGATGCGTTGATACTTTTCTCTGTCAATCTGCGTGTACAACACCTCATCACTGAACATAAAAACCAGCACACCGACAATCGCATAAATTCCGGTTTGATTGATAGATAAATCAATCTGCTGCTTGCTAAACAGAGCCAGTGTCAACAACTGAATCAGGGCAAAGGTACAATAAGATGTTGCCACTGTCACACGCGCGACATCTTTTTGATATTTTTTGTGATGTATCATCGCGGTCAATAATGATCCACCGAGATTACTGACACCGTGAACAATACCCATGATTATAAAATAAGGGGTTTCATACTTCATCATGCCATCAATGATGCGTGCGACAGATGGCAGAAATTCCTTAAAAGCAATAAACAACAAAAAACCACCGATCAAAAAACTGATATTAATTCGAGCATGGGTCACCAAAAATAAAAACACGGCGATAAACGGCAACGTCAATATCGCTATATTCCGGTAAAACACAAAATCAATCTGAGTATGGTCTTTGAGGATTTGCAGCAGGTTAATCGCGATTGAAATAGGGAGTAATATAGTCAATACATCGACGAATTCATACCCAAAGAGAAGCAATAACGGCGTTCCAAACAGCAAAACACCTGCGCCAAACACAGACTGGATAATGGACGTCGCCACCACGGTAAGCATGACTTCAACAAACATGAAATCTCCAAAGTAATTTGAGAAACAGACTGTTCCGGCAGCATTATCAAAACAGGCATCTTTCCTGCATTATAACGAGACCGTCTTTTATATCAACCTTGTCCATACACTCGTCAACACTATGGCTCATTACACAGTTGACTTGCGTTAAGCCTGGAATAATGGCAAAAAAAACCCGGCAGCCATAAGGCAAGCCGGGTTTTTTGTAAGCTATTAAACTTTTTATTTCTTCAAGATAGCAATACCTTTCAACAACATCAAAGCCTCATGCAAAGGATAATCGGTTGTCGCAAGATCTTTTTTCTCTGTACCTTCCTGATTCATTGACTCTTCCACCTTGTTTTTACTGCCATTTTTTAAATGCCTTGATAAATCAGCTTCTTTTACAGGCTTAAAGTCAGGCGCTTCTACGGTCTCAAGCTTTATGCGATCCAATTGAATGTCCGGCTCAATGCCTTCGGCCTGAATAGAACGTCCGGATGGCGTATAGTAGCGCGCTGTAGTCAACTTAACGGCACCGCCATTACTCGTAGGCAGAATGGTTTGAACGGAACCTTTTCCAAACGATTTATCACCCATGATGACTGCACGCTTATGGTCTTGGAGAGCACCGGCCACAATTTCTGAAGCGGAAGCAGAACCGGAATTAATTAAGACCACCATCGGAGCACCTTCAAGTAAATCATCAGGAGCAGCGTTGAAACGCATTTCTGAATTTTCAATGCGGCCTTCGGTGTAGACAATCAAACCCTTCTCAAGGAAAATATCGCTGACTTCAACTGCCGCATTCAGCACACCACCGGGATTATTTCTTAAATCCAGAACAAGACCTCTGAGTTTACCGGTATTTTCCTTGCTTAGCTCTTCCAGCGCTTTTCTTAAGCCTTCTCCTGTTCCTGACTGAAAACTACTGATTCTAACGTAGCCGTAGTTCTTTTCCAGCAAGCGATTTTTTACACTTTTAACTTTGATAATGTCCCGAGTAATGCTTATCTTCAATGGTGCCTCTTCACCCTCTCTGACAATGGTCAACAAAATGCTGCTGCCGGCCTCTCCCCGCATTAACTTGACTGCATCACCTAATGCCATACCTTTAACGGGTTGATCATCCAATCTGACAATTAAGTCTCCGGCCTTGACGCCGGCTCTTTGAGCAGGCGTATCATCTATCGGGGATACGACTTTCACAAAGCCGTTTTCCATGGTGACTTCAATGCCCAAACCACCAAATTGGCCGGTCGTTCCTTCCTGCAATTCTTTATACTGATCAACCGTCAAATAATCAGAATGCGGATCCAGTCCGCTTAACATGCCTCGAATGGCATGCTCCAGTAATTGCTTATCTGAAACAGTTTCAACATAATCCCGTTTGATCCTCCCGAAAATTTCCGTAAACGTACGTAAATCCTCAAAAGGCAAAACACTCGTATCCTCAGCCTCATTTACAACGCTTTCGCGCTCAGCAAGAACGTTACCGCCTACGCTGACAAACAAGCCCAGAATAAATCCCAAAACCAATACCAATACACTATTTTTCTTAAGCATGGACATTAAAACTCCAACCACCTGATTTTCCAAAAAATTAATAATTTAGCCCACATCGCCGGGTTCCGGCTGCTTGCACCACAATAACGGATCGACCGGCTTTCCTTGTTCTCGAACACCAAAATAGAGTCCGGGCTGATCTCTTCCACCGCTTTTGCCTACTGCGGCGATCACTTCGCCTGCCTTAACCTGATCACCTACCGATTTATACAAACTTTGATTAAAGGCATAGAGCGTCATATAGCCATCGTTGTGGTCGATAATAATGAGTAATCCATACCCCCTGAGCCAATCCGCAAAAACCACACGCCCATTGGAAACTGCTTTTAACTCGGTGCCTTCACTGGCTTCAATCAGTACACCGTCCCATCGGCTATCCATCCGGCGGCTTCCAAATTTTTGTACTATTTGGCCTTCTACCGGCCAGGGTAGATTTCCTTTTAAATTCTCAAAAGGCTGATCTGAAGACAGGTCAAAAACACTTTTTATCACTTCCTTGAAATTGAATCGCTGAAGTCCGGCAACCACTTTATGCAAGCGTTGCTCGCCTTCCTGCAACTGATTTAATTTAGCTTGTGTCGAAGAATAATCTTTTTCCAATAAAGCCAATAACTCTTTTCTTTTGGCCTGCGTGTCAACCAGCAATTTTTGTTGAGCTTCGTTAACCTTGAGATTTTGCTCTAAAATCTCATTATCTTTGGCCTGTTCGAGTTGCAGAGCGGTTAATCGGGACTGCGCTTCCAAAATGTAATCCAGCTTTGCCAGCCTATCTTTGTTCAGGTAGTCATAATAAACAAGAATACGGCTGGATAGCGCCGGATCCTGCTGATTAAGCATGAGCTTGAGCTTGTCCTTTTTACCCATCGCATAAGCCGCTTTAATAAGAACTTCCAGAGCTGTTTTTTGCTCTCTGATGTCCGAACTCAGCGAATTAGTCTCATCTTTGACTTTACGCAATTTTTGCTGCTTTTCGGCAATTTGTTTCTCCATCGCTTTAAGAGAGACAACCGTTATCCCATATTGCTTTTCAATTTCAGCCAGCTCAGCCATCAACTTGCCCTGCTGTTCTTGATTTTCCGAGAGCGTCTGATTGGCTTGACTGATCTCGCTTTGAATACGGCTTAATTCTTCGGCCGTTTTATCCTGCTCTGCCTGAACTATTGCCACGCAGAGCAGATAAAGAAGCCCTGAGAGTAATTTACGCCTCATCTGCTGCCTATTTTGCTCCCAGCAAAGAACGCCCGGTCATTTCAACCGGTTGAGGCACACCCAATATTTCCAGCATGGTAGGCGCTAAATCTGATAAACCACCGCCTTCCAGCAAAGGCTTATCACCTAAAACATAAACCAGGGGTACCAAATTGGTTGTATGCGCGGTATGTGGCTGCCCAGACTGCTCATCACTCATTTGTTCAATGTTGCCATGATCGGCTGTCACCAGCATCTGGCCTCCCGCCGATTTCAATGCTTCAACAATTCTCTGCAGAGATTTGTCGATTGTTTCGACTGCAATAATTGCCGCATCGAGCATGCCTGTATGCCCTACCATATCGCAATTTGCGTAATTGCATATGATGACATCATATTTTTGCCCAAGTATGGCACCCACCAGTTGGTCGGTCACTTCTTCCGCACTCATTTCAGGCTGAAGGTCATAAGTCCTAACTTTCGGGGAAGGCACTAATATTCTGTCTTCGCCAGGAAACGGTTCATCGGTGCCGCCATTAAGAAAAAAGGTGACATGCGCATATTTTTCCGTTTCGGCCAAGCGTAACTGAGTCAACCCTGACTTTGAAAGCGTTTCACCCAAACCGTTTTTAACTTCCAGCGAAGGATAGGCCACGGGATAATTAAATTTTTCATGGTACTCGGTCAATGTGACATAACAACCTTTATGGGGCTGGAAATCGCGTTCAAAACCATTGAATTCTTCATCGGTAATTGCTTGTGAAATTTCTCGCGCCCTGTCTGCACGAAAGTTCATAAAAACAATGGAATCTTCCTGATCCAGTGGAGCCCCTTGATGGTGCTGATCCAATATCACGGTGGGCAGAACAAATTCATCTGTTTCGCCTCGATCATAAGCTGCTTGAAGCGCCTCTTTTGCAGTAACCGCCTGATGGCTGGCCTGAGCCTTCACGATTAAGTCACAAGCTTCTTTGACCCGCTCCCAGCGTTTATCTCTGTCCATCGCATAAAAACGGCCCACAATGGAAGCAATCCTGCCCACACCCAACTCGCTGAATTTTTCTTCAATCAATTTAATCGAATCCATAGCGCTTTGCGGCGGCACATCCCTACCATCCAGAATGGCATGCAAATAAATTTGTCTAAGTCCTCGTTTGGCTGCAAGTTCAAGCATGGCTATAATTTGCAATTCGTGACTGTGAACACCACCCGGTGACAACAAGCCCATCACATGAAGCGCTTTATTCTTAGCAATCGCCTGATCCACCGCATCGCACAAAGCCGGATTTTCAAAAAAACTACCGTCTTCAATAGCATCGTTGACTCTTGAAAGATCCTGTGGCACATACCTTCCGCTACCTATGTGCAGGTGACCCACTTCTGAATTACCCATTTGATCAGCAGGCAATCCTACGACACGGCCGGAGCAGTTTATCAAGGTCATCGGGTATTCTTCACTGAGGGAATCCCAACAGGGCGTTTTGGCCAAAGCTATCGCATTGTTATCTGTTTCCTGCCTATAACCAAATCCATCAAGGATTAATAAGACCAGCGGCTTCGGTCGAATTTTCATATTTTTTCATCTCCGATTGATAAAACAAAAAAAGTAGGGGCGACAGAATTATGAAATCCTTTCCCAAAGCGTATATTATAAGTGTATTGCTTAAAAAGCATTGAAATTAGTAAGTTGTTTTGTTAAATTCGCTGACCATTTATGTACTTAAAGCATTTCAATTTCCAGTTCTTCGATTCCTGATATATCCGGGATAAGCAAGAGTGTAGGGGATTTGTAAACGGAACTTTGAATTGCGTGCAGTACATTTTGTGATTCGAGCAAATAAGCGTTCTGGCTGACGCTATATTAATACACGTAACTTGCCGCTGTGCAAAAAAATTCTGAGCCTCTTTTTGGCAACCCCCGCAAACCCAAATCAGTTAACATGGACAAAGACAACGAACACATAGATTACAACGATGCAGACATCGCCAGAGCGGCCCGCTGCTTAAAAGCCATGTCGCACCCACTAAGACTCAAAATCCTGTGTGTTCTAGGCAATAACGCCATCAGCGTCCAAGACATTGTGGAGCAGGTTGGAACAAGCCAAAGTAATATCTCGCAACATCTTGCCATCCTCAGAGAAAAAAACATTCTTGGCTCAAAAAAGGAAGCCAACCGGGTTTTTTACTTTATCGATGATGAACGCATGCTCAAACTCATTAAAATGATGCGCGACGTTTTCTGTTCGCACTGATTTTTTCACATTTCTTTTCTAACTAATTTTTGTAAATCCATGGAACGTTTAATAGAGTTTGTCCTAAACCATTACTTGCTATCCCTCGCCTTGGCGGTGGTTACTTTTTTATTGATACAAGACTTAATCGAGAGCTTTACCAATAAATTCAAGTCACTATCCCCTATGCTGGCAATCGTTAAAATGAACAGCCAAGGCGCGACAATCCTGGATGTTCGAGAACCCGCCGAATTTTCAAAAGGTCATATTGAAGATGCCATCAATATTCCCGCCGGCAAAATTGAAGAACAAATCAGTCAGCTGTCAGGAAGCAAATCCGCCCCCGTCATTGTGGTTTGCCAAACGGGAACACGCTCTATTCCTGCTTGCAGATCGCTGACAAAAGCCGGCTTTACAGATATCTACACTATCACTGGCGGCATGCAATCCTGGGAGGACAATAAACTCCCGATCAAAGCAGGCAAGAAACAAAAAGCTTAACCCAAGAATCGCATCCCAAAACGATCTCCCTTAATCTAACCCCTCATTAATCAAAGAAGATCATGGCTGAAGTTAATCAAGCTCCTGAAAAACAGTTTTCCATTCAAAAAATTTATACTAAAGACATCTCTTTTGAGACGCCTAACTCCCCTAAAATATTTACCGAAAAATGGGAGCCTAAAGTTGATTTCAATTTAGGAACAAATGTTCAACCCTTGGACAATTCCATGTATGAAGTCACGCTGACCGTTACTGTCACGGTAAAGTGCGGCGAAATGACCGCCTATCTGGTTGAAGTATGCCAAGCCGGCATTTACTCTTTAAGCGGTTTTAGTGAAGAGGAAATGGGACCGATGGTAGGCAGCTTTTGCCCCAACATACTGTTTCCCTATGCTCGGGAAGCCGTGTCTGATCTGGTTGCAAAAGGCGGATTTCCACAATTGCTGCTGGCACCTGTTAACTTTGACGCACTTTACCATCAACATCTCCAACAATTGAAACAACAGGTACCGGGCTCCAATCAAGTTAATTGATTGCCGTATGAAAAAAATATGCGTGCTTGGCGCAGGCTCCTGGGGCACTGCTCTGGCTATTCAGGCAGCCAGAAACGGCTGCCAGACATTGCTATGGGGACATAACGCCGACCATATCGCTTCGACCATTGAACAACGAACTAACGAACGCTATCTTCCGGGCGTGGCTTTGCCTGCCACTCTGAAATTAACGTCAGATCTTGAAGAGGCCGCACAATTCTGCGATACCCTTTTGATTGCAGTACCAAGCCGGGTGTTTAAGGACACCCTGCTCAAGTTATCTCCTTTAGTATCGCCAGACATACAAATTGCCTGGGCAACAAAAGGATTTAACCCTGAAGATGGATCGTTACTCCACCATTCGATTCATTCCATTTTTTCTGCAGATACCGCTGTTGCGGCGCTCTCTGGACCTACTTTTGCCAGAGAGGTTGCAGCGGACTTGCCCACCGCGATAACTATCGCTTCCAATAAAATGGCTTTTGCAGATGAACTCACCTCAATGCTGCACAGTTCCCGCTTCAGAATTTACACCAGTTCGGATTTGATTGGTGTTCAAGTTGGCGGCGCAGTGAAAAATGCGCTTGCGATTGCTGCCGGTATCGCAGATGGCTTGAACTTTGGCGCCAATACCCGGGCAGCACTGATTACACGAGGCCTTCATGAAATAATCCGCCTAGGTTTAAAAATGGGCGGGCGCCAGGAAACGTTTATGGGACTGGCTGGTTTAGGTGACTTGATTTTAACCTGTACCGACAATCAATCCAGAAACAGACGATTTGGATTGGCAATAGGACAAAACAGAGACAGAGGAGCCGCCAAACGAGAAATCAACCAGGAAATTGAAGGCGTTTCAGCCGCCAAAGAAACGTATTTGCTGGCAAAAAAATTCAACATCGACATGCCAATTACCGAACAAACCTACAATGTTCTGTACAACGACTTATCGCCTTTAATCGCCGTTCAAAACCTGCTGGAAAGAGAGCAAAAACCCGAAAACTAGCTTAGTTAATTGCTGGTTTTAAACTCGCCCCATCAAAACCTCTCTGACGCCAAGCCTCGTATAGCATTATGGCGACCGTATTGGATAAGTTCATACTCCGGCTTTCCGGTTTCATAGGCAAACACAACAAGTGATCAGCCGGCATCGCTGCTAACAAAGCATTTGGCAAGCCCCGTGTCTCAGGTCCAAACAAAAATGCATCTCCTGCGGCAAAAGGGACATCAGAGAATATTTTCTTGCCTTTAGTCGTCAACGCAAAAAGCCTTTTAGGTTTATTAGCTTCGTGATAAGCAACCAGCGAGTCATGCACTTGTATGTCAACCCATTCATGATAATCCAGCCCCGCCCGTCTTAATTTTTTATCCTCCAGCTTAAATCCCAAAGGCTTGATTAAATGAAGATGCGCGCCGGTATTGGCGCAAAGCCGAATAATATTACCGGTGTTTGCAGGAATTTCGGGCTCATAGAGCACTATATCGAACATATGAAAGTCTATGAAACAGGCAGAAAAAAGATGATATTTTGAGGGCTGACTTAAACCTAAGCTTTTAACAACTAAAACCGAATGCGCTCTCGCTCTCAGGCGTGGATACTCACACTTGGTTTAATACGGCTTAATCAGACGTTTACTGGAAATCCTCTAAGACCGGGCTTTAAAAGGCTATTGACCCTTATTAAGCCCGGCATTAGCGCATTAAATAGAACTGCAATTGGGCGACAAAGCTGAAGATGCGCCTTCTTCATCCAGATGACGAACCATTAACTGATCAATGGTGCAACGGGCGTCAATTTCCAGATTTCACGGTTATAGTCACTGATTGTCCGGTCCGTCGAGAACTTTCCGCTGGACGCACAATTCAGAATACTCATTCTAGTCCAGTTATCTTTATCCAGATAAGCAATTTCCGCCCGATTTTGAGCATCGACATAACTGCGAAAATCGGCAACGGTCATCCACGGATCGTTAGAACTCCTGATAGAATTAACCACATCGTCAAAAATGCCGGGCTCAAGCAAACTAAAATGGCCGCACTCAATGAGCTTGATGACTCTCTTCAAGTCTTCATCCTGCTCAATAATCGATAGAGGATCATAATGCGAGCGCAGTTCCTCTACCTGACCTTCGGTCAAACCGAATAAAAAGAAGTTATCATCACCGACCTCTTCTCTTATTTCTATATTAGCCCCGTCCAGAGTGCCTATAGTGAGCGCTCCATTCATCATGAATTTCATGTTGCCGGTACCAGACGCTTCCTTTCCTGCCGTGGAAATCTGTTCCGATAAGTCCGCACCGGGGCATATTTTTTCCATCGCCGACACACGGTAGTTAGGCAAAAAAACCAGCTTTAATTTATCGCCCACATCAGGGTCGTTATTGATGACATCAGCAACGTTATTGATAAATTTAATGGTTTTTTTGGCCATGTAATAGCCAGGTGCCGCTTTTCCGCCAATAAGTACACAGCGATTTGTCCAGTTTTTGGTTTCTCCTCGCTTGATCCGGTCATACAGATGGATAACATGCAACACATTGAGCAGTTGACGTTTGTACTCGTGAATGCGCTTAACCTGAACATCAAATAAGGCATCCGTGCTTAAATCAACGCCCATTTCGGTTCTTTTATATTCAACCAGCTTACTTTTGCATTCTTGCTTGATGTTGTACCATTTTTCTCTGAATTTCGGATCGTCTGCATAGGGCTTGAGCTTTTCAAGCTGCGACAAATCAGTCAACCAGCCATCACCAATGGTTTCGGAAATCAACTTAGCCAAATCCGGATTACAAGCCGCCAACCAGCGCCTTGGGGTCACGCCATTGGTTTTGTTGTTGAACTTATGAGGCCATAGTTCGTAGAAATCCCTGAAAAGCCCTTCCTGTAGCAGCTTTGAATGAAGTTCCGCCACGCCGTTAACAGAATAGCAGCCCACTATTGCCAAGTATGCCATTCTGACCTGTTTTTCATTACCTTCCTCAATCAATGACATCCGTCTCATACGATCATGATCACCAGGCCAATGCACTGAAACTTCTGCTATAAAATGAGAATTGATTTCGTAAATGATTTCCAGCAAACGAGGCAATAAACTTTCGAACAAATTAACAGACCAACGCTCCAGAGCCTCCGGCAGCAGCGTATGGTTGGTATAAGCCATCGTATTTCTGGTAATTTTCCAGGCATGATCCCAATCCAAACCATGAATATCGATCAACAGACGCATTAACTCGGCAACCGCGATACTGGGATGAGTGTCGTTAAGCTGGAAGCAGTTTTTTTCTGCAAATTGAGAAAAATCGTTGCCATGCCGCCCTACCCAATTGGCAATGACATCCTGCAAGCTGGCCGAAGCCAGAAGATATTGCTGGCGCAATCGAAGAGCTTTGCCGTTTTCATTGGCATCGTTCGGATAGAGCACCATGGTAATGTTTTCTGCAGTATTTTTTGCCGCAACCGATTCAGCATAATCCCCTGCATTAAATTCCTGCAAGTCAAATTCTTCAGTTGCCGTCGCTTTCCATAAGCGCAAGGTATTGACAGTACCATTTTTGTAACCGGGAATCGGAGTATCAAAAGGCACCGCAAGCACATCGTGCGTATCTATCCAGCAGACCCTCTTTTTTCCGCGCTCATCGATATGAGATTCGGTGTGCCCGCCAAACTTGATTCTATGAGCATATTCAGGTCTTTCTATCTCCCAAATATTGCCATTGCGTAACCAATGGTCCGGTTTTTCAACTTGCTCACCATTGACCAGCGTCTGGCTGAACATGCCGTATTCATAGCGCAAACCATAACCTGTCACCGGCAATTGAAGTGTCGCGCAACTGTCAATGAAACAAGCGGCTAATCGCCCGAGACCACCATTGCCCAAGCCCGCATCAGGCTCGCTGTCAATGAGTTCTTCGATTTCCAGACCGAGCTCGTACATTGCACTTTTTGCAACATCGGTAACGCCCAAATTTAGCATTGCGTTGCTGAGCGTGCGCCCCATCAAAAATTCCATCGACAAATAAAATGCTCTTTTGCAATCTTCCTTTTTATAAGCGTTGTACGTCGCTTTCCACCGCTCAATGAGACGGTCACTGATCGCCAGAGCTAACGCTTCATAAGCATAATAGGGAGATCTGCAGTTTTCGTCGCGACCTAAACGATGGCCATAGTACCTCTTGAAATCTGCTACCAGATGATTGCTCTCTAATCCTAAAGGTGAAAGCTTGGTAATATTAGCTGCCGGTTTACTGCTTGTGAATTTTTTGGAATGCATAGTTGAACCACTTGATTTAAAAAAAATTCTACTCGGGTTATTAACGCGTCATGGCCTAAAACAGCTTGTCTGCAATGTAATGTTGGGAAGCTAGTTTTGTAACTTCCCACCCATTCGTTTTTCATTGCAGGCTTTTGGAAATTAAGGCCGTACCCAAATTCTATCGAATAACATGATTATTACAGCAAGCGCAGGTATAGCAGCAAAGCAGTATTGTTTTTACTTGAAATTAACTTATCTGACCATGGCACTGCTTATATTTTTTTCCGGAACCGCAGGGACAAGGATCATTCCTTCCAACTTTTTTTCCATCACGGACAAAAGGCTGCTCGGCATCTGCCTCACCCGTCACATCCGCATCATGCTCGATCGCCTGAACAAATGACTCGGCTTCAGCATGTTCAAAATGCAACTCTTGAGGCTCCTGACGCTGCTCATCAATTGCCCGAACATCCTCTTCCTCTTGCACCTGAACTTTCGCAAGAATCCCAACGACTTCATACTTTATGTGGTCCAGAAGAGCCGTAAACATATCAAACGATTCACGTTTATATTCCTGCTTCGGATCTTTTTGCGCATAGCCTCTAAAATGAATACCCTGACGAAGATGATCCATTGCAGCAAGATGTTCTTTCCAGCTGTTATCCAACACCTGCATCATGACCGATTTTTCGAAGTGCCTTAGCACGTCAGGCGCAATTCTCTCTTCTTTTTGTTTATAAGACTGCTCAACCAGTTCGACAATGCGGTCTCTTAATATTGCTTCATGCAATTTTTTATCGTCGGCAAGCATTTGCCGAACTGGAATTTCCACATTGAACTCCTGATGTAAATGCTCTTCTAACCCTTTGGTATTCCATTGCTCTTCCATGGTTTTTGGAGGGATATACTGAGTAATCACATTGTTGACCACATCTTTTCTGATCTGCGTGATGATGTCGGAAATATCTTCTGCCGCCATCAACTCATTACGTTGCGCATAAACAACCTTCCGCTGATCATTCGCCACGTCATCGTAAGTCAATATTTGTTTGCGAATATCAAAATTTCGGTTTTCCACTTTTTGCTGGGCGCTTTCAATCGAGCGGGTTACCCAGGGATGCTCAATCGCCTCGCCATGTCCCATGCCCAGTTTTTGCATCAACGATGCCACGCGATCCGAAGCGAAAATACGCATCAAAGGATCTTCCAAGGACAGATAAAAACGTGTTGAACCCGGGTCACCCTGGCGTCCGGAGCGGCCTCTTAACTGATTATCGACCCGGCGGGATTCGTGCCGTTCTGAACCGATGACATGAAGCCCTCCGCTATCCAGCACAAGCTGGTGTCTATCCAGCCAAGCTCCACGGACTTTTTGTATCTCTTCTTCGCTTGTTCCCTCAGGCAATGCTTTCAATTCTTCGTCCAGGTTTCCCCCCAGCACGATATCCGTTCCCCTACCCGCCATATTGGTGGCTATAGTTACAGCTCCGGGCATACCGGCTTGGGCGATAATATGCGCCTCGCGTTCATGCTGCTTGGCATTGAGCACTTCATGCTTGATTTTTTGCTGAGTCAGCAATCTGGATATAATTTCGGAATTTTCAATTGACGTGGTACCCACTAAAACCGGCTGCCCACGCTCAACGCATTGTTTAATATCTTCGACAATGGCCTGATATTTTTCTATAGCCGTCAGATAGACCAAATCACCCAGATCTTTTCTGATCATCGGCCTATGGGTAGGAATCACAACCACTTCCAGACCGTATATACTATTTAATTCAAATGCCTCCGTATCTGCAGTACCGGTCATACCGGACAGCTTTTCATAAAGCCTGAAATAATTTTGAAAGGTGATGGAGGCCAAAGTTTGATTTTCGTTTTGAATAGCCACATGCTCTTTTGCTTCTATCGCTTGATGCAAGCCTTCCGACCAGCGTCGCCCAGGCATAACACGCCCGGTAAACTCATCAACAATGACGACCTCATTGTTTGCGACGATATAATCAACATCTTTTTGAAATAAATTGTGTGCTCTCAACGATGCATTCAGATAATGCATGAGCCTGATATTAGCAGCGTCATACAAACTTCCACCTTCCGCCATCAAACCATGCTCTATCATTAACCGCTCGACCCGTTCATGACCTTCTTCAGTCAAATAAACCTGTCTGGTTTTCTCATCGACAGAAAAATCGCCCGGCTCGTCTTCTTTTTCCTGTTTGGTAAGGAAAGGAACAATTTCGTTCGCTTTCATATAAACTTCGGTACTGCCTTCTGTCGGCCCGGAAATGATTAACGGGGTTCTTGCCTCGTCAATCAGAATGGAGTCCACCTCATCGACAATCGCAAATGCCAGCTCACGCTGAACTTTTTGGGCCATGCTGAACGCCATATTGTCGCGCAGATAGTCAAACCCGAATTCATTGTTTGTTCCATAGGTAATGTCGGAAGCATAAGCGGTACGACGCTCACGGCTATCCATTTGGCTCACAATAACCCCAGTTGTCAAGCCGAGAAAACCGTACAACTTGCCCATCCAATCCGCATCACGAGCCGCCAAATAATCGTTAACGGTAACGACATGTACGCCCTTCCCCGGCAAGGCATTAAGATAAGCCGCCAGCGTTGCCATCAATGTTTTACCTTCTCCGGTCTTCATTTCGGCAATTTTGCCGTCATTCAGTACCATACCGCCGATCAACTGAACATCGAAGTGACGCATTCCAAATACCCGGGAAGACGCCTCTCTGACAGTAGCAAAAGCTTCAGGAATCAAATCATCTATTGTTTCGCCTTTTTCCAGACGATCACGGAACTCCAGCGTTTTTGCTTTTAGTTCCTCGTCGGATAATCTTTCATAATCGGCCGCCAGCGCATTGATTTTTTTTACCAGCTTCCTTTTTTTCTTGATCAAGCGATCATTTCGACTGCCTATTACAATTTTAACCAGATTACCCAGCATGCTTTTTTCCGATGTGATTTGTGAGATTGCATTTTCAAATAGCGCCGATTATATAACGAGTGGCCCTTTTTTTACAGTTAAAAACAACCCTGGCAAACTGATATCGATACTGTACAGACAGTAGAATTTCCGAAATTACAAATAAACACACTTTCCGGTTCGACACCTCAGAGGCCAATTACTGCCACGGGTACATTAGAGAGAACCACCCAATATGGCGCATGTGGCATGATCAATAGCCACAAAAGGCACGAAAAATAGGATTGGGTGGATTGCGGATTTTAAGCGGATTCATCAAGAACGGATGAGAAATGAAATATTAATGCAGTGAGTACCTTGTTTTGAAGACCAAAGGCTGAATTCCTGAAAGCGGCAGGGATGCGGTTAAGTATATTGATTAACGTCAACCGTTATCCACAAGTGACGGCTAAGCAAATAGTTCAAGGGATTTCGTGTATTTTGCAGAAAATGCGTAACATCAGCGATGAATGCCGAAGGGACTTGTTTAAAACATCCGGGAAAAAATTCCCGGATGTTTAAATCTTTGTTTACCAGACAACTCCTTTGAAGAATTGATTTGCATCATTCACTGCCTGTTTTGCCAAGTTTACGGTTCATATTTAAATTACTGGCAATAGTCGCCGTTGCAAACAGTGTGGATGAAATAACAAATTCGCCTGAAACAAAGCCTATTAGACCACTTACAAAAACCGCACCCGTTAATACATCTCGGTAAAAATCACTCATAACTCTATTCCTTTATAAATAATTGAGAAAAAACTACACAAACTTAACTATAGGGATGATTCCAATTCTTTACAATCACACTAGGTATTTATGCATTATTTCCTATCAGTCACCAACAGCTTCTAGAAAGGAATGATCATACTTCGCGCGGTCATGTTTTCGGCTTTTATGGCAAGGCTATTTAGTTCGAGAGCAAGGCGCGGGAACAGGGGTATGGCAAGCTCTGTAACTGCTTTCGCAAAGCTTCCGCTCCTGCTCACGCCCCTTACCTCCATCCATGGAGGCAACGCCGCTATCGGACAAAAGAGCGCGTCAGAAAACCGCAAATGTGGCCGCGCGAAGTAAAGCTATCATTATTTCCATTTAACATAGCTTTTATGTTCTAAAAACCGGTTTCCTGCAGCAAAAAATGAATACTCACCTTTGTAGCTGAATTTTTTCAGCCGATTGCCAGAAGAAATCGGAATAAAACAGTTCGGCCTTTAGCGTTATTAAAGCAATTTAAGAATTTCAGAGGCGGTTAGACCGCTCGAACAAGAGGAATGAGTGTCTTGAAAAGAAAGACTCGCGGATCAATCAGGAAGGATTAACGAGCTTATTATAACTTCCCTGCGCATTTTTAAAAAATGATCCGTAATTTTTAGAGGAAAACTGGCGGGTTATTGCCAGGTGATCAGGAAAAATACTCAATGAGTAGTGATACCCAATCAACCCAGCCAGTAACCGCTGATTAGATAATCGTAACTTCTTCGGCTTGCGGTCCTTTTTGACCTTGAGTCACAACAAATTGGACTTTTTGTCCTTCGTTTAAGGATTTAAATCCTGTTCCCGCTATATTGCGAAAATGAACAAAAACATCGGGTCCTTGCTCTTGTTGAATAAAACCGAAACCTTTGTCCGCATTAAACCATTTAACTGTGCCTGTAGTAGCCATGTGTAACTCCTGAATAAAAAAATGTAACGCTTGAAGCGATGTGCAGCGGGAAATATTGAAATGACTTAATGCAGAACAGAACGAGGACTTAGGGGTACGGAGTACTACAGAAAAAACATCGTAACAGCAAACAATTAAGCTTTATCACTTTCTAGCCGCGGCTATTTTATGCCAAATCAGCTTAAAGTCAATCTATGCACTTGGAAGAATAGAACTTGTCTATCAACAATGTGATTTAATGGATTAAAACAACCCGTTAAATTCAATCAGAACTAATCTGTATCACTCTGTCTTCAGGTCAATGGCTAAATATCACTCGTTTAAAACTCCGCTGGCATTTCCCAATAAAACGCTTGCCGTGATCGCCTTACATGCAAAACAGCAATCGATCATTCTTAACGCCATTCGCGCAAGACTGCCTGATGAACTGACCAGCTCTATAAAATATCTCGCTGTCTCGGGCGGCAAACTCCAGGTTTATACTGACAATGCGGCTAATGCGACAAAACTGAGATTTCATGGCCCCACCTTATTAGATGCTGCCAGCCTGGCAACGCACGCTAAAGTTTTGTCTTTGCAGATACGGATAACAGAAACTTTGCGTCAGGAATACCGTGTCAGAAAGCCAGGACCGAAGCTTCCGTCTATGGCTATTATCAAGGCACTTAGGAATAATCAAGCATCAAAATCGGCTGATCCGCTGGATCAGGCCCTCATGCGCTTGAGTTTGACTTTAGAAAAATTATCTAAAAAACCAGCAGAAAGTTGAAGCGAAGCTGATCCATCGCTTCAACTGATTGAAATACTTATGCAGGCTCGGCAACATCCCCTGCACTGCGCATAAACGAAATGGGGGCATCCTTCTCATCATCGAAAGTTACCATTTCCCACGCATCCTTGTTTTCAAGCAACGTCCGGAGTAATTTATTATTCAGTCCGTGCCCGGATTTATACCCGACAAATTCCCCAATCAGGCTATGCCCCAATAAATACAAATCGCCGATTGCGTCCAAAATTTTATGCTTTACAAACTCATCGGCGTAACGCAAACCGTCTTCGTTAAGGATTTTGTCATCATCGACAACAATGGCGTTATCCAGACTGCCGCCCAAAGCAAGGTTATTCTGCCTGAGCATATCAATATCTTTCATAAAGCCAAAGGTTCTAGCCCGACTCACTTCCTTAACAAAAGTTGTCGAGGAAAAATCCATCACAGCTGTCTTTAAGTGCTCAGCGAAAGCAGGATGTTCAAAATCGATTGTAAACGTGACTTTGAAGCCATTAAAAGGCTCAAATGCGGCCCATTTATCGCCATCCTCGACACGGATGCTGCGTTTTATCCGAAGATATTGTTTCGGAATGTCCTGCTCTTCTACACCGGCCGACTGTAATAAAAAAACAAAGGGCCCGGCACTGCCATCCATGATAGGCACCTCAGCGGCACTCAGATCAATAATAGCGTTATCGATCCCCAAACCTGCAAATGCGGAAAGCAAATGCTCGATAGTAGATATTTTTACACCATCTTGAATGAGAGTCGTTGAAAGGGTGGTTTCTCCAACATTTCCCGGTGACGCAATAATGGTGACGGGCTCGTCCAGATCAACACGACGAAACCTTATACCGGTATTGGGTTCTGCCGGACGCAAAGTCACATAAACCTTATCGCCGGTATGCAGCCCTACACCGGTGGCCCGAATCGTGTTTTTTAAAGTACGCTGTTTGATCATAGATTTCAATAATGCCTAATTTATTGGGGCAGGAAACTGTGGGAGTATATCATATTAGCCAGTCATTCAAACCATCAGACTACAAATGACTTTGATTTTTCGGGCGTTATCCAGCCAGAAAGCGCACATTAAATTTCGGCCATTCGCCAAGACACGTTATCCGCAAAAGAGGTGAAACAGGCGACTGGCAGAATTTTGCAGGCTTAATAATAAATTACCCATTAACTATCAGAATGAGGCCGGTAAATAAATGAATTCGATGTGCTCCATTATGGCTGAGCAGAAGTCCTTCCCCGGCCATCCCTGGCAGTGGAAATTAACTGACATCGATAATAAACAGGCTCGATTAATCCGCTTGACGTCTTAAAAACGCAGGGATGTCCAAATAGTCCATATCGATCTCTTTTTTAGGCTGAGCACCAAAACGCGTCTCACGAAGTTCAGCACGATTTTGTCTTATGACAGTGGGCTTATCCAGCTTTTCATAATTAATTTCGCCCGCCGTCACGGCTTTTACCGCCAACTTGATGTGTGGATGCGCTGCAACGGTTTGTCCGCCCATACCCGTTGCCACGACAGTCACCTTGATCTCGTCACCCAGAGAAGGATCGATGGCTGTTCCGATCTTAATGATGGCGTCTTCCGATCCGAATTCGTGAACAATGTTACCTACTTCATCAAACTCGGCAATCCCCATATCCGCAGCGGTAATGTTGACGAGAATTCCGCGTGCACCTTGCAAGTTGATATCTTCCAGCAAAGGACAGGCGATGGCTTTTTCAGCGGCTTCTCTAGCACGGTTCTCACCTGAGGCCGATCCCGTACCCATAATCGCAGCACCCATACCCGACATAACGGTTCTTACGTCAGCAAAATCGACGTTGATCATACCGGGATGAGTAATTAATTCGGTAATGCCTTGCACCGCATCCAGCAGCACATTGTTGGCCGCATTAAATGCGCTTACCAATGAAATGTTGCTGCCTAAAACCGGCAACAGTTTTTGATTGGGAATCGTGATCAAAGAATCGACATATTTTTCAAGTTCTTTGATACCTTGTTCGGCGACTTCCATTTTCTTTTTGCCTTCGAAATGGAAAGGCTTGGTCACAACTGCAACGGTAAGAATGCCTAATTCTCTGGCTATTTCAGCAATAGTGGGAATGGCTCCAGTACCTGTGCCGCCGCCCATGCCTGCGGTTAAAAAAACCATATCGGCACCCTGAATGACTTCCTTGATTCGCTCTCTGTTTTCCAACGCCGCTTGTTTACCGATATCAGGATTGGTCCCCGCACCCAAACCTTTGGTCAATTCCGCGCCCAATTGAATGATAGTATCCACATTCATTTTTCTTAGTGCTTGGGCATCGGTATTTGCACAGATGAATTGCACACCTTCAATGTGTTTTTCCACCATGTGATTGACTGCATTACCGCCACCGCCGCCGACGCCGATGACTTTTATTACGGCATTTTCAGCACCGATGTCCATTAGTTCATATTTCATAATTGTTCCCCTTGCAAACGTAATAATTCTTAAAAATTACCCTGAAACCATTTTTTCATTTTGGCCAACACGCCGGTGCTATCCGCATCAAAACTGTCAAAGCCACCCCTGTGTTCTTTTCCATATAGCAACAAACCCACACCGGTTGAATGGATCGGATTTCTGATAACATCCGTCAGCCCTGAAACATGCTGAGGAAGTCCCATCCGGACCGGCATATGGAATATCTCTTCCGCTAATTCGATTACCCCTGTTACTTTCGCGCTCCCGCCAGTAATGACAATACCGGCGGCAATCATTTCTTCATACCCGCTTCGCCTTAGCTCAGCTTGAACCAACAACATCAACTCTTCATAACGAGGCTCAATGATTTCCGCCAGATTTTGCACGGATATTTTTCTGGGTGCTCTATCACCAATACTAGGCACCTCAATCAACTGATCAGTATTGGCTAATTGTGTCAGTGCACAAGCATATTTCTGCTTGATTTGTTCTGCATTTTGGGTAGGTGTTCTTAAGGCTACGGCTATATCATTGGTGACTTGATCACCCGCAATCGGAATAACAGCGGTATGCTTGATCGCACCGTGGGAGAAAACAGCAATGTCTGTGGTCCCGCCGCCTATATCAATAAGACAAACGCCCAAATCTTTTTCATCATCGGTCAGAACGGAATTACACGATGCCAGCTGCTCCAGAACGATATCGTCTACTTCCAGCCCACACCGGCGGATACATTTGATAATGTTTTGCGCCGCGCTGACGCTTCCGGTCACCATGTGAACCTTGGCTTCCAAGCGAATGCCTGACATCCCGATAGGTTCTTTGATACCATCCTGCAAATCAATCACAAATTCCTGAGGCAGAATGTGCAAAATTTTCTGATCAGCAGGGATTGCCACTGCTCGAGCAGAATCAATCACTCTGTCAATGTCATATTGAGTCACTTCTTTTTCTTTTATAGCGACAATCCCGTGGGAATTGAGGCTTTTTATGTGACTTCCGGCTATACCCGCAAATACCGAGGTGATTTCGCATCCCGCCATCAGTTCGGCTTCCTCGATCGCTCGACGAATTGACTGCACAGTAGACTCAAGGTTAACCACAACCCCCTTTTTTAAGCCGCGAGAAGGTGTGCAACCGATACCTATAACTTCAATTTCGCCATTCCCGGTATGTTCACCGACGATGGCTGCAACTTTTGATGTTCCAATATCCAGTCCAACTATTAAATTCCTATCTGTTTTTTTTGCCATTTTATTTACTCTTAGAACACCATAATCTGTAGCTGTTAAGGCTGCTGTTGTCCTTCAGCAATCTTCTTCCAGTCTATTTCCGGAACGCCGGGTTTCCATGTAACTGCATAGCCGTTCGGATACCTTAAATCGACTTTTGCAATTGACTCTATTTGATCTTGATTTAATAAACTCAAGGTCTTTAAAAACCGCTGAAAAGTTCTCAGTTGTTCTTTTCCGCCTAGTTGTATTTCCATACCATTCGTTAACACGATCTTCCAGGCCCGCCGTTCGTTAACAATAAACTCTGCCAATCCAAATGAATGATCCGCCAGGGTTGTTCTCAAACCTCTCATGATTTCAAGAAGTTTGGCAGCTTGGCCTTCGGGGCCATGCAATTTGGGAAGATTTTCAAACTGTACCGTATTCGACGGTCTAAATATTTCTCCCCGTATAGATAGCAGACCATTTTCACCCCATCGGGCGACTGCCATTTTTTCGTAGACCTTAATATCAATCGCATCCGGCCATACCCTCTTAACCCTGACATTAGCAATCCACGGCAACTTCATCATAGCCTGCTGTATTGCCAGCATATCGGCACTAAAGATGCCGGTCGTCACCAAAGGCTTAACGGTCTGCTTAAGTTCCTCTTTACTGATGTATTGAAAAACACCTTCAATTCTTACATACCTGATAGGTACCGCATCCGACTGGTAGGTTTTTGCTTTGTCCCAAAAAGTCCATATTAGCCCTATCAATAACAACCCTATGCACACAAACTTGGTGATCTGCATATCACCTCAGTTAAAAGCTGGTTTCAAGAATTCGCCAAACTAACTCAGTGAAACTTATCCCGGCCTGTTTTGCCGCCATAGGTACCAAGCTGTGATCGGTCATACCCGGTACGGTATTGACCTCAATCAATTGGTTATGACCGTCCTGATCGATAAATACGTCGACCCTGCCCCAACCTTCAACTCCGAGCGCCTCGCAAGCACTGACCGCCAAAGCCTGCAACGATTGCTCTTCTGGGTCACTGAGTCCGCACGGGCAATGATATTGGGTGGTATTAGCCTTGTACTTCGCATCGTAATCATAAAAAACATTGGGTGTTTCCAATCGAATAACCGGTAATGCCTCTCCCTGAACAACCGCTACCGTGAACTCCCGCCCTGAGACCCAGGCCTCGGCATAGACATCACAGTTATATTCGGAGGCCAATTCAAACGCCTGGATCAATTCATCTCTATCTGAAGCTTTACTCATGCCGATGCTGGATCCTTCCTTGGCCGGCTTGACAATCACGGGAAAACCCAGCTTCTCAATACACGTATCAATATCGCCGCTCTGTCTCAGCAAGGTCCATTGAGGCGTCGGCAAACCAACACCCCGCCAACACATCTTGGTTCTGAGCTTATCCATACTGAGTGCCGATGCCAAAACACCACTGCCTGTGTAAGGCATGCCTATGGCTTCCAACGCACCCTGTAACACACCGTCTTCGCCGCCGCGGCCGTGGATGATATTAAATACACGATCAAAGCGCTCGCCTGCCAAGGCCTGCACCGGATTTCCAGTCACATCAATCGCGACGGCATCTATACCCGACTCTTTAAGCGCATTAAAAACAGCAGTGCCGCTTCTTAATGAAACCTCACGTTCTGCGGCAGTTCCACCCATCATTACCGCTACACGCCCAAACTGCTGCGGCATCTCAATCGCCTTCGGCTTCATTCTTTTTCCCCTACCGTACACACTTCTGTCGCTAACCTGATGCCTTGCTTTTCGGCTACCGTGTCCTGAACAAATTTGATCAGCATTTCAATCTCTTCAGCCTTGGCATTGCCTGTATTAATTATAAAATTGGCATGCTTTTCAGAAACCTGAGCCCCTCCGATGGCATAACCTTTCAATCCGCAGGCTTCAATCAATCTTGCGGCATAATCTCCGTCGGGATTCTTGAAAACAGAACCGCAGCTAGGCTGATTGGTCGGTTGTGTTTGTCCACGCTTTTCCAGTAATGACTTTATTTTTTGCTGACTCACCGCCGCATTACCGGTTTCCAATTGCACCACGGCCGACAAAAACCATTCGTTTTCAAATCCTTTGACTGATCGATACGCTATCTGAAAATAGTCGGGCGCTCGTTCCAATACGTCACCTTGCCGGTTAATTGTTTCCACACTTTTGACAATGTTCCAGGTTTCCCCGCCAAAAGCGCCTGCATTCATTTTTAGTGCTCCACCCATGGTTCCCGGAATACCGGCAAGAAATTCTGCGCCGACCAGACCTTGTTCGCCGCAAAATCTGGCGACCAACGCGCAGGGGACACCTGCCTCAACGTAAACGGTGTTGTCCGCTATCAGGCGCAATTGCTTCAAGCGATTACGGGTGTTAATGACCGTTCCTCTAATGCCGCCATCCCTGACCAATACATTACTGCCTAAACCCAGCCACATGACCGGCTCAGAACTATCGATAGACCGTATAAATAAAATTAAATCGTTCTTGTCTTCCGGTATATACATCCGATCTGCCGGTCCCCCGACACGCCAGCTGGTATATTTTGCAAGCGGCTCATTACTGAGTAACCGGCCATTTAAATCGACCACCATGATCCTCTCTGCCTATCGCATGACCAGCGCTTCAGCCAACAAAACCGGCAAATCGGTAGCGATCTGCCCAACATTTCCTGCGCCCAAGGTCAAAATCACATCATCCTTCCTGACAATACCCGCCAACAATTTTGGCAATTCCCGCCAATCTTCTACAAATACCGGATCCACCTGCCCTCTGACGCGAATGGCTCGACTCAATGACCGCCCGTCTGCTCCGGTGATAGGAGATTCGCCTGCCGAATAAATATCCAGCAAAATTAAAACATCCACGGATGATAAGACCTGGACGAAATCTTCAAACAAATCACGGGTCCGGGAATACCTGTGGGGCTGAAAAATAATGACTTCCCGCCGTTTAGGCCAAGCCTGTCGCAACGCCTCAAGGGTTGCGGCAATTTCACGGGGATGATGCCCATAATCATCCACCAGGGTTAACCGGCCGCCCTCAAATGGGATATCTCCATTGATTTGAAAACGGCGGCCTATGCCATGAAATGCGCCCAGACTTCTAACGATGGCGTCATCATCCACATCCAGACTGGTTGCAATGGCGATAGCCGCCAATGCATTCAACATGTTGTGCCACCCTGGCATATTCAGATGAACTCTGAGCGGTTCATAGTTACCCGAGCGCAACACGGTGAAAGAGGTGTTCATTCCGCATTGATGAATTTCAATCGCCCTGACATCGGCCTGTTCATGGACACCATAGGTTTTTACCGGCTTGGACAGTTTCGGCAAAATCTCCCTGACACCCTCATCGTCCAGACACAAAACGGCCAGGCCGTAAAAAGGCAAATGATGCAAAAATTCGATAAATGTCGCTTTAAGCTTGTCGTAGCTACCCTGATAGGTTGCCATATGGTCTTGATCGATGTTCGTCACGACCGCCATCATGGGCTGCAGGTACAAAAATGAAGCGTCGCTTTCATCGGCTTCCGCAACCAGATAATGACCCTGACCTAACTTGGCATTGGTGCCTGCGCTGTTAAGCCGCCCACCGATCACAAAAGTGGGATCCATCCCGGCTTCTGCCAAAATGCTCGCAACCAGGCTGGTCGTCGTCGTTTTGCCATGCGTCCCGGCCACAGCAATGCCGAAACGAAAGCGCATCAATTCAGCCAGCATTTCTGCGCGAGGAATCACGGGTATCCTGTTCAGATAAGCCTCATCAACCTCATCATTGCTGCGATCAATTGCAGAAGAAACGACAACAACATCAGCACCAGCAACGTGCTCGCGTTTATGCCCGATATGGACTGACACACCTTGTTTAATCAGTCTTTCGGTTACTGCACTGGTTTTGATATCCGAACCGGACACTTGGTAACCCAGATTGGAAAGCACTTCGGCAATGCCACTCATACCCGTGCCGCCAATTCCGACAAAATGTATGCGATCAACATTACCTAGTGCTTTAGTAGGCATCTTTACTTTCGGAAAATTCATGGACGGGCCTCCGCAATACAACTATCAGCAACACACCGGGTTGCATCCAGCTTTGCACAAGTGAGGGCTGCACGCCCCATCTCGTCGAGATGGTCAATAATATGCTTGATCCGGCCCGCCAGATTTTCAGGTGTTAAATCATGTTGCATCAACAACAGGCCTCCTCCGGCATCAACGGCATACTTCGCATTGGCGGTCTGATGGTCATCGATTGCATAAGGAAACGGGATATAAACAGCCGGAAGCGCCATCGCAGCGACTTCGCTGACCGTCATGGCGCCTGAGCGACAGACAACCAGATCCGCCCATTGATAGGCTTCAGCCATGTTTTGAATAAACGCTGTCACTTGTGCATCAATTCCTAAATCCTGATACCGTTGAGTCACTTCGGCGAGCATGGACTCACCCGTCTGATGTTTGATCCGCACCGATTCAAGCCTGGAAGCCGTATCAGGCATAATTTCATTCAGAACCTTGGCGCCTTGACTGCCGCCTAAGACCAAAATGCGCACCACCCCGGCTGATTTGCCTGCTTTATTTTTGGTGACCGACAATAATTCTTTACGCAGTGGATTACCCACCCATTTGGCATTGACATTCTTTTTAAAGCTATCAGGAAAAGCTTCCAGCACTTGATTTGCCAATTTAGAAAGCAAACGGTTAGTTGTGCCCGGTACGCGATTTTGTTCATGAATAATCAACGGAATACCCAGCAGTTTAGCCATTATCCCTCCAGGCCCGGCAACAAATCCGCCCATACCCAGCACTACATCGGGTTTACGCTGACGCAGAATTTTTAAGGCTGCGAAACAAGCCCTGATCAATAATCCGATCGCTTTAAATTTTGCGGCCAAACCCTTGCCTCTAAATCCGGCCACTGGCAACCAGTCAATTTCAATCCCGTTTGCTGGAACCACCTTGCATTCCAGGCCGTTTAAAGTTCCCATCCAGCTGACTTGCCAGTCCTGCTCCTGTAAATAATGAGCAACAGCAAGCGCCGGAAAAACATGTCCGCCTGTTCCGCCAGCCATAATCACTATGCGTTTGCCCATAACGGATTCCCTTTTGGTAAAGAGGCCTTTAATACATGAGCATCCGAACTGACTCTTAACAGCAAGGCAATTGCACTGCACATCACAATCATACTGCCGCCGCCATAACTCATTAGCGGCAAGGTAATCCCCTTGGTCGGCAATATGCCCATATTCACGCCCATATTGATAAACGCCTGAAATCCAAACCAGAATCCTATGCCATAGGCAACGTAGGCGGGAAATGCCAGACCTGCGTTTTCGGCCGTCACGCCTATTTTGAATGCACGCCATACCAATAAAGCAAACAACAGAATCACCAGCGTAATGCCCAGCAAACCTAACTCCTCGGCTAACACTGAAAATAGAAAATCGGTATGCGCCTCAGGCAAATAAAAAAGTTTCTGCAAGCTGTTGCCCAACCCGACACCTATCCATTCTCCCCGGCCAAACGATATTAAGGCCTGCACCAGCTGAAATCCGGTATTTTCCGGATCGGCCCAAGGATTGAGATAAGAAACGATCCGCTTCCATCGATACGGAGAGATAATCACCAAGGCCGCTGCGGCTGAACCGAAGATCAGCAGTAATGCCGCAAATTGGCCTAATCTCGCGCCACTCAAAAACATGATCACCATCGCCATCGACACTATCACTACTGCAGAACCAAAATCGGGCTCCAACAGCAATAAAACGCTGGCAACGACGAACAACGCTAAAGGTTTAAAAGCGCCAAACGTCGAATTTCTTAATGTGTCCTGATATCGCGTCACATAACTCGCCATGTAGATCACTGAAATCAGTTTGACAACTTCAGAGACCTGAATTCGAAATCCGCCCAACGAAATCCAGCGGGTACTGCCATTCACTTTCACGCCTAAGCCGGGAACGAATACCAGCAACAACAAAGCCAATCCACCCAAAAATAACCATTGCCCGTAGCGCTCCCAAAAACTCAACGGCACACAATACATGGCGACAGCAAATACCAATCCGATAACGATATGGATCATCTGCATCATCGGGTAATGCCAGTTGCTGCTTTGCATTTTTTCACCCAAATGAAATGACGCCGATGACACCATGATGAAACCGATGATCAACAAGGCACAACTGATGCCTATAACCTGATAATCCAGATAAAACTCTTTTCCTGGTTTATTAGAATCTGATGCACTCATTGTTGTAACCCGAAAACGGCCGTAGCAAACTTTTCGCCACGCTCTTTATAACTTTTAAATTGATCCAGACTGGCACAGGCCGGGGATAACAATACCGTCTCTCCTTTATCAGCCAAACCGGAAGCCACATTAACAGCCTCAGCAATGTTCTTAACCGAATAAACAGGTACACTCCCGTTGATGGCTTTTTCAATCATTGGACCATCTTTACCCATCAGGATCACCGCCTTGGCTTTTTCCCTGAGGACCGGTACCAGTTCATTCATATCTGCGCCTTTGGCGTCACCGCCTGCGATGAGAATGACCTTATTTTTATAACCTTGCAGTGCGGCTAAACAAGCCCCAATATTTGTAGCTTTGGAATCATTGACCCACGTAATCCCTTTAATCTGGGCAACCCGTTGCATGCGATGATCCAGGCCTTTAAATTTCCGCAAGGCATTGCACATAGCCCGCTCATCAAGCCCAATTGCATCTCCCAGGGCTAAAGCGGCCAATGCATTTGATGCATTATGCAGCCCTTCCAAAGGCAATTCCGATAACGCCATTAAACGTTGATTCTTGCTGACCAGATAGTCAACTGAACCTTCACTTTGCAGACAATAATCAGCCTGGGTTTTAATCGAAAAGGTTTTGACTTTTCGCTCAGGATTGGCCATCGCTTCAACCCAGGGGTCATCCAGATTGATGACCATCACGCCGTCGCCGTTAAATATTTTTTGTTTTTCAGCAGCATAGTCCGCCATGCTGTCATGACGATCCAGGTGATCCGCGGTGACGTTCAAAACGGTAGCAGCCGCTGCATTAAGTAAAGACGTTCTTTCCAGTTGAAAACTCGACAATTCCAATACATAGAGATCACAATCCGCCTGTAACAAATCCAGCGCCGGCGTTCCCAGATTACCGCCTATGGCGACCTGTCTGCCCGCTTCCTTAGCCATGGCACCCACCATGGTGGTCACGGTACTTTTTCCGTTCGAACCGGTAATGCCAACAACGGGAACACTGATGCAACTCACCAGCAGATCTATATCACTGAAGACTTTTGCGCCTCTGGCTATCGCTTTGACAATCGGGTATTCCTTTAACGAGACACCGGGACTGATGATCAAATGCGATGCCACCTTGAAAGCCGCTTCATCAAATCCACCGGTAAAAATCGGCGCATCGGGAATCTCATCCGCCAGTTTTGCCAGTAAAGGCGGCCTGTCCCGGCTGTCCACTACCGCGAAGCGGATGTGCTGTTCATTCAGAAAACGGGCAACCGAAAATCCAGTATCGCCCAAACCTACTACTAAAACTTTAGAGGCATTGGGATCCAATCCTAAATGTGTCGCAAGTGCTTGCTTGATATCCGGAACGACCATAGTTATCTCAGTTTCAATGTCGATAAACCGACTAAGACCAATATAAAAGTAATAATCCAGAATCTGACGATCACGCGAGGCTCAGGCCAGCCTTTTAATTCAAAATGATGATGAATAGGAGCCATTCTAAATACTCGCTTTCCGGTCATTTTGAATGATGCAACCTGAATCATGACTGACAGTGTCTCCATCACAAAAATACCGCCCATGATGACCAGAACAATTTCCTGCCTGACCAGAACCGCCAAAACACCTAATGCTCCACCGAGTGCCAAAGCACCGACATCACCCATAAAGACCATCGCTGGGTACGCGTTAAACCAAAGAAACCCTAATCCTGCGCCAACCAGCGCCGCACAAAATACGATCAGTTCTCCGCTATTGGGTAAAAATGGAATGGCCAAATACTTGGAAAACTCGGCATGTCCCGACAAATAAGCAAAGATGCCCAAACCTGCTGCAACCATTACCGTAGGCATGATCGCCAGACCATCCAGCCCGTCTGTCAAATTAACCGCGTTACTGGTACCGACAATGACAAAATAGACCATGACGATATAAAACAAGCCCATATTGAGCATGACATCTTTGAAAAACGGCACGATGAACTGGGTTTCAGCAGGAACCGTAGCGGTCATATAAAGAAATATCGCAACAGTAAGGCCGATAACCGATTGCCAGAAATACTTGGCTCTTGCCGAGAGGCCATCGCTGTTGCCCAACATCACTTTCCGGTAATCGTCTACAAAACCGATAATTCCGAAGCCCAAGGTGACCAGCAAAACTACCCAAACATAGCGATTGCCAAGATTGCTCCACAACAACGTGCTGACTGCGACTGCAACGATTATTAACGCACCGCCCATAGTCGGAGTCCCGGCTTTATCAAAATGACTTTTAGGTCCGTCTGAACGAACACTTTGCCCGATTTTTCTGCGGGTCAGTTTTCTGATCATGACCGGACCGACGACGAAAGAGATAATCAGCGCCGTCAATGCCCCTAAAATAGCTCTCAGAGTAAGATACTGAAATACTCTGAAGGCACTATCCAAGGTCATTAAATAATCAGTCAAATAAAGTAGCATTCTTATTCCTGTGTCTTAAACAATGGCATTGACAACATTTTCCATACGCTGAAACCGTGAGCCTTTCACTAATATTGCTTCTTGGCCTTTCTGTTCGGATTTCAGGGCATCGGTCAATGCCTGCTGTGTTTCGTAATAAACCCCGCCGTCGCCGAAGGCCTCAACGCTATGGCGTGCGTCATCTCCTGTCGCAAAAAGCCTTTTAACACCCATCGCTTTCATTTGCTTACCCATGTCCTGATGAATCAATGAGCTTTCCGGGCCTAATTCACCAAAAGCGCCCAGAGCAACCCAAGGCTCGCCATTGCAGTCCATCAGAACCGCCAGCGCCGCATTTAATGAAGCAAAGTTGGCATTATAAGTATCGTCGATAACGATATTGCCCAATTGACCGGCACGAGGACACAAACGGCCATTGACCGGCTGAACGGACTCCAAACCTCGCTTGATTTGGACCAAATCCAGACCCAGCGCCAAACCTGCCGCACTGGCTGCCAAGGCATTAAGTACGTTATGACGGCCTGCCAGATTAAGCCGGATCTCGATAAATGCGTTTTTATAACGAAGGGTAAACGCCGTACAAAAACGATTTTCCGAAATTTCAGTCTTGAATCCATCTGAGCTAACATCTGCGCCAGGATTCATTCCGAATGAAATCACTTTTCGCTTACCGGCCAGACCGTGCCAGTAATCAAAATAAACATCATCGTGATTGAGTACGGCCGTCCCGGACTCCTTTAAAGCACCGATAATTTCGCCCTTGCCCCTGGAAACGCCTTCAACACTGCCGAATCCTTCTAAATGAGCCGGTCCTGCATTGGTAATAATCGTCACATCGGGCTGCACAAAACGACTGGTGTAAGCTATTTCCCCTGCATGGTTTGCACCCATTTCGATCACGCCGTACCGATGTTTTTCTTCCAGCCGCAGCAAGGTCAACGGCACGCCAATGTCATTATTCAGGTTACCGGCTGTAAACAGCACCGAGTCGTCATTCCCCAGAACTGCCGCTGTCATTTCTTTTGCAGTCGTTTTGCCGTTACTGCCGGTAATGCCAACAATACGCGCCGGCATGAGGTTTCGCCAATGGCCTGCTATTTTAGCCAAGGCCAGCCGGGTATCTTCCACTTCAAGAACCGGCAAACGGGTTTCAACTGGCTTACTTACAATAACCGCGCAGGCCCCTGCCTGTTCGGCCTGATCAACAAAATCGTTACCATCGAAATGGCCGCCCTTGATGGCTATATACAGATCGCCGGGCTGCAAGGTCCGCGTGTTAATACTGATCCGTTCAACTTCAATATCTTCGCCGGTCAGCCCGGCATCGATCCATTGCGCTATTTGGCTCAACAAAACTCGCATTATCGAATATCCTCCAAGGCTCTGATAACCACTTCGGCATCGCTGAAAGGTATTTTTACACCGTTAATTTCCTGATAGGCCTCATGACCTTTACCGGCAATAAGAATACAGTCTTGATCTTCAGCTTCTCTAACCACGGTTTTTATTGCCTGCTCTCTGTCTTGAATCACACGGATCTTGGTGCTACTGCATCCCTGCTTGATTCCGTCAATGATCCGCAACGAATTTTCGCTGCGGGGATTGTCATCGGTTAGAACAATATGGTCCGCCCATTTTTCAGCGATTTGCCCCATCAACGGACGTTTACCCGCATCCCTGTCGCCACCACAACCCATTACTACCCATAATTTTTCGGGGCAATGTTTTTTCAATCCGGTTAACACTTTATCCAGCGCATCCGGCGTGTGCGCATAATCCACAAAAATCCATGGCGTCGATTCAGAGCCATACCGTGTCATACGCCCGGCAACCGGCTTGATGTTTGAAATCCGGCGAACAGATTCATCAAAGGAGTAGCCCGTAGCCAGCAATACGCCAAAAACCAGAAGAAGATTTTCAACATTAAAATCGCCGTACAATTCAACGCTGACCCGCCGACAATGGTCACGCCAGCACACATCAAACTGCATACCGTCCAATCCCTGTTCAATTCTTTTGGCCAAAACCGTTTCGCCACTTTCTAACTGCTTGCCCTGTAAGCTTGTACCCCATACGGCAACTGAGGGAGGCACAGCCTTTAGTATCGCGGCACTGTAACTATCGTCTAAGTTGATAACCGCAAACTGCACACCCGGTTTGGCTAAAAGCCTTAACTTTGCCTCGACATAATTTTCCATTGAACCGTGATAATCCAGGTGATCACGGCTGATATTGGTATAAACCGCACCTTTAAATGTGATCCCATTAACACGGCCTTGCTCCAATCCGTGAGACGACACTTCCATTGCTACCGACCTTTTTCCTTCCTGTTTAAATGCGGCTAGCATGGCCTGGATCGCCAGCGCATCAGGCGTAGTATTTTGAGTTGTTTTAAGCTCACCCCAACTACCCCAGCCTAACGTTCCGATAATGCCACAGTCATCCATCGCTTGACCCAGAAACTGACTGCAAGACGTCTTACCGTTGGTTCCAGTTATGCCAATCAGGCTCATAGCTGCAGAAGGCTCAGCATAATAGCGCCCGGCAATATCACCCAAGCGCGCATGTAACTGCTCAACTGCAACGAAAAAAACCGCCTGATCCTGATTAAACTTCACATCTTCACAAGAAGCGGAGTCATAAATGATGGCTACCGCACCTCTTTTTATGGCGTCTTCAGCAAACAATAAGCCATGCTGCCTGGCCCCCGACAACGCAATAAAAGCATCTCCAGGCTTAACTTCACGGCTGTTTAACGTCAAACCCTGAATGGAAATATCATTTATTACCGAGGCATAGCCCTCCAGTAAGCTGCTTAGCTTCATTTTTTACTGGACCGTTTTATTTGAAAGTAATAAAGGCATGGTTTCGACCTGATCCTGAGCTACGCCCAATACCCGCAATGCGCCCGCCATCACATTTGAAAAAACCGGCCCAGAGACCAGTCCGCCATAATATTTCCCGGCTTTGGGCTCATCCACCATAACCGCCATGACTAAGCGTGGATTACTGGCAGGAGCCATACCGACAAATACCGACAAATACTTTTTTTCCTTATACCCGCCGGCACCGGCTTTTCTGACAGTACCGGTTTTACCCGCAACTCGGTAACCATCGACCCTTGCAAGATAGGCTGTTCCATCCTGCATCACCACATGTTCAAGCATGCTGCGTATCTGTTTGGCTGTTTTTGATGAAAACACACGCTTTTCGTCCGTATCTTCATCTCTTTTCAGCAAGCTGACTGAATGTAAAACGCCATCATCAGCCAATGCGGTATAAGCTCGCGCCAACTGTAAGACCGAGGTATTGACACCATAACCGAACGACAAGGTCGCTTGAGCAAAGTTATTCCACCGGTGGTAATCCAATAAACTGCCGTTGGCTTCACCGGGAAAGTCCAAACCCGCCGAGACACCAAAACCCAGTCGGTGATAAAACCCCCAAAAATATTTAGGTGGCATAGTCAACGCGACTTTACTGGTTGCAACATTGCTGGATTTTTTTAAAACCTGCGTTAAATCCATGGTGCCGTAATTGTGAATATCCTTAACAACATTTCGGCCAACCCGGTAAGCGCCGTCCGTTTCAATTTTTATACCTTCCTTGATAAAACCGCCCTGTAATGCCGCCGCTATCACGAATGGCTTGACGGTTGATCCGGGCTCAAACAAATCAGTCAGACCTCTGTTTCGAAATGCACCTTTGTTTGTCCCGGTAGGCATATTCGGATTGAAGGAAGGGTAATTGACATTAGCCAACACCTCGCCTGTTTTTGCATCCAAAAGCACCAGCGCTCCGGCATCAGCCTGATTTTCAATCACGCCTGCCTGCAATTCCCGATAAGCAATGTACTGAATACGCTCGTCAATGCTTAGCTTTATGTTTTGTCCGTTAATGGGTGCTTTAATGGCTTCAATATCAGCAATAATTTGCCGCTTGCCATCCCTGATTACACGTTTTCGGCCGGTTACGCCCTTTAAAAGACTTTCATAAGCCAGTTCAATGCCTTCTTGCCCAACATCATCAATATTGGTGAAGCCCACCAGTTGAGCAGAGATAGGACCTGCAGGGTAATACCGCTTAAATTCACGATCGAAATAAACGCCTTTAATACTGAGCTTTTTTACCCGCTCTGCCAGATCCGGATTGATACGTCTTTTGACATAAACAAATTGGCGCTTTGATCCGGGTATTATCAACTTGGCAATTTTACCTTCAGACAAACCCAGCAGTTGCTCGACTTGTTTAATATCCGAAGGGGCAACTTCAGCCAACTCCATTGGGTTGACCCACGCAGACTCAACCGGGGAACTGATGGCCAAAGGCTCGTCATTCCTATCCAGAATCATGCCTCGATAGGCAGAAACCGCCACTTCGCTAACATGCCTCATATCACCTTGCTGCTTTAAAAACTGCTTATTCAGCACTTGCAAATCAAAGGCGCGACCTACCAGTAATGCCATTCCCCCCAACATAAAAGCCAGCAACACTTTACGTCTTACCGCAAAATCGTTGACCGGCTTCCTTGTTTGTTTCTGTGTATTAAAACGGCGCATCTAGGGCTTAATGTAAATAATCGCTTCCCGTTGCGGCAAAACCAGCCTCAGCTTCTCGCGCGCAATTTGTTCAACTCTATTTTCTTCCGCTAAAGTCGTTAGCTCAAGTTGCAACTGACCCCATTCGACTTCATAGCGATCGAGTTCCCGTTCTTGCTTTTGAATCTCAATGAACAACAACCTCGATTGGTACTTACTGTAAATAACCGCCAAAGCCGAACCTAAAAGCCCAACCACAAGCCCCATCATCAACAGGACCTTAATCTTGACCACATTCATATTTTTTCAGCCACCCGCATAACGGCACTTCTGGATCTGGGATTTTCAGACACTTCCTCGTCACCGGCTTTTATAGCCTTACCCATCTTTTTTAGCAGTCCTTTACTTATCTCGGATTCTTTTACCGGTAGCCGACCCGGGTCATATTTGCCGCCCGACTCCGCTCTTATAAAACGCTTGACGATGCGGTCTTCTAATGAATGAAACGATATGACAACCAACCGGCCTCCCGGCTTTAGTACCTCAACCGATTGATCCAGCGCTGACTTGAGTTCGTTCAATTCCTGATTGATTTCCAGGCGAATCGCCTGAAAAGTACGCGTGGCAGGATGTTTATGTTTCTCTCTCACCGGCACAGCGTCTTCAATCAACTCGACCAGTTGACGGGTCGTTAAAATCGGATTTGTCATCCTGGATGAAACGATAGTCCGGGCAATTCTCCGGGCAAAACGCTCTTCACCGTATTCAAACAAGACCTTGGCCAAACTTTGCTCATCAATATGCGAAAGCCACTGCGCGGCGGTTTCGCCATGATGAATATCCATTCTCATGTCCAAAGGTCCATCGTTCATAAAGCTGAAACCACGCTCAGGCCTATCAAGCTGCGGCGAGGAAACACCTAAGTCCATTAAAATCCCGTCGACACAACCCAGTAAATCATGCTGACCGGCAATCAATGTCAATGCCGAAAAGCGACTGTGCACCAAAGTAAATCGGGCATCTTGCTGCAGTTCCTGGGCAACAGCCGAATCAATGGCCGCCTTATCTCTATCCAACGCCAGCAAACGCCCCTGCTTGCCAAGACCGGCCAATATACCCTGACTGTGCCCTCCTCTCCCGAAAGTGCAATCGATATAAGTGCCTTGTTCTTTTATGGCTAAAGCCTGCAGCGCCTCTACAAATAAAACCGGTCGGTGCTGCACAAAGTCTTCCCAATGATTAAAACGATAATGTTCCTAACTCCTCAAGCCCTTCCGTATCGCCACCGTCCATCCATTCATGTTCTTTTGCGGTCCAGGCAAGCTCACTCCAAAGCTCAAATTTATTGAGTTGCCCAACCAGCATAATTTTTTTGTCCATTTGGGCAAATTCTCTTAATTTCTCGGGAATCAACATCCGCCCCTGGCCATCCATTTCACATTCAGTGGCATTGCCAATTACAAAACGCCGCAACATGCCGGCCATTTTATTCAGGGTGGGTAGCTTGACAATCGTTTGTTCGAGCTTTTCCCATTCAGGCAAAGGGTACAGCCACAAACAACCGGGCTCACCTACACAACGATCATTAACCGCCACAGTAACAACCAACTGACGATCACAGCATTCCTGCAATTCCTCTCTATAACGAGTAGGAATCGCAATGCGTCCTTTTGGATCGAGATTGATTGAACTGATACCTCTTAACATGCCTTTCGGACTCTCCCAAAAAATCCCTTTCTCACCACAACACAACAATTTTAATCCACTATAGATTTCATTAAGGCCTTAGTCAAGGGTCAATTAATTTAAATTCTTTCTTTTTCTACAATGACTTAGAGGCTGAAAAAAAGGAGGCCAAAAACGAAGCAAAGCCAGCTCCGATAAATTCCATCTAATATCATGAGGTTAATAATAGAAATTGAAGTATCGGCTTAAACGAAAAAAATCCGGACCGTCAAACTTGAAATGACAGAGGACAGATGTAAAAAAGGAAGGAAAAATGCGCCAAAAACACATTGGCAGGATGGGATAGAGAGAAGTATTTGAAGAGTATCAAGAGTCGGCCTGTAAGCCGGGTTCTGTCTGGAACAGCCATTCATCTAGGCTGCAAGTCACCCTGCAGCTCAAGCAATCTACCCGGGAACCGCGCGGGCCACGCGTATGTTCCCCTATTTGATCTTGCTCCGAGTGGGGTTTACCCTGCCACACCTGTTGCCAGTTGCGCGGTGCGCTCTTACCGCACCATTTCACCCTTACCGGATTTACATCCGGCGGTATATTTTCTGCGGCACTTTCCGTAGGCTCACGCCCCCCAGGCGTTACCTGGCACTCCGCCCTATGGAGCCCGGACTTTCCTCCATCCCACTGAAAGTGAGACAGCGACTGCTCAGCCAACTCTTGATCGCGCCGATTATACGTGATTACCTCGAGTTGACCAGAAAAAACATTAAACCGTGTTAATCACTCTCGGCTTGACCAACCAAACTCAAAGCCAGCTGATACAGGACTTTTTTGCGAACGCCCGTGATTTCAGCCGCCAAGGAGGCCGCTGTTTTGATGGAACATTCTTGCAACAAGATTTTTAACACCTTAAGTTGTTCATCATTTATTTCGTCATGACCTTTTTGAGAAACAAAACCGTCGACAATGACCACAAACTCGCCTTTTCGCATGTTTTCATCCTGCGCGACCTTTTCCAGCATTTCTTCCAGGCTCGATTTAATAATCGTTTCATGCATTTTGGTCATTTCTCTGGCGATGACAATCTGATGATCCAGAGGAAAAACCTTGGCCATATCCTGCAAAGAAGCCAATATGCGATGACTTGACTCATAAAATACCCAGGTTGCCGGGTTATTTAAACGATCGGTAAAAAATGCCACTCTTGCCGAGGACGTTCTAGGCAAGAAGCCTTCAAAAGTAAACCTGGAAACCGGCAGTCCAGAGACTGATAAAGCAGCAATCAATGCACATGCTCCGGGAATGGGTACCACATCGATTCCTGCATTCTTAGCCAGCCGCACCAAAGGCATGCCGGGATCACTCAGCAAAGGCGTACCGGCATCCGAGACCAAAGCAATCGATACCCCCTGTTGCAATTTATTTAAAAGATCGACCGAAACCCTATCCTCATTATGCTGATGTAAAGACACCATTTTATTATTGATATTGTAATGTTGGAATAAATGCAACACATGCCGGGTATCTTCAACCGCAATCAAATCAACAGTCTTTAAAACCTCAACCGCACGAAAACTAAAATCAGCCAAATTACCTATTGGCGTTGCAACAACGTATAATCGGCCTGTTTGATCACTCATTTATTTTCACCTGATTTCCTGCTGTGAGGGTATGACAATCACCATGAGACGGCTTTATCATTCTAATTTACTCTTGTCGGGCGTCGTTTTGCTGTCGGCTTGCGGCAAAACAGGAATTCAAGATTCAAGCTATGAGCAAGACGCCAAAGCAGCCAAAACTTATATGCAGCAAGGCCAACCCAAAAAAGCGGCTCGAGTCTATCAACATCTGGCTGATAACGAAACGGATTTGCAAGATCAATTTCGCCTTTTGGCGATTGAATCAATGATTTTGTCAGGCGACATTAATACCGCAAAAACTTACGCTCAGGCTATCAATGCCAATCAATTGTCAGCCCAACAACAAAGTCTGCTTAATCTCTATCAAGCCCAGATTGACCTGAGCTTTGGTGAGGCAGAACAAGCTGCCGTCCGCCTGGAACAAATCCGCCCCGAACTGCTGCAAAACAATGACTTGATTAAATTCTATCAATCCAATGCCTTTGCTTACTCATTGACCGGCGACCTGATTAAGAGCGCAACCTCGCGCATAGCGCTAGGCCCCTTGCTTCCACCCGATCAACAAGCCAAAAACAACTCGGCGATACTGGAAGCGCTCAGCCTGGTGCCTTTAAACACGCTTCAAGAAACCCAGGCTCGCAGCTCAGGTTATTTGACCGGTTGGTTGTCGCTGGCCAGACTGGTCCGCCAGGATTCTCAAAATCGCGTTCAACTTCAAAACGACTTCGTGCAATGGCAAAAAGCATTTCCCGGCCACCCCGCCAATGATTTACTTCCTCAAATTCTGGCCGGCCTGCAAAACCTGCCTGGTATTATTGCCATCATTTTGCCCGGCTCGGGCACTTATGCAATGGCCGGCAAAGCCGTCCGGGAAGGCGTGATGGCTGCGTATCATCAGGATAACAGTGCGTCCAAATCAGAACTGCGCTTTTATGATAGTGAACAATCACCCGCATCCGCACTTTACACCCAAGCCAAAGCCGAAGGCGCCCAATTGGTAATCGGCCCATTAAGCAAACCGGATATTATCGAACTGGCAGGCACTGCAAACTTGGATATCCCTGTTCTGGCATTAAACAATGTTCCTGAAATAGCCAGAGACAATCTGTATCAGTTCGGCCTCAATCCCTTCGATGATACCGAGCAAGTCAGCGCCAAAGCCTGGTCAGACGGCCACAAAAAAGCGTTGCTATTGATTCCTGAAACAGAACAAGGCGCTCGCATCCAGGGGTTTTTTCAGCAGCTTTGGGAAAGCGGCGACACCGCTCTTTTGGAAACTCAGAGCTACGACCCCAAACAAACTGATTTTTCGGAACCTATCAAAAAACTACTTAATCTGGATGAGAGCACTTATCGCTTCGAAAATTTACGGCAACACATTCCGGACATCACGTTTACACCCCGAGTTCGCCACGATGCCGAATTAGTCTTGCTTAACGCTTATGAGACGGCCGCCCGGTCGATCAACCCGCAGCTCAAATACTTGCAGGCGGCTCATTTACCGGTTTACGCGACACCTCAGGTCTATACCGGCAATCCCAATCCATCCAGCGATATTGATCTGGAAAACATTATTTTTTGTGATACGCCCTGGCTGTTCGATGACGCCTACCCAGGCCCGCTCAGCTTTTCCGCTCTGGTAAATGTCAGGGAAAGCTTCCCGCCTATTTACCTGCGCCTGATCGCGATGGGTATAGATGCTTACCACTTGTCCACTCAACTGAATCACCTCGCAAACGAGCCGTTTAAAGGAGCCAGCGGCAATCTGACGCTGACAGAAGGTAACCGTATTAAACGCAATCTTGTCTGCGCTCAGTTTAATCAAGGCCGACCGCTAGCAACGGGCATTGTTAACAGCCTGATTCAGATGGATAATTTGCCTGCTGCACCAGAGAACCTTTCCACTGAATAATGGCGCTTATTCCCAACAGAGACAAACCGTCTCATTTAACCAAAGGATCTGCAACTGAAGAGCAAGCCTGCCAATTCCTTATAAGCCAGGGGCTCAAACTGGTGGATAGAAACTTCCGCTGCCAAAGCGGGGAACTGGATCTTGTCATGCTCGACGGCAAAACCCTGGTGATAATCGAGGTCAGATATCGCAAAAACAACCGTTACGGCGGCGCGGAAGCCAGTGTCACCCGGCAGAAACAAGCAAAGATTATTGCCGCCACCCACTATTATTTAACCCAGCACAAAACGGGGGCCTCCATTCGTTTTGATGTTGTCGCAATAACAGGAGGCAACCCTGTGAATTGGATAAAAAACGCATTTCAAACAGAGTGGATTTCATGAGTTTACAAGATCGTATCGAACAACATTTCACTCAAAATACCCTGACTCAACAGGAAGCACTGCTCAACTTAAGCGAAATCATTGAGTTTGCCTCTTTGAGATTGGTCGCAACGCTGCTGAATGACAATAAAATTCTAACATGCGGAAACGGCGGCTCTGCCCTCAATGCCACGCAGTTCGTGGTTAAAATGCTCAACCGTTTTGACCGTGAACGTCCGTCCTTACCCGCTTTTGCACTCACAACCGATACCTCAACTATCACGTCGATTGCAAATGACCTTCTATTTGATGATGTTTATGCCAAACAAATCAGAGCGCTGGGACAAAGCGGCGACATTCTTTTGTTGTATACCGCCAGCGGCAATTCGGCCAACATGGTCAAAGCAGTCAGCGCGGCTCATGACAAAGATATTTCAGTCATTGCCTTAACCGGCCAAGAAGGCGGCATGCTGGCACCCATATTCAATGAAACAGATATAGTAGTACGCGTGCCTTCAAACATAAGACACCGGATTCAAGAAACGCATTTATTGATTACGCATTGCTTGCTGGACCTGGTCGATCAACAACTGTTTGGCGACAACAGCCCATCACGGTAATACGCTGATAGCCCAAAGTGACAGAACAGACTTCAAAAGGAAGTCTGTTCTGTTGACAAGCCATATCCTTATTTCGTTTTCAATAATATCTTTTTTGCATACTCGTTTGGAATTTGAGTAGCTGCTTTTAAGCGCACCGCTTGATAATTGAAAGCCACGCTGCCCTTGGCGGCTTCATTTTTGCCCAGAATAGCCAATGATGCACCGTGACCTTTAGCCGCCGCTTTTTCATACCATTGTGTGGCTTTTTTGACATCCTGCGACATGCCCAAACCCCTGTCATACATCGCCGCCACAACCACCTCAGCTTCCAGTAAACCTTGCTCGGCCGCTTTAAGCATCCAGGCCGCCGCTTCCTGAAGATTGACTTCATAGCCGTCTCTACCCAGTAAAAACAACGCCCCTAATTGGGCCTGGGCAAGCGCATTGCCCTGTTCGGCCGATTCCTTTATGGGTGTCTTTTGTGCGGCCTCTTCGGCATGAGTCATAGCCGTGCCGGACAAGACAAAAACACACACTATCAATTTTATTATTTTTATCATTTCGTCACCTTCCCGCCCAATTTGAATAATTTATTATTGGCCTGGGCATATTGACTCAATAACCAGAAAATTTCATTATTTAATAGCGTCGTCTAAAAGCGGAATCATGCTTTATACATAGGCCAGTTTGTTCCTGCCAATTCAGACTGAGCGACTGGATAGTAAAATCAACGCTTCATTTAAGCTTGACCGCAGTCCCGTAAGCCAAAATTTCGGACGCATTAGCCATGATATTGCTGGTCGTAAAGCGAATATTGACGATGGCATCGGCACCGCGCCCTTTTGCTTCGGTTACCATTCTTTCAATGGCGATATCCCTGGCCTCGGCCAACATTTCGGTATAGCCTTTTATTTCTCCACCCACCAGCCCTTTTAAAGCCGCCATTAAATCACGGCCGACATGCTTGGATTGCACCACATTGCCCACTACCACGCCCAAACACTCTTTAACTTCTCGTCCCGGCACATCTGGAGTTGTCGTAAATATCATCTTTAATTTTCCGCTTATTGAATAAAAACCCTACAAGGTAAGGCGATAGCCGGGCATTATGGATCGAATTCAACACGCATTGCAAAATTGTTATTATTTTAAAAGTCGCAAACCATAGCCGCATAAAACCCAGGCAATCAAGATGATCCACGTTAAAATCAGTTTCTTCACCCGACAACTATCCTGACACAAGGGGTTACCGAGATCCGAATGCACGATGACGTAATAAGGTAAAGTCGGCATCAAATCAAGCCAGCCTCCATCCAAGGATAGAGGTGAAATCCGATACCCATTTCTAATCAGGTGCGCCAACTAAAACATTGAGTCAGTAAGGTGGGGTAATACCGGCAAGGGTTGGTTGATGTGAGTTACAGCTTTGTATTTTTTAATGGGTTCGGCTCACCAACGCTGACCATCATGCGCTAAGGTGAACGACTGCGTTTGGTTAATCCACTTTCTGTTTTGCTCGCTTCCCCATTATTCCTTAAGCTCAAAGATAACTTTCTTTGCTGGTGACTGTAAAATCCGGGCAAGATCATTCCTGACCTATTCAGTTTAAAAGAGCGAATATTTTTATTGTGTTAATACACTGCAGCCTTATCCCCTTAAT
Organism: Methylicorpusculum oleiharenae; assembly: GCF_009828925.2. Classification (NCBI taxonomy): domain Bacteria; kingdom Pseudomonadati; phylum Pseudomonadota; class Gammaproteobacteria; order Methylococcales; family Methylococcaceae; genus Methylicorpusculum; species Methylicorpusculum oleiharenae. The sequence continues at coordinate 304,310 of NZ_WUTY02000001.1, forward strand.
CTTCCGGATTTTTTAAGATAGCGAATACTAAAAAAAGAGGTTATCAGCAATAATCCTATAATTATCAAAAGCTCATTGCGTCGCCCATCATCAAAGCCAGATAATTCGGGATATTTCAACAAGGTTATACACGTAATACCCATCAGCCAGACATGCAAAGTACTTACTTCCTTTGACAGCCAGCGTCGCCAATTAAATTCCATGCTATTAAATGTACTTTTTAAACCGTTAAAATTAGGTATCCAACGATTCACGCGTTTGCAATAACTATCAAACTCAGTGCCAAATTTTTCCTGCAAAAAATTCTCTTCCGCCATCACTATGGATTGAAAAATAAACAGAAACAGAGGGATAACTAAGCCTACGAAAATCAAGGAATTGGATAAAATTCCAATGCCTACCAACATCAATATATTGCCAACATAGAGCGGATTTCGGCAGTGATTGAAAATACCCTCGGTCACCAGATTAACCGCATGAACTTTTTTCTTGAGACCACCCCTCTTGATGTAAGCTAATCCGATAGTAGCGCCTCGAATTATTTGACCGAAGATGGTGATGAATAAGCCAAAGAATAAAAGCCAGTTATGATTCACATCCGACAAGATGACAGGCGATGGAAAAAATAATGCCATGTATAACGGAACAAATACCCAGTTACGATATTTAAAAAAGAAATTACCGATTTGAATCATTGTTTTCTCGCGATGAGTCCGGAAAAGTTATACCACTTAAAAAACACTTCACTATGCTCAAAGCCAATATCCTGAAGCAAGCTAATATTTTCGCTGAGTTTGTAAGGAACAAGAATGTTTTCCAGGGCTTCTCGTTTTTGCGAAATTTCCATTTCGCTGTAGTTATTCCGGCGCTTGTAGTTATAGTATTGCTTAATAAATTCGCGATTGAATACACTGTCTTCTGCCAGTATTTTTTCAACCAGAATTAAAGCACCCCCGCTTTCCAACCCATCGAATATCCTCTTCAAAAGTTTTTCTCGTGAAATCGGTCGAACAAATTGCAATGTCAGGCATAAAACAACGACAGAGGCATTGGAAATCTCAACATCACGATTCAAATCAGCCACACGCAAATCAAAAGGCCGGGAAAAGCCAGCTTCATTAAGTTTGATTCGGCATTTATCCAGCATTTCGGTCGAGTCATCAATACCTATGAATCGTATATCTTCGGATACGCTGGTATTCATACCGATCAAGGTGGTGCCGGTGGCACAACCTAAGTCGTAAACATCTGTGCCCGGCTTGGCATAATCTGCGGCTAACTCGGCCATCATTCGCTGTATTTCTCCGTAGAAAGGCACCGATCGATTAACCATATCATCAAAAACATTCGCCACTGCAGAACCGAATTTAAAGTCAGTGGCCACTTTAAGTTCTTCTTGAAAAACACGATCTTTATCTGGCATAAAAAAATAAGTATTTAAGACGCTAAAGAAAATGAACAGGCGTTTCCAGAGAAATTATATACAACGCATTACTTATATAAAGAGTAATTTCTTGTTGCTGGAAAGTATTCAATGTTGACGGTGACAAAAACTGGATATTGATTGCCAGTTAGTACTTTCTATCGATGAAAATCTTTGTGACCTCCGCAGGCGAGTCCTGATGCTAAAAGCGGGGGTATTTGCGCGCTTCTCAGTCTTTCGGCTCAGAACAAACCCCACGGCATTGAATTTATCACGGTGCGCCCATTGAATCGCGCAGTGAAAGCGAAATACGTTACCACTAATCAGGTTGGGAATTTTGGACATATTCGCAGCCATTATGTAACAGTGTTTTGTAGCAGACGCTGTTATTGAGCCACGACAGGAAATATTTTTTCCCTTTTAATCAGCTGCTTATAGTGGCGGAGAGAAAGGGATTCGAACCCTTGATACGTTGCCGTATACACACTTTCCAGGCGTGCGCCTTCGACCGCTCGGCCACCTCTCCACTTGCATGCCCATCAGATGAGAACGCGCAAGAATAAAGGAGATTTGCAATTGATGCAATGCCCCTGACGGATTTTTTTACTCAACGGCCAGAGTTTCCAGTTCATCCCAGCGAGAATAAGCTTGTTCCAGTTGGGCTTCAATGTTCTTTAGGTCCTCTAGCGTCTTGGCAATCAGCGCCTGGTCATTTTTATAAAAATCGGCCGCGCTGATTTTCAGCGACAGATTGGCTTGCTCTGTTTCCAACCGGTTAATGGTTTCCGGCAGCGCTTCGAGTTCTTTTTGATCTTTATAACTGAGCTTTTTCTTTTTTGCCGGTTCCGGTTTGGTTTTTTTCTCGGGGGATTCGCTTTTCTTTACTGATTGCTCTTTTTGTTGTTGCGCACAATAAGCTAGCCAATCGCTGTAACCACCGACAAATTCATTAATGATGCCTTGGCCTTCAAAGACCAGCACACTGGTCACGACATTATCCAAAAACGCACGGTCATGACTGACCAGCAGCAGCGTGCCTTCGTAATCGACCAGTTTCTCTTCCAGCAATTCCAGGGTTTCCAGATCCAGATCATTGGTAGGCTCATCCATAATGATCAGATTGGCGGCTTTGGTGAATAAGCGTGCCAGCAACAGGCGATTTTTTTCGCCGCCCGACAAGCTTTTAACCGGCGAACGCGCTCTGGCAGGCGCAAACAGAAAATCGCCAAGATAGGACATGACATGGCGCTTGTTTCCGGCTATCTCGACATAGTCGTTGCCGTCGGCAATCGAGTCTACGACCGTCATTTCAGGATCCAACTGTTCGCGCAACTGATCAAAATAGGCCACTTGCAGGCGGGTGCCCTGCTCTACGGAGCCGCTGTCGGGCTCGATTTGCTGGAGCAACAGTTTTAACAGAGTTGATTTTCCTGCTCCGTTAGGACCGATTAATCCGATTTTGTCACCGCGTTGAATCAGTGTTGAAAAATCCTTGACCACCGGATTGCCGTCATAACTTTTGCAAAGATTGATCGCTTCAATCACTTTTTTGCCGGAGGCATCACCTTTTTCCATCGTCAGTTTTGTCGTGCCTTGCAGGTTTCGACGCTGTGACCGTTCTTCCCGTAATTTTTTAAGCGCTCTTACCCGGCCTTCGTTCCGGGTGCGGCGGGCTTTTACGCCTTGTCTTATCCAGGCTTCTTCCAGCGCCAGTTTTTTATCGAACTCAGCATTTTGATTCGCTTCGTCTTCCAGTGCGGCTGCTTTCCGGGACAAATAATCATCATAAGTGCCCTGCCAGGAAACCAGCTGCCCCCGGTCCAAATCGACAATACGTGTCGCCAGTTTCTGCAGGAAAGCGCGATCATGGGTTACAAACAGCACAGCTCCCTGAAAATTAAGCATCTGATCTTCCAGCCAGGTGATGCTTTCCAGATCGAGATGGTTGGTAGGCTCATCCAGCAATAAGACTTCAGGCTCTATGACTAACGCCTTAGCCAGCGCCACCCGACGCTTCCAGCCACCTGATAAGCTGTTCACCAGCAAGTCCGGGGGTAAATTCAAACGACTGAGCGTACTTTCCACACGCTGTTGAAAATGCCAGCCGTTTTTGGCTTCGAATTTGTGTTGTAAATCGCCTAATTCCTGCAGCGCTTTTTCATCGGCACTACCCATAGTCAAAGACAGGGTGTGATAACGGGTCAGCCATTGACCCAACTCGCCCAAACCACTGGCCACAGCATCATAGATAGTTGCCTCATCAGGCAAATCAGGTGCTTGCTCCAGCCATGCCAATTTAAGCTCAGGTTGCTTCCAAATGTCGCCGTGATCGGCAGAAATATTGCCGGCAATAATTTTCATCAACGTGGATTTGCCCTCGCCGTTTCTTCCTAATAAACCGACTCGTTCACCGGGGTCCAGTTGAAAATCAGCGTTATCCAGTAATAAATGGGTACCAAAAGCGATTGAAACATTGGTTAAGCGTAATAAGGGCATAGTGATTAATGATGAAGTTGTAAGTAACGTCTTAAAGTATCCAGGGCCAGTACAGCTGACTGATTTTGTTTGCGTTGCGCCGGACCGCTGATCGTATGCTTGACCTGCCAAAGTCCATGCGGCGTTAACAAGGCCGTATTGATTTCAACGGCGATATTTTTATCGCGTATCGTGCTCCTGTCGCTTTGATGAAGCTGAATCAGCACCAGATCCAACGCTTTCCGGTGCTTGATTTTTTCTGCGATAGCTGCTGCAAGCAGACCCATGTCGGCCTTGTCGTTTACCGTCAGGTCAAAATCTTCGGCCAGTTGCCGGATTTCGGCATAATAAGAGCTTTCGATTAGCCAATCGCAATCGATGCATTTAGCCGACAGCAAACCTTGACTCAGGGTTTCGATGAAGACTGCCTTTTGCTGCTGTCCCTGCATCAACTTGTCAACAACATTGACCAAGTCACCGGAGGCATGACCCGGCCTGTCGATGCCAAACACAAAGTCGCCAATATTTCCGGCGAAGTCATTGATCAATTCCGTCATGAGGGCCGGATCGTAGTCATAAGGAAATAATAATTTGGTTTCCACATGATCGACACCGGCACGAAAACCCAATTGCACTGTCTCCGGAATTTTAATCGATGCAACCGCAGTTTGAATGTCGGATTCTCCGATACCCACTGTTTTAAGCGAAACTAGCAGCTTGGGTTTCAATGCGAACTGTTTGCCTAGATGACTCCTGACAAAACTATCAAACAATTGACGCATTTCACTGGGTACACCGGGTAAAAATACGAACCAGCAATCGTTGTATCGCAACGTGAAACCAGGGGCCGTACCCCATTCATTATCAATCCGCTGAGCACCTTTTGGTAAATAAGCCTGTTTACGGTTGACTTCAGGCATGGCGCGTTTTCGTTTTAAAAAAAACTGCTCGATTTGTTCGAAAGCCACCGGGTCAAATTCCAAAGGCAGTGAAAATGCCTGAGCTACGGCCTGAGCCGTTAAATCGTCGCTGGTAGGACCTAATCCCCCGGTACAAATACAACAATCCGAACGCCCGGCTATTTCGTTCAATAGCGTGACCAAATCTTCCAATTTATCGCCGACTGCCGTTTGGCGGCTTATCATAAAGCCCAAATTCACACAGGCTTGGGCAAGCCAGGCGGCATTGGTATCGACTGTTTGACCGGTGACAACTTCTTCTCCCTGGGAAAATAGCTCTAGTTTCGGATTCATGTTTTGGCTGTGCTTGAAGTAAATGTCATAAGTGGGAAGACGATAATGCGCCTATTTTTAACGTTTTGATTGAATCTTACGAAACTGACAATATTTGATGCCAAAACGGCAAGGTTATTAAACTTAAGGTCGTCGTCAAGGTGACGGCCATGGCGTATAAGCCGCTGTCCAGCCGGTAACGATCACAGAAAACAATACCCAAGACCATACTCGGCATGGCTGTTTCAAGAATGGCGGCCGCTTTATGATCGCCCTCCAGACTCAAAAAACCGGTCACCCAAAGCGCAAATAAAGGCATGATAGCCATTTTTATAGTAATTACCGGCAGTACATAAGGCAGATTTCGAACGGTCACGTCTTTCCAGCTTAACGCCAATCCCAATGAAAACAACATGATCGGCACCACGCCTGCCGACAATTTCTGCAAAACACCGCTAAGCCAGCCGGGCATGGCTATCTCGTTTAAATTCAAAGCGACCGCGAGAAATGCAGCCCAAAACGGTGGCGCATTGAGATACGATAACACAGCTTTTGACTCACCCGCTTCCGCATCGCCGAAGCGTTTAACGACCATGATACCAATCGTAAACAGAAAAGGTGCTGTCGCAAATAAATCCATTTGAATAGCGACCGAACGAGCCCAATAACCGTAAGTTTGCTCCAGCACCGGCAAACCCAGGTAGGTCACATTTGGAAAGGCCGTCGCAAGTATCATCGCTCCCAGCCGGTGCCGATCGAACCTTAAAAGACGACCGATCAATACAATACAAACCATAGCAAAGGCAATAGCTGTTACGCCAAGCAAAGTGTATTGCAAAGACTGCATCCCGATGTTCGCCTGCCATAAGACATCAAGCACCATAGCCGGTAGAAATAAATAGTAAACGACTGTTGTCAGAACAGGCCGCGCTTGCTCCGCAGTCAAACCGCCCGGCTGAAACAGGCGCCAAGCTCCGCCGCAGGCGATCAGCAAAGCCATTTGAATCAAGGTAGACATCATATCAGGCGTAGTGCTCAACGAAACGGCGTATTTTAACATTCACGCTCAAAACAAGTTCCGGTAATATAGCCTGCTGCATTTTTTCGACTTAACCCTTAGCCCTGAACCAATAGACATGACTGATTCTTTTATCTCCAAAAAACCCATACCTACCCGTGAGCGTCTGATAATGGCGCTGGACGTACCCAGCATACCCGAGGCCCAAGCTTTGGTTGAAGAACTGGGCGATGCAGTCGTTTTTTATAAGGTCGGCATGGAATTATTTATGGCCGGCGATTATTTCGGCTTTATCGAATGGCTTAAACAGCGCAATAAAAAGGTCTTTGTCGATTTAAAGTTTTTTGATGTGCCGGCTACGGTGGGACGGGCCATTCGCGCCCTTAGCCAAAAAGGCGTTGATCTGGCGACTATTCACGGCAACGATGCCATTATGGAAGCTGCCGCCAAAGAAAAAGGCTCACTCAAAGTCCTCGCTGTAACCGCTTTAACAAGCCTGGATCGCGGCGATTTAGATGATTTGGGATTTCAATGCGATGTCAGGGAACTGGTTTTATCACGGGCAAAGCGCGCTTTACAAATAGGCTGCGACGGCATTGTCTCCTCCGGACTTGAAGCCCCAATGTTAAGACAGGAACTGGATAATCGTTTATTGATCATCACACCCGGTATCAGGCCCTTAGACAATCGCGAGGAAGATGATCAAAAAAGAGTCGTGAGTGTAGAACAGGCCTTTAGGAATGGCGCCGATTACATCGTGGTTGGCAGGCCCATTCGAGATGCAGATAACAGACAAGCCATGGCTGAAAAAATTCAGCAGCAAATAGCGGCGCAGTTCAAATAACAGAGTTCACTTTAAACACCTAACCTGGATAAAGCACCAGCCGAATCCAGGCGAGGTACACACAAAATTGCGGATGTCCCCTTATTTTGCTGCACCGGTGTGCCTGCTTTTTATCATCTATACTTCTCGCACTTGTCTTATTGCCCTCGCCGATAAACCACATTCGCGTGGTCAAAACGGCTTATTTCTATTAATCAATGTTATTTAACTGATTTTTTTACGTCAAATAACCTGTTTTAATTAATTGACCGCACTGAACTATTGTATATATTTTTTTCTGTGTTAATGTCTTGGGCCTATGGAATTTCACATATCCTTTACTTCTTCCTATCTCGTGTCATTTTTGATGGGGCTATTAAGCAGCATGCATTGTATCGGCATGTGCGGCTCCATAATCGGCACATTGACACTCAGCCTGAAACCGGAAATTCGCAACAACAAAACACGGCTTCTTCCCTATGTTTTAAACTATAACCTGGGCCGGATTTTCAGCTATACGATAGCGGGTGGATTGGCGGGGGCCGTTCAATTTTTACTGATGCTGCCTTTTGGTGAAGCCATTGCTTACCGCCTGTTTCAGATGCTGTCCGCAGTCATCATGATCGGTGCAGGCTTTTACATTGCGGGCTGGTTTCCCCGCTTTGCCTATATTGAAAAAGCAGGTTCACGCTTCTGGAAATTGATAGAACCCTACGGACGAAAACTGATTCCTGTAAAAACCCGACTGCAGGCTTTCCTGTTCGGAATGGTATGGGGCTGGCTTCCGTGCGGATTAATTTATGCCGCATTGGCTCTAGCAGCCACTACGGGTGACATCACCCGAAGCGCATTGACCATGCTCTCATTTGGAATAGGGACTTTACCTGCCGTCATCGGTGTCGGTATAATGACCGGCATACTGACAAGGTTATCGAGGATGCGGTATTTTAAACAGGCCGTAGGCCTTTTTATGATCATTTTGGCCTTGTTTGCAGCCCTTCCGTGGCTAAACCCCATGCGTTTACAACACATTTAATTAAGTCGAGGTTCCAGTGGATCATTTTAATTCTATTATTGGTCAGTCTCCTGCACTCGAATCTTTAATTCGTAGCGCCAAGATGGTTTCCGCTACCGATGTCACTATACTTCTCAAAGGAGAAACAGGAACCGGTAAAGAAGTTCTTGCCAAAGCGATTCAAAAAGAAAGCAACCGGGCCAATAAACCTTTTATCACCATCAATTGCGGCGCCCTCCCTGAAAGCTTGGTCGAATCCGAATTATTCGGTCATAGAAAAGGAGCCTTCACCGGCGCAACCGGCAACAAGCTGGGTATATTCCAGGCAGCTGACGGGGGCACTTTATTTCTGGACGAAATCAATTCCCTGCCTTTGACCATACAAGCCAAATTACTGCGTTTTCTGGAAACTGGCGAATGTCTGGCGGTCGGCGATACCAAACCTTATTTTGTTGACGTAAGAATCATTGCCGCTACCAACAATGACTTGCTGCAGCAGATTGAAAGAGGCGATTTCAGACGCGATTTGTATTTCCGCCTGAATGTTGTCCCACTTGACATCCCCCCTCTGTCTCAACGCACCGATGACATTGAAAAACTGATACGGCACTTCCTTAATCACTTTTCAGAAACTCACGGCATTACAGCGCCTAAATTTAGCAAACAGGCATTAAAAACTCTGAAAAGCTATTCATGGCCGGGAAACATTCGAGAACTACGTAATTTATGCGAACGCCTCAGTATTTTACTGGCAGGAAGAACGATTGAACCGGAAAATTTACCGCATGAATTCAAGCCCAGCACACCCACTTTAAGTGAGCCGTCTAATACTGACTTCACGTTGCCTGCAACCGGAATCAAACTGGAAGCCCTGGAACTCGATTTAATCCATCAGGCCTTATCCAGAACCAATGGCAATCGCAGCAAATCAGCCCGACTATTGGGTATTTCCCGGGACACGCTGCTTTATCGTATTCAAAAACACGGACTGGCTACACATTAATCATCAGGCCAACCAGGACCACGGAAGGTCTTACGCTAAATACCTGACCCATTGGACGGTCACATTATCACTCTTTCCTTTCGCTCTCAGCACCGACAAACGCGCCATCTTGCCCAATTCCACACGTCCGCCGGCAGGCTCTGCCAATTGCAGCCATTCCAGTAGTTTGACGTGTTCCCAAAAGCCATCGGTACATAACACAAAGGTTTCACCCGGCTCCATCGACGGGTAAAGATTGACTTCAACCGGATGACTTTTCGCAATATTGATACTTCGCGTGAGTTGATTCTGCTCAGGATGCAAGCCCATCTCTTCTTCTGTAATCTCGCCCTGATCCAGCAATTTCTGTAAAACCGAATGATCCCGGGTGCGCCAAATGACCTTGCGCGGACTCATACGGTAAACCCGGCTGTCACCACAATGAGCGGTCAAAACAAACCGGTCATTGACAAATAATATGGCGCAGGTCGTGTGCGCTTCATCTGCAGTAGGATCATTACCGAATAAACGCTTCATTTCATCGATAGCATCTTCTACCCAAGCCGATAACACATCCAATGGAAACGAACGGATGGTATCGGTGTATCGCTCGGCCAATTGCATCATAGCCTGACAAAAAAATTGAGCCGCTTTTTCGCCTGATTGATAACCTCCCAAGCCGTCTGCCACTATAAAAAGACCATAGTCTTCGTTAATCTGATGCGCCATTGCATCTTGATTAGTCTCTCTATCACCGGCAGAAGTTAATTGATAACAAACAAGTTTCATATCTATTTCGCACAAATGCTTTCCAAACGAGCCTGTCTCATCAACTGTTTCATATCAGACACTGACTTGGCTAAACCGGAAAATAAGGCCTGTGCAATCAGCGCATGACCAATGTTCAATTCAACGATTTCAGGTATTCGACAGATAGCTTCCACATTTGCGAAATTCAAGCCATGACCGGCATTCACCTGAAGACCCACCGAATGGGCATAGGCCGCCGCTTGTTGTATCCTTGCCAATTCTACAGCCAGTTGTGCTGAATTGCGGGCATCTGCGTAACGGCCGGTATGAAATTCAACAACAGGAGCGCCCGCTTTAACCGCAGCGTCTATCTGCCTTAGCTCAGGATCTATAAACAACGATACCTCAATGCCCGCCTCACCCAGCACATCACACACTTTTGCCATACTTTGTTGACTGGCGACCACATCCAGGCCGCCTTCCGTTGTTAATTCCTCTCGCTTTTCCGGAACCAAACAACAAGCGGCCGGTGCAACATCTATTGCTAACGCCACCATTTCATCAGTGACTGCCATTTCAAAATTCAAGCGGGTGTGCAGCATCTCACTCAACAAATAAATATCCCTGTCCTGTATATGCCGGCGATCTTCACGAAGATGCGCGGTAATACCATCCGCACCGGCCTGCTCTGCTATTAAAGCGGCCTGAACAGGTTCCGGGTATTTTGTTCCCCTCGCCTGTCTTAAAGTTGCCACATGATCGATATTAACGCCCAGCAAAATATTTGTAATTTTCATTCTTCACAACTGTTTAATGATTTTAGCAATGGTCTCGCGACTTTTAAGCAACTTGCCTTGCAAATGAAAGTCGATCACCATTCTCATGATTTTTTTGGCTTGCATTAACGATTCTTTATCTTTGAACTGACGAGAATGCAAAGCGTGCAAAGTGGCTCCATTGATTTCCCCGTTAACCGCTTCCGTCGGCCCCCGCTCAACACTAAAATGGTATTTTCTATCGGCCTCTACCAATTGATGGGTTTGGCTGTCATAGCGAATGTCCAAACCATAGCCCACCAACTCCAGCAAATTAACCTCAAAACAACGCAGACAACTTTCTACTTCATCGCCATTTTGCAGAGCCAAAAGAGTCTGCTGATAAAGCTCAAATACTTCAGGATGGGGATCGGATTGATGAAGAAAATGCGTTATGAGTTCGTTGATATAAAATCCGCAAAAAAGCGCTTTACCGTGAAGAGAACTGTCAAAAGCAGGGAACTGAGGTTCGGCATGGGACAAATAATGTAATTCACCGCGCCCGGCACCGTAGGAAAGCAGTAAAGGAAAAAATGGCCTCAAAATACCGGCCATTTTCGATTTTGGCTTTCTCAAGCCTCTGGCCAGTATTGAAATCCGGCCAAAATCACGCGTTAAAACGTCCGTAAGTAAACTCGTTTCCCCATAGGGCCAATGCCGTATTAAAAAGCCTGGCTGCAGAGTGACAAGCCTTTCACTCATTAAATCCTAAGCTCTGTAATGCACGCTCATTATCAGACCAGCCGTGTTTAACCTTGACCCAAAGTTGCAGATACACTTTTTGCCCGATCAGGCGCTCAATGTCATGACGCGCATCGGTGCCTATGTTTTTAAGCATTTCACCTTGCTTGCCGATGACAATCGATTTTTGAGAGTTCCGTTCAACCCAGATAATGGCGTATATTTTTGACAGGGTGGGATGCTCTTCGTAGCGCTCGATCTCAACTGTGAGCGCATAAGGCAATTCGTCGCCCAAACGTCGAGTCAATTTTTCCCTGACAATTTCAGCGCATAAAAACCGCTCCGGTCTGTCGGTAATCTGGTCTGCCGGATAGATCAATTCTCTCTCCGGCAATAATTTCATGATAAGGGATTCCAGCATCTGTAAATTAGTGTTTTTAAGTGCCGATATAGGAACGATATGCTCAAATGGAAAACGCGCCTGGGCTTCTGCAAAAAAAGCCAGCATCGTGTCTTTGTCCTTAACCTTATCCACTTTATTGACAGCGAGAATTGCAGGCAAACCGGCTTGTTTTAATTTGGCAAAAATAACGTCATCGTATTCCTGCCACGCCAAACCATCGATCAACCAGACCACGACATCAACGCCCGCCAATGTGGATTCTGCTGTTCTGTTCAGATAACGGTTAAGCGCTTTTTTCTCGTTATTATGCATACCTGGCGTATCCATATAGATAGCCTGACCTTCATCGGTGGTATTGATTCCCAGAATCCGATGACGGGTTGTTTGCGGTTTTCTTGAGGTAATGCTGATCTTCTGCCCCAGCAGATGATTCATCAATGTAGATTTTCCAACGTTGGGGCGACCCACTAAAGCAACATAGCCACAATTCATTAATTATCTCTCTTTAGCAAGATCAACATTTGCTCTGCGGCATCCTGTTCGGCTCTCTTTCTTGAAACGCCTTTTCCAACTGAGAATTTATCAGTCAATTCGATAGCGCATTTGACTTTAAACGTTTGCTCATGAGGCAAACCTGACATGGATAAAAGCGTATATTCGGGCAGACTGAGTTTTTTAGACTGCATCAGTTCCTGTAGCTGAGTTTTAGGATCTTTTTGCCAGTTTTCCAGCGATAGACAAGTAAATTTTTCGTCAAACATGGTCAGAATCCATTGTTTGCAGACTTCAATGCCCTGATCTTTAAAAAGAGAACCGATAATTGCTTCAAAAGCATCAGACAAAATGGAATCGCGCCTGAACCCTCCGCTTTTTAATTCACCAGTACCTAAAATAAGATAATCACCAATATTATGTTTCCTAGCCACATCGGCCAAAGAACACTGATTCACAAGGCTGGCCCTGAGCCTGCTTAGCACGCCTTCACTGGCCTCGGGAAAAATCTCATGCAGCTTTTCGGCAATGACAAAACCTAAAATGGCGTCACCCAAAAACTCTAATCGTTCATTATTTCTCGCACCTACACTTCGATGCGTCAGCGCCATGACAAATAACTGGGGGTCATTAAATTTAAGGCCCAGTTTCTTACAAAGCACTTCCGGGTTTTTTATCACTCCTGCCCTACCTCAATAATTTCATAAAAATTTACCAGCACACTCAAATTGCCGACGATGGGCTTAACGACTTCATATTCGATTTCAACTTTCAAATAGCCGCCACGGCGCGTTACCTTGACATTGTCTTTAGTGATATCCGTGACGTAATTCATGTTGAAGCGCTTTTCCAGAGAACTCCATACCTCTTCCCGGGTCACCGTCTCAATATTTTCCATCTGCTCTACCCCTGTCAAAGCACTTTTCACTTTGCTGTGGTCGATATATATTGGCGCGATTTTTAAAACCAGCAACGTAATAAAGGCAATAAAACCCAGCAACAGTGTCAAGGTTATTAAGGTCAGACCGCTTTCGCGATTAGATGACAAGCTCATTAGAAAACTCCTGAGTCAGATTCGAACTCATTAAGTGTAGTTTACTTAAGCAAGGTGCCAATTCGGTCAAAGCCAATCCCTTTATTCTGCCAATCCCAACTCATCCATATAAAAAAGGCCTTGCCAACCAGATTGTCCTCGGGAACCGTGCCCCAATAACGGCTATCGTTACTGTTATCGCGATTGTCACCCATGACGAAGAAGTGCCCGTTCGGCACGACATAAACACCTTCCACCGAAGGCGCGCCATTATGTATCAGAATACTGTGCTCAACCCCTTGAAGATCTTCCTGGAAATGTTCAGCACCGGTCATTGACTGGCCTTGACCGACGCCGTGGTACATACCCAAGGAAACTCGCTGAACCGGCGAGCCGTTGACATAAAGATTTTTATTGTAATAAGCGATTTTATCACCCGGCAAACCGATGATCCGTTTGATGTAATCGACAGTCGGCTCTTTTGGGTACCTGAAGACAACAACATCTCCTCTTTCAGGCTGATTCATGTCAATGACTTTGGTATTGATGACAGGCAAACGAACACCGTACGTAAACTTGTTCACCAAAATAAAGTCGCCAATTAACAAGGTCGGCATCATGGAACCTGATGGAATTCTAAAAGGCTCCACTAAAAATGAACGCAACACCAAAACGATCAATACGATAGGAAAAAAAGATCGTGCATATTCGACAATCAGAGGTTCGTTTTCAGGAGTCGGCTCTTTATGTGTGTATTTGAGCAGTAAAAGATAACCGCCCCAGATAACACCTGTTACAACCGTTGCCATCAGCAAAAAAAAAGAGAAATCAAAATCCATGTTTAATTGATAGGTGATGTAAAGAAAATGGTTAGGCGGAAATTACTCTTTATTAACCTGAAGAACCGCTAAAAAGGCTTCTTGAGGTATCTCAATATTACCGACTTGCTTCATCCTTTTTTTGCCGGCCTTTTGTTTTTCGAGTAGTTTCTTTTTGCGCGTGATATCACCGCCATAACATTTGGCTGTGACATTTTTTCTCAACGCTTTTACTGTGGATCGGGCAATAACCTTAGAACCAATTGCGGCTTGAATGGCTACTTCAAACATTTGGCGAGGTATCAGGTCTTTCATTTTTTCGACCAGATCGCGGCCCTTGATATGACTCATTTCCCGATGCACTATGATGGACAAGGCATCAACCTTGTCACCGTTTATCAATATATCCAACTTGACCAAATCGGCTTCCTGAAACCGGAGAAACTCATAATCAAACGACGCAAAACCACGACTTGCCGACTTTAATCGATCGAAAAAGTCCAGTACCACTTCGCTTAATGGCAGCTCATAATGCAAGGAAACCTGACGCCCCACATACTGCATATCTTTTTGCGATCCTCTCTTTTCAATGCACAGAGAGATGACTGCGCCTAAATAATCCTGGGGAACCAAGATATTTGCGCGAATGATCGGCTCTTTGATGGTCCGGACAGTACCGGTATCGGGAAGTTTTGCCGGATTATCCACCATCAAAACTTCATCGTTATGAGTTGTCACTTCGTAAATTACGGTGGGTGACGTGGTAATAAGGTCCACATCATATTCCCGCTCCAACCGCTCCTGGATGATTTCCATGTGCAACATGCCAAGAAAACCGCAACGAAAACCAAAGCCCAACGCTTGAGACGTTTCAGGCTCAAACTGCAATGCCGCATCATTAAGCCTGAGCTTGTTCAGCGCTTCACGCAAATCCTCATAATCATCGGAGCTGACCGGATAAAGGCCCGCAAAAACGCGTGGCTGAACTTTTTGGAATCCGGCAACAGGTTCATCTGCAGGATTATCAGTCCAGGTAATCGTGTCACCCACCGGAGCACCGTAAATATCCTTTATAGCGGCTACCATAAAACCGACTTCACCGGTTTTAAGCTCGTCCCGCTCTTGACGCTTTGGCGTAAATACGCCCACTTTCTCAACCAGAAACGACTTGCCCGTAGACATGATCGTAATTTTCTGTTTTTTACGGATACTACCGTTAAATATTCTTACTAGGGAAACTACGCCAAGATAACTATCGAACCATGAATCGATAATCAGCGCTTGTAAGGGCCCTTGCTCGTTGCCCTTGGGAGAAGGAACCAGATCAATAATCTGTTCCAAAACATCTTCAACACCTATTCCGGTTTTTGCGCTAATTTTTAAAGCCGCATCCGCTGGAATGCCGATAACGTCTTCTATTTCGGCAGCGACTCGCTCCGGCTCGGCAGAAGGCAAGTCAATCTTGTTAAGCACAGGAACCACTTCAAGGCCTTGCTCTATAGCGGTGTAGCAGTTGGCTACACTTTGGGCTTCAACACCTTGTGCGGCATCAACAACCAGCAAAGCGCCCTCGCACGCAGCGAGAGACCGCGACACTTCGTAAGAAAAATCCACATGGCCGGGCGTATCGATAAAATTAAGCTGATAGGTTTCACCATTTTTTGCAGTATAAAACAAAGTAACGCTTTGTGCCTTGATGGTAATGCCGCGTTCGCGCTCAATATCCATGGAATCAAGCACTTGATTACCCATTTCCCGATCTGTGAGTCCTCCACAAATCTGGATAAACCTATCTGCTAAGGTCGATTTTCCGTGATCGATATGCGCAATAATGGAGAAATTTCTTATATTTTTTAAATCCACTGGTTACTTGTCTAGTTTAATTGCTAAAAATACCGGATTTCCGCGACGCTGGATCAAAACTGCAATTGATTTCCCGGCAGAAAGTTGACTGACTATCTTATCAAAATCAGCCACATCACGGACGATATTATTATTGATGCGTAAAATCACATCACCGCTTTGAATACCCGCTTGCGATGCAGGTCCTCTGGCAACTATCTCAACTAGAACGCCATTTTTAATGACTTGTAATTGCTCTCTTTGCTCATCAGTTAAATTAGTGACTGAAATTCCCAGACGATTAGTCGGCTTAACTTCTTTTTTCTCGACCGGTTGCTCACTTTCTTCTTCGGGCAGCAAGCCTACTTTAATCGGTATTGTTTTTTTCTCACCTTGACGGATCAAAGTTAAGCTGGCTTTTTGATCAATCGGAGTCATGCCAACTATGGGCGGTAAATCTCCAGACATTTCTATCGGGGTACCGTTAAACTCGGTGATGATATCGCCAATTTGCAACGCCGCATCCTCTGCAGGACTTCCGGAAACAATTTTTGCGACCAATGCACCAACAGGTCTTTTCATCCCAAATGACTCGGCCAATTCCCGGGTAACATCTTGAATCTGAACACCTAACCAACCGCGTGACACTTTCCCTTTAGTTTTAATCTGATCAACAACGTTCATCACCACATCCATTGGAATGGCGAAAGAAAGCCCCATAAAACCGCCCGTACGACTATAGATTTGAGAATTTATGCCGACCACTTTACCATCCATGTTAAACAGCGGACCGCCTGAATTACCCGGATTTATCGCAACATCGGTTTGAATAAAAGGCACATAATTCCCCCCCGGCAAACTCCGGCCTTTAGCGCTTACGATACCCGCTGTCACTGATTGCTCAAATCCAAACGGTGAGCCTATCGCCAAGACCCATTCCCCCACTTGCAACTGTTCCTGAGAACCGATGACAACCGCAGGTAAATCTGTAGCCTCTATTTTCAATAAAGCCACGTCAGTCCGGGCATCTGAACCAATTAACTTGGCCGGCACTTCCCTGCGGTCAGATAGTTTTACGATGATTTCATCGGCATTATTAACAACATGGTGGTTAGTTAACACATAGCCATCGCTGGATATAACAAATCCGGAACCCAAAGAATTAGTTTCACGTGGCGCCATGCCGCCACCCGGTCCTTGAAAAAAATGTTTGAACAATTCTTCCATTTCCGGCGGAATGCCTTCCGGTAACTGAGGCATTTCAGTTGTTCCGACCATGTCATTTTCAGGCATTTTTTGTTTTGTACTGACATTAACGACAGCTTTACCATTTTCTTTGACCATGTTGGTGAAATCAGGCAGTTGAGCAATCGCTGATTGCGCAGCCATCAACAACAGCAAGAAAATTCCGTAACTATTTTTGAGCATAAAACCTCCGGGTAGACTCAAATAAAAAAATCCAGCGCTGTCCCCGTAAATGGTTAGACCAGCTAATTCAGTTTTTGTGGGGATTTAGACGTCTAAGAATACAGCTAAAACTTTAGAATCCAAATGATAATGCGTAGAAAGGGGTTTGCCGAAACACTCAAAAACACTGGACGTTGGGCCTGAAAGAATTCGAGTATCATTTTTATCAACTATCAGATGACCCATAATTTTCTTTTATCAGGAAAACGGATTGGCGATTTCAATCAGAACGAAGCCTGACCCCTTCTGCTATCAGCTTAACAGCTGCCGGAGGCACCTCACCCATCACGGTGAGAAGGTAACCATCAACCAGGCGGCTAAATGAATTGACTGTACCGGATGAACTAGCGCCCAACTCCATCTTTTCATTTTTTTGTTCCAGATAAACAGACACCGATGAAAATCCATCACTCAGCAATAAATGCTCAACAGGCTGCTCTGCATCACTCATATTGAGCTGAATGTAAAATTGAGGATTAAAACCACCCGGCACTTGCGTCAGCTCAAATCCAGCCTGATCAAAAGGCATGGGCATTCGGTCATGGATATGTTGTATTTCCCGTCCAGAAAAGCTGGCATTGACATCAACCAGGGGCAGCGACTTTTCCAGCGTCATTTCTGTAAAGACCACCTGCTCAATCGTATCGTTGTTTTGATCATAGACTTCAATTTTCAAAGGCAAAAACTGCTGCTTTTCTACCCAGATCCGTCTGGCATACCTGAAAGCGTCTTTAGGCTTGATATCCAAAACTCTCGCCGTCAGAAGAGCGACCTGCTCTTCACCTGAAAAAGTCAGGTCATAATATTCTTCAACGCCGTCCATACGCTCAGGCAAATCCATTAGAAATGAACGGGCGGACGGCCGGTGATCGACAACTACCCTGGAAGTTGTCTCAAAGAAACAACTGACCTTATCTGCATCCCGGATAACTTCATGCATGGGAGAGTTTAACGTAATAAGACGCTCCTGATTTTGCCCTTCAATTGAAGCGTGAGAATATTTGAGCGTGTTTAATTTTCCATTTCTAAGGAAAGCTACAGTACCGTGGTAATTCAGCAAATCCATGGCTTGCTGCATTTTCATCAGCGTTTGGCTTGGTGATGGCTGAGCTTCATCCGCGAAAACATTTGCCGCAGCCAGGATCAGAATAAGACTAAACAGTTTTAACACGGGGTTATTCCTGACTGTAACTCACGACTCGAGCATAAGGTTGACGCTCAAATCCCCCGTCAATATAACGGGTGCTGTTATGGGCTTGAAGGTATTCCGCAAAACGTGACACGGATGGCTGAACCGTCCCCGCCTTTGTTTCCAAGGGCCTGTCTGACGGAACCACCGGAGGATATACCTGGACCAATGTATTTAAAGGTTCTGGCTTAGTGTTTGAAGCAATAACTAGGCTTGGTTTAGTGAGGGCTTCAGACGGACTATAGGTTTGAAAGCCCTGAGAAACCAAAACAGCCAGCAATGCAACGGATGCCGCTAATGCGGAAAGTCTCAAATTAGGGTTAAACACAGCCTTTCGTCTGGGCAATAAGTAGACAGGTTCTTTATGAATCGCCTGATTTACCCGGGCTGCGAAATCAGAATCAACCGACAGGAAAACATCCGATTTGATGGCATGACCTATCGTTTCATAGCGGCTTAATTTTGCCTGCAAAACAGGGTCTTGCTTCATCTTTTTAAGAAGGACTAGCGCCTCTTCTTTGTCTAAATCATTGTCAATTAATTGAGAAATTTTTTGATTCAGTTCTTCAATCATCAAAAACCACCGTTATCCCAATAAAGGGTTCAATTTACTATCTATTGCCTCACGAGCTCTAAAAATACGAGAACGCACCGTACCTACCGGACAATCCATTGCCTCAGCTATTTCTTCATAGCTCATGCCCTCGAATTCCCGCAGAGTGATTGCAATGCGCATTTCTTCAGGTAATTTCTCTATCGCTGATCTGATTGTTTCTATAATTTCATCATTCAATAACAGCTGTTCCGGCGTATCCAGACCTTTGAGCTCATTGATATTGTGGACTTGCTCTTCGTCATCAATATCCAATTCACTGTCTGAACCACGTCGCGTTCTGGCGACCAAATAATTTTTTGCCGTATTTATGGCAATCCGGTAAAGCCAGGTATAAAAAGCACTGTCGCCTCTGAAATTTCCCAGTGCGCGGTAAGCTTTTATGAATGTTTCTTGAGCAACATCCTGAGCTTCGCTTTGATCTTTGACATAACGATTAACCAATTGAATGATTTTATGCTGGTATTTTATCACCAACAAATCATAGGCCGACTTGTCGCCCTGCTGCACACGCAGCACCAAGTCTTGATCAAGCTCTTCGCTGTTCCCTGTTTTATTTTTCACAGCATTCTAAATTCATTCAAATAGACCAAACCAAACCGTACAAGTTCTATGGATGCAAAAAAAATTGCTATCGGTAAAAAAAACGTTATTATCCATTAACCTTAGCAATCGAGCTATACGGGTTTGAATACTTCTCGTAAAAAAAATTATCAGTAATGTCAGAAAGTAACAACATTCAACAAAACTATGATGTACTTATAATCGGTAGTGGCGCTGCAGGGCTAAGCCTGGCACTTAAACTGGCTGACTATACGCGCATTGCCATCTTATCAAAGTTTACAGTTTCTGAGGGAAGTACTGCTTATGCGCAAGGCGGAATTTCAGCAGTACTGGATGCGCAGGATTCTCTGGAATCCCATATCGCTGACACGCTGGATGCAGGTGCCGGGCTATGCGACCCGGAAATAGTGAAACTCACAGTCACCCATGGCAAAGAATCGATCGAGTGGCTTAAAAGCCAGGGAGTCGCATTTACCGAGGAACAATCCAGCAGCGGAGAGACGCAGTTCCATTTAAACCGCGAGGGTGGCCATTCTCACCGACGTATTGTGCACACAGCCGATGCCACGGGTAAAGCGGTATCAGAATCGTTAGTCAGCAGAGCCAAGCAACATCCGAATATTACAATTTTTGAACACCACAACGTCATTGATCTGATTACAACCCCTAAATGTGGCAAAGCACCTGACCGGGTAATTGGAGCCTACGTCCTGGATGTTAAAGCCGGAAAAGTCAAATCTATTGCAGCCCGTATTTTTGCCCTGGCAACCGGGGGCGCCAGCAAAGTCTATCTATACAGCACCAACCCTCAAATTGCTACCGGCGATGGCATTGCATTAGCGTGGCGGGCAGGCTGCCGGATCGGTAATATGGAATTCATGCAATTCCATCCGACCTGTCTTTATCATCCGCTTGGCCGCTCTTTCCTGATTAGTGAGGCGGTCAGAGGTGAAGGAGGAAAGTTAATCCTGCCTGACGGCACCCGGTTTATGGCAAGATTCGATAAACGGGAAGAACTGGCGCCTAGGGACATTGTTGCCAGAGCAATTGATCACGAGATCAAGAAACGCGGAATTGATTGCGTTTATCTGGATATCAGCCACAAGCCCAACTCGTTCATATTGGAACATTTCCCGAATATTTATGAAACGTGTCTGAAGCTGGGTATTGATATTACAAAACAACCGATACCCGTGGTTCCCGCCGCCCATTATACCTGCGGGGGCATTGTCACCGACCAAAACGCCCGCACAGATATCAGCAATCTTTATGCTGTGGGCGAAGTGGCTTTTACGGGTTTGCACGGCGCAAATCGCATGGCCAGCAATTCACTGCTGGAGTGCTTGGTATTTGCAGAGCAGGCAAGCCGCGATATTTTAAAAAATCTAGCCTCCACACCCGCTGTTGTTGCCATTCCTGAGTGGGACGAATCGAAAGTCGGTGATTCGGATGAAGAAGTCGTGGTTTCTCATAACTGGAACGAACTCAGAAACTTTATGTGGGACTATGTCGGCATAGTCAGAACAGATAAACGCTTGAGCCGGGCCATGCGCCGTATTGAACTGCTTAAAAGCGAAATCACCGAATACTACAGTCACTTTAGAGTCACCAGCGACTTGCTGGAACTTCGGAATCTGGTGATTGTAGCGGAGTTGATCATTCGCTGCGCCCAGCAACGCAAGGAAAGCCGGGGCCTACACTACACGCTGGATTATCCAGAAGCAGATAACTCTAAACCGGCGGTAAACACGCTGTTAACGCCCGACAATTTACTCCCCCGGAATTAAGGATACCCGTAAACTGGATACGGGTATCCAATCCGACTTATCGGTCTTCTGCCCTGGAAAGCTCGATAAAACCGTGCAAGCCCCGTTTGGATTTAACAGACAGCCACTCTTTAAGCAGCAGAATCTCTTCAGTTTCCTCCAGCTCATCTATGCTTTTTTTCTTTTTTAGCAGCCGAAATGCCGTTTCCAGCACTTTATAACGGTCACCGGTAATGCCAGCGCGTCGTAATCCTATGGTATTAAGACGATAATGCCGGGCGGGGCGGCCGCCAATCAGCATAAAAGGTATCACATCCATATTAAGACCGGTGGTACCCTGTACGATCGCGTATGCACCGATTCGGCAAAACTGATGCGCCACCACCGAGCCCCCCATAAATACTTTATGACCTACCTCGACGTGGCCTCCAATCGCGACATTATTGGCAAATATGGTGTTGTCCCCAATGACACAATCGTGTGCGACATGACTGTTATTCATAAAATAGCAGCCTGAACCTATCCGCGTTTCACCGTTCTCTTTAGTGGCTCGGTGCGCGGTAAAACCCTCTCTGAATACATTATTATCGCCAATAGCCAGCCAGGTAACGGTTTCCGGTTTAAAACCAAGATCCTGAGGCAAGTCTCCCAACACGGAGTGAGGATGCAAAACATTTCCTGAGCCCATTTTGACATAGCGCTGTACAACGGCGTGCGCGCCTATTTGGCAGCCGGGACCGATTTGAACGTCCTCTTCAATCACTGCGAAAGGACCCACTTTGACATCGTCAGCCAATTCGGCTTTATCGGCTATATAAGCGGTTGGATGAATCAATTTTGCCATTTGCATTTATCCTCTGGGGTGGAATTTTTCATGTAAATCTTTTAAACGTTCACGTGCAATATGGGTGTATATCTGTGTCGTTGATAAATCCGAATGCCCTAACAGCAACTGCACGACACGCAAATCAGCACCGTGATTCAACAAATGCGTAGCAAAGGCATGACGCAGCGTGTGAGGCGATAAATCCTTAGTGATACCGGCCTGCTTTGAATGCCGTTTGATAATATGCCAAAACGCCTGTCGTGTCATGCCTTCAGCGCGTTGCGTTACAAAAAGGAACTCACAGCGCCGTTCCTTCAGCAACTGCGGCCGTGTCCTTTCAAAATACTCTTGCAACCAGGTCATGGCTTCTTCGCCCACCGGCACCAAACGCTCCTTATTGCCTTTACCGGTAATGCGCACCACACCTTGCCTGAAACTGACTTGTTCTAATCTTAACCCGACCAGCTCCGATACCCTCAAACCTGTCGCATAAAGCATTTCCAACATGGTTCTGTCCCTGTGCCCAAGCACATGGACTGTCTCCGGCGCATTAAGAAGACTCTCAACATCTTGCTCCGAAAGTGATATCGGCAATTTTCTGCCGATATAGGGTAAATCGATAAGCGAGGTTGGGTCGATAACAATCTGATTTTCTCTTAGCAGGTAACCATAAAACTTTCTCAGACTAGACAGGATTCGCGCAGTTGAGCGGTTACCAATACCTTGCTTATAGCGATAGGCTAAAAAAGCTGAGATATCATCAGACATAACCTCTATCAGGGATTTTTCTTTTAACCATTTGGAAAATATCTTTAAATCGCTGCCATAGGCAGACAAGGTATTTTCACTCACGCCTTGTTCAGCCCACAGCATGTCAAGAAATGTGTCGATTAAATCAAGTGACATATTTAAACATTGCTTCGGCCGCTAATAACTTTCGCTTGATTGCCACTAAATCGCCTTGAGTTTCTCCGCTATATCCGCCCAAGCCGTGAGCCGCAACGATCCGATGACACGGAATAATTAAAGGATAGGGATTTTTTTTGCAGGCGTTACCAATCGCTCTGGCCCCTGAACCGATTTGCAACGCCAAGGCTTTATAGGTCATTGTGTGTCCAAAGGGAATTTTGAGCAATTCCTGCCAAACTTTAAACTGATAGCACGTTCCTTGCTTAAGTAATTTGAGGCTTGTTGATTTATCCGCTTGCTGCCAGCACTCCAGCCAAACAGATGTCATCGTTACATCAGCGTGCTTTTTAGCCACCGGATCGGCACTTAGCACCCAGTCAGCAGAAACTATCACATCTCCCCGCCGGTCAATTTTTATATCAGCAAATGGGAGATTTATAATCTGGGATTCCTGCAGACCTTCTGCCGTATCAACCCATTCAACACTAAACGTCATGACATTAAGAGTAAGTAAGGAATTAATGCTTTGCCTCCAACAAAAAAGGCAGCCTAGGCTGCCTTTTTTCGGTATTTCGATGCCGAATTAAATTTTTTCTTTGATTCTAGCCGCTTTACCCGTCAAGTCACGCAAATAATACAACTTAGCGCGGCGGACGGCACCGCGTCTTTTAACCTGCACTTCGCTGATCAAATGACTGTGGGTTTGAAAAACCCGCTCAACACCTTCACCGTGTGATATTTTTCTGACGGTAAACGATGAATTCAGACCGCGATTGCGTTTAGCAATTACGATTCCTTCGAAAGCCTGTATTCTTTCCCGTTCGCCTTCTTTTACTTTAACTTGTACAACAACGGTATCACCAGCGCCGAACACGGGTATGTCCTTTCTCAGCTGTTCCGCTTCCAAAACATCTATAATATTACTCATTACCACACCTTAAATTATTCAATTCCACAATAAATTCTTCCAGCAGTTTGCGCTGCATTTCATCTAATGGCTTGTTTTTCAACAAATCCGGACGTTTAAGCCAGGTTCGCCCCAATGCCTGCTTGGTACGCCACCGCTCAATCTCCGCGTGATTGCCACTCAATAAAACCGCCGGTACGCTATTCTCATCAATTTTCTCAGGTCGCGTGTAATGAGGAAAATCAAGCAACCCGTCCATGTGCGAGTCTTGCTTTGCAGACTCTTCATCCCCCAACACACCCGGCAACAAACGTGTAATACCATCCACCACAATCAGCGCAGCCAGTTCGCCGCCACTGATCACATAATCGCCTAAAGACCATTCTTCGTCACAAACGTGTTGAACAAAGCGTTCATCAATCCCTTCATATCGGCCGGCAATTAAGATCAATTGCTCCAATTCCACCGCTTGCGTTAACAAACTCTGACTGATAGGCCATCCCTGCGGACTTAAGTAGACCACTTTGAGTTTTTTATTTTTCTGTTCGGCTTTTATAGCGTTGACCGTATCGAACAAAGGCTGGTATTTCATAACCATCCCCGGTCCACCGCCATAAGGCCTATCGTCTACTGTCCGATACTTGTCTACAGTAAAATCTCTTGGATTCCAGGCCTTTAAACTTACCAGTCCACTCTGAATGGCTTTGCCAGTCACACCATAACCTGAGGCTCCGATAACCATCTCGGGGAACAACGTTATGATGTCAAATCGCATGTCTAAAGCTAAAAATCCGGATCCCAATTCACTATAATCTGACCGTCTTCAAAATTGACTTTGATGACATAATCATTCATGACAAACGGGATTAACCGTTCTCTGTCTCCAATAACAACCAGCACGTCGTTTGCCCCGGTTTCCAGTAAATGATCAACCAAACCTAAATCTAAACCTTCAGTAGTGAGCACTTTCAAACCAACAAGATCGGTCCAGTAATACTCATTTTCATCCGGATCAGGCAGTTGACTACGATCAACAGAGATTTTCGAACCCAAAAGCGCTTCAGCATCTTCTCTGGTATTGACGCCTTTGATATGAGCGACAACTGTTTTTCCTTGCCTTTGCCCTTCTACAACCTCTACGGATTTACTGTTTCCACCCTTCGTTAAAACCAAAGGTGAATAGGACAGAATATTTTCACGCGGGTTCGTAAATGAGAATATCTTTACCCAGCCTTTTAAACCAAAAACGCCGGAAATTTCACCGACATCGATTGAATAAGACTTAGACAAATTTTAAGCTGCTGCTTTTTTTGCGTTTTTTATCAAGCTTGCAACGCGTTCAGAAGGCTGTGCGCCTCTAGCTTGCCAAAAAGCAATCCGCTCAACATCCAACTGTAATTTTTGCTCATTACCGCGAGCGATAGGATTAAAAAAGCCTACACGTTCGATGTAGCGTCCATCACGGCTACTTCTACTGTCAGTCACTACAACTTGATAGAAAGGGCGATTTTTTGCGCCACCTCTTGAAAGACGAATGGTTACCATCTAGTTTCCTCGAAACATTATTCAAAAAATTAATCGCACTATTTTACGCATTTTTAGAAATATGTGAAGGGCTAAATTTCTAAACTGGCTTTGGTACGGAATATTACTCTATCTTGCTCAAACGCTCACTCATTGCGAACGCTTGTTGTATCACCTACATTTTCATGCCGCGCATATTGGATTTCAATCCACGAACCATATTGGCCATATTGCCCTTTTTGAATCGTTTCATCATTTTTTCCATCATTTTATGCTGCTTGAGAATACGATTGACGTCCTGCAACTCTTGCCCGCATCCGTCTGCAATTCGTTTTTTGCGGTTACCCTTGATTAAATCAGGGTAGCGCCGCTCTTTCATCGTCATTGAATTAATAACGGCGACTTGCCTTGCTATGTCTTTATCCTTAACTTTTTCTTTCATTTCTTTCGGAATATCGCTCATTCCCGGCAATTTTTCCAGCATGGATCCTACGCCACCCATTTTTTGCATTTGCACTAACTGCTCGCGCAAATCTTCCAGATCAAAACTTTTACCTTTTTGCAGTTTTTTGGCGAGTTTTTCAGCATTGGCTTTATCAACCTTTTGCTCAATTTCTTCGATCAAACCCAGGATGTCGCCCATCCCCAATATACGCGAAGCCAACCGATCAGGGTAAAAAGGCTCCAGCGCATCAGTTTTCTCACCCACCCCGATAAACTTGATGGGTTTACCAGTGATATGCCGGATTGATAATGCAGCACCGCCTCTGGCATCACCATCAGCCTTGGTCAAAATCACACCGGTAAGCGGCAGAGCGTCATTAAACGCTTTGGCCGTATTTGCCGCATCCTGGCCGGTCATACTATCGACAACAAACAAGGTTTCGATAGGATTGATCGCCGCATGTAAGGCCTTAATCTCAGCCATCATTTCGTCATCGACGTGAAGACGGCCCGCGGTATCGACTATGACCACATCCAGAAATTTCTTCTTAGCCGCCTCAATTGCATTGCGGGCAATATCTACCGGATTTTGAGAAATATCACTCTCAAAAAACGTCAAATCCAGATCGTTAGCCAATGTTTCCAATTGCTTGATCGCCGCTGGACGGTAAACGTCAGCACTGACAACCCCGACTTTTTTCTTTTTGTTCAACTGCAGCCAGCGGCCTAACTTGGCAACCGTTGTCGTCTTACCGGCCCCCTGTAATCCGGCCATCAGTATGATAGCGGGAGGGTTCATTTTCAGATTAAGCTCTTCATTAGCCTCACCCATCACCTTGACGAGTTCCGCTTGAACCAGCTTAATCAAAGCCTGGCCTGGCGTTAAACTGGTTTGAACCTGCTGGCCTAGAGCGCCTTCTTTAACGCGTTCGATAAAATCGGTTACTACCGGCAAAGCAACATCGGCCTCTAAAAGCGCCATGCGAACTTCGCGCAACGTCTCTTTTATATTGCTCTCAGTCAGCTTTCCCTGACCTTTAACTTTTTTTAGCGTACTACTTAATCGATCGGTTAAATTATCAAACATGGCTGCGTCTACACCTTCAGAAATGAGTCATATGCCTATACGTAAATGCGCTAGGACTATTCAGCTCGATATATTAACATAACGTAACGAATACGCCTTTTGATTTGTTTAATGATTGCAAGACCGGGGTAATTAAGCAAAATCAGTGACCGCAAAAATCCTGCAAGACAGAAAAACGGGATCTAACTGAATCAAGGCATGAGTGCTAAAGTTGCTTTTCACTCCCTACAATTGAATGATCAAGATCCATACTTAAGCTTTACTGATCGACAACATTGACAACCTGACATCAACCACACATATGGCCGCCCTATTAACCGGTATTTTATCCATCCTAGGTTATCTATCCGCCACATTTCTTTTATTAAAAGACTTGTTTAAAGCTAAAACACGGCGCCCTTTTTTAATTATTGCCTGGATAGCTGTTTCACTCCATGCCATCAACATCGCTTTAGTCACAGATAAACATCAAGGCTTTAATTTCAGTTTCTTCAGTACGGCCTCATTAATTTCTCTGTCAATTGCCATACTTCTGCTGATTGCGGTATTGGACAAACCCGTGGAAAAACTGGGTATTGTTATATTCCCACTGGCATCCTTGATGCTTGGACTTGAAATAGCGATGCCCGAAGCATCATTCACGCCGGTGTCTTACAGCTGGCAAATGTCAACGCACATACTCACATCCATCATGGCGTTCAGCCTGCTCAACATTGCCGCGCTTCAGGCTGCGCTGCTGGCTATTCAAGATCAACAGTTACGCAGTCACCATCCCAGAAAACTGATAAGGTCATTACCGCCATTGCAAGCAATGGAGTCATTACTTTTTCAAATGATTGGTTACGGACTTCTGTTTTTATCGGCGTCGCTTCTGACCGGATTTATTTTTATTGAAGATTTGTTTGCTCAGCACTTAGTCCATAAAACCGTACTTTCTATCCTTGCCTGGATCATTTTTTCATGTCTTTTGATTGGACGCTCTCGTTATGGTTGGCGGGGAAACACCGCCATTCAATGGACTTTGATAGGATTTATTCTGCTACTGCTAGCTTATTTCGGCAGCAAACTGGTATTGGAACTGATACTCAAAAAACACTAAGGCTCGCCTTGCCCATACGCTTTAGCCGCGGCGCGCCCCTTTTTCATCTGTGTCATTTGATCATTAAGGGAATGCATCTGATCCTCGCTCAAGGCAATCACTTGATCCAACAGTGAATTAA
The DNA here is from genome assembly GCF_009828925.2 of Methylicorpusculum oleiharenae. Classification (NCBI taxonomy): domain Bacteria; kingdom Pseudomonadati; phylum Pseudomonadota; class Gammaproteobacteria; order Methylococcales; family Methylococcaceae; genus Methylicorpusculum; species Methylicorpusculum oleiharenae. The sequence continues at coordinate 332,628 of NZ_WUTY02000001.1, forward strand.
TTTTGATAATGAGCGACTGATCATTTTGAGTCAGAACCGCCCCCTGATTGAAGAACGATTGAATCGTTTCACGCTGTAACGCTTCGAGCTGGTTTAACTGTTGCCACTCCTGCTGCAAAGCAAGCATCAGCATTTGCTCCGTCAAATCTAGCGCATGCTCTAAGGTAGCTGGACTCATATCAACCCAACAGGAAATAAAAAGCTAAACACTGATGGCATCCCACGCAGATTTTACATCCCTGAGCAAGCCACTCACTTCATCCAGAATCTGTTCGTCATTTTTGATATTCGCCTCAAGCAAACGGCGCTCCATATATTCATAAAGATTGTCCAGATTGACCGCAATATCACCCTGACTCAGATCCAAACTCGAACGCAATCCGCCCAGTATGGCTATTGCACGACTGATATTCTCACCTTTGGTCGCAATTTCATTGCGTTGAATTGCCCCTTTGGCAACGGCAATCTTCTGCAACCCTCCCTCATAAAGCATTTGAATTAACCGGTGCGGACTGGCCCCATCAATTTCAGAAGCCATTCCGGACTTATAACTATTAACAGCGTATTTTCTGGAACCCATATTCATGTCGATCTTCCTTCAAGTAACTTTTCGATGCCTTAATTATCGGCAGCCCCTTCATTTCTTGAATAGTCCAAATAAAAAAAGCCGAAATAAATCGGCTTTTTCATGAGAGTATAAGACCGCTTAGCCTTGAAGTAAACTCATAACATTTTGGGTTTGCGCATTGGCCTGACTTAACATCGCTGTACCTGCTTGTTGCAAGATCTGATTTCGCGTCATTTCAGTCGTTTCCTTTGCAAAGTCGGCATCACGTATCCGAGAATTCGCGGCCGAGAGATTTTCAGCTACGTTATCAAGATTCCTGATCGTCATTTCAAAACGGTTCTGCGCAGCACCTAACACCGCTCTTAAACTGTCAACTTGATTAATCGCACTATCGACTGATTTCATCAAACGATTTGCTCCTTCAACTGTAGTAACATCGGCGTTGGCTATTGTTCCAACAGCCTGAACGTTTTGCTGGATTCCACGCCCAGCCGATACCGTTGAACCCGAACTCAAACCAGCTGCAGCCAGTGTTGAACCACTTGAAGAAATTGTATCGGTAGCAGAGATTGTTACCTGACCAGACACACGCAAGCTCAAAGGTCCACTAAAGTCATTAGTATCGCCACCAGCGCCATTTACAGCTCCACCTCCACCATTAAAAATTAAATTTGCAGCCTCGGTTGTAGCTGTTTCTATAATTATATCTCGCCCATCTTCAGCCACCAGATTAAGCCGACCGTCCTTATCAATATTGGCAACAACCCCTGTAGCGCCAGTTTTGGCATTAATTGCGTTAACAAGTGAGCCATCAGAATCTTTTGTTTTTATATCTACTGGACCTACACTAACGCCATTGATTTTTAATCCGTCATGATCAATTCTTCCCACGCCAACGTAAGAATATTCCAAGGCGGGCATTGCAGCCCCTGATACATCAACATCACCTAATGCTGCATCACCAATTGAAAACTCAGTTCGAGCAGTAGCATACACACCTTCTAGCACTATCTTACCTGTGCTGTCTACCTGCCCCATCTCCCGTATTGAATTGATCCGAGCAGCTATGTCTTTAGCTACACCAGCACCGTAATTTAAATTATTACTATCAACAAGATTACCACTGGCAAATTGAACAATATCTCCCCCATAGCGTATCTCAGCAATATCAACATCCAGAGCTCCTCCTCTGACACTCAGAGTAACGTCACCTTGTGTGACTGCCGTACCTGAGGCTCCGGTATCTGCTGTAGAACCTACCCCTATATTACCGGCAGAATCACCACTTAGAGCTACTCGCGTACCAACTGTCTGAACCGCACCCGGCTGTTGACCTAAAGCACTCGCTCTCATATCGCCCATATTGACAGCTAATTGCTGACCGGCATTTGCTCCAATCTGAAAATTAAAGACCTTGTTACTTCCGTCTAGTAGACTTTTGCCGTTGAACTGAGTGGTAGTACCAATACGGTTTATCTCACTGACAATTTGATCGATTTCTAACTGAATGGATTGACGGTCGCTGGCTGAGTTGGTGTCATTGGCAGACTGCACCGCCAAGGTCCGCATCCGCTGCAGACCGTTAGAGACCTCGTCTAACGCACCTTCGGCGGTTTGCGCCAAAGAAATTCCGTCATTCGCATTTCGGGATGCCTGATTCAAGCCATTGATCTGGGCTATAAAGCGATCCGAAATCGCGAGACCGGCAGCATCATCTTTGGCGCTGTTAATGCGCAAACCGGAAGATAACCGTTGCATACTGGTTTGCAACGCCGTTTGCGACTTGTTCAAATTCCGTTGTGCTGTCAATGCGGGTATATTGGTATTGATAATTTGTGGCATAGTCTTTCTCCCATTTGCATTCGCAATGTCAAATAACTTTCGCTATTTAATTTGTAATTTCATCCCAACACCGCGAATGCGGCTTAGAATTGAGTCACAAAGACAGATACACTAGCCATGCCAAAATTTATTTAATTATTTAAATACAATTAGATACAAACAAAACTCAATCAAAAACGGAAAAAAAACATCTTCCAGTCAATTTTTTGACCTCATGTATTAGAGGCTTTTCTCTAACTCTACATAGTCCGATTTATGAAAACGCCGTCATGTCCACAGGGAAACGGGCATCCCTGCCGGAATGACGGACACCTACTAGAATCTGACATAGAGAACAAAGTATCAAGAGTTGGCGGGGTTAGAGCTCATAAAGCGCATACCCTGGGCTGCGGCTATCGCTCAACCACGCCTAAATGGCAGATCAATATCGTGATGCGGAAAAGTATTAAAGAGGAATATTGAAAAGCAGTAAATGAAAATGAACAGCAATTATTTGCCTAGACAGCGGCAAATAATTACCGCTTTGAGTGAATGCTTTTGAAACAAGTGAAAAAAGAACAACTTTTGCCGTCTCTATTTCGAAAAGCTATTTTTGAACAATAGCTTAAAAATTATGATGCAATTCAAACCAAACTCTTAGAAAAGTTCAGTATTGATGGGAAAGCGATCAACAAAAGCTCATTTTAGGATTATTTTTCTCTGGTAAATGGCAAAGTTGCCAACTGGCCTGTCAAAAAATCGCCAGTTGAACGCATTTTACCTACCATTAAATCCATTGCCAAAAATTGGCTGCGCAAGCGCTCTTCGAGACTTTCCATTCGCTCATTAAGCTTAACTCTGCTTTCGCCGATTGACTCAATGCGCTGGGTAAAATCGTTCATTTGACGCGTTAATACTCCATCACTGGATAAAAAACCGCCTATCAAAGTATTAAGCTGCTCTGCATACCCTTTGGTATAACCCACCGTGCCACGGTCTCCGGTCAGGCCGCCCGCCACATTAATCACTAAACCTTCTGCATCGCCTGTTCCGGTTAATTGAGCACCTAATCCTTTTGCAGAAAATCCACCAATAGTGCCTGCGACATCCAGACCAGCTGTACCCGATTTAATCGTTAACCCTAACGTGTTGCTGGCAGGAGAAATTTGAGTCACAGCAATTGCAGACTCGCTGCCAAATCGGCTGGACTTGATCGCCATTTCGCCGCTATCTGTATCAAAGCTTACAGTTACAGAACGGCCTGCAGCTTGTAAAGCCGAATCTTTATTGATTTGAGTTTGTATCTCCTGAGCCAGCGCTGCACCGCTCAGATTTGAACTTGTACTCAGTGTAATTAAACCGGACTCAGTACCATCCACTTTCAACTTAAAGGTATTATTGTTGTTATCAATATTAAAAGTGCCATTACCAATTGTGCTGACATAGGAACTTTGAGTCGCTAGCTGAGTGATATTAACCGCATACGACCCGACTTTAGTATCGCTGCCCGCCTTGCTATAGCTGACAAGACTGTCACTGCTGCGACCCGTCGTTGCAAACAATGCCGCAAAATCATCGATATTGTTATTTAGCGCTTGATCTAATTTCCCACCTTCAAGTAACAAAGTGCCATCTCTTGCGCTGGTTATACCAATATCGGCCAAGGATCTGACGTCGGTTGTCAAGCCTTTAACCATGTCACCCATAATGCGCTGCATCTGACTGTTCATACTGCGAATTGAGGGATCGCCGGTTAAAAGCGAACCCTTTTTTTCTTCCGCATCATATTTAGTCGCCTTATTTAGAACACCTTTTAGCTCATTAAAACTATCAACAAATTTTTGCACCGACTCTTTGATACTGGTTTTATTCTCACCTATCGTTAGCGTGGTAGGCGCGTCCGGCGCAATATCCTTTAGATCAAGCGTCACCCCCGGTAATACTCCAGTAACAGAGTTGGTGGATCGCTTGATATTGATACCATCGACTTTAAGCAAGGCATCTTTTGCAGCCAGTGTTTGCTCCATGTTTTTTCCACTATCAATCCCCACCGCTTCAGGATCAAAAGCCAACTGAGACAAGCCTGAATCATTGGTATGATTACCATCATCATCGTTGACCGTAATACGCATGCTATTATCCGCACCACTTTCGGAACTTAACACCAACCGATCACCGGTTCCGTCGTTCAAAATCGTAGCGGTCAAGCCGGCCTTAGCGGAATTGATTGCATCCCTTATACCCTGCAAGCTTGAGTTTTGAGGGGTAATGCTTATTGATTTGCTGGGCTTATTGGCATTTTCGGTGAACTCGTTTAAATCTTTATCATATGAGCCGAACTGGATGGTTAGCGTCCCACTGCCGACACTAGCCGAACTATCGGCAAATGATTTGGATGCCAACTTTTGTGCCTGAGCCAATTGCTTGACCTCAACGCTGTGCTGCCCGGCTTTCGCCGCACTGCTGACGGTCGCCGAAAACAATTTTTCATTACCAATGGACACCGTTTTACTTTGAAAAGCTGACAGCGAAGTCAGCGCCCGAATTGAGCTTTGGAAATCGGAGACCGAACTTTTTACAATACCCAGTGTTGAGAGTCTGGCTTGCGCTAACGCTTCATCACTGTTCAAGCGTTTCTCAGTCGGTGCTTTTTCTGCTGAAACGAGCTGAGTAACGATACTGTTGATGTCTAAGTTCGAGCCGACACCGGGCGCTTGAATTCCTGCCATGTTCTTATCCTCTTAAGGTTAGGCCCTACTCTTGATAAGCATGCCGGACAAATCTTCTTTATCCAACTGATCAGAGAGCCTTCTGGAAATTTCCAGCATCTCCTCAGATGGAATTTGCTTGATTTCTTCTCCGGTTTTTTGATCAACCACTTTAATGACAGTCCTACCGCTATCATCATCGAGTTTAAATTGAATACTCCGCTTTTCATTTTGAAAAGCCGTATTGATCTGGGTGACTACGTCTGCTAACTCTTCCTGGTTTAGCGCCTCTTTTTTCTCATTCTTCTCAACACCTTCAGACTCAAGCTTTTTAGTTTGCTGCTCTACTAAAACACGTTTAGCCTCATCCTGTTTTTCAGCAGGATGAGGCTTTTTTGATTCCAGCTCTGAGGGGACCTGGTTAATGGTGCGAAAGATATTTTTAATTCCCGTGTCCATCATCTGTTCCTCTTAGTTTAGCCGGAATAGATGCCTAAGCACCTATTCCGGCATTAAAGACTATCTTAATAAAGACATCACATTTTGAGTCTGCGCGTTAGCTTGAGACAACATTGAGATACCGGCTTGTTGCAGGATCTGGTTCCTCGTCATTGCTGTGGTTTCCGCAGCAAAATCTGCATCTCTAATTCGAGAATTTGCAGCTGACAAGTTTTCAGAGACATTATCAAGGTTACGGATGGTCATTTCAAACCGGTTTTGTGCAGAACCTAAATTCGCCCGGAAAGAGTCGACTTGCTCCAATGCGCTGTCAACCGATTTCATCAAGGTGTTAGCGCCTTGAATCGTAGTGACATCCGCGTTGGCAATGGTTCCTTTAGCCTGAACATTCTCCTGTATGTCTCGACCGGCTGATACGGTTTGACCGGAATCCAACCCTGCACTTTCCATTGTGGCACCGGAAGCAACTATAGTGTCAGTAGCAGAATAAGTCACTTGGCCGGAAATCCTGAGATCTAATGCACCAGTAAAGTCATTATCAGTATTTCCAGCCCCATTGACAGCACCTCCACCCCCGTTGAAAATCAGATTCGAGGCGACTGCATCCTTCGTTTCAATGATTATATCTCTGCCATCCTCGGCAACAAGATTTAATCGGCCGTCTTTGTCAACACTCGCAGCGACACCTGTTATGTTAGTTTTAGAGTTGATCGCATTAACAAGATCACCACCAGCATCATTCTCCTGAATGTTAACAGGTCCTACATCAACACCATTAATTTTTAAACTATCAAACTCCAGCTTACCAGCACCCACATTGGAATTTTCCAAAGCAGGCATGCCACTAGTTCCAGCTACACCTACATCACCTGAGACAGCTTCAGAAATATTAAACTCTGTGCGTGCGGTTGCATAAACGCCTTCCAATACAGTTTTTCCTGTGGAATCCACCTCACCTAACTCACGGATTGAATTAACTCGAGTTGCTATGTCTTTAGCAAGACCCGCACCGTAATAGGTTCCAGAAGTAGTGGTTAATTCCGCACCTGAACGTTGGGAAATATCGCCACCATAACGAGCTAACGCAATATCTACGTTTTGTGCACCGCCATTAACGCTTAGCGTCACATCACCAGATCCTACGGCCACCCCAGAGGAACTTGTAGCCCCACCACTTGAAACACCAATGTTTCCTACTGAATCCCCGGAAAGTGCAACTCGGGTTCCTACCGTTTGAACCGCGCCAGGTTGTTGTCCTAATGCACTCGCCCGCATATCTCCCATTTTAACGGATAATTGCTGCCCGGAATTGGCGCCAATTTGGAAAGAAAACTCCTTATTACTGCCGTCCAAGAGATTTTTTCCGTTGAACTGAGTCGTTCCACCAATCCGATTTATTTCGCTGACAATTTGATCAATTTCCAGCTGTATAGACTGCCGGTCACTGGCAGAATTCGTATCGTTAGCCGCTTGAACAGCCAAGGTCCGCATTCTTTGCAAACCGTTGGTAACCTCGTCCAATGCGCCTTCGGCCGTTTGCGCAAGAGAAATACCATCATTGGCATTTCGAGACGCTTGATTCAGACCATTGACTTGTGCTTGGAAACGATTAGAAATCGCAAGACCGGCAGCATCATCCTTGGCGCTATTGATACGCAACCCTGATGAGAGCCTTTGCAAATTGGTTTGCATTGCTGATTGTGACTTATTTAAGTTCCGTTGCGCATTGAGCGCTGAAACATTCGTATTAATGACTTGTGCCATGATGACTCTCCTTCAGGGTCTTTGCTTAAAAAGCAAGTTTGTTTAATCTCGCTTTGTTTATCGACCATGCCCCATGAAGCTTTAATAATTTTTCATGACTTTTCACTGCGAGGAAACATAAATGAGAACCAAGTCACAACAGCAGGTAAACTGACAACTAAAAGATCATCTTGGGAGTCTGTTATACCATCCTCCCATCTAAATTTCATACTCACCAAATTTATACACACGGTTACAGCAATCGACTTTGTCGCAGTGACTACCCCAATACTAAGGTGTCAACGCCATCAACCAATCATCCAAATGATCTTCAAGCAAGTAATTATCCAACACCCATTGCTGCAATGCATTTCCCTCCGCTGTTAACGCTTCAGGTTCACCGATTTTCTCTCTGATGGCTTTAAGCCAATACTGAGTATTATTACCGACTAAGGTCACCGGGGCATTCTGGTAAGGAAGAATATCGGAACAAATTACCGGCCAACCGAGCACGCCGTATTCAAGTATGCGTAAATTCGTTTTAGCCGTATTAAAATTGTTGTACTCCAATGGCGCAATGGCTAAATCAAGATCCAGTTCAGCCAGTTTTTGAGGATAAAGATCAAACGACACCCCCCCATGATACTCCTTGATAATAGGCTTAAGCCTATCAGGGCACATACCCATAAAAATCCAGTCGACCTCGTTTTTTAGGGATTCAACCACAGGAATAATAAATTCAAGATCACCATGATGTTGCGCGCCCCCCGCCCAACCAACACGCAGTTTATTGCCAGTACGTTGTCTGTTGGTGACCGACAAATTCAGCCATCGGGTACTTTCCAAATAATTGGGCACAATTTTGATGTCATCAATCCACCGGCTGTAGGCTTCTTTTAAAGGCTCATTCGCCACAATCAACCGGTCGGAGTTCTCCATCAATTTTCTAAGACGTTTGCGCATATCTTTGGGCCACTTACCTTGCAAAGGATGCTTGCCAGGCAATGCAAAAACCAAATCATCTTGCGAGTAGATTCTAAATACTGAATTAAAGCGTTTGTACTGTTCCCATGCATGGATTAAATAATCAGCAGTACCATTTTGCAGCAACAAGAGATCAGGCTTAACCCGCTCAATTTCAACAATATCAGGAATCAATGTGGCGCTGTGATTAGGCAATAAACTGCTTTGAATCATCGCTGCATTGGTCAATGCCCGGAGCGGGGATCTAACCCGATATTCGCCGACACCTGAATCATTCGCAGGAAAGGCGTAAATCCGAAGCCTATCATGAAAATCGACATTCCATGTTACATCCGTTTCTGTTTCAATCTGAAAATGCCGATGTTTGAGACTAAGATTACGATTATAAGCAGGGTCATTGGCTAGCTGAGGAAGCCACTTTTCCAACATTTTGTCAGCTTCTTGTCTAGCTCTCTTGGCTTTATCAGGATTTTTATCAGCTTTTATTGAGCTGGAACCATGATGAACAACTGTTGCATAAGGAGTCCAGACAATTTTATAGCCCCGCTCTCTTACTTTTAAACATAAATCAACATCATTGAACAAAACTTTAAAGTTTTCCTCATCAAGCCCGCCCACTTCGAAATATAAAGATTTAGGAATCAACAAACATGCGGCGGTCACGGCGGAAAAGTTTTGAACCACTTGGGCGCGGTTCATATAACCTGGATCAGTCATGGGCAAACTAATATGAGGATGATCAGCCACACCAAAAGACCCCATGCCTAAAATCACGCCGGCGTGCTGCAACGTTTGATTCGGAAACACCAAGCGTGCACCGACAATACCAACCTCTTCATGTTGACAGTGGTTAAGCATACGCTCCAACCAGTTTTCATGCACCATTATCGTATCGTTATTCAACAAGACAAGGTACTCGCCAAGGGCGAGCTCTGCCGCATAGTTATTGATGGCGGAATAGTTATAGGCCTTCGGGTAACTCAATACACGGACAGTGTCGGGGTACTGTTCTTGTATAGTTTTGAAGTAGGTCAGCGTCTCCGGCAATTCACTCTGGTTATCAACAATGAGCACCTCGTATTGCGCATAACTCGTTTTCGCCAGCAAACTGGCTATACAGGGTTGCAAAATATCTAGGCGATCACGGGTAGGTACAATAATGGAAACTAATGGCTGGTCTGACCATTGATAAACTATGTTGTAAGTACCAGGAACATAACCTTCTTGCACTTCAGCATTGCGATGAGTGCGATGGAGATGTTGCTCCAACGCCACTTTGACTGATGTATCATGGCTTGCACTTATGGTCCTTTGCGGATAATGCAGTAACACTTCGGGGATATGCGCAATTGCCGCCTCACCGAAAACCTCCATTAATTGTAATGCCCAGTGATAATCAAGTGCCTGACTGCTCAAAAGCCACGTTTCAAGCGATTTAAGAGCACGACTCGAAACTGCACAAGCTCCAAGATAATCATACGAATACAGATAATCCCGATTAAAGTCCGGTTTAAAACGTGGATTTTTCAGAGCCCCCCCGTCAGCTAGTTCATCGTCATCAACATAAAATAAGCACGCTTGCAAATTGGTGCTGATGTAATCACCTAGAACTAAAAACGCTTGAGGTTCAAACTGCACGCCGACGGGTACCAGCCACAACCAGTTGCGCTCATCCTCGCTCAGGAGCGACCGTATTACCGAGTCGCGAGTGACCACACTATTTAATACGACCCAACTGACGATATCAATTTCATCGAAGGAATTATCGGGAGCCGAAAAAGGTGCCAAAATGACCAATCGCCAATCGGAATAAAGCTGCTGAGATAGACTGTCAATGGTATTAGCTAAGAGTTGCTCATCACCCACATTTAATTCAATAATGACATGGACAACAGGATAAATTTGCCAGAAAGTATCTAACCTATGATTGTGTATAATGAGATCGGCTTCGGTTAAGGTTTTTTTTACTCGCCAGTTTTCATAAGAATTTAACGTTGACTTTGTGATAGCAGCACTAGGGCGGCTATTTTTAACTAATACAGCAGTATGCGAACCAATTTGAGGCTGATCGGATTGACTGACCGTCACAGGATTAACATCAATCTTTGCATACAAGGAAATCGGCCCTGAAATGCCACGCAATCCAGCGGTTGCCCCAGTACAATTTATTACGACAAGTTGATTTCCATCTTTATCAGGTTGATAAGGTATTTCTAGTGTCCGAGTGGTTCCTCCATTAATAACTAATGAAACGAATATATCTCCATTAACATTAATGACCACTTCAAATGGATATAGGTCATAATCAGCATTTGGTATCTTTGATAGAGAAATAAAAACAGATTTAGTACTTGGCAAGCCCCTAACAGCCGGAACCATATTAAAGCTAGCGCTTTGACATAAAATATATCGCTGCCGTCCAACATCCTTAATTACACCTTTACCGTATACAAGATTTAAATCGTTTGCTGGCCACATAGAGGCACCCTGCTTAATCGATAGGGTACGCCACCAAATATCGAAAACGGTTTTAGATATTAGTTCTGGCAGTTGCTTTAGTTCTCCCAAAAAAGCTGGGCCGCTTAGCATTACCCAAGCAGGAACCTCATGAAAGCTGGAAATTGAATTAACTAATCTTTTAAGTAGCCAATCATTTTCAAGAGCCCCCGTCACATCAATGCTGAGCTGATCATCCTCTTTATTCACTAATACTGCACATTTAAGAGCCCCACTCTGAAGTTTACCGATAAATGAGTTTATTTGATGAGCACTTCCTGGTGTATATGTGGTTCTTCCATCCACTAATAATAAATAATCACTGGTATCTTCAAATTCTCTTAAAAAAACATCCCGCCAGCTTTCACAACTAGAGTATTCTGTTACTGTAGCTCCGCTTAGCCCAAATGATCCAATGACGCTGATGGTGGAAAGTGAAAGCACTGCACGAAAAGATTTAGCCAAGTCCAGAATATGTGCAGCATCGGCATCTTTTATATCAAGAGCATTAATAACGATATGGAATTTTGAGAGATGTGCAATAGCAGCAGCTACACGTTCAGTTGAAAGCCCATCTTGATAAAAGCCATAAAGTTGCTGCGCCCTTTTTCTCTGAGCCAAACTACAGCTTTCTTTATGTATCTCAAACGGATTTTTTAAAAGTTTAATAAAGCCTTTGTCGTCACTAAACTCAAGACCAACGTCACGCCAGCTGTTCCCTGGTGCATTTGGATTGTATGCCCAATGTTGAACTGGTATGTCGCTTGAGTAAAGTAAAATAGGACGATCCAAGGTCATAAACTCAAATATCAACGACGAAGCATCTGCCACCAGAATATCTGCTTCTGCAAAACTATCAGCAATACTAGCTTCCGGCGCATCAATCAATTCCACCAAAGGATCCTTTTGAGTCCAAGCATGCCAATCATCCATTAACCCCTTAAATAGGTTTTTATATGCTACAAAAGCATGGTCGTTTTGAACGATTGCCGGATGGGGTTTGATTACGATGCGCGAGTTTGGAAAAACCTGTCGAATTATTGGGACTAATCGATCTCCAAAAAAAACAGCTGCACTAATTTCAGGATTATACGTTGGAGCGAATAATATAGTGAGGTTCTGTTGGTTAAGCTCTCGCTTTGGCAACTTAAATACTTGATCAACCCAAGCATTGCCAGTTAGCAAAAAACCTCGCCGAGGATGAATTTTCGAAAGCAGTGTATCTTCTATATCCCATACACTGCCGCACATAAAATCTGCGAAGTTATATTGAGATTCGGCATAACCATATCTCGTTACCGAACCATGGCGCATCGCAATTAGTTCTACATTATAGGCATCACAATAATCTCGCCAAAATTCAACAGACCAGCCATCTGCCACCGCGATTACATCCGGGCTCCACTCCATCACTTCGTCAATCGATAAAGTCAGCAAACTTTCCTCAAAACACTCGGATAAAGGCTTAAGCGAACGAAAGTGAAAAGGCATATTTCCATAACAAGCTACCCTCATCCCTTTGATCTTCTCATGAAATGGCATGACTGAAGTCTGACGAAAAATATATAGGACTCTGGTTTGTCCACAATTTTCCATTGTTAGGATGGGAAATTCGGCGAACAAATCGAAACCCAAGGAACGAACAAGATGGATATATTCAAATTGGGGACGGTATATTGCTTCATAGGTTGCATTTTTAAGCAATTTAGATTCTGTGCCTGTAAGCATCACAGAATCTTTTAAAATTAACCACCCCCCGGGGACCAGCAAGGAAGAAGCTTTCAGTACCACTCGCTCTGCGGAAAGATTATCTTTAATAGTAGTTAGCACCCCCATTAAGCTTACTACCTGAAATCGTTCTGCTGATTCAAATTCAAATACATCCCTGACCTGAAATTCAACATTCTGAATGCCTTCGGATCGTACCTTCGTTTGGGCTTGATCAATCAATTTTGCACTAATATCAATCCCCACTACCTGCTTGGCTACTTGGGCATATAACAGTGTGAATTCACCATCGGCACAGCCTATATCTAATACGCTATCCCCGGCGAATATCAATGGTAAAACATAATCAGACAAAAGTTGTTTTTGCCGAACGTAAAGATCGACAGGCCCAATTTTCCCCCGATTTGTTTGCTGCCAAAAATCCCGGGCGACATCGCTCTGATTTTTATTGCTCATTTTTTAGTATTAGCTCCACTGCTTAGCCATAACATGACGCGCCATATCAAGATCTGCTGTCGTGTCAATATCAAAGGCTTTCAACTCGAAAGCCGGTAAAGGCAAATGAGATTCTAGCGCTTGATAAACATAGATAGGTTTATTCACGACTAAATGCGGCTCTATCACAGCGATTCCGGTCCATTCAAACTCATGTCTTACATGCCGACTAAAACCAATCACATTGCGCCCTACAGTGTCAAGCTGAGCCCTTACCCCATCACTAGTGGTGTATCGTGATACACCAAGAAGATTAGAATGTTCCTCCGCTGCCACAACAAATTTATAAAAAGAATTATCTTCAAGCACTGTATCAGCATCTATAACTAACACTCGCTCCTTAAGATGCCGAGCCACCCTATAAATACTCTGCAACGTATTGGTGCGGGCATATTCGGGATTTCGTACAATTATGATATCTCGCCTTAAACTTAAAGCGTGCTGTATAACCACATCTTCATGAAAACCTACCACAACCCACAACGTTTCCACACCATGAAGTCTCTCTACATGGTAATCTAACAAAGTTCGATTCAAAACCTCGACCATGCATTTCGGCTTATCAAGGCCCAGCCTTGAACCTATTCCGGCAGCACTAATTACAGCGTGTTTAATAGGCGGCATAAAGATACTCCATCATAGACAACAAAATCACTGAGGCTAATGAGTTGTTTATGAGGAGGATGAACTCCTCCAAAGGCAATTCGCCAATCAGCCACCTCAAACATTGAGACATCGTTCATACCATCACCTACAACCACAATGCGGTCAAAACGATCGCGTAAACTAGAAACAGCATCGCCTTTATGCAATACAGTTTCTACACCGTCTAACTTATCGTTACACATACGCGCTGTTGAAGTGAAACTTTGAATATTTAAGTCGTCCAGCATTGATTTTACCCATAAATCGAGGTTTCCAGTAACCACGAAAGATTCCTCAATATGAGAAAAAATAAAGTCGATAATTTGGGGCTGTAAATTTATCTCTTCAGACAAAACTCTATGAATCCAATCCACATCAGCATCCTTTAACAGTTTCACCCTTAACTTAAAAGATTTATCAAAAGGCAAATAGCCGTTAATGGTAGCCTCTGTTAATACACCTATTTCATCTTCCAAACCAACAGATGAAGCTATTAATGGCAGTATTTCTTGATTGGTAAGTGTTCCATCTAAATCAAAGCAATATGCTGTTTTCATTTAACTAAATCCTTTCTGAAATATAGAGAAATACTGTCTTGTTTCTTTGCGTTTTTCCATCTCGTTTGGAAATAAGAATCCGCTTTCCTTTCTTATGAAATTATTAGAATATAAAGTTACATCATAAAACGAATTCAACTCATCAATTGTTCTATAAATAGCAGAATACTCATGAGAAAGTTCTATAGAGTAGAACTTATCCAGAGTAACTCTCTTAGCTATACCAACCGGCTCTCTTAAGTATATTTTTCCACCAGGAGCACAAAAACTTGCGGCATTTTTTAAAACACTCAAACAATCACTATCATTTAGATAGATCAATAAACCAGATAGCAATATCAAATCATAAGGAGGGTATAGAATCAGTTTCTCGGATTGCATTTCAATTGCTGACATAACTTGAAAACGGAGATTTGTAAATCCTAATTTCATCGATTCTTGCTTTGCTTTTCCTATTAAAGAACTTGAAAAATCGATCCCCAAATAATCTATTTTTTCAAACTGCTCTGCAAAAAACCATCCCCAACGCCCTATACCGCAACCTATGTCAAAAACGTTCTTCGTCTCGTACAGATTAAGCAGCCCCGCGATATTTGCTTTTTCATACCGATCACGCAACTCGACCAACTTGGGATCTTTATCCTGGTACATTGTTGTGCTTAGAACGGTATCGTATTCACGAATGCCACGCTCTTCAAAAAATGCTTGAGTTGCCGCATAGTCTATTGCCTTACTTTTACCTAAAATTCTTCGTGGATGTTGCACTAGACCCCCTCATTACCAATCTAAAATGACTCATAGAACATCTTGACCTGAATTCGCAAAATGTTAAGCGTCGGCGCCTAAAAATTGACGCTACCAAGTTAAAAAGCATAATTAGTGCCATCAATAGTCTTGGGGAAACCGATGGTGATAATTCTGAACATTACGTCGTTTAATACCGCTTAGGCTTTGGAGTTTAAATTGGGAATTGCAGCCCATTTAGCGACCTAAATTTAGCGAATCGACTCTGATTAAGTCATCAATATAATAATGCGCCGTTCCTTAGTTTGAGCATTACATCTATGTCACGCTAGGTCTTTTTTCCAGCCCAAGAGCTCAGCGAGATCTAACTTATCAATCGCTTATCATATTCTCTCACCCAGAAAATCAACCATAGCTGTAATAGGGCAGCCAACAAGCGGCCGAACGGGCTAATAAATGCATCGACGAGTCTTACCAAGACTTCATTAAATACCAGTTGTTTAGCCAATTCCCGCGTTAAAAGCGCCACAACTATTCGCGCATCTGTTCTTTGAAAATGCTTTACCTCTCGCGTTACGGCCTTATGTAATATTTGAGCCGCGTCGGAGTAGCTGATTAATCCATCAAAGTCATAGGTATTTTTTAAGGCTATGTTTACGCTAATTGGTGGCGTCACCACGGCACCGATTTTCGGGATCAAGACAAGGAGGGGTGTTGAACTTTCACATCCTTATCACCTGGTTTCGCTTACGCGGTCTAACGGCTCCGGCAAGCCATTCTGGAATGAGGGCTTTAATGTTTTTTCAATTACTTACGCGAACAGTGCCTTTTTTAACATGGTTTATCTTGACTTGCTGAGTTGCCGCCAATCCAGCTGCACTAAATTACGCTGCTGTTGGTTAAAAATTAAGCCCACTTCAAATACGGTCTTGCCTTGATGCCGGTATTTTTGGGCATAGTCTTTATCCTGAATTTGCTGTAGGGCCGGGTTGGGGGTTTGCTCTTGGTAGTTGGGTTTTTTGTCGAGTTTGATTTCCATGACGTATATAAAGTCACCTAACTCGACGGTCATATCCACTTGCCCTTGGTTGGTGGTGTCTTCCGGTCGGATAACCGCATTCAGGCTGGCAAAAAAGGCGTAGAGGACGCTGGCGTAGTAGCCTTCGGAATTGGGCAGGTCGTTGTTGGTGAAATTGCGCCAGGGGATGCCGGAAAACAGGCGTTGCAGCATCGGTTTCAGTTCATCAATGTCGCCCTTATGTAATAGCGTGAACAATTCAGTACGTAGTGCTTTCTTCTCTGTATCAATCTGGCAATAGCCTTCAATCAATTGGTTATTGAGCGCCATTTTGACTTCATAATTGGGTACCGCTAAAACAAAAGCCTGTTCGCCCATTACATCGGTATAGGCTTTTTTTATTGTCAGATAGCCTGTTTGAAAGAGTAAAGTTACCGGGTTGATGCGTTCAACATCGAATGAATCAAGAATTTCTTCGGAGACTTCGAGTTGTTCCAAATCAGGCAGAAAATAGGCTTTTTGCTGGAACAGTTTGATCAAAAAGCTGGGGTTGCCGGTTTCGAACCAGTAGTTGCGGTAACGCCGATTGCAGCTGATGAACAATAAGATGTCATAAGGGTTGTAGACGGCTTCGCCGAGAAACTGATAACCGTTGTACCAGGTTTTCAATTGCGCCCAGTCGACACCGGCCAAATGTCCGGCAAAGGTGGTTTCCAGATCGGTTTGGGTATAGCCGCAAATTGTGGCGTAGTTCTCGTCCAGGGTAATGTCTTTGAGCTGATTTAAGCCGCTGAACAAGCTGACTTTGGAAAACTTGGTGACCCCGGTCATAAAGACAAACTGCAAATGCGCATCCTGACCTTTCAGCACCGAGTAGATGTTTTTCAGTCCCTCGCGCACTTCGGCAGCGCGTTCCGGGTAGTCGATGTTGCCCAAAATCGGCTTGTCGTATTCATCGACTAAAACGACAACTTTTTGGCCGTATTTTTCGCGGGCTTTGAGGATCAGATCCTCAAAGCAGCCGGACAGATCAAACCGGCGATCACCGTCTATGCCTAAACGTTGCTGATTAAGCGTTAACAGGGTTTCTATGCGCTCATCCAGTTGCGCTCGATTTTGCAATACGCCACTGGCAAAATCCAGCTTGATCACCGGATACTGTTTCGACCAGTCCCATTTATCATCTATATACAAGCCTTCGAATAACGCTCGATTACCTTCAAACAGTTCTTTTAAGGTGTCAACCAACAAGCTTTTGCCAAAGCGCCTTGGCCGCGATAGAAAAAAGCGCGCGGTTTGCTGCACCATTTGCCAAATGAGCGGGGTTTTGTCGACGTAGACCATGTCATTATCCCGGATCGATGACAGGGTGTTAATTCCGATAGGTAGTTTTTTTAACATGGTTTATCTTGTCTTTACCTGATTATAAAGGTGTTTCAGCCCTTACTATTTTCCTCTAGAGAACCGAGTCAGTTCGGAAGGGATTGCCGAAATCCAGACTAAATGGATAGCTCCAAGCTTACCCTCCATGGCACTGGATGCCCGTTTTCTGAAAGGCATGACGGGCTTATGAATTTAGCTGAAACATATTGCTAATCAGTTTGGCTTTAGACTCTCTCACCCCAGCCCTCTCAATTAGGCAAAAGGCGTATATTGACACAATTTATTTTATGCTTATCCGTTAGTACTTTCTATTCGGTTATATTTGAATGGTTCGATGCCGATTTCTTGTTATCCCTACCCTACTTATGCTTGCCCAGTCTGCAAAAACGCCTGCATGTCATCGTTATTCACTTGATAATAAATATCTTCCACGGCCACGACCACATCAATGCCATCAAATTTAATGCTATCACCGGGATAAAAATATTCCGCCTGCCATCCGCTTTGTCGGGTGAACATTTCAATTTCTGCACGTTCTTGGTCGATCAATACGTATGCCTGTAAACTTTCCAGACTTTGATAGGTTAGGCGTTTATGGGTCTTGTCGAAACGACGGGTGCTGGGTGATAACACTTCGACAATGATGATGGGACGGGTTTTGTAATAATCATTGCCAATGTCTTCATGATCACAGGTCACCATCACATCAGGGTAGTAGAAGTTGTGGTTGACTTTTACTTTCATGTCGTTGATGTAAATACTGCAAGGTGACTTGTTTCGTTTTAGTGCCATCCTCAATTCTGCAAATAGATTGCCACTCAGTTTATTATGGCAATCACTCGCGCCTGTCATGGCATAAGCCTTTCCACCAATCAATTCATGCCTAATCTCAGCGTCGCGCTCACCATCTAAATAGTCCGCTTCGGTTAAATGACTTTGTGCTGCGTTTATTTCCATCATGATTCCTAATGCATTACTTACGATGTAGCTAATTTTTGCTTGTCAAATCAATCGAAAGATTGTTTCGAATAAATACACCTTAGAAAAAAAGTGAGGGTGTTGTGCTTAATGCCAAACTGATTAAAGGCACCGGGCTCATCTTTCACTTTCAGTAAACATCCGGTTAGCCGCACAAGCCAAACCTACACCCATTTCTTGACCTAAATTTAGCGCATCGAGCTTGGTTAAGTCATTAGTATATTCATTCGCCATTTCTTAGCTTGTGTATTCAATCTACTTCTTTCGGTAGGGATTGCCGGGATCCAGAACATAAGGACGAGCTACAGCCCTTGCCGTCCATGGCTTCTAGGGCCCGACAATGCCAGCCGGAACGACGATAACTATTAATGCAAAAAAAGTTCTCTAACAAGCTTGGAAAATCCTATAAATACTGGGAAACTTCAGTTAACGTTATGTGTTGCCGCCAATCCAGCTGCACTAAATTACGCTGCTGTTGGTTAAAAATTAAGCCCACTTCAAACACGGTCTTGCCTTGCTGCCGGTATTTTTGGGCATAGTTTTTATCCTGAATTTGCTGTAGGGCCGGATTGGGGGTTTGCTCTTGGTAGTCGGGGCTTTTGTCGAGTTTGATTTCCATGACATATATAAAGTCACCCAACTCGACGGTCATATCCACTTGCCCTTGGTTGGTGGTGTCTTCCGGGGTGATGACCGCATTCAGACTCGCAAAAAAGGCGTAGAGGACGCTGGCGTAGTAACCTTCGGAATTGGGCAGGTCCGTAGTTGGTGAAATTGCGCCAGGGTATGCCGGAAAACAGGCGTTGCAGCACGGTTTTTAGCTGCGGCAAATCACCTTGATTCAGACTGTCAAAAACCTGATGCTGGATTTTAAGTTTTTCGCTGGCCAACGTTTGGGTATAGCCATTGATGAGATGGGAGTTTAAAGCTTGACGGACTTCCCGGTTGGGCACTTTGAGCAGAAACATGAATTGACCGCTAAAGCCGGCGTAGGCTTTTTCGATGGTCAAATACCCGGCTTGAAATAATAGCGTTACCGGATCAATGGCTTCCACATCAAACGAATCAAGAATTTCTTCAGAGACTTCGAGTTGTTCCAAATTAGGCAGAAAATAGGCTTTTTGCTGGAACAGTTTGATCAAAAAGCTGGGGTTGCCGGTTTCGAACCAGTAGTTGCGGTAGCGCCGATTGCCGCTGATGAACAGTAAGATGTCATAAGGGTTGTAGACGGCTTCGCCGAGAAACTGATAGCCGTTATACCAGGTTTTCAATTGCGTCCAGTCGACACCGGCCAAATGTCCGGCAAAGGTGGTTTCCAGATCGGTTTGGGTATAGCCGCAAATTGTGGCGTAGTTCTCGTCCAGGGTAATGTCTTTGAGCTGATTTAAGCCGCTGAACAAGCTGACTTTGGAAAACTTGGTGACCCCGGTCATAAAGACAAACTGCAAATGCGCATCCTGACCTTTCAGCACCGAGTAGATGTTTTTCAGTCCCTCGCGCACTTCGGCAGCGCGTTCCGGGTAGTCGATGTTGCCCAAAATCGGCTTGTCGTATTCATCGACTAAAACGACAACTTTTTGGCCGTATTTTTCGCGGGCCTTCAAGATTAAATCCGTAAACTTACCCGGAATATCGGCTCGCTCGTTGCAGGATTCGACGCCTAGCCTTTGTTGATTTTCGGTCAAGATGATTTCAATTCGCTCGTCGAGTTGCTTTCGGCTCTGTAAGGTGCCCGAAGCAAAATCGATTTTAATGACGGGGTAGGTCTTGCTCCAGTCCCATTTATCATAAATATATAAAGCTTCGAACAAGGCTCGATTCCCTTCAAACAGTTCTTTGAAGGTATCGATCAACAAGCTTTTGCCAAAACGCCTCGGCCGTGACAGGAAATAAGCTTTGCCGGCATCAACCAGTTTCCAGACCAATTCGGTTTTATCAACATAGCAGATATTGCCTTGGCGGATCTCGGCAAAGTTCTGTATGGATAAGGGCAGCTTGGGTAATGTCATGTTAGCGATTCGTGTGAATATTCAGTTGAATTTATAACAGTTTGATTCTTTAATTGACAGTTATAAAACTTTTCTGATTTGACTAAGGCGTAAGCTGGTCCTGCGCATGATGTGAGGGCAATCGCCCGAAGGGTGGCGGGCAGGACAACCCGGCATGAGCCCAAAAGCCATGGATGACAAAGACCGTGGCACGTCCTTGTGTTCTGGATCCCGGCTATCCCTTATATCTGCCGGGATTACACCTCACGCGAGCAATTGCTTAATTAAATGGGTTGAATTCGCCTTATACCGAATCACACGATTATTTTAATAAATCCCCCTCGATCCCCTTTTTTCAAAGGGGGAGGTTGTTTTAACGAGATACGAAGAAATCAACACATTGATGCGGGGAAAAAGCTGGTTTATTGATTGTTTCAAGGCTTTTTTAGCGCCTTCATCACCATGAATCAAGCGTATTTCACTGGGCTTGATACGCATGCCTTTGATAAATCGCAGCAACGAATCCTTATCGGCATGCGCAGAGAAACCGTTTAACTGATAAACGCCCGATTTGATGTGATATCGCTCTCCTTCCAAATCCACATAGCCTTGACGCGGCCCATATGTTTGAATGATGCGTCCCGGTGTTCCTGCTGCCTGATAACCGACCAGAAGAATATCGGTGCGTTCGTCTTCGATCATTGCTTTCAAATAATTGACTATCCTTCCTCCTGCACACATGCCGCTGGCGGCAATGACGATGCAAGGACTCGCAGTTTTCTTTAAATACTCAACCGCGGCAAGATGATCCTGATGCGAATTGATCGTCGTCAATTGTTCAAACGCCAAAGGATGCCTGCCTGTCCGGACTTTAGCCTTGGCTTCGGCATCCCAAAAGGGCTTGAGTTTTCGATAAACTTCGGTAAAGCGGTTTGCAAGAGGAGAATCGACGATAATTTCTAAGTCTTCCCACACCAGACCTTTGGCAAGCGATTCGGTTTTATGACGGTGAATAAGCTCTTCCAGCTCATAAAGCAATTCCTGAGTCCTTCCTATACTGAAGGCAGGAATCAAAATTACACCTCGATTTTGCAGACATTTTTTTATCAGCTGTTTGAGCTGATCTTTGCGTTGCCGTCGATTTTCATGCCGGCGGTCCCCATAAGTGCTTTCCAATACCAGCACGTCGGCCTGATAGGGCGATTTCGGTGACGGTAATAACGGTGTATAAGGCCCACCAAGATCACCCGAAAACACAACACGCTTTTTCTTTCCTTTAGCGGCAATATCGCACTCAATGTAGGCAGAACCCAATATATGACCGGCGGGTTTAAACTTGATTTGTAAC
The DNA here is from genome assembly GCF_009828925.2 of Methylicorpusculum oleiharenae. NCBI lineage: Bacteria > Pseudomonadati > Pseudomonadota > Gammaproteobacteria > Methylococcales > Methylococcaceae > Methylicorpusculum > Methylicorpusculum oleiharenae. Next base: position 354,291 of record NZ_WUTY02000001.1, read on the forward strand.
CGGCTCTCACTGTTTTCGCCCATTCCCACTGACTGCCAGAGATCATAAGGAACAGCCGCTATCCTGGATTTAATGAGTTTGATAACCCGCTCGATAAGCGATTTGTTACGAGTAACACCAATAGCAACAGCATCTTCCAGTACTAGAGGTAATAACTCCGCCGTCGGTTCTGAGCAATAAATAGGACCTCTGAATCCGGCCGCAATCAAATGAGGAATCCGTCCGACATGGTCGATGTGACAATGTGTTACAACCAAGGCTTTTATTTTATCTACCGGAAACTCGATTTGAAGATGATTGGCACCTGCTCCTTCGGGTGATTCTTCTGCACCCTGGAATAACCCGCAATCAATCAGAATTGAGTTGTCCTGATCGACTTTTAATTCGTGACACGAACCGGTTACACCATCGACAGCACCGTGATGTTCAATTGTGGGATAAATTAAATCATTCATTTTGTTGCTCGGACTTTGATCGATTGGACCCGTCTGAATCATAGCCCATGCCGCTTTTAATACCAGTTATGAAAAGGCTTAACTGATCTCGCGCCTTGTCTGCAAAAAGTACGAAATACAAAAAATTCAACCTGAATAAGCCAACTGTTTTAGCGTCCCTGCCCCCACGTCATCCCTTTTGACAGTTCCTTTGCCATGCACGCTTGATCAGCCGCATCAAGATCATCACAATCCATTTCTCTAGTCCTGTTTTTAGTGCTTAACATTTACTATTAAGACAAGGTTCATTAATCGTCTATTTGTTTACCTGTCTCCAACCAACATCAGGCACAGCGGCCAAAATCTGCTTATTGCTTATTTAACAGGTATTTAGGTCTGTTTTTAAACCCGTCACCTGAGTTACACTAGTACCGCAAATCCATTAACATAAATCAGCTGTAAAATTATCCAAAGGAGTAAATCAAATGAGCGTATTAAAAGAATTCAAAGAATTTGCCGTTAAAGGAAACGTGATTGACATGGCTGTTGGTATTATTATCGGCGCGGCATTTAGCAAGATTGTTTCATCATTTGTTGGTGACGTGATCATGCCCCCTATCGGCGTTTTGGTCGGTGGTGTAGATTTTTCTGACCTTGCCGTTGTTCTAAAAGAAGCCACAATGGACACTCCCGCTGTTACATTAGGCTATGGCAAATTTATTCAATCTTTGATCGATTTTACAATTGTGGCTTTTGTGATTTTTATCGCCATAAAATTCATCAATAAACTTAAAAAACAAGAAGAAGCCGCACCGGCTCCTGAACCAGGCCCTTCAAATGAAGAAGTGTTGCTTGCCGAAATTCGTGATTTGCTTAAAGAAAAGAAATAATCGTTAACGCCGAAAATAAAAAGGGGAAATAATCCCCTTTTTATTGATTCAGCTATTTATCTAGGTGTTCTGGAAAAATTCGTCATTTTTTTATGAAGTTTTTGTAAACACCATCATGTCATTCTCAACACCAACAACCACGGTATCTCCGGCTACAAATTTCCCGCCCAGAATTTCCTGGGCCAAAGGATTTTCCATCTGTTGCTGAATGGCTCTTTTCAACGGTCTTGCCCCATAAACAGGGTCATATCCCGCCTCAGCCAACTTATCCATAGCCTGCTCGGACAATGAAAGATCAATGCCACGTTCCAAAAGCCGTTGGCGTAAAAACTCAAGTTGAATGCTGCCAATTGCTTTAATTTGATCTCTCCCCAAGGGATGAAAAACCACCACTTCATCAATACGATTCAGAAACTCGGGTCTGAAATGCAACCCAACGGTTGCCATGACAGCGGACTTCATCATATTGTAGTTACTCTCTCCGGCCATCTCCTGAATGCGGTCAGAGCCCAAATTCGAGGTCATTACGATAACTGTGTTGCGAAAATCTACCGTACGGCCTTGACCATCCGTTAAGCGACCATCATCCAGTACCTGCAACAAGACGTTAAATACATCGGGATGCGCTTTTTCAACTTCATCCAGCAAAATCACCGAATACGGTTTTCGCCTGACCGCTTCAGTCAAATAGCCGCCCTCTTCATAACCCACATAACCGGGAGGTGCACCAATCAGGCGGGCAACAGAATGTTTCTCCATAAATTCCGACATGTCTATACGGACCATCGCATCGACGGTATCAAATAAAAACTCGGCCAAAGCCTTACAAAGCTCTGTTTTACCGACGCCGGTAGGGCCTAAAAACAAGAACGACCCATTCGGACGATTAGGATCTGATAAACCCGCCCTTGATCTGCGAATAGCATTACTTACCGCTTTAAGTGCTTCTGTCTGACCCACAACGCGCCGTCCCAGTGCTTCCTCCATCCGCAGCAATTTATCCCGCTCGCCCTCCATCATTTTGGAAACAGGGATGCCCGTCCACTTCGAGACCACCTCGGCGATTTCTTCTTCAGTCACTTTATTACGCAACAATCGCATATCCTGCATCTCGGCCTGAGAGGCTAAATCAAGCTCTTTGACCAACGAAGGAATAAGGCCATATTGTAATTCAGACATCCGCGTCAAATCATTGGCGCGACTCGCAACTTCCAGATCCAGGCGGGCTTTCTCAAGCTTCTCCTTGATTGCGGCCGTACCTTGTAAGGCTGCTTTTTCTGCCTTCCAAATCTCTTCAAGATCCGAATATTCTTTTTCTAACGAGGCGATTGACTCTTCTAAAATAAGTAACCTTTTTTTAGACGCATCATCGGTTTCATTTTTCAATGCTTCACGTTCTATTTTTTGCTGAATCAACCGCCTATCCAGTTTATCCATCGCTTCCGGCTTGGAATCAATTTCCATGCGTATCCGGCTGGCCGCCTCATCGATCAAGTCTATTGCCTTATCCGGTAATTGCCGGTCAGAGATATAGCGATACGATAAAGTTGCTGCCGCAACTATGGCTGGATCGGTGATATCCACGCCATGATGGACCTCATATTTTTCTTTCAGGCCGCGCAAAATAGCGACAGTGTCTTCAACCGTCGGTTCATCAACCAATACTTTTTGAAAACGTCTTTCCAATGCAGCATCTTTTTCAATATAGTGCCGGTACTCATCCAGAGTCGTTGCGCCGACACAATGCAACTCGCCACGCGCCAAAGCCGGCTTCAACATATTCCCCGCATCCATTGCGCCCTCGGCCTTTCCTGCGCCGACCATAGTATGCAGCTCGTCAATAAAAAGAATGACTTGACCTTCCTGTTTGGCCAGTTCATTCAAAACCGCTTTCAAGCGTTCCTCAAATTCACCTCTGAATTTTGCGCCCGCAATTAGCGCGGCCATGTCCAAAGCCAATACCTGTTTACCCTTGATACCCTCGGGAACTTCACCATTGACGATGCGTTGTGCCAAGCCTTCCACAATTGCCGTTTTACCCACACCGGGTTCACCAATCAAAACCGGATTGTTTTTGGTTCGGCGTTGCAAAACCTGAATAGTTCTTCGAATTTCATCATCTCTACCAATAACCGGATCCAGCTTACCTTTTTCAGCCCGCTCAGTAAGATTGATGGTGTATTTATTTAAAGCCTGCCGCTGATCTTCAACACCGGCATCATTGACAGACTGTCCACCACGAATACTTTCAACAGCATTTTCTGCCGAGGCTCTCGTTAAACCTGCTTTTTTAAGTATTTCCTTTAATGTACCTTCTGTCTCGCAAGCAGCGAGCAAGAACAACTCACTGGAAATAAATTTGTCGTTCTTCTTTTGGGCCAGTTTGTCAGTCACATTCAGTAATCGTGACAATTCATTGGAAATCTGAACATCGCCACCCACGCCGGAAACAGAAGGCATACGCTCCAGTTCCTTCTTTAATTCCGCCTGAATCGTATTCGAATTGACCCCGATCTGAGCCAATAAAGGTTTAATGCTGCCGCCTTCCTGATTGATTAATGCCAGCATCACATGCACAGGCTCTATGAATTGATGGTCTTTGCCTACGGCAAGACTCTGCGCATCAGCCAAAGCCATTTGAAATTTGCTGGTTAATTTATCCATTCTCATTTTCTTTACCTCAGTAATGAATTCTTATCGTTAGCAACTTAATGGGGCCTGCTTAGCTTCATTTCAACTCGGCGCAGATATAAAACCTTTTGCGAGAACCACTTCAAATAAAAATTAATCGCTTTTTTAATGTGAGAAGTCAGTCCCACTAAAAATTTTCACATGAGAACTGCCGCTCAAAATAGTCTGCCCTCAATCCCTAGACTGTTTTCAACACTTACAAGAGGTAGGGGAAAGACTATGAACACACTATCAAACAAAATCATCAGTATCACCATCACACTCCTTATGACCTTATGCTTCGTTAACGTAGACGCTAAAGAGTTAAAAAGAAACAAAGCGAGGCAATTCGGTTTGAACTCACCTTTTTTACTAAAAGACTTGCCTGAAGGACGAGTTAAAAATCGCTTGAACAAATTGCCCAAAAAATCACGCGACCGTGCAATGAAATGGATGCATAACTTTACCTTCGCTGAGCACGATCTCAAGCACATACAAATTGACAGAGAAGGCGGTATCCTTTATGCGGATGATTTCGAGTTAGAAGAAATTACTACAGGTGAAATTGAACCAGTTGATTCGCCTCAAGCGATCGATGCGATACAAGCGTTCACTTTACATAGCAAACCAGGCGCAAAAAACAAGGTTTATTTAAACTTTAAAGGCCACACCATTACCGGAACAGCCTGGAATTACAGTGTGAAATCGTTTATTGCAAGGCCGTTTGATACCGATGGCAATCCAAATAACTTTGGAGCTACCGAGCTCACTCAAATCGCTGAAATATGGCATCGAGTCGCTGAAGATTATGCGCCTTTCGATATTGATGTTACCACTGAGAAGCCCTCAACATTCGGACCCAATGTAGGCCACGTTCTGATTACACGCAACGTAGATGCGAATAACGTCAACATGCCCAGCTCGACTGCTGGTGGTGTAGCTTACGTGAGTGTATGGGGACGCACCGATTATCACACCAAATACTCTCCCGCTCTTGTCTATTACAATAATTTAGCCTCTGCCCCCAATTACATCGCCGAAGCCGCTTCCCATGAACTTGGGCATAACATGGGATTGTCGCATGATGGCACATCGACCTCTTCTTATTACACCGGCCATGGCTCAGGCTTTGTATCATGGGCCCCCATTATGGGCGTTGGCTACTACAACAACGTTACCCAATGGAGTAAAGGTGAATATACAGGTGCCAATCAAATTCAAGACGATATCGGTATTTTAACCACTCGCCTGACAACCAGAAGTGATGACCATGGTAATACCTTTGCAAATCCAACGCCTTTACAGGTTGATGCTTCCAATAAAATCGTTTCAAGCAACCCTGAAAACGACCCTGGCAATTTAAATACTTTCAACAAAGGTGTGATTGAAACAGCTGCCGATATTGATGTATTCATGTTCGAAAGCGGTGCCGGTAGTATTGAAATTTCAGTAACCCCTGCTTGGGATGCGTTTTATCGCACCTCCAGAAGAGGCGCCAATTTAGACATTGAAGCCGCACTTTATAACTGGACTGGCCAACTGATTCAAAAGGTGGATCCCATTGATGAAACAGATGCCACTATTAAGGTCACAGTCCCTGCCGGCAAATACCTACTAACTGTTCGCGGCACAGGCAATATCAAGGTGCCTTATTCCGAATACGGTAGCTTGGGCCAATATTTCATTTCCGGCAGCGTGGTTGCCAGTACTGACAACACCCCTCCATCACCCAATCCAATGGGCTGGGAGTCTTCGCCTCAAGCCGTTGACAGAGCGACGATTGCGATGAAAGCAATCACCGCAACCGATGCATCCGGAACAGTCGAATATCAATTTGTCTGTGTCGCTGGCCCTAACAGTTGCGTTACCAGTAAGTGGCAAGCAAATCCAAGCTATTCTGCAACTAATTTGATGGCAGGTTATAGCTACAGCTATAAAGTCAAAGCCAGAGATGCTCATGGTAACGAAACCGATTTATCAGGCTTAGCTAGCGCCATTACCCAAAACAATAATGCCCCCCAAGCCTTTGCCGGCAGCTATTCAACTAACGCCAATACTGCTTTGACTATCAATTTGGCTAACAATGCAACAGATGCTGATAACGATCCACTGTCTTTTTCCATCACTAAAAACCCCGGTAATGGTTCAGTTACTTTGCAAGCAAACGGACAAGTCATTTACAACCCTGCCTCAGGCTTCAGTGGTTCCGATACGTTTAGCTTTAATGTAACAGATAGTTTTGGGGCCAGCGCAACAGCAACCATTAGTATTCAAGTGATTGCTTCGCTAGCGGCTCCGGATGCTCCGTCAAATTTAACCAGTTCCGTTTTAAAAACATTAACAGTCACTGATAAAGGTAAAGAGACCAGCCAAGCCCTTATCGAGTTGAATTGGAATACCTCTGACAATGCTACAACTTACAATGTCTTTCGCTGTACTGAACAATTGACCGGAACAAGAAGAAATAAGACAGTCAGCTGCAACTATTCATCCACCCCTTATAAAACCAGCTCAACAAATAATATTGCTGAATCTCATCCCGGTTATACCGTCAGATACAAGGTAACAGCGTGCAACAAAGCAGGAGAATCCGGCTTCAGTAATGAAATTAGAGTCACCCCCTGATTCTCAGTAAAGTCCCCCTGCTTTACTGATGTACCCTAATGGCGCAAGGATGCGCCTTTTTTTCCTTGTAACAATCAACGAAAGATTGGTCGATTTGTAAACTGCTGACATAAAACGGGCCCTTTCAATTCCCAATCTCCAATAAATCTCCATTTAATCAGTTATTTATTAACTGACCCGCATTACTTCATAAAAACTCATGCCTAAGTCAAGCACCTGGATTTACTGTCTTTTTTTAAGATACAATCCGGGTATCGTCAAGGAGTGTTCATGTTTTTACGTACTAGTCGTTTTGTAAAACAGATAATCAGCAGCTTTCTGGATCTGGCTCCCATTTTAGTCGTTGTACTGGTCTTTCAGTTGGCCGTCATACAGCAACCCATTCCCGATATCATTAACATGGTTGTCGGCTCTTTGTTTGTGGTGTTGGGACTAACTTTTTTCATGCTGGGACTGGAACAAAGTTTGTTCCCGATTGGCGAGGCCATGGCCTATGCATTTGCCCGCAAGGGCAGCTTGTTCTGGCTTTTGTTATTTTCATTTTGCCTGGGATTCGGCACAACCGTTGCCGAACCAGCCCTGATTGCTGTAGCTAATGAGGCCGCCAACATTGCAAGCAAAGGTAACATGATCGCCAATACCGACGAGGCCAGAATCAGCTATGCATTAGCCCTCAGACTAACAGTTGCTACTGCGGTCGGTTTTGCGATTTTGATTGGCGTACTCCGCATTATTCGGGGCTGGCCTTTACATTATTTGATCATAAGCGGTTATTGCATAGTCATCATCATGACTCCATTTGCCCCACCGGAAATTATTGGGGTAGCCTATGATTCAGGGGGTGTTGCAACTTCCACTATCACGGTACCCTTAGTAACCGCCTTAGGTGTCGGTTTAGCAAGTTCTATCAAAGGCCGTAACCCGTTGACTGATGGTTTTGGCTTAATTTCTTTTGCCTCCCTGAGCCCCATCATTTTTGTATTAGCATTTGGTATGGTGGCATGACCGAGTGGCTATTTCATTTTGCCGGGGATTTGCTGACAACGTGCCGTAACGTTTTACCGATCGCAGCAATCATTATCGGCTTTCAATTACTTGTAATTAGAAAGCCTCTGGCGCATCCATTTAAAACGTTATTAGGATTCTTCAATGTACTAATAGGGATCACATTTTTCATGGATGGACTTAAAATGGCGCTATTCCCGCTTGGCGAACTCATGGCCACACAGTTGACCGCACCTGAATTTCTTGGCACAGCGGCTGATAGCCTATCTGTTATCTGGCAAAATTATTCTTGGGTTTATGTCTTTGCCGCCAGTATCGGATTTGCTACAACGCTGGCAGAACCTTCCCTGATGGCAGTTGCAATGAAAGCAGAAGAGATTTCGGGCGGAACCATACAAGCATGGGGTTTACGCATCGCAGTATCGCTGGGCGTCGCTTTAGGCATCACGCTAGGCGTAATCCGTATCATTACAGGAGGTGAGTTGTATTATTTTATAATTTTCGCTTATATCCTCGTCATTATTCAAACCATATCAGCTCCAAAGCCGATAATCGGACTAGCCTATGATTCAGGAGGCGTAACCACATCAACAGTAACGGTTCCCCTGGTTACTGCTTTAGGAATTGGTCTCGCTTCGACAGTCCCGGGCCGTAATCCATTGATTGACGGATTTGGTTTAATCGCGTTTGCCAGTCTATTTGCAGTTATTGCTGTTCTCACCTATGCCCAAATCGCAGAACTGCTCAATAAATACCGTAATTCATCAAAATAGTGAGAATAATCATGCGTTTCAAACTAATTATTGCATTTGTAGAAGACACCAAGACCGACCTGGTGCTTGATACGGCTCGTAAAAGTGGCGCTAAAGGTGCCACGGTCATCAATCACGCCCGTGGCGAAGGCCTTAAAACATCCAAGACCTTTTTCGGCCTGACCCTCGAAACGCAAAGAGATGTTTTAATGTTCCTGGTCGAAGAGCATTTGAGCCGTCATATTCTAGAAAAGATTGCCAAAGCTGCCGAATTTGACAGCACTTCAGGCACCGGGATCGCCTTTAAAATCGATGTAGAGGATGCCATTGGCGTCATGCATCAGGTTGAAGAACTCACTCACGAACTGGAAGACGAAATATGATTGATACCACAAAAATAATACGCGTCAGGGATATCATGAAAACCAGCTACGCCCTGATTGATGGCGCCGCAACCGTCAGCGCCGCGCTGAAAATGATGAAAGAAGAAAAAACCTCGACGCTCATCGTTAACAAACGCCATGACCTGGATGAATACGGCCTGATCACCTCCGGTGACATTGCCCGGCACGTCCTTGCCAAGGATAAATCACCGGACCGGGTCAACGTTTACGAAATAATGAACTGTCCTGTCATTCATGTTCATCCTGACATGGATATCCGCTTGTGCTCAAGATTGTTTGCCACCTATAACCTGGTAAGAGCACCTGTTGTTGAAAACAGAGTGGTAATAGGCATGGTTAGCCCTAACTCGTTGGTCCTGGATGGCTTGTATCAAATATGCAGATGACAGGTTTACATTATTAGCAGTAAAATGAGGCCATCAGAATGTGAGTATTGGGTTAAACCGAACCTTCAGTCTCGGGTTGTCAATGTTATCCTTCTGTGTCAAACATAGTTTTTATTAGTTGGAGTTTTTCAAATGGCAACAGGCACTGTAAAGTGGTTTAATAATACAAAGGGTTTTGGATTTATCGAGCCTTCAGAAGGCAAAGATGATGTATTCGTTCACCATTCAGTCATCCAAGGTGACGGATTTAAAACTTTAAATCCAGGCCAAACGGTAAAGTTTGACATAGAAACGGGTCCAAAAGGCTTAACCGCTGCCAATGTTACACCTGTTTAACTAAAAGTCTTTTGGGAACCAAAAGGGCTCTTGTGTAAAACACAAGAGCCCTTTTTTATGCCTTAAAAGCTGAAAAAAGTTATAATTTTTTATTTATCGATTCAGAGGATTACATAATGAAAGAAAATTGGATTGCCCCCTCCATTCTCTCTGCCGATTTTGCACGTTTGGGCGAAGAAGTTGACAACGTATTGGCCGCAGGCGCCGATGTAGTCCATTTCGACGTAATGGATAATCACTTTGTCCCCAATCTCACTATTGGCCCTTTAGTTTGCGAGGCACTGAGAAAACACGGTGTAACAGCACCTATCGATGTTCATTTGATGATTGAACCGGTTGACCGTATTGTTCCTGATTTTGCCAAAGCCGGCGCCAACTTCATCACTTTTCACCCGGAAGCCTCTGTTCATATTGACAGAACATTGCAATTAATCCGAGACAATGGCTGCAAAGCCGGATTAGTGTTTAATCCAGGCACCTCTTTGCATTATTTGGATTATGTGATGGACAAACTGGATATGATTCTGTTGATGTCAGTCAACCCGGGCTTTGGCGGACAGTCATTTATTCCATCCGCTCTGGACAAACTGCGCCAAGTGAGAAAAATAATTGATGAAAGCGGCTATGATATTCGCCTTGAAATTGATGGGGGCGTCAAAGTAGATAATATTCGTGAAATTAAAGCAGCCGGTGCAGACACTTTTGTTGCCGGTTCTGCGATTTTCGGAAAACCCGATTACAAACAAATCATCGACGAAATGCGAGCTGAATTGGCTAAAGCCTAATCAGAACAAAACCAGCCGTAGGCCCGGCACAAAACCGGGCTTACGGCTGTTTTGTTTACAGACAATCTAAGAAGTTAAAGCGACATCGTCAGCCTTGTTTTTATAATCATCGATCTTGTCAAAATTTAAATAGCGATAGGTATCCTCAGACGTTTGCTGGATTTGCATGGCGTATTGCATATACTCATCAAAAGTGGGAATCCGGCCAAGAATCGAACATACTGACGCGAGCTCTGCAGAAGCCAGATAAACATTTGCACCATTGCCCAAACGATTAGGAAAATTGCGTGTCGATGTTGACACTACGGTCGCATTATCGGCCACGCGCGCCTGGTTACCCATACATAACGAGCAACCCGGCATTTCCATCCTCGCACCCGAACGACCGAAAATACCGTAATAACCTTCCTCAACCAATTGCGACTGATCCATTTTGGTAGGTGGAGACATCCACAGCCGGGTTGGTAATTCGCCTTTATAGTTATCCAATAACTTGCCGGCCGCGCGGAAATGGCCAATGTTGGTCATACACGATCCAACGAACACTTCGTCAATTTTTGTTCCCGCCACATCGGATAGCGTTTTAACATCGTCAGGATCATTGGGACACGCCAGCAAAGGCTCTTTGATTTCGCTCATATTGATGTCGATGATTTCAAAATATTCGGCATCGGCATCAGGCTTCAGCAAAACCGGATTAGCCAGCCACTCTTCCATAGCGTTAATTCGTCTCGAAATCGTCCGGGTATCGCCATAACCTTCCGCGATCATCCATTTCAACAAAGTGATGTTGGAATTCAGATATTCTCTGATCGGGGCCTCACTCAAACGGATTGTGCAGCCCCCCGCAGAGCGCTCCGCTGAAGCATCCGATAATTCGAAGGCTTGTTCAACCTTTAAGTCGGGCAAGCCTTCGATTTCGAGAATACGGCCGGAAAACACGTTTTTCTTGCCTTTTTTCTCAACCGTTAACAAGCCTTTTTGGATAGCCGCATAAGGAATGGCATTGACCAAATCCCGTAAAGTAATGCCTGGTTGCATTTCACCGCTGAAACGGACTAAAACCGATTCCGGCATATCCAGAGGCATCACGCCGGTAGCCGCAGCAAAAGCCACCAAACCGGATCCGGCTGGAAAAGATATCCCTATTGGGAAACGGGTGTGTGAGTCACCGCCGGTTCCAACCGTATCTGGCAGTAACGTGCGGTTAAGCCATGAATGGATAATGCCGTCTCCCGGTCGCAGTGAAACACCGCCGCGATTCATTATAAAATCGGGCAAAGTATGCTGCATTTCGACATCGACCGGTTTCGGATAAGCGGCTGTGTGACAGAAAGACTGCAAGACCAGATCAGCAGAAAAACCCAAACACGCCAGATCCTTGAGTTCGTCGCGAGTCATGGGGCCGGTTGTGTCCTGCGAGCCTACCGTTGTCATGTGCGGCTCACAATAAGTACCGGGGCGAATTCCCTTAACACCACAGGCTTGTCCGACTATTTTTTGAGCTAAAGTAAAACCTTTTCCCGAATCGGCAAGGTCTGCCGGGCGCTTGAATACGCTAGAAGGCTCAAGTCCCAGCGCTTTGCGTGCACGATCAGTCAAACCTCTGCCTATAATCAACGGTATCCGTCCACCGGCCTGCACTTCATCTAGTATCACATCCGTTTTTAAAGAAAATTCGGCAATGATTTCATCTGAATCGTGGTTTTTAACAAGCCCTTGATAGGGAAAAATATCGATCACATCGCCCATGCTCATGCCTGAAACATCGCACTCAAAAGGCAAAGCGCCTGAATCTTCCATTGTATTAAAAAATATCGGCGCAATTTTGCTACCGATACACACACCGCCTTCACGCTTGTTGGGTACACAAGGTATATCGCGCCCGGTAAACCACAACACCGAGTTCGTTGCCGATTTACGTGAGGACCCCGTGCCAACGACATCACCCACATAAGCCACAGGAAAGCCTTTTTTCTTCAGATCTTCTATTTGCTGCTCAGCATTTGTTATTCCCTCTCTGGGCATTTTCAACATCGCTTTGGCATGCAACGGAATATCAGGCCGGGACCAGGCATCGGGTGCCGGCGATAAATCGTCTGTATTGGTCTCACCCACCACTTTAAAAACGGTCACGGTCAATTTTTCAGGCATAACCGGTTTACTGGTAAACCATTCTGCTTCGGCCCATGAGCGGAGAACCTGCTGAGCAAAAGCATTCCCGGCATCGGCCTTTTCTTTGACATCATGAAATGCATCGAACACTAATAAAGTATGAGACAAGGCTTTTGCAGCAATCGCACCTAACGATTCGCTGTCAAGCAATTCGATCAGAGGCGCAACGTTATAGCCGCCCAGCATAGTGCCCAATAATTCTGTAGCCTTCGCCGCATCTAAAATAGGTGAGACGGCTTCGCCTTTGGCAATAGCGGTTAAGAAACCCGATTTGACATAAGCCGCTTCATCGACCCCCGCAGGAACCCGGTTGATCAATAAATCGAGAATGAAATCTTCCTCGCCTTGGGGAGGGTTTTTTATCAACTCAACTAATGCCGCTACCTGCTCCGCATTTAAAGGTTTGGGAACAATTCCTTCTGCTGCACGTTCTGCAACATGTTTACGATACGCTTCTAACATTTTGAGCCCTTATCAAAAATTTTAAACCTTAACCGGCGAGGTTAGCCTGTACGACCGAATTTACGTATAACCGTGCAAAGCAACTGCTGGCCTATGACGTTCTGCATAACACGCACCAAACCTGACCGACTTTGCACCAAAAGGTACCGGCTCTTTGACCACCGGTTCTACGGAAAGTGTCTTTAAATGACTTACTTCATCGCATCCAGAATCGCCTGACCCATCGCATCGGTTCCCACGCCTGAAGTAGGATTAAGATCCGGCGTGACAAATTTTCCTTCTGAAACAACTTTTTCCAACGCATTTTGTACTCGCCGCGCCGCCTCATGTTCCTTAAGGTGATCCAGCATCATGATGCCAGCCATGATGACGGCAGTAGGATTCGCTATATTCTTGCCCTCAATATCGGGCGCGCTGCCGTGCACGGCTTCAAATAACGCGGCATCTTCGCCAATATTGGCGCCGGGAATCAAGCCCAAGCCGCCGACCAGACCGGCAGTCAAATCAGACAAGATGTCACCGAACATATTTGTGGTAACAATCACATCAAACTGATGAGGGTTCATCACCATATGCATACAGGTTGCATCAATGATTTTTTCGTCAAATTGAATATCAGGATACTTGGCGGCAACTTCACGAGCGGTATCCAGGAAAAGGCCTTGCGTGTACTTAAGAATATTAGCCTTGTGGCAGACTGTAACTTTCTTGCGTCCGTTGTCACGGGCATATTCAAACGCATATTCGACAATTCTTTGCGAGCCTTGACGCGTAACAACAGCCAAGCTCTCAGCAATATCTTTTTTAGGGGTGAGAAAATGTTCCAGACCGGCATAAAGTCCTTCAGTATTTTCTCTGACAATGACAATATCGACATCCGTAAAACGGGTATTAACACCTTGCCAGCTTTTTGCAGGTCGCACGTTTGCATAAAGATCGTATTTTTTACGCAGCTCTACATTGATACTGCGGAATCCTGTCCCGCCGACAGCCGTAGTTAACGGCCCTTTGAAGGCTAAGCGGTTTTTATCGATGGACGCCAGGGTTTGATCAGGAATCGGGGTGCCAAACTTATTGTATGCGGCCATACCGGCATAGGCTTCTTCCCAATTTATTTTAGCGCCTGATGCATCGATAATTCTTACCGCCTCATCCATAATGGACGGCCCAATGCCATCCCCTTTGATCAACGTCACGTTATGCATTCATGTTCTCCATGAGTAAAAATTAAATTGATAATACACAGATTTAAACTGTTTTAAAATAAGCAGGTTTCTTGCCACTCAACATCTATTGAATTAGGATCTTTATAAGCTAAAGCTCGTGCTTGCAAGCCAAGCACTTAAAGACAAAGGTTACAATAGATGGCAACAACCGCTTGACGACCGCCAATATCAAGCTCTTTGATAAAAACCTTCAGGAACCTCACATGCGCTATTGGCTAATGAAATCAGAGCCTAACGAATTCAGTATTGATGATCTTTACTTAAGACCGCACCAGACAGAACAATGGGATGGTGTTCGCAATTATCAAGCCAGAAACATGATGCGCGATGAAATGAAAAACGGCGATCAGGTTTTCTTTTATCATTCAAATTGTGACGTGCCCGGAATCGTAGGTCTTATGCGCATAACCCGCGAAGGTTACCCTGATCATTTTGCTTTTGATCCGAATGACAAACATCATGACCCTAAAAGCACGCCAGACGCACCAAGATGGTTCATGGTCGATGTGACTTTTGAACGTAAGCTCAACAGGACTATCAGTCTTCATGAACTGAAAAGATACACCGATGGGGAACTTGCAGAGTTTGCCTTATTGAGACGGGGCAACAGACTCTCGATTATGCCGGTTACCCCGGCTCAATGGGAATTTATTCTGACCCTGGAATGATGTATACCTTTCGCACTTCAAATTTCGGCAGTCTCTAAGGAGGCAACGGGTTGTTCGGCAAAGGCTTTGCCAGCATGGATGCTGGCATAGAGACTACATGGATGAATTTACGGCATCCTTTGACGGGCACCCCGGTGCCGAATTTCGATCTACGATGGGTATAAAACCCGCTTATAGCCACTCTCTTTTCCACTTAAATCAACCACATCAAGAAAGTGGATACAAGCTTGCTTCTAACTGCGTCCGGTTCTCCGTCTTTCAATCTGCAAATGAAATCCGGGAACCTTAGGTACTTCAACAATAAAAACGGCGCCCTCGGCATCATTTTCGGCTGTCAACGTGCCGTGCATTGTATTTTCAACAATCATTTTTGACATGTATAAGCCTATACCCGTGCCTTTTCCATCTGAACGCGTCGTAAAGTAAGGATCATATATTTTATCCATGATATCAGTTGCGATTCCTCCTGCATTGTCGGAAACTCTGATGCTATACCAGCCGTCGCGGATGAGCTGTACATTAATTCTGACTCGCGGCGAAGTAGTACCTCGCTCGATAAAAGTATCGCGCGCATTGTTCAATAAATTAAGCATTACCTGGGAAAACTCGCCTTGCAGGCCGTTTATACTGAACTGCTCATCGCAATTCAATTCCGTGTGTATGTTGTTATTTTTAAATGTCGCTTCCAGCAGCTCCAGCACAGCGGTAATCGCCCCATGCAAATAAAATTGCTCCGGCTCTTTGTTAGGCTTAAAAAAATTACGGAAATCATCGATGGTCGTGGACATTTTAGTAATCAATCGTTCCGACTTTTCCATACTCCGGGACATAAAGACGTCATCGAGTTTACCCTGGCTATAAGTCAACTGCATGTTTTGCAGTACCAAGCCCAAGGCATTGAGCGGCTGCCGCCACTGATGCGCAATCGCACCAATCATTTCCCCCATAGCGGCCAAGCGGGACTGGCGAATCAACAATTCCTCCTGTTGCTGACGTCTGGATACTTCATCTCTCACTCGTTGATCAAGACTTTGATTTAAATCGTCCAACTCGTGCGTGCGCCGGTCAACTTCCTGCTCCAATTCTTCACTGTAATGCTGCAAATGCGTCTTCGATTCTCTAAGCGAAGCCACCATTTGATTAAAACTCTCGGACAACAAGCCAATTTCATCATTTCGTTTAATATCCGATTTAACCGACAAATCACCCTCGGCCACAAGCGTCGCCAGTTGACTGATCGTTGAAACCGGCAGCGTAATCCAGCGAGCAAAAAAGTACCCGACCACCAAAATTAGAACGATTGAAATACCGGTAATAATAAAAATTTGCTGATACATATTACGGAGGTATTCATCGTATTCATCGGTAGAAAATCCGATATGCAGCCAGCCCCATTCTATGCTGGAGAAACTGACCGGATAGACAAAGTGATAAACTTTGCGTGATTCGGAAAGATCAAGAAAATGAAAATCGTTTTTAGCGGTCTCAAATTTGGCAAATCGCGCATCCGGCGCGTCCATTATTTTCCATTGTTTTGGTTCTATCCAGAGACGTTCCCCGCGCAACGGCGAGATCATCACATAATGAATGCCGGCATTTTTCTCAAGCACTTCGACATTATGTTCAACGATAAAACCAAAGTCCTGGCTGATCATGGCATCAGAACAAGCCTGAACGATAGACTGTGATACCGTGACTGCTTGAGTATACATAATTTGTTCCAAAGAGCGCTGCTGCCAGGGAATGATCATCAGCGCAATGACCAGTGTGATCGCCAGCACCAGCGTACCAAAGACGGTAAACACCCTGATAAAAATCTTGTTTCTACCGCTAAAGCTCATCCGTACTCATGACCGGGTAATTGAAATCGGTTATAGATCTTATGCATTCATTCGTGTCAAGTTCATAAACTGATATCGGAAAATACCTGTTAATTGAATAGCTGGAGCCTTAACAACACATTAGCCCTGCCGCAAGCTGTTCTAATTGCCTTTTACCTGCTTTTTTAATTCCAGATATTCCGCATAAAGCGCATCGAACATCTCCAACTCTTCAACCTTGCAGTAATCCAGCTCTGGCGTTTTATAAACTGCCAAAATTTGTTTTGCTCTGGGAAACTCACCGTAGCTCATGGCTTTTTGGGTCAGTAATTCTCTTAGCGGGTAATCCTTATGGAAATAACTGAAATTTTTTGCCCGGACGGGATAGCTCGCCAGAATTTTTAGTTTGGTAAGAATCTGAGGATTCAATTCGGCCATCACATCAAATGCGCCCTGGTAAACAATAGCCGCATCGGCTTTATCAAAAAATAAATCGAGCACAATACGATTATTTTTGATTTTGGGTTGAGTGACCGAAAAAATGTTTTTAAAGCTTTTCTTAAAGGCTTTAAGTGTCAGGGTATCTAGAAACACTTCCGCCAACTCATCATTAACAGGAAGAATGATTCGTTTACCGCGCAAATCCTTTACTGTATTGATTCGGTCTTTGTTAACCAGCAAAAGCAAAGCATTATTCAAGCCCCCTTCACGAACACCGACAAAGCCATCCGCAAGCATGGCCCTATCAAAATACTTGGCTATAACCAATGGCGGCGCGATTATCATATCAATTTCGCCCTCGTCAAAGGCCTTGCGCATCGTTTGAACGGTATCGTAAAGAAATGCATGCGATTCAGTAATCGCAACTTCCTCGGTCAACTCCTTCGTCCAAAAGGTTAACGAAATTTCAATATCGGTACGATCTGCAATATCATTGATGGAAGGATAATAAAAACCCATATTGATCCGCGCCGGGTCCTGCCCATAGAGCGACCCCGGCAGTATAATGATCAAAACCGGAATCAATAACTTTAAAACCAAACTTCGCAGAGAAAATATCACCGCCTCGCTCTGCTCTTGTTATGCTTGTATTCCTCATAAAGAGAAATCACTTTGTCCAGATCGCTCACTTGTGAACGCTCAAGTTTTTCAGAATTAAACAACGTCAATAACTGCCGTCCTCTGGGAAACTGATCAATAAAAAGCGCTTTGGTAAGAATATATTCGCGAAAGCTACTGTCCACATCTTTATGAAAAAATCCGATGCTTCGAGGAAATGAGGAGAAAGTTGCAATGATTTGGGTCTTTCTTTCGATCTGGGGGTTCAGTTCACACGCCAAACGATAAGCTTTCAAATACACCAGGGCAATATCGGCTTTTTTAAAAAACAAATCCAGCACCATCCGATGCGAATTCGTCGCCCAAACTACATTTTCAAAAAAACGGTTGTAATCACTCCCGCTGGATTTGCGCGTCAAGTTATCGATAAAAACGGCGGCTAGTTCATCACCTTTTAGCAATACCAGCCTTTTTCCCTGGGCTTGTTTAATTGTGCTGATGCCCTCGTCACTTCTGACCACTAAAACCAGGCTGTCGAAATCGCGTGTATCGTTAACCGCTCTGAAGCCATCACTTAACGAGTCCAGTTTGAAATGTTTGATGACACTGAGCGGCGATCCAACTATAAAATTGATTTTACCGTTTGCAAAATCGGCCGCCATGTTTTCGATATTGTCATACATCTCCACTTGAGTCGTCAGATCCAGCTGCTGACCCAGCTCCTCTCCCCAAAATTTCATTGCAATTTCCATATCGCCCCGGGATACATCGGAAAACGATTGAACATAAAATCCCACACGGAATAAAAGCCCATGGAAGTGATCTTCAGCATTTACCGTTTGACTACAGATCAGGGCTGATATCATCAGGAAAACCGGAAATCTGAACATGAAATTCTCTATGTTATTGATTTAACGATTGAATGTTCTGACCGATTAAAAATTCCAGCGAAACCAATGCCATTTCCAATTCGTGACGGGAACGGTATTGAGAGCTTTGCGTGAAAGTTTCGACAATTTCCGACTCGATGACATCCTTGGTCTCGACCATCTCTTCCTGGTAAGCGCGAACGTGAAGCTCCCGGTTTTCTTTTGCATAACTCGAAGCTTCGCGGGTATCTTCCATTTGTTTTCCGGCACTGCGCAGCCTTAAAAACTGCTGCTTGACTTGCAACGCCATGGCTTGATCCAGCAAGATTTGCTGGCTTTCCAATTGTCTTCGTTGCGCCTTGGCATAATCGACCTTACCTGAGGTCTGAAAACCATCGAATAAATTCCACTGCAAACCCACACCAATGGTCCAGCCTTCGCGGTTGTCATTGTTAACCAGACCGCCGTCAAAATCGTTCCATAACTTGTAAGCCGATGCCTGGAATCCGATTACCGGAAAATAGCCGCTTCGCGCTTCGGTTATTTTATTTTCAGTCACCTGAACAGCTAATTTAAGCTGCTGGATATCCGGATTAAAATCATGCGCGCTGCTGATCAAGGTTTGTAATTCCTCATTCAAGTGCAGAGGTTGTTCATCTTTTGCCAGCGTCACGTTGCTGTTCCAATCCAGCCCCATCGCATTAGTTAATGCTTCGTGGGCTAGTTCCCTGGAATAATTGGCTTCGTGCAATAACGAACGAGTAATGGCCGTTGAGGTTTTTGTGCGCAGATAATCGGTTTTTTTAACCTTCATGGAACCATGCTGATAAAGCCGTTCGGTCAGTTCTTCCAGCACCTGAAAACGCTCCAGCGTATCGCTGGCCAACTGCTCCATATCCAGTGCAAACAGGGCGCCGTAATAATATTTTTTGACATCGCGGATGACTTCAAGCCGGGTTTTGCGTTCACCGATTTCGGCAATTGCAAGCCCTTTTTCAGCCTGATCGACAATAGCGCCGCGCCGTCCTCCGGTGAAAATAGGGTAGGTCAAATTGACGGATGTAGTCAGCATGTCTCTATCGAACAATTTGACATCCAAATCCATAGGTAACGAACTAATGGGAGCCCCACCAACCGCCCCACCCAAAGCAGCGCCTAAGGCAGGGGGCAGTTTTACTGATGTTTTTCCAGAAAAAGTCCTGTCCTCATCGGCCCGCTGCGCATTGACATCCGCAGAAATTCGCGGCCAATAAGCGGACATGGCCTGCTGATACTGAGCTTCAGCCATTGCAATTGACGCACTCGATATCTGCATTTGCTGATTGCGTTGCAAGGCAATTTCTATGCAATCCTGAAGACTGAGATTCTCGGTTTTTATCGGTTCAGCCCAAACATTACCGGCAAGCATGAAGCCGGCTAACACCCCCAGCAACGGCTTGACGGCAGAGAAGGTTAAAAAGTAAACACGTCTTTTAGGAAGGTATTTGATCTTCACAGCCCTAAACAACAAGCATCGGTACTGAGTTTTCAGATGATCAGGCCCGCTTAAGTTAACAGCATTGCAAGCTTGACCAGCCCGGATATCCGGTAAAGAGGGGAGATGAATCATAAACAACCGCTTCGCCTATGGCGACTAATCTTTATACAAATTACGAAGCGCCAGAATATCATCCATATTGTCCAGCATAATATCGACCAACACCGGCTCAAACTGCTTGCCTCTCTGAGTTTCGATGTAATCCAGAATGGCGTCATGCGGCCAGGGTTTCTTATAGGCGCGCTCGCTACTCAGCGCATCAAAGACATCGACCAACGCCACAATTTTGCCTTCAATCGAAATTTGTTCACCGCTCAAACCATTCGGATAGCCTGAACCGTCAAAGTGTTCATGATGATGATAGGCAATGTTCGCCGCCATTTTGATCAGCGGCTTGTCGAGTTTTTTGAGCAGGTTATAACCCAGTTGGGCATGCGTTTTCATCACTTTAAACTCTTCTTCGGTCAGCTTGCCCGGTTTATGAAGAATATGGTCGGAAATGCCGACTTTACCGACATCATGCATAGGGGATGCAATTTTAATCATTTCGGAATGCTGTTCGGTGAGTCCGTATTTAAGCGCAATGAACTTGGAAAGTTCGGCTACACGTTTGACATGCATGCCGGTTTCCTGACTGCGGTTCTCGACGACCTCACCCATGACGTAGAGCAATTCCTTTTGAGTATCCATGATTTCCCGATTCAGCCGGATCGAATCGGTAATGTCCTGACTTAGCGCCAGCAAGGAATGCAGCGAACCCTGCACATCATGGATAGCGACAATAATGATACTGAACGTTTTTTCCAAACCTTCCTTGAAACGCATATTCATGACCCGCGACAGCGAACCCTGTCCTGTAATTTGAGGCAAGGCCCACTCTTTGAAATGGAGGTAATCCTGAATTAATTCATCAAACGGCAAACCGACCAAATCCTCGGGCAAACAGCCCAAGCCGTTACTGAAACTGGGATTGGCGCTGACAATGATGCCGTCAGGATCAATGACACATAATGAAGTGCCCAACTCCAGGGCACGTTCATACTCGTTTAAAAGATGATTTTGCGTGTTTAAGTCGTTTTGCAGATGCAGCGATAATCTTTCGTGTTTCTCGTACATATCCGTGATGTCGACCATCAATGCGACATACTCTTCAATGTGATCACCTTCCGCGACAACCGCAGTTAATGAAGCGTCAACCACATAGCGGCCTCCTTTTTTGGAGGTATTGATCAAAATTCCGGTCCATTTTCGAAAATCGGACAAGGCCGACCGGATTTCCGAAAACTGTTCATCCGACTCAAACAAGAAACGGAACTCGCGGCCGATCAATTCGTGTTCTGTATAGCCGGATAAGGCACAGAAATGTTGATTGACATAAGTGATAAAGCCTTCAGAATCCATTTTACAGACGATCGCTTTTTCGTCGACCATGAGCTTGTATTGCTCAAGCAGCTTGCGACTTCGCAGAGCCTCGTTCTCAAGACTCATAAACTCTGCAATTTGAGTCAGCTTAGCCTGCAAACGATCTATCATCACAGGCTTGGTGATGTAATGCTGAATACCCAGTTCCATCGCTTTAAAAAGGTATTCGACATCATTGTAAGCGCTTAACACGACAATGCATTGATCGCGCTTGATGCGCTTGATTTCGGACGACATACCCAGTCCGTTTAAAATAGGCATTTGTATGTCGGTAATGACGATATCAGGATCATACTTTCTATAAAAATTCAGCCCCTCGCTACCATTCACCGCGACATGAAGAACATCCACCCAGGATTGAAGAATCATGCTGAGTTCCTCGCGGGTTTCGCTATCATCCTCTACATAAAGAATCCTGAGCTTTGAGAGTTTGTCTCGATGAATGTCTTTGATCATTTCCAGCATACCTAAAAGCAGTGTAAATTTTCAGCCTCCTTCCTTGTAGCGACCATCCTCCGTAGGGAGAAGGTTAGGATGAGGGTTATTAAGCCGGCCGGCGTTCCTGAATATATACATAATATCTTGACCGGCATGGAGCCCAAACGCCTTTCCCGGAAAGGGCGGCTTTAACTTATCAGACCTTAAGACGGAACAGGCCCTTCATTCTAAGAGATCAGTGGCAGGTGCAGGCCGTTCAACTCGTTCGACAAGTTGGGCTAACGGATCATAGTTTGTTACCCGAAAAATAATCATGACCCAGTACTCCGCTCACATTTTGTTGCCACCGGCAAATAATGCGTAAGCCGGATTTTCAGTTTCTTCCGTATAACCAAACCCCAATTCATCCAGACACGCCTCAAAAGCATGGCTTTCAGCTTTCGGCATTTGCAAACCAATCAAAACCAAACCAAACGCAGCGCCGTGGTTGCGATAATGAAACAAACTGATATTCCATCGCCCACCCAAAGCTGATAAAAATCCTAATAACGCACCGGGTCTTTCAGGGAACTGCAGACTATAAACAATTTCATCCAGTTGACAAGGCGTATGCCCGCCAACCATATAACGAATATGCTCTTTTGCCAAATCATTAGCTGTCATATCCAGGACCTGAAAACCCTGAGTCTGTAACTGATTGACCAATTCAGCTTTGTCTGCACCCGAACCGCTGGACGAGACCCCTACAAATACTTGCGCTTGGCCAGCATCAAAATACCGGTAATTAAATTCGGTCACGTTACGATTACCCAGCAGACGGCAAAAGTTTAAGAAACTGCCCGGAATTTCGGGGATATTCACCGCAAGTAGTAATTCCCTATGTTCGCCCACCTGCGCCCGTTCTGCAACATAGCGCAAACGATCAAAGTTGATATTCGCACCACTTTCAATGGCAATCAAGGTCTGGTCACTAGCCTCTGTGACTTCCACGTATTTCTTCAAACCCGCCAACGCTAAAGCACCCGCAGGCTCTGCGACAGAGCGGGTATCGTCGAATATATCCTTGATCGCCGCACAAATTTCATCAGTATTGACGGTGATCACTTCATCGATGTAATCGCGCACCACATTAAAAGGTTCCTCACCTATCTGCCTGACGGCCACACCGTCGGCAAACAATCCGACTTGCTTAAGCGTTACGCGACTGCGGGCTTTCAAGGCCTGATTCAAGCAATCGGCATCGTCCGGCTCAACACCGATGATCTTGGTTTCAGGCCTTACAAACTTGACATAAGCCGTAATGCCGGCGATCAATCCGCCGCCCCCCACAGGAACAAAAATCGCATTTATTGAGCCGGTCTTTTGTCTGAGGATTTCCATTCCTACCGTACCCTGCCCTGCGATAACATCGGGATCATCATAGGGATGAATAAACGTCATCTTCTTTTGCTCTGCCAACTGCCGGGCATAAGCATAAGCTTCATCATAGGAATCGCCATGAAGAATCGTCTCAGCACCCCGTCCTCTGACGGAATTGACTTTGATTTCCGGTGTTGTTCTCGGCATCACGATCAATGCCGTTATGCCCAGCATCTGTGCCGAAAGTGCCACGCCCTGTGCATGATTACCGGCCGAAGCTGCAATAACGCCACTGGCGCGCTCCCTTTCAGTCAAAAGAGCTATTTTGTTATAAGCTCCGCGTAACTTGAAGGAAAATACCGGCTGTAGATCTTCGCGCTTCAAATATACGGCATTGCCCAAGCGTTTGGATAAATTAGGGGCGAAGTCCAGCGGCGTTTCCTCTGCCACATCGTAAACCCGCGCTCTTAAAATTCTCTCAATATATTTTGCTAACATGCTAAAAAACGGATAAGGTATCAGCTGTTACGCGGTATTATCACACATTATTTATATCACCTAACCTTAATTAACAGATACGCTATGACACAAGACGAATTAAAACAACAAGTAGCTCAAGCGGCCTTAGAATACATCAAAGGCGTCTCAATTATCGGCGTCGGCACCGGCTCTACCGTTTACCATTTCATCGAAGGACTTAAAGCTTTTAAAAACGACATCGAAGGCGCGGTGTCCAGCTCAGAAACCAGCACAACGCACTTGCAACGCATCGGCATTCCGGTTCTGGATCTCAACTCAGTCGGCACACTGGAAGTTTATGTCGATGGTGCGGACGAAATCAACCCGCATAAACAACTGATCAAAGGCGGTGGCGCAGCCCTGACGCGTGAAAAAATTATTGCCGGCGCCAGCAAAAAGTTTATCTGCATTGCGGATGAATCAAAATCGGTTGATGTGCTGGGTAAATTCCCTTTGCCGGTGGAAGTCATTCCTATGGCGAGAAGCTTTGTAGCGCGTGAATTGGTCAAACTGGGCGGTCAACCGATATGGCGTGAAAACTGTATCACCGACAACGGCTGTCAAATTTTGGATGTACACAATCTCAGCATTCTGAACCCTTCAGAACTGGAAAGAACGATCAACAACATTCCCGGCGTTGTTACCGTCGGCATTTTCAGCCTGAGACCGGCTGATGTGGTTTTGGTCAGTAAAGGCCAGGATATTATCAGCTTCTAAATGATCTCCAGCGCAAGGACGCGCTGCTCCCTATCAATTTCCGACGTTTCAATCTTTTACCTGATTATAAAGATGCTTCCGCAACAACGTCTTTCCGGCAGAGCCTGCCCCGGTCAGGGAATGCCGAGATGACGATTTTTGACTGAGCTGATTGATCTTTATAATCAGGATCTTTTATGAATGTCTTCTTGCCGTAAGGCGGATTCGCCGATAGGCAATCTGTCACGGCCTTGAAGCGC
Organism: Methylicorpusculum oleiharenae; assembly: GCF_009828925.2. NCBI lineage: Bacteria > Pseudomonadati > Pseudomonadota > Gammaproteobacteria > Methylococcales > Methylococcaceae > Methylicorpusculum > Methylicorpusculum oleiharenae. Next base: position 379,088 of record NZ_WUTY02000001.1, read on the forward strand.
CTGCGTTTTGCTAGCGCAAAAACGCCCTACAGCGCTTATTTTGGCGGCACGTCATTATCCGATACGATCCGCTTGCGTTTATAGGACGGCGGCACATAGGGGAAGCTCCTGTCACCTACGGGCCTTATAAACGTATAAGCGCCAGGGGCTAAAACCAATATATTGCCTGTCTTGATGAAGGCATCGTGCGGATAGGGAATGGATGCAAAAGCCGTTAAAGGGCTTATCCCGATAAATACCCCCGTGCCAATGACTGTTACGGCAAATCCCAACGGCCGGTACAACAAAACATCCAGCAGTACAAAGCCGGGGTCGGATGCCTCAACGGGTTGAGCATTTGCGACCGGGCAAGAAAAGACAACTGATAATAATATAAAAAAGCTGATTCTTTTTTTCATAATGCGTTGCTACGAATTGATTATTGAAGCACTTCTACTTCCAGAGGCACATCCTGATAGATACCGGTCAATTTACGCTTGAATTCGTCAGTGACCAATCTGGCGTCCTGTCTATTAGTGACTACTCTTGGCGTTAATAATAATACCAACTCGGTCTTATCATTATTTTTTACTGTAGAGCCGAATAAAGGACCAATCAAAGGTAAATCATGCAAAAAAGGAATGCCACTTTGTGAAGATGTGGTTCTCTCTTGAATTAACCCCCCAAGCACAATGGTTTCTCCGCTTTGCACAGCGACCGAGCTGGCAATCTCCCGGGTCAAAATATCCGGGTTACCATTTGTACTAGAATTTCCAAAACTTTCAACACTTTGCTCAATTTCCATCGTCACCAAACCATTGGCATTGACTCTGGGTTTAACGGTAACCATGACACCCGTTTTACGCTGTTGAATTTGGGTGGTTTGAATCAGTGCATTGTCTTCGCCAGCACCTCCTGAAAGAGGCGTAGATTCTGAAGTTCTAAGCGATTTTTCCTCCCCCACTTGAATATTGGCTTCCTGATTATTCAAAACCATTAAAGAGGGAGATGAAATGACGTTAATATTGCCATCATTAGCCTGAGCTTTAAGTAGCGCTTTGATAGCGCCGGAGCTATAGATAGCGCTGAGACCCCCGGTTGCAGCGGCAGCGGCAGCAGTTGCAGCGGCGTTGCTTAAAGCCACAGCACTATTTGAATTACTCGAAACAGAACCACTGCCAATACCTGAACTTCCTTCTGAAAAATACCATTGGATTCCATACTCAAGTTCATCTGTTAGCGTGACCTCTACAATGGTCGCATCGATTAACACCTGTAAAGGCATCACATCCAACTGCTTGATAACATCTTTTATTACGCTGTATTCCTGAGCGGTTGCCACGATAACCAAGGAGTTATTAATCTCATCCGGGATAATCTTGACCTCACCGACACCGGCGACTTTGACATTGGTATTACTGCCGCCAGCCCCCCCTGAAAGGTTACCCAGGCCGGGGGAAGTTCGTTGAACCTGCTGTATTTGGGACTGATTACTGGTCGATTGCGACCGGTTTCGGCTCGATGACGATGTCGATGCCGGACGGTTTGTGACTTCAACCGATTTTCGACCTGCGGCCACTTGTCCGCCCCTGGACTGAACGCTGGCGGAACCATAAATATCGCTCAATACCATAGCTAAATCGAGCGCATTGACATGCTGGACTTTATAGACGTTAACACCTCCGCCAGACGCCTTTTTGGAACGATCCAGACGAATAATCCAGTTTTCGATATCGGTTAAATAACGCGATTGATGGGTGATCGCCAGAATGGCATTCATCCGCTCGATAGGAATAAATCTAAAAAAGCTGCTCTCATCTTCTTTGCCGATTTTATTAAAAATCTGATCCAATTCCTCAACCAACGTCGGCGGGTCTACATGTGACAACGGAAACATCGCAAACGAACGGCCACGCATGATGTCCGCATCAAATATCGATACGATTTCCTGAACGCGCTCAAGTTCGGCTGCCGTGCCTCCTACAACCAGCAGATTGCGGGTCGCATCACTGTGTAATATGGTCTTTTCGCCGACCAGGGGTTTAAGAATTTCCCCCATGTTGGCGACATCTACATTTCTGATTGGATAAACCTTTACCTGATAACCGGAAGGCAAGGTTTTGGCCCCCCCTGCTAAGGATAAGGAAGACGTCATCAAAGCCTCACCCGCAGGTTCTATATGATAAACACCCCCGTCTTTGACGAGCGCGGCATTGTTCATACGCAGCAACATCTCCAGCGTTGGCATCAACTGTTCCTTGCTGAGTGGTTTCGTGGTTTGCAGGGTCACTTTTCCCGCCACTTTGGGACTCAATACATAGTTCTGCCCCAAAATATCACTGATGATGACTTTGGCGACTTCACCCAAATCGGCCTCATCAAAATTCAGGCTATAGGTACCAGGCCCACCCTCAGATGAAGGACTTCTGCGTGCGGCAAGTTCGGAAACCGGCAAGCCACCGCCCGGATAAATTTCGGTTTTCAGCTTATCTTTTTCATCCGTTAGCGGTTTATTATCCAGTTGTTCATAAATCACACCTTGATGATCGATATCATTGGTTAACGGTTGCGTCAGCAGTAATTTAGGTTTTTGCTGAGGCCCCATAAATTCACAACCGTTTAACGTCAGGCTTAAAACAGCCAAATACGTTGTTGCTTGAATTAGATTATGTTTTTTCATTGGGTAAGATTTTCTTCAGGAATAGGTTCACTTTGACCGGCATCAGGCGGCATTTCAGGTACCGGAGGCATCTGTGGAGGGGCCTGTCTGGTTTTGGGCAGCTCTTTCAGTTTTGGCTTCCGCAAGATCAATTCTGTTGATTCGCCGCCACGTTCAAGCACGGCTTTATCCGGCAATATTTCGATCAACTTCCAGCCGTCCACTTCCTGGTCTTTGGAAATTTTAGTATGGCTTTTCTGGTTAGGCTGAATTTTGGTCCGGCGCAGCAATACGCTCTGTTTTTGTTGCGTGGTGTAAACCCCTGTCAACTCCCATTCCAATACTTCTGAGCTCATGGCATTCGGAGAATTATCAGTATCCGCTTCCGGTACCGGTCGTCTGCCTTCAATAAACAAAGGTCTGCTGACCAAATCGGCGTAACTGTCTTCAGTCTGCTGATCGAGTTTTAACTGCGGGAATTCCCGCTCATCGTATGCGGGACTGACAGTAGTTCCATCAGGATCTGCTTCATCGTTTGAAGATGCCCAGTACCACCATTCTCCGACGATCAACACCAGAAGAATGGCACAAACACCGGCCTGTAATTTGATTAGCCCAACATTGATCATTTTCCTTTCCCCATAAAACTGGAGGCCTGAAAACTGATGTTCAACTTGTTACTGGGTTCGATTTTACGGGTTACCCGGTTGCGTATGCCTCGCTCAGGACGTATATCAAGGTCGTCAATAACAAATAAGGGGATTGACGATTCGATTTGAAATAAAACGGAACGCAAGGTTTCTATATCCCCATTCATCCTGACTTTGACGGCTATACGGGTAAATTCACCTTCAGTTTTGCTGGGCAAAACCTGCGTACTGGTTAACTGGCCTCCGCCATTGGCAATAGCCGTCTTGATAAATTGTTGCAAATCAGCAGACGCCAGAGCCTCTGTACCCTGGCTACTGAAATAGTTCTGCGTGCTTTTAGCCTGCTTGATTTGTTCAATATTCTCTATGACGGCTTCTTTTTTAGCGATAACCCGTTGATAGCGCTCCAAACGAAACAACAGCTCGTTTTTTTCATCACGCAAGTCCAACGCTTCATTGACCAGCGGCACAATTAAAAACCCGATAACCAACAGAATAACGGCAATCAACAGCCCTACTGCGAACCATCGTTGCGGCGGGTATTTATTGATGAGCTTTATCAATCACTGCTCCTGGATTTTACATCTACCGTGAGTTGAAAACGCTCTAAACCCGTCATCCTGTCTTGTGTAACCGGTGAAACAAAACGGGCGTTAGCAAATAAATCCGATCCTTCCAGTATTGCAATTAATGCCGATGCCGCCGGCGATTGGCCTTGAATTTGAAGCTGTCCTTCGGAGTATTTCAAATAGTTTAGCCAGGTATCGTCTTTTATCAGTGCACTAAGCGAATTAAGCAGGGTGACCACAGAAGGTGATTGCTGCTTTTTTGTTATCAATTGCTTGGTCTGGGCAATAGTGGTATCGATTTCTGCTTGGAGTCTATCAACAACGGTTGCTTCTTTTTCTATGACTGCAATTTCTTCACGCAGCTTGCTGACAGCCTGATTTTCAAGCCAAAGCGGTAAAATCAGAAACACGGAGAATAATATAAAAAATAAGGCGGTTAAACTGCCATGAATATAATTTTGCCATTCTACCTTTTTTTCCCGAAGATCTTCCGGCAGGAGATTGTAATAGGATGGATTCGATTCCCGATCATTTATGACTGAATCATAATCAATCAAGGATGGCCGGATATTTAAAGGATTTAATTCCTCAATCAGGGCATCTACTTTTTCTCTGGGAGATAACACCAATATGAGGCGGACGAGCCCTGTTTGCTTATTTTTTTCCAGCAACTTGATAGCAAAATAGACCTGATCCTTGTTGAAAGGCGTAAAGCGATCCAGTTCATAAGCGATGACTTGCTGCAAGTTTTCCGCTGCGGCAAGAGGTAAAGCGAACTCCTTACTCACCGCGTCCAATTCGGTCAGCCGAAAGACCAGATTAGCGTTTTCAAAGCGGTTGTCATTTAACAAAAGGTTTTTGATGCGCTCAATGCCAGCTGCATCTCTGCTAAATTCGCCGAAGTCTTCGCATGCATTGCCTTGTTCATAAGACAAGCGGAACAGCGTTGGATAGAGCCTTAAAACAAGGTGTCCCTGCTGTTGATCCAGAATCTGTTTGAGATTATCAGGCAATATTTGTAACAGCTCTCCGCCCCACCAGCGAAAAAACTTTTTTACATCCAGATCGATGTTTGCATCAAGATTCAGCATGTGTAATGTCTTTAATAATTTTCCATTTCGACTGCGAATAAACTGCGAGCTTTGGAATATTTGGGCCGCCATTGAATGATAGAAAAAGGCGCGCCTCCCTCATCCACTCGTTTAACCAAAGCATGAACAGTTGCCGTGATTTCTTCATCGACCATTGCTTCCGAAATGATCGTAAACACGTCTGTATTACTGCTGTTATCCTGCTCGTCACCCGTTTCAGGCATGTCCAAATCATCCCCCGGCAGCTCATCAACCTGAGTAACAGGCACGGATGCGGACGGCGCATTTTTCATTCCGGTTTTGAAGCTTTGTTCATCTTCATCTTGCAATATCAATTTCAATTCTGCCGACGCTTTTTGCAAATCGACGCCGGATTTTCCGGAGTGTATGGTTATAAACGGTTCGAGCCAGTCGTATAATCCGGAATCCATGCCTAAAACCATTTGCAGCTCTTCCAGCGATTGAAAGGCTTCGTTGCGCGGCACGTACTTTAATCCCGCCTTCTTATATTCACTTTTCTCCGCACCGGCTTCACGCGCCGTATCATCCTTATCCCGCCAATCGACAATAGCATCGGCAATCCTCGTTTGTTTTTCTGGCTCTATGGGCGCCTGACTCAACAGTCTTTGCAATAGGGTCAAGTCCGCCTGATTGAGGTCAACCTTACCACTCTCGGCCAGCATTTGCACCCGTATTAGCGCGTGATCAAATCTGAATTCATAGATTTGCCCATCCGCTTGCCAACGCTTCAAGGGATCATTTTGGAGCATCATCATTTGGGCCATCGCGATTCCAGCTTCAGCATAGGCTTGCGCTTGCGCAACGCTCTTCAGTCCGAACATTATAGCTGATTCCCTGCGCATGCTGAGGGCGAAACTTCCCGCCATGATAGTCAAGAGAGTCACTATCCAGAGCACTAACACCAATGCAACGCCCTTTTGCCGCGTCACTTGATGTCCCCTTCAGAATCTGCCGAGAATCCGGGATTACTATCGGCGGCACTCAATTTGACCGGTATGATGATATCCGGCCAATACAACTCGTTATCACGCGCAATTCTGATTTTAATCAAGCTTGGCAATGTTTCTCTATCGACCCACTCTTGCTGCCATCCTCCGGATTCAGAGAGAGGATCCGCTTCGAAATAACTGATCTGGAATAACCTGACATGCGTAAGGATTACCACATCCTCGTCTTGCCATGCCTCATCGTCCGAACTGGGAAAAAACGGCTTTATCGCAACTTTAAGAGCGTTATTACCATTTTCCTGTTGTAAAAATACAGTGAACACCTGCAATCCGGGTCGAGCCGCACTTGCAGGCAATGGCGAGACAAATTGAACGCTATCCGCTTTACCTCTAAATGAAAAAACCCTTTCTTCGTCCTCTGAAAAATCTTGCCACAACGGCTGCACAACGGCTAAATGCCTGCGAAAAAACTGATAGACCATGGCTGTTTCGTTAACCTGGGCCACTTTGCCTTCCCCTGCCTCCCAGCTTTGAGCGCTGATTCTGAGAGCGCCGAACAACAATACCATCATGATGCTCAAAAGCGTCATGGACATCATGATTTCGATCAGAGTGAAACCTTTTTGCCGGCAAGCACGGAACATGACTAGGTTCCGGCTGGCTGTTCGCTTCGAACCAGCCGCAAGGTATTTAATTCAAACACCCGCGGCTCAGCATTTTCTTCGCCCCAACTGACGCTGACATCGATTCTTAAAAGCAGGGGCACATTCGTATTGTCTTCGGTTGCTTCTAACTGAACATCGGCCAGGCTCACGTTGACTTGCCAGACATATCGATCAAATTCGATACCTGACATCTGACCGGGTTGCATCGGCGTTTCCACACCGATTCTGGCCATCAGGGACTCGGCCAATTGAACCGCTGTTGTGTAATCATCGGCAACGATCGCCGTGTTGACGCCACCGGAAAAAATTCTGAGTAAAACACCTAAAGCCAACGCCATAATAGCGAAGGCCACCAGAATTTCCATTAAAGAAAAACCCCGCTGATTATGCATCGGCGAGATCGATCAAGCCTGTCAACCAATTAATATTGATGCGCCAGACCCACTGATCCAACTCCAGCGTGACCCTGCCGCCGGTCGATGAACCATCGCCAAAAAAGCGAATATTGGCTTGGCCATCACCGCTAAATTCACTTTGCGCTGTCACTAATGTCACATGGATTTTTTTTGGAATATGATAAATTTTATCCCGCGTACTGATCTGATAGGTGTTTTCGGCAAAGTCGATGGTCACCGTAGTCTCGTCTCCCAGCATCAAGGCCTGACCTCTGGCATAACGCAAGGCCGAAATCATGTCTCTTGCTGCACTTTTTATCGTGGTTGCATCATTACCGGACGAGAGCGAGATGCCAATAGCGCCAAAAGCGAGCGCCATAACAAATAGCACCACCGATAATTCGATTAACGTAAAACCCCGGTTTACCCGGGTCGCTCTGATTTTCGGCGGCACAATTTAATAACCTGAAGGTTTCATTAGTGACAGGGCAAAAACGTTATTTTTTGCTATAACCAGCTGACAACATCCTGATCTTCGCCTTCCCCACCATCTTTTTGATCCGCTCCCAACGAGAACAAATCGAAATTGCCGTGTTCGCCAGGGAATTTATATTGATAAGGCTGTTGCCAGGGATCGACCGGAACTTTTGATTTACGCAGGTAGGGACCATTCCAGCGCTCCACATCGGACGGTTTCTCTATCAATGCATTTAATCCCTGTTCAGTTGACGGATAGCGACCGACATCCAGTTTGTACATATCAAGCGAAGATGCAAGCCCCTCTATCTGGACTTTGGCGGCTTTGGTTTTTGAAGCGCCCATATGCTTCATGACCTGCGGACCGACAATTCCGGCCAACATAGCGATAATACCTAACACAACGAGTAATTCGAGCAAAGTAAAACCATTGTTCTTTTTCGGTTGTTTCATCATTTTTTCCTAAAAAGCCAAATCATTAACACTCAAAATAGCTAACAAGATCGACACAATAATGCCTGCGATCATTAATCCCAAAGTGATGATCAATACCGGTTCCAACAATGCCAGCATGCGCTGTATCGATACTTTAAGCTGTTTATCGTAAATGGTGGCAACACGAAGCAGCATTTCTTCCAGCCGTCCGGTTTCCTCTCCCATACGAATCATTTGCATCGCCATTTTAGGTAGAACCGCCTTATCAAGTAAAGCATCGGACATATGGCGCCCCTGTTTAAGCTGCTCTTCGGCATCTTTTACTGCATCTACCAGCGTCAGGTTGGATACCGTTTCGCGTACGATCGTCAAGGCGCTGATAATAGACACACCATTTCCAAGAAGCGTTCCCAGGGTGCGGGTAATATTGGCCGTTTCCATGTTGAGGATGATATTACCGGCTAACGGCATTTTAAGAAAACGCGCATCCCAGGCCTTACGTGAAACAGGATCTGACAATTGATAGCTCATGAAGACATAGGTAGTCAATATAACGAGCATCAATAGCCACCAATAGCTTTGCAGCCAATTGGCCAATCCCACAACAATCTGGGTAGGTACCGGCAAAGCCTGCCCCGCACTTTCAAACATTTCGGTAAATTGAGGCACCACAAAGGTCAACATGACAAACAGGGATGCAAAGGACATGATCATTAATATGACCGGATAAATCAAAGCAGTACTGACGGTATCCTTAAGTTCTCGTGAACGCTCAAGATATTCCGACAAGCGCACCAATACACTGCCAAGACTGCCCCCCGCCTCACCCGCCCGGATCATGTTAATGTAGAATTTCGAAAAAACACCCGCCTGACTCTGCAAGGCATCGGCTAGGGTTGACCCGCCTTTAACTTTATCCAGTACGCGAGTCAGTAGCTTGGTCAATTTCTCATTTTCTACGGTCAACTCGATCAAAACCGACAGTGATTTATCGAGAGGAAGCCCTGAATCCAACAAGGTTGCCAATTCGCCGGTAACCAGCAAAATTTCCTTTTGTGACAAACGAAGTTGCTTTACTCCCAAATGTATGCCTAGAAAAGTCCTGCCCCTAGAAGGTGAGACTTTTATCGGCATGAGGCCTTCGGCTTGTAACTCAGCTATCAAGGCTGATTCATCAAGCGCTTCGCGCAATCCTTCTTCCAATTCGCCGCTACTGTTAACGACTTTAAATGCGAATAACGCCATCAGGATTCAGTGGTGACGCGCAAAACTTCTTCCAGCGTGGTCGAGCCTTGCAAGGCCTTCACCAAACCATCATCATACATGGTATGCATACCTTCTTCGATGGCAAGCCGATGAATCTCACCGGCCTCCGCATGGGTCATGATTAATCTGCGCAACGCATCGCTCATGACCAGAAACTCAATTATCGCCATTCGCCCGCGGTACCCCAGGCCATTGCAGGCATTACACCCGACGGCTTTATAAAATTTCAATTCACCTTCCGGTTGAAATTTTCGCAACTTCAATTCTTCAGCCACACTGGGCTCAACGGTATAACTTTCCTTGCAGTGAGGGCATAATTTTCTGACCAGGCGCTGAGCCAAAATGCCGTTAACCGTCGAGCTAAGCAAATATTCTTCCATCCCCATATCGAGCAACCGCGTAACGCCGCCGGCCGCATCGTTGGTATGCAGCGTCGATAACACCAAATGCCCGGTCAACGCCGATTGAACGGCTATTCTGGCGGTTTCGATATCACGCATTTCACCGATCATAATGACATCCGGGTCTTGCCGCACAATGGATCGAAGGGCTGTGGCGAAATTAAGCCCAATTTGAGGTTTGGCTTGAATCTGATTTATGCCTTCCAATTGATACTCAACCGGATCTTCGACCGTGATGATTTTACGTTCTGCTGTATTGAGTTGTTTGAGCGCCGTATACAAGGTCGTCGATTTACCGCTGCCGGTAGGGCCGGTAATCAGGATAATGCCATGCGGCTGGGCCAATACGTCCAGAAACTTTTGATAATGCTTACCCACAAAGCCAAGGGCAGTAAAATCAAGAACAGTCGCTTCCTTGTCCAATAAGCGGATAACGACACTCTCGCCGTATAAAGTCGGAATCGTCGAAACACGCAGGTCCAGTTCTTTACCCAGCATTTGCAGTTTAATACGCCCGTCCTGAGGCAAGCGTCGTTCGGCGATATTCAACTTGGCCATGATTTTAATTCTGGATAACACGGCAGCGGTTGAGGTAACAGGTGGCGCATCGATATTTTGCAGAACACCGTCAATACGCAAGCGTACTTTCAGGCGTTGTTCGAATGGTTCGATATGAATATCAGACGCCCGGTTTTCAATCGCCCGTTGCATGATCAGATTGACCATTTTAATAACCGGCGCCTCGCTGGCCATGTCCTTCAAATGCTCAAGATCTTCCTCTCCTATCTCATCCGACTCAAGATTCGAGACGAGTTTGTCCATCTGGGACTTTCCTTCACCGTATTGCATTTCCAATGCAGCATCAATCTCAGACATCAGCCCGATTTTGGCAGCAATATTTTTTCCAGTCGCCAGTTGCAAAGCATCAAGCACAAAATGATTTTCAGGATCCATAACGGCGACCTGAATCTGCTCATCGTCCTTGCTTAAACCGATGACATGGTATTGCTTGAGAAACCGAAGCGACACATTATCGGGCAAAGGCGTTTCAAGCGGATAGTCTTCCCCGCGGACTTTTTCCATCGGGTGTGTCGCAATAAACGCCTCAGCAATATCGAATTCGGAACAAATGCCCAACTTGATCAGCAAATGCGGTAAGGTTTCCACGACCGTAGACTGCATGACCCGATCCACTTTTTTTAACTCGGCATCGGTCAATTTTTCCAGGTACTGCAAGTGACTTAAAAAACTGTGATATTCCGGAGCTAGCTTTGCGGTTGAATAATCCATGTTGACTACCAGAACTGTGAATTTGGCAAATTATAAACGATAGAAAATATTAAATCCGTTATTGGTTAGTGTGAAAGTCATTTCGGAATTTGGCAATGAAATTACAACGCTCGGCAATTGGAGAATAAACCGGCAATCAATCCTGATAGGTCGAACTTCTCATTCGCAAAAAATGCAGACAGGAACCTGCAGTGTTTTCTTGGGATAGACATCGATTTTTCTTTCATAGCCGAACAATACCAATGAATTTAGATTGCAAAGATTATTTACGTAACATCTAAGCATCCAAAAACCAATCAGTTGCCATTCATTCTTGCTGCTTACCCTTTCTTTCCGAACAAAAAGCTCGTCACCGCCCCGCACATCATAATATTAAACATCTCGCAAGAAATCATCGATGTTATTTGAGCTTATTTTGATATTGGTTTTATGGAAATTTGAGGGGATTTCAAGGAAACTTTAAACGAAAGAGGGGGCTGAATAATACGCAGGGGGTAGAACGTTAGTGCATCATTTCTATTCAGACATGACTTATAGATCGATAAAAAGTCGGATTTATCTCTTTTGAATGAAATGAAAAATTACTAACAATTTTTCAGCTCAGTTATCAATACAGACATCGCTAACATCAGTCAAAAAGAAGGGAGAAATGTTTATCTGTAATTCGAAAAGTGGTAACCACTGCATTGAGATCACTATTTTTTGAGTTAAAAACAAGCGCGAAAACTGAGTTTACCAGACACAGGATCATGTCTTGATTTCAAGAGGTTTGAGAGTATTTAACTCAGTTACTTAAGACACAGATCGAGACAACAAGGATATTTTTTAGTTCCTTTAAGTAAAAGCCTAACCCGCCGTGAGCCGGGGACGGAAAGCCAAGAATCTGCAGACAAGCAGACAGTCGGGTTGCACTTAAATTATTTCACTTAGGGGTAATTTATTATGTTCGAAACGAAAATACCATTTAAAAAATTTAGCTCTATTGTCGCCTTAGGCCTTTTAGCCGGATCAGCCTCGGCAAATGTTTTATATAACAATACCAATTTAGAAGAATTTGGCAGTCAAGGCGTCCCTCCGGGCTGGATGGCAAGTGCATTTCGCGTAACCGAATCAGCTTGTCCCTTTGGCTGTGATGTAAGCGATATAACTTTATTGCTTCGTTCCGGAACATTATTCGGCCCCACAGCAGGGATTACACTAGAAGTCTATTCGGATTCAGCCAATCAAACAGATGCTCCTTCAGCACCCGGCAGTTCATTAATCAGCATGATTAATCCCAGCTCGTTCAACACAACTGCCAAGTTTGCTGTATTTAGTGCGCCCGAACAAGATACTAACACTCCAGCAGTATTTCAGAAGAACAGCTGGTATTGGGTTTATCTCTCAGCCACTCCAGAGGCGTCTCTAACCGAATGGTCTTACGATGGCGGATCAGGATACTGGGCATTTGACAGGGGCGAAGGCGCTCAATTTGGAGATGAAGGACCTTTCATCATGAAAGTAGAAGGCGTAAAACGGTCCGGATCAACTGGACCAATTGATCCACCTTCTCAAGTTCCTCTGCCAGGCACGGTGTGGTTAATGGGCTCAGCACTCATAGGTTTATTATCGACCTGGCGTAAAAAAACGGCCTGATAAGCACGATTGAGTCAAACCAGCCCGCTACTTATTTCCAAGATGATAAGTCAGGCCAGAAAAAACCTTTAAAACTGTTATCAACAAAGAATTGAGCAATATGCTCTCTTGGTCAGCGGGGCTGTCATGTCCCCGCTGACTCAATTGGTCAACATGACACCCTATTATTCTCTTATAAGAGTTAAGGAGTTTTTTATGAACACAAAATTAACAATCGTAGCGTCAGCCGTAATGATCGGAATTTCATCAATGGCAAACGCAGCCAACCCACCATTAATTAATGACATTTACAGCAACGGACCTCAGTCACCCATCGTTGCCACCACAGATTTGAGTGCTGCTGAAAGAGCGGCTTACGCTCTTTATGAAGGTGTAATGCAAGTCGCAGAAGCTAGAATTCACGCACAAGGTTGCTCCAGCCTGACTGCCGATGTAAGCATTTTTGCCAATGGTTACACCACCAATAATGCGTCTAAAGACAACTCCGTTGAAGTCGTCTCAGGCGGAAGCACATTCGAACTTGACGCCGAATTAGACGCTTTTGTTGCCGGTCGCGGGCAAAAAGTGGTAGTCGATCAAGTAGGCAATGGCAATTTGAATGGAACAGGTGTGAGCCTTTATCATGCTGACGTGGTTTACAACAGCGTCAATAACATGATGGTTTCTGACAGCCGTGTAGACGTTGTGGGTATCAACGGCAGACCTGATTCATATTCAGGTCGTGTCATTAAAGACTTCTATCGTGGTGCGCTTAACAAAAGTAGCAACGACTACTACACCATCTTTGATTGGGGCCTGCAGTCCATTTCAAAATTGGGTTACCCAGTTAACAAATACTGGCAACGGTCTAAATCTCGCCGTGACAATGGCGATATTGGCCGTACCGTATTTGTGAAAGACCGCTTAGTGGGTGCAAACTCCTGCCGTATCACTATCGATACAGTTGGATCAAACAACAGAGATTACTTCTGGCAAAATGGTAGCCTGAAAATTGAGTCTGTTGCTCCATCTGCACCAGTAGCAGCATTTGAAGAGCATCCATTCAATTAATGGTTAATAGATTGTTATATTATAAAAAACTTGCATTAGCTAATTTTCGATGATCCGGGAGCTGAAAGCCTCCATACGGAATTCATAAATTTTAGACAAACAAGTTGCCAAGCGGCTGCTAATGCCATGCGTTAGCAGCCCATTACAGCTACTAGTATTTAAGTGATTTTAATAAAGCAGCCCATGCCAGGGACCTCGCCTTATCACTTAAATTTGTTTAAATTTTTAATCATTTTGAACATCAAAAACTAGTTAAATACCTACCTAAAACGATAGACTTTCGAGGAAGAGCAGCAATGAACTACAAACTCATAGCAGCAGTAATGTTGTCAGGTTTAGCGTCCATTGCGACGGCATCATCCACCGCTAATCCCATGCCCCCCCCCGACATTTATGCAGCCGGACCTACATCACCCCCCGTTGCTAAAACAGGTTTATTCGGCCCAGAAAGAGCGGCTTACGCGCTTTTAGCCGGAGTGATGCATCAAACTGAAGCAGTCATTGCCGCCATGAGCTGTTCTTCATTGGCAGGGACTTACGAATTATTCATATTCACCGACGGCACGGTGAATAACCCAGATTACAATTTTGTAACCGTGGATTCGCCAGCGTCAACTTTTACCTTGTACGCGACCATTAATCCACTGGTTCAATTTAGAGGCCAGGCAATCACAGTCAAGCAGACAGAACCGGGCTCTTTAAACCGTACCAAAGTGAATGGTTACTATTCCAATGCGACTTACGATGCAAATACCACGACACTCAACATAGACAGTGTCACTAACGTTCAGGGAATTAATGGACGCTTTACAGCTTATCAAAGCCGGGATCTCAAAAATTTTTATCGGTCTATCGATAGCGTCTCAGGTCTCCCTTACATTTTTGACTGGGGCCTAAAATCATTATCCAATTTAGGCTACCCCATTCAAAAATACTGGCAACGCTCAAAGTCTCTTCGTAACGACGGCGTTTTAGGAAGAACTGTAATTGTGAAAGAAAGGCTTGTCGGACCCAATGCCTGCCGAATTGTTATCGACACATCAGACTTTAATAACATAGATTTTTTCTGGCAATCAGGAACATTGACTATCAGCACCGAACCTCCGTCTCCTGCTTATGAATTTGATTTTTAGGAAAGGTGCTGTCCTTTTTTTAGAGTGAACGCGCATTACTGAGGTGCTTAGATTTTATTCTCTGGTCGCAGACATCTGCAGGGTTTTAAGTAACCAATAAAACATCTCTATCGCGTTATAAGGGATTTTTTACAGCGTAATTTCGTTGGATCAATAACTATTTTGAATTCTTGAGGAGTTTTTAATGAACCACAACATAATTTTGTTAACCTCGGCGGTGATTATAAGCTGTTCAAGCATTGTGAATGCTGAGAGTCTTAATCCACCTGCAATTACCGATATTTATGCTATAGAACCCAACTCTACCCTGATTACGAACACCGACTTGAGTGATCCGGAGAGATCTGCTTTCGCTTTGTATGATGGCATCATGGATGTGGCTGAAGCCAGGATTCATGCAAGCAGTTGTAGCGATGCAATAGGCGAATACAAAGTTAACATCTTTTCTGATGGCCGTGTCCGTGGACGTCGGCAAAACAATACAGTCCTGCTCACCTCATCCGGTGGTTCATACCGTCTTTTTGCAATTCCAAGCGAACCCGTGACTGGACGCGGTGTAACTATTTTGCTTTATCAGCTCTCTCCCGGCACTCTGGAAGACATGCAGGTCAATGACTACACTGCCCAGGTTACTTATAACGACTCAAGTAACCTGATGACATCGAACAGCAAACTGGAGGTAGAGAGTATAAATGCTGAACTTGACAGCTATTCAACCCATACCGTCAAAAGCCTTTATCGGGACTCTTTAAGTGAATCTGACAGGGACTTTTACAACATCTCTGATTGGGGCCTCAATATGACATCTAAACTGGGTTATCCAGTGAATAAATATTGGCAGCGATCAAAATCGCGCCGTGATGACGGTAATATTGCACGCACTGTTTTTGTCAGGGATAGCCTGATTCAGACTTCCCCCTGCCGAATCACCCTAGACACGAACGGCTACAACAATATTAATTATTTTTGGCAAGAAGGTAGTTTAAAAATTGAATCGGTTAATCCTAGCGCACAAGTTTCTGCGTTTGATGAATTTCCATTTAATGAAGTTGACTTACCAGCTCTACAATAAATAATGCTACTTTGTCAGATTTTAAAGCTCGACATGCGTCCTCTGATTGCTGAAGAGTATAAAAGCGGTCACCCTTACTCGTTTTCGGCTTGAAATAACTTCCCGATCATTGGATTTCGTTGTTTGGGGCTAATTTATTTGCCTCAAACAGCGCCCTGATTTTTTAAGACTCATACTTCTCGACTTCCAAAACAACTCTTGATAGAAAATCAAAAGGTTAAATTTATGAAAAACTCATCTGTCAAGTTGGGCTCAGTTATCTTGAGCTTTGCAGTGATGACTCACGCAAACGGAGAGCCACAAACGGCTCCTCAAGCTCCCAGCATGTTTGATAACGGCCCTCTGCCTCTAACAATCATTGACCTGAGCGCTTCTGATATATCAGGTATTGCACTAATTGAAAGTATCATGCACATTGCAGAGTCGGTTATTCATGTCAACAGTTGCCCGTCAACTGCTGGGGTTTACTCTATTGAGGTTTCCGCCAACGGATCAGTTAAAAGTCCACAATCTAATAACATCAAGCTTTTTTCTCCCGAGAACACTGAACCTCTTGCGCTCAATGCCAGCCTCAATCCCCAGGACGATTTCCGTGGACAAACCATTAATATAAAACAGCAGAACAACGGTAAACTGAAAGAAACGTTAATATCCGGATATTCTGGTGAATTCACCCTAAATAAGGAATCAAATCTAGTAGTTATTGAAAGTCATCTGAACGCATCGGGATTGAATAACGGTTTAATTTCTTTTCAAAACTCATCAATAAAAAACTTTTATCAGGAGCAAAAAACTACCGATTCAACCCAGTATTTATTCAACTGGGGGTTACAGTCTTTATCCGCTGAGGGATATCCGGAAAATACTTATTGGAATCAATCCAAATTACTGAAGGTGGGTGGGCATTTGAAACGCGTTTTATTATCTAACGACAGGTTGATCGGCGCATCCGCATGCCGGATTATTATCGAAAGCGCATCTGTTGAGCCGAAGAAGGATAATACCTTTTTACACAAAGGCACGATCACCATTTCTGAATCAACGCCAAAATCTGAACTTCCCAAATCCAGTGAGTTCTGAGACGATCCATTCCACCTATTTTTAGGGATTTGGGGGAGATATAAGTATCAAGCAGAAGATAATATTATTTCTCAAGCCCCTTGATTAGTTCTGTGAGCATAATCCGTATGTTGATCACATTGAATAAGGCGTTAGCCCATGCTAATCTGGGCGGCCGTAAATGCCTTAACCTTTGTGTAAATGACCCAAATTATGAGTCCTTCCCAACCGCTGCAACTATGGCTGATAACCGATAACAAACCCGGCCATAGAAATCAGTTGGAAGGCTTGACCAACGCCTTGGCAGAATTAATGCCGATTGAGGTCCATAGGTACGAGGCCAGCCTTACTTTATCGGCACGCTTTAAAACGATTGTGACAATGTACAAAGATGTCCGGATCAAAAAACCGGACTTGATAATAGCTGCTGGACATAATACTCATCTATTACTGCTGATAGGGCGCTTTCTTTTTGGCGGGAAATCGATCGTTTTAATGAAGCCCTCGCTTCCGTTAAGTCTTTTTGATATGGCCTTGATACCTCAGCATGACGGGCATTTCCAGCAAAATAACGTGATATCTACACTGGGCGCCATCAATAAAATCAAACCCTGTCAAACCCACGACAAAAACAAAGGGCTTTTTCTGATCGGCGGGCCTTCCAAACATCATGGTTGGAACAGTCACCAGATGGCAGAACAAATTGAAACTATCATTGACGGCGCCCCCGATATTCGCTGGAAATTAACCACATCAAGACGAACGCCAGGCGATTTTTTACCCCTTCTGAATCATCTCAAAACCAAACTGACTATCACACCCCATACAGAAACCGGACCTGACTGGCTTCCGGATCAACTTTGCGAATCCGGTTTTGTATGGGTCAGTGAGGACAGTGTATCGATGATCTACGAAGGATTGACTTCGGGTGCCTCCACTGGATTATTGGAAGTGCCTATTCTTAAAAACGGCCGCATCCAGCAAGGCATTGAAGATTTATTAACAGCAAAAGCGCTTTATCGAGTCAATGATTGGCCCAATAAAACGGTTATACCCAAACCTACTCTCCACCTGAATGAAGCGCAGCGTTGCGCGAAATTGATTCTTAAACACTTTAATTATGTCGAATAAACAACTTACCGTCATTCAAGTCCTACCGGCATTAAATGGTGGGGGCGTCGAAAAAGGCACGCTGGAAATCGGCCGCTTTTTGGCTAAACAAGGCCATCGCTCCATTGTCGTATCGGCAGGTGGCCGGATGGTACAACAGCTAATCAATGAAGGCAGCGAACATATTCAAGCCGACATAGGAGCAAAAAAAATCTCGACAGTCCGCTATATCCTCTGGTTCAGGCGCATAATGTTGGATATCCGTCCGGATATTGTCCATCTGCGCTCCCGTTTACCGGCCTGGGTATGTTATTTGGCCTGGAAATCATTACCCGAAAAAGACCGTCCCCACTTAGTCAGCACATTTCATAGTCATCATTCGGTTAATCGATATAGCGAAATAATGACATGCGGTGAACGCGTCATTGCTGTTTCCAATATGATGAAAAACTACATTATCAACTCTTATCCTAATGTCGATCCTAAGAAAATAAAGGTTATTCATCGCGGCGTTGATACCCAAAAATTTACTCCCGAGTACCGGCCAAGTAAAGAATGGATGAAGGCATGGTATGAAGAATTTCCGGAAACAGCTGATAAAGCATTAATAACTATCCCCGGACGTCTGACGCGTAAAAAAGGTCATGAAGACTTTATCAAAATTATGCTCCGCTTAATTGATTTGGCTCTTCCTGTGCATGGCCTGATTGTAGGAGACACGGATCCGAAAAAAACCTATTACCGGGACGAACTGGAAAAATCAGTTATCAGCGCGGGTTTATCGAAAAATATAACGTTTACCGGCCATCGAAATGACCTTGAAAATATCATGTCAATTTCCAGCATTGTTTTAACCATCAAAACTGAACCTGAAGCTTTTGGCAGGACAACGGCCGAAGCATTAAGCTTGGGCATACCTGTCATAGGTTACGCAACAGGTGGTGTAGAGGAACAAATGGCTGAATTATTTCAAGAAGGATTGGTTGACGTTGGAGACATTGAAACCGCCACTTCTAAAATAAAGGATTTTTTATCAAATCGTCCTGTTATAAAAAACAATTCATTGTTTACCTTAGAAAGAATGTGCAAGGACACCCTCAAGGTATACGAAGAATTGTTAAATCAATAGATTTACTTAATCATTAATAAACTAGACATGCAAAACTCATATCTGCAATTTAATGTTTTATAAAAATCGGTAAATATCAACGTCGTTGTCGCCCTCTTTTTGAAAGCCGGTTATGTTGATAACCTTTCTCTCATCATAAGTGCGGTGCTTTCGCCTTTTCTTGTTTTCGTAGGCAATCGTTAAAGAACCCCTTTAGATACATCAATCTGTTGGTATAACCAGATATGGCTTAACACCCCCCCTGCCACCAGAGCAAATACGAAAGTACCGCTAAAGAAATAGACATAAGACTCGAAGAAGTTAATTGTTGCCCAAAATACCATGAAGCTAATAAAGAACTGCAACATGTCGCGCGGCAAAACGCCACGCCGATAAGCCGCTATCGATGCATAAGTCAACCAGCTCCATAAGCCAAGCAGCAACAGCAGGCCAACAGCGCCGAAATTCACCAGCGTATCCAGATAGGAGTTATGCAGATGGCGGAATCTCTGGCGTACCGATTCCGGAAAGGAAGTGGCCTGCTTCATTACCAGTCCGCGGCCTTTCCCCCCCCAACCGAATATCGGACGCTGTTCTATCCAATCAGCAGCTTCCACCCAACTGCGCAAACGAATACCAGAACTATCGAACGGGATCTGTTCTAAGCTTCCCTGAAAAGCTGAGGTGAAGGTCTTTAGCTCCGACTCGACTCGGCGCTCGACAAGCTCACTTTGCCCAAGTAGAAACAGCAGGCTTGCTGTGGCAATCATCAGGCCCAGCATCAACCCTCGATAGTGACGTAGCGATTGAGCGAACATCACAGCCATAACCAATAGCGAGACAGAAAGTCCAAGCCAAACAGCGCGCGTCTGGACGATGATGACACAGGTTGTCATAAATACTGCGAGAGCAAGCCAAACCGGAAAGATGAACCACCGAGAAGACTGCCTCGCCATCAACCTCGGCAAGAAGTTGAGAAGACCCAACAAAGCCACTCCAAAATACATAGCCGTATGCTGAGCATTGTGTAAACCAAAATCAACACGGTAACCGTCAAGGCCGCGCAAGATCTCCTTCAAACCGCCCCCAAACCACGTCGCCACAAGCAGGCCGAGCAGTGCCGCCGCCCATGCGAGCAGGGTATTGCGGGTGTGCCCCCCCAGAGCAAACGCAACTGTAATCGGCAACAACCAGTTGACCACTCGATTGACTTTAGGTGATTTTTCGGCCAATTCAGGATGAGTCAATAGCGATAACGCCCAACTGGCTAAGGGAACGCACACTGAGACCAATAATAGAACGAAAACTGTCGACCGACGTACCTCAACGGGGGCAGTGAAAAAAAACACGACACTGCTCAGCATGAGAACGTAAATAAGTTTCCCCGCAAATCCCAGCGCACTAATTCCTAGAAATGCATACAAAAGTACCGTCAAAGCGCCGAGGAAACCCAGCCACCTTCTACCGCCATCGAACCGGTTAGGTTCCCAACACGAAATCCCAGCAAATGTAGCGCGAAGTCGAGACATAACCGAACGGAAAGCATCAACCCCCTGCATCTCCATCATTCTGCGTTATCCTCATTCAATAGGCTCCACAAGTTGTAGTAATCAAAAGTATCAAGGATTTTCTGGTCGTTACCACCAAGTGTTTTTTTGTTGATACGCTTGAGCGCCAACTGCTGGGAGTACTCAACGGTCAAATAACGTGAATTCCAGGGACGCAAGTCGGGCACTTTGCGACACAGAACGCCATGCTTCAAGGTCATTGCCTTCAACCAAATATCGTCCGCCTTGGGCGCCAGTCGCATAAATTGCGCCTTGTCGCTGACTGCCGGGTCGAAACAACCGGGAAAATACAAGACGCCACCAACACCGGTAGGCATGATTAAAGGTGATGCCTTTTCATCCCGTATTGTCTTGTTCCAATGCTTATAGGGCAGGATCGAACCGTTCCGGCCAAAGGCAATCTTGTGTGCGCGTTGGCAATGCACGAGTTGTGGTTCGCGCTTCCACGCACGATAAAGTTGGTCGATCATGTCTGGCGGATAAAGTATGTCGTCATCCACCGTGATCAACAGGCTATCCGGAAAGGCGCTCAGAGCATAATAAAACTTCTTGTAAGGCCCCAGATCCTCATCACAAAATGCAATAGTCAATCCCCGCCGCTCTAAGTTTCGTAAGGTCTGCGGTAAATCGAGCGGATCGAACTCCGCTTTCGACAACCATAAGACTACCTTATCCGCCTTGAGGGACTGTTGAAACAGACTTTCGATGGTCAGGTAAACATCATTGATTCGCGCCGGGAATGTGGTTAGCGAAACAACGAGTTCCTGATCAATGTCGTTGCCTACACCGGGCGTCGATTCGACTAGAGCCAGATTCTGAAAATGCAGCATTGCCAAAGCCTGCTTCTGCTGTTTTGCCAAGGCGAGTTCGCGCCGGTTCTTGCCCTTGCCGAACATATCGCTAAATTTCACAGTGTCACCCTAGATTTGGATAATATTTACTTTGTCAAACATCAGCCGTACCGGCTTCCCAATTCGTTATCCTCACTTGAAGATCAATGACCAGATGCCGCACTCCCACCAGACAAATCGAATGTATTGATTCAGCAAGGCATATGATCGCGCGTGTCTTGATTGGCAATCATTTGGGGCGAGGCTTGTCGATCAGGGTTCGATAGAGGTCGTTGTACTGAGCAACAATAACTTTCTGGCTGTAGTGCTTTAGATAATGGGCCTTTGCCTGAGCTGCGAATTGCTCCCGCAACACGGAGTCCCTAAGCAATTCGTTGATCGCGCCAGCCAGAGACTCGTCCTGATCGACCGGCACTACCAGGCCGGTCACGCCGTGCTCAATCACTTCGCCGGGGCCCTGCGAATTGGTTGCGACAATTGGACACCGGTGCGCCCAAGATTCCATAACGATCGAACCTAACCCCTCGTGCCGCGAAGGGCAGACGAAGAGATCACCAGTCGCCATCAGGGCCGTTACATCACTTCGCCAACCGAGAAAACGTACCCGCGCGTCTATACCCAGCTCCCTGCTCAGCGATTTGAGATTGCTCTCCTCGGGGCCATCACCAGCCAGCCAGAGGGTTGCATCGGGAATCAATCGCAATCCATGAAGCAGGGTGTCGAAACCCTTATTTATATGCAGCCGACCCGCTGCAATCAGCAGCGGCTGGTCAGCCGGCGTGTTGAAACTATCTCGGGGCAGCGGGGTAACCGGGGTTTCATCAGCGAAATTCGGGATATGGAAAACGCGGTCGGCCGGCATGCCACCCTTCACCAGGTGGTCGCAGATGCCTTTGGCGATTCCGACCCAGTAATCGGAATGACGGTAATACTTCAGGTTGTAGTAGTGGCCCAGACGGGCCACAAGTAGGTAGTCGTTCTTGGGCGTCGCGCTACTGGCCCGGTTCATCCAGGTCATCACTATATCGGGTTGAGCCGCTTTTAGCGCGCGTACGTAGCGATAGTGATCAATTAAATTCAGCGGGCCACCGAACCGGAAGCCTTGCGTGGGAACGCCCGCTTGGCGTAGTGAGTCCAATCGGTGCTGGTGCGGCCGAATGAACGCTAGTTGTTCCGTCTTGCCGGACTGGTGAAGTGCCGTCACCAGCCTGACAAAGAAGTTTTCGGCCCCACCTTTCTCCGCGCCGGCAAGTATCTGGGCAATGCGCAAAGGCGAACTCATCGTGCAATGCCCTTGGTATCATGACGATCCTTCAGTAGATTTTCGAACAAACGGATGTACTTGTTGATGATCACGGGCATCGAAAATTCTTGTTCAAATGATCGACTTCCAGCCGCGACCAGTTTCTCACGGAGATATGGGTCTGCAATCAGGCGGTTGACCTGCAGGGCACATTGATCCACATCATCGACAGGGAATAGCAGTCCATTGTCGCCGTCCTGAATAAGCCACGATGGACCCTGGCTTGATGCGGCAACAACGGGGGTAGCGGAAGCCCAAGCTTCCAGGATTACATTGCCGAGGGGCTCGAAGCGCGATGGAAACACACAAATATCAGCCAACTTAAAGAGACTATGGATGTCTTTACGCAACCCAAGAAATTTGACGCGGTCAGTAATACCCAACGAACTGACCAATGCCTCCAGTTGCGCCTGCAAGTCTCCGGTTCCAGCAATCAACAGTATCGCATTCGGTATTTTTGGCATGGCTTGGATCAGCGTATCGTGAGCCTTTTTGATATGGAGCCGCCCAAGCGCAAGAAGCACGGTGTGCCCTGCGGGAATTTCAGGCAAAGCACTGGACTCTTGTAAGGCGTCGGGAAGCTCACCAAAATTTGAAATCATGCTGACCTTATTCGGGTTCCAGCCGTGCTCGGTAACATGTCGCACCAAATCCGGTGCATTCACGATAAGGTGATCACATTTTCGGTAATTGTTGATATCGTAATAACCCCCTAGGCGCCCAACGACCAACGCGTCAGTATCCGGGCATTTTCGCGATGCCCGGTTAACCCACGTGACGATGATGTCGGGTTTAAATTTTGCAACTGCCTGTTTCAATCGCAAATTGTAAAACAATGGGCGCTTAATTCCCCCCATGGGGACAGTCACGAAGTTGACTTGTGCTGCCTGAAGGCGCCTTTCGCGCGAAGGTTGTGCTTCAATAACGAGTTGCTGGATGATGCCCGGCTGCTGCGCGAAAGCAGCAGCCACTTTCTCGAAATAGGTCTCCGCTCCCGCTTCAGATTGAGAGAGCATAATTTGCATTAGCCTCATGTAGGCAATCTCCCTGTTCCATCATGAAGCAGACGACCCAATTTACCTGGGATTTTCCCTGAATTAATTTCGTCGAGATAGCGTGTCATCCGGAATCTAAGATTAACGGTCTTTCGTATTGCCCGGGCGCGCTGTGCGGAAGCAGGCAGCCATTGGTATGGCCATAAACCCGGACTGCCAAGACCATCAATTACGACCAGACGGCGCACCTCATCATTTGCATCCCGCTGGGCAACGATGTTGTGCAGCAGCAGATCTCGAGACGGAATAGTGTGCTTAATCCAAAACTCACAGAGTTCCGATAAGGCCTTCTCGAAACTGCTGGTTGGACCGAATTCCCATAAATACTGTTTGAGTGAATAGGAAATACTACCGCTGGCATCACGTATGAGTTCCGATGTCAGTCCGCGGCCCAGGTCAGTTTCTTCAAAGCCGTAACAGTGACTCAGGTGCAGATACAACTCAGGACCAATGCGTTTGTCCAGCGTCGCCATGACATGATGCTCTTCAAGGTTATCGTCAAAGCTGGAAAGTGGTTTGAGGTTCTTAGGGAACTTTTTCTTTTTCCGCAAAGCCGTCAAGGGGAAGTCCGGTCGCCGCACCTTGATACAACGCAGGGGGTCATCCGGGTGGACGAAGCACAGACGATTGCCACCCTGGGCAAACGGCGCAATCTGGGCTAGCAAGAGCATTAATTTGTCCTCCCATCAGGCCGGATATCTCGAGCCCAAACATAATCATGACTGAAGGTTTTCTGCAGCGAGGCCTCGACAATGTACTGAGCAAATAACTGACTGTTCATCTCGGCATGAAAGAATTCGCGTGCGCGTGCGGCCCAAGCCTGCCGCTTGGCGTTGTCGGCGTTGAATTCGCGGATTCTGTCCAGCAAGTCTTCCTGCTCGTCGAAATATACCAGCGATTCAGGGGGCAGAAGTTCGTCAAATCCATTTGAGCAATGCGTAAACTGAAGGATGCCGTTTCCGGCGAGTTGGGCCATGCGCGCTGACGAATACCAATAATAGCCTTCCTGGCGGTTAAAGTTGAGCCCCATCTTGGTCTGGGCCAGCACGCGGTCGTATTCACGCCCCCAAACAGGTGGCTCACCGAAGCTACCGTATATCTTGAAATTACACTCATTATCGAGCTTTTCCTTCAACCATTTTACCGATTCAAGGCGTTTGCTATAGGCGGTGGCGTTGCTGCAAAAGAGGAGATCAATCGGCAGATCGTTACGAATGCTGTTGTCGAGATTTTCGATCGACGGATCAACCGGGTTGGGCATATGGTAAACACGGGCCCGCAGTCCTTCGAAAATTACCAGTTCGCGACTTCCGGTAGACACGAATACAGCGTCAACTACAGCAGCACGGTGCTTTATGCGCTCGACGTTTTCAGGAACGAACAAGGGATCGTTGTTGCAGTGTGCGATTACGACTTCGGGATGGCGCCTTCGAATTTCTTGCAGCGTATCATTACTGATAATATCGCAATGACCGGCAATGACCAGATCAGGCTCAACCGCATCGATTGTCTCCAGCAAGCGTTTGTTCGCTTTGCCGATGCCTAAGTCCCGAATACCAAAAGGTGCTTCGAAAGCAGCCACATCTCGATCGGAAAACACTTCAACAAAATGATCGTTCTTGATCAGGCCCTGAGTAAGTTTACGCGCCCAGCTGACCCGTGATTTTCCATAACGGCGCAACTGCTGGTAAGCGATATGGACGACTCTCATTTTGATAGCATTCTCCGAGCTTGAAAACATTGGTTATAAAAGTGGATTACGGGCTCAGCGCGGTGATGGGAGACGTGACTTAAGGAAGCCAAAGTCTATATCTGATGCTGAAACAAATAACATTCCGGACTCGTCTATTGAGGAGCCGCCCCCACCTGTGAGCTGACCTTTCGTTCATAAAAAGCAAGGGAGCACTGGATTCAATCGCTGGCTCATCAAGTACCTAGCAATCAATTAAAGACATATTCCAGGGCAAATCAAATTGCCGCAGATCAAGACGATTTACTCACCGGACAATTACAGGTCATTTGGGCAAATCCCTGACAGTATCTAAGTCGCTTGATCAAGCTTAAAGTTGAAAAAAACATTACTGTCATATAACACAAGACACAATGGCTTAGTTTAACCGGAAAGTCAGGCAGATTTATAGCAAACAGGAATCCAGATGAAATAGCTAATGCATTAGAATAATTGATCAGAAATAACTGTGATTAATATTGGCCAAAAGAGGGCATGAAGCATACCAATCATTATTTAACAGAAGTATTAGAGTATCAAAAGATTTTATATCTCAACTTGATAAATAGAAACGAATTTAGCGTGTTGTATAGCGACAAAAGCTCCATTAAAAAGGAGCTTTTGTTTAACACTTCAACTAACTTACAAAAGTCAACCAATCCTTATGATCAGCTCTTCTTCCGTGAACATAATCAAAGTATAAATTTTGTAATTTTTCAGTAATTGGACCACGGGCGCCGCTACCAATTATTCGACCATCCAATTCCCTGATGGGAGTTACTTCTGCAGCAGAACCGGTAAAGAAAGCTTCATCAGCGACATAGACTTCATCACGCGTGATTCTTTTTTCAACAACCTTAAGGCCTTGCTCTTCTGCGATAGTCATTATTGTATCTCGCGTAATGCCTTCAAGTGCCGAAGTGGTTTCTGGTGTGAACAACTTGCCATTTCTGACGATGAACAGGTTTTCCCCGCTTCCCTCTGCAGCAAAGCCTTCATGATCAAGTAAAAGCGCTTCATCATAGCCTGTACTTAAAGCTTCTTGCAGAGCCAAAATTGAATTGATGTAATTTCCGTTTGCCTTAGCCTTACACATAGTACTGTTGACATGGTTTCGCGTGTAGGAGGATGTTCTGACGCGAATACCTTTTTCCATGCAATCGGCACCTAAGTAAGCGCCCCAGGTCCAGGCGGCAATCATCACATGCACCTTAAGATTGTCAGCTCTCAGCCCCATGCCTTCTGACCCATAGAAACACATGCTTCTGATATAAGCACTGTCCAGATTATTCTTGGCAACCGCATCTCGGTGAGCTTCATTAAGCTCTTCTTTGCTGTATGGAATCTTCATATTGAGGATATGAGCGGATCGAAATAACCGGTCTGTATGCTCAGCCAATTTAAAAATCGCCGTGCCGCCTTCCGCGTGATAAGCACGTATGCCTTCAAATACACCCGCACCGTAATGTAATGTGTGCGTTAATACGTGAACCTTGGCATCCCGCCAATCAACCCATTTACCATCCAGCCAAATGAATCCATCTCTATCGTCCATCGTCATTATTGTGTCTCCAACTTATCATGAGAAATCTGCTTTTCTTAAAATTCATTCCATCAAGTCATGCCATAACCTGCTGACAGTGGCACGTTCCTCAATGAATTCAATATTTGAACTTTCTGGGCGCTTTCCCTGAAGAGCCTGTTTATGTCCAAAATCCCTGTATTTGCAATAAACACGCTTGAGCTCTTCTGCATCCGCCGTTGCCAAATAGCCACAATCACTTAAGCCTTCCAATAACCTGATGTTGTCGGTATAAGTCACTAGCGATTCATGTTTGGAGGCAAAATTGAGTATCGCAAATTGTACTATAAACTCAATATCAACAATACCACCTTTGCCCTGTTTTAAGTCGAATAGCGCGGAGTTTTTTGAGGCCAGGTTTTCCCGCATTTTTTCGCGCATATCACGTACGTCTGCTTTCAATCCGTGAGTATCTCGGGGCAGGGTAAGAATACGTTTACGAATGTGTTCATATTCCGTTTTGATTTTCGGATCACCAGCAATAAATCGGCCTCGTACTAACGCCTGATGCTCCCAAGTCCATGCGTTGTTCCGCAAGTAATCCTCATAAGTATTGACAGGCGTTACTAAAAGCCCGGAATTGCCACTGGGACGAAGTCGCATATCCACTTCATACAGAATTCCGGAAAGCATGCGGGTATTGAGCATATGCATGACTTTTTGGCCTAACCGGCCGTAAAACTGCGAGCATGTTATTGGTTTTGAACCATTGGTATTGGCTTGATTATCGTTACAGTTATAAAGAAAGACCAAGTCCAAGTCCGATCCGTAACCCAGCTCGATACCGCCCAATTTACCAAAAGCTAAAATACCGAAACCCAAGTACTCATTATCGGTTTCGGGTGGAAGCCCATGCTTTGTTGTGAGTTCCTGCCAGCTAATTTGCAGCGATTTTTCCAATAAGACTTCCGCAATATAGGTTAAATAATCACTGACCACCATGATCGGAATGATCTCCATGATATCGGCAGCAGCAACCCTCAACTCATTCAAATGCTTGAACTGCCTGAGTTTCATCATCACTTGCTCCGTATCTTCATGATCAACATCGGCTAACATGCGATTGAGCTCACGCATCAAATCTGGTTTTTTTAATGGATCATAAAGCCTTTGAGGATCCATTAACTCATCAAATAAAATAGGATAAAGAGATAAATAATCACAGATCCAGGGACTGGCCGCAGACAACTTAACTAACTGCGCAAGCGCTTCGGGATTTTCTGAAAGCAACGATAAATAAACATTCCGCCCGGCTACAGCTTCAAATAATGTGAGTATGCGTTTAAAGGTTTCATCCGGATTGTTGACAGATTGCACTGTCTCCATCAGCTGAGGCATGAGCCTGTCAATAACACCTGCGCCTTTGGTTGTTAATCGTCTGATTGCTGCAGAATGTTTAAAATCTTTAATTGCATTAAGAATGTCTTCGCCTTGCTGAAAACCCAATACATGCAGCGTATCGACAAGATCCATATCATCTTTATTAGCTGACCATGCCGAGTCTGCGTCGAGATTTTTTTTATCCTGTTTGGATAGAGAGAAGACTTGATCGAATACCTCATGCACTGCTTTACGCACATTTTCCAAATCTGCTTTAAAAGCCGACCATTCTGCATAGCCCATAGTCCTAGCCAAAATAAACTGAACATTGCGATCCGTCGGCAGATCATGGGTTTGTTTATCCTGATATTCCTGAATATGATTTTCAACTTTGCGTAAAAATTGATAAGCGTAAATCAAATGCTCAGCATCATCTTGTCTGATCAAATTTAAGTCTAATAACGTCCGGAGAACGTCAAGAATGCCTCGTTTTTGCAATGATTTTTCTTGCCCGCCTCTTATGAGCTGAAAAGCCTGGCCTATAAATTCAATTTCCCGTATCCCACCCGGACCGAGTTTTATATTATCCAAGCGGTCTTTTCTTTGTAACTCCTGAGTAATCATATACTTGAGACTACGCAGCTCTTCAAATGCACCGTAGTCAATATAGCGCCTATAAACGAAAGGCTTTAACATCGCCATGAGTTGCGGTCCGGTTTTAGGATCTCCTGCAACCTGCCTCGCCTTTATCATGGCATAGCGCTCCCATTCTCGGGCCTGAGTCAGATAGTAATTTTCCATGCCATCGAAAGTCATAATGATAGGCCCACTATCTCCAAACGGACGTAAACGAATATCTGTTCTAAATACAAAACCCTCGACAGTTACTTCATCCAGAACTTTAACCAGTTTCCTGCAAATCTTTGTAAAAAATTCGCCATAGGTAGTTTGCTTTCTATCGTTTAAAACGCCGTCTTCTGCAAAAGCAAAAATCAAATCGATGTCCGATGAAAAATTCAACTCCCATGCTCCCAGTTTCCCCATACCCAACACTACGATTTGTTGTGGAGAACCATCAACTAACAATGGAATACCTGAAATGGCGATAGCTTGCTGATATAAATAATTCAATGCATATTGAATACACGACTCTGCCAGCCAGGTCAGTTCAGTTAAGGTTTCAACTAATCCAGCCCAACCTGCCAGATCACGCCAGGCGATTCTGACCATCTCCCTACGGCGAAAGCGTCTTAACTCAACCATCAATTCAGCTTCAGATTGAATACAAAGACCTTCTAGTTTTTCTGCATAGACGCCTTCTTTATAGGCTGAAAATAAATCACCTGTAATCACTAAATCTTTTAATATGTCTGAATCACGAATACAGCTCTCTGAGACAAAAGGACTAGCCAGCCAGACTTGCCCCATCGAAGCTAAAAGTTTTTCGGGATAATGAAAAGACGGGTCTACTTTTGTGGTTTTTTCTTCCCATTTTTGAACTGATCCGATCAAAGACTCACGTAGTTCGGAAGTCAAGGAAATAAGAAGTGGATTTAGATGATCTATAAGCATTCAAAACCTAATTAAGTTCAGTTTTTGGCATTATTTTATGTGATTGTACTTAAAAACGATGTCTGATTAAGAAGAAAAACCAAAAAAAAACCCCATCGAGGGATTAACCTGGATGGGGTTTGATATAAGAGCCTGGCGATTCCCTACTTTCGCATGGCAAACTGCCACACTATCATTGGCGCTAAGCGGTTTCACTGCCGAGTTCGGGATGGGATCGGGTGGGCCACGCTCGCTATGGTCACCAGGCAAACTGGTTTGGCAGGTCAATCCTGCCGCATTGAGGCGTCGAAGGGCGCGCTAGGGGTCTAGTGCGTCGGCTTCAGCCGTCTCTTTGGAAATCTGTACACGTTCTCGCATATTTAAAGCGTCTGTCGGCTTACACCACCCAAACCGATTGGGTGTTATATGGTCAAGCCTCACGGGCAATTAGTATCAGTTAGCTTCATGCATTACTGCACTTCCACACCTGACCTATCAACCTGGTAGTCTCCCAGGGCCCTTCAGGGGACTCATGGTCCCAGTGAGATCTCATCTTGGGAGGGGCTTCCCGCTTAGATGCTTTCAGCGGTTATCCTGTCCGAACATAGCTACCCGGCAATGCCACTGGCGTGACAACCGGAACACCAGAGGTTCGTCCACTCCGGTCCTCTCGTACTAGGAGCAGCTTCCCTCAAATCTCAAACGCCCACGGCAGATAGGGACCGAACTGTCTCACGACGTTCTGAACCCAGCTCGCGTACCACTTTAAATGGCGAACAGCCATACCCTTAGGACCTGCTTCAGCCCTAGGATGTGATGAGCCGACATCGAGGTGCCAAACACCGCCGTCGATATGAACTCTTGGGCGGTATCAGCCTGTTATCCCCGGAGTACCTTTTATCCGTTGAGCGATGGCCCTTCCATTCAGAACCACCGGATCACTAAGACCTACTTTCGTACCTGCTCGATGTGTCTATCTCGCAGTCAAGCGTGCTTTTGCCTTTACACTCATCGCATGATTTCCGACCATGCTGAGCACACCTTCGTGCTCCTCCGTTACTCTTTAGGAGGAGACCGCCCCAGTCAAACTACCCACCAGACACTGTCCCCAATCCAGATAATGGACCTAGGTTAGAACTTCGAACATACCAGGGTGGTATTTCAAGGTTGGCTCCACAACAACTGGCGTTGCTGCTTCAGTGCCTCCCACCTATCCTACACAAATAGGTTCAAAGTCCAGTGTCAAGCTATAGTAAAGGTTCACGGGGTCTTTCCGTCTAGCCGCGGGTACACTGCATCTTCACAGCGATTTCAATTTCACTGAGTCTCGGGTGGAGACAGTGTGGCCATCGTTACGCCATTCGTGCAGGTCGGAACTTACCCGACAAGGAATTTCGCTACCTTAGGACCGTTATAGTTACGGCCGCCGTTTACCGGGGCTTCGATCAAGAGCTTCTCCGAAGATAACCCCATCAATTAACCTTCCGGCACCGGGCAGGCGTCACACCCTATACGTCCACTTTCGTGTTTGCAGAGTGCTATGTTTTTGCTAAACAGTCGCAGCCACCAGTTTAATGCTACCTCTTTCAGCTCCAACCGCGAGGGCTTTCACTTACTCAAGGCGTACCTTCTCCCGAAGTTACGGTACCATTTTGCCTAGTTCCTTCACCCGAGTTCTCTCAAGCGCCTTAGAATTCTCATCCCACCCACCTGTGTCGGTTTAGGGTACGGCCACTCGTAACCTGAAGCTTAGAGGTTTTTCTTGGAAGCATGGCATCAGTTACTTCGTCTCTAAAGAGACTCGTCATCACGCCTCAGGATTGCCAAACCGGATTTGCCTAGTCTGACTCCCTACACGCTTAAACTACCTATTCCAACAGGTAGCTAACCTAGCCTTCTCCGTCACCCCATCGCAGTTACGACCGGTACAGGAATATTAACCTGTTTGCCATCGACTACGCCTTTCGGCCTCGCCTTAGGTACCGACTAACCCTGCGTCGATTAGCGTTGCGCAGGAAACCTTGGGTTTTCGGCGTGGGGGTTTTTCACCCCCATTATCGTTACTTATGTCAGCATTCGCACTTCTGATACCTCCAGCCACCTTCTCAAGTGACCTTCACAGGCGTACAGAACGCTCCTCTACCGATTACACTAAAGTGCAATCCCGTAGCTTCGGTACTATGCTTAGCCCCGGTAAATCTTCCGCGCGAGCCGACTCGACCAGTGAGCTATTACGCTTTCTTTAAAGGATGGCTGCTTCTAAGCCAACCTCCTGGCTGTCTGGGCCTTCTCACATCGTTTCCCACTGAGCATAGATTTGGGGACCTTAGCTGACGGTCTGGGCTGTTTCCCTTTTCACGACGGACCTTATCACCCGCCGTGTGTCTCCCGTGCTGAAACTTGTTGGTATTCGGAGTTTGCATCGGGTTGGTAAGTCGAGATGACCCCCTAGCCGAAACAGTGCTCTACCCCCAACAGTTATACACGAGGCGCTACCTAAATAGCTTTCGAGGAGAACCAGCTATCTCCGAGCTTGATTAGCCTTTCACTCCGATCCACAACTCATCCGAATCTTTTTCAACAGATCCCGGTTCGGCCCTCCAGTAAGTATTACCTCACCTTCAGCCTGGTCATGGATAGATCGCCCGGTTTCGGGTCTAATCCCAGCGACTGAACGCCCTGTTCAGACTCGCTTTCGCTACGCCTCCCCTATTCGGTTAAGCTTGCCACTGAGATTAAGTCGCTGACCCATTATACAAAAGGTACGCAGTCACGGAACAAGTCCGCTCCTACTGCTTGTACGCATACGGTTTCAGGATCTATTTCACTCCCCTCTCCGGGGTTCTTTTCGCCTTTCCCTCACGGTACTGGTTCACTATCGGTCGATAAGGAGTATTTAGCCTTGGAGGATGGTCCCCCCATATTCAGACAAGGTTTCACGTGCCCCGTCCTACTCGTTTTCACAACTGAGGCATTTTCGTGTACGGGGCTATCACCCTGTATCGCCAGACTTTCCAGTCTGTTCCACTAATGCCTTAATTGCTTAAGGGCTGGTCCCCGTTCGCTCGCCACTACTAAGGGAATCTCGGTTGATTTCTTTTCCTCCGGGTACTTAGATGTTTCAGTTCTCCGGGTTTGCTTCCTACACCTATGTATTCAGTGCAGGATAGTCAGGTTATCCTGACTGGGTTTCCCCATTCGGAAATCCGCGGATCAAAGTTTGTTTGCAAACTCCCCGCGGCTTATCGCATGCTACAACGTCCTTCATCGCCTCTTATCGCCTAGGCATCCACCGTATGCGCTTATTCACTTGACCATATAACCCCAATCAGTCTGGCGTTCAGTGGCTTCCCGTTTCTGGGTTACCCTGTGCTCCAGGCCGGCTGTGGTTTGATCAGCTGACATGTTCGCTTTTTTTTCTGCTTGAGAACTCATTCAGTTCACCTTCGCTTGCGCTTCGGTGTTCTTGAACTCGTTTATGTATCTTCTTCGCTTTTATGCTTGCGCATTCCAGCTATGAATTTACAGTGTACAGATTTCCAAATTGTTAAAGAGCCTTGATGATGTTACTTATCAAGTCTATAAAACCTCGCCCCGCTTGCCTAAACAAAGGGCAGGATAAAGTCTTATAGAGTTGATGTATCGTCGACAGCCTGTGTCTTTCTTGGTGGAGCCAAGGAGGATCGAACTCCTGACCTCCTGCGTGCAAGGCAGGCGCTCTCCCAGCTGAGCTATGGCCCCATTAAGTAGGTTCCCTCGCCCGTCTACCGGCCTTGGCGCTTTGCAAGGTGGTGGGCCTGGGAGGACTTGAACCTCCGACCTCACCCTTATCAGGGGTGCGCTCTAACCAACTGAGCTACAGGCCCAGGCTCGTGTCGTGCTTGATCAAAATAATTTGTTGTGGGTACTCATGACACGTGTCGGCGCGTCTTTGTAAGGAGGTGATCCAGCCCCAGGTTCCCCTAGGGCTACCTTGTTACGACTTCACCCCAGTCATGAATCACAAAGTGGTAAGCGCCCTCCCGAAGGTTAAACTACCTACTTCTTTTGCAACCCACTCCCATGGTGTGACGGGCGGTGTGTACAAGGCCCGGGAACGTATTCACCGCGACATTCTGATTCGCGATTACTAGCGATTCCGACTTCATGCAGTCGAGTTGCAGACTGCAATCCGGACTAGGACCGGCTTTCTGGGATTTGCTTACTCTCGCGAGTTCGCGGCCCTCTGTACCGGCCATTGTAGCACGTGTGTAGCCCTACCCATAAGGGCCATGATGACTTGACGTCGTCCCCACCTTCCTCCGGTTTATCACCGGCAGTCTCCCTAGAGTTCCCAGCTTGACCTGTTGGCAACTAAGGATAAGGGTTGCGCTCGTTACGGGACTTAACCCAACATCTCACGACACGAGCTGACGACAGCCATGCAGCACCTGTCTCAGAGTTCCCGAAGGCACTCCGCTATCTCTAACAGATTCTCTGGATGTCAAGGGTAGGTAAGGTTCTTCGCGTTGCATCGAATTAAACCACATGCTCCACCGCTTGTGCGGGCCCCCGTCAATTCATTTGAGTTTTAACCTTGCGGCCGTACTCCCCAGGCGGTCAACTTAATGCGTTAGCTGCACCACTAAGTCTTTTAAAAGACCCAACGGCTAGTTGACATCGTTTACGGCGTGGACTACCAGGGTATCTAATCCTGTTTGCTACCCACGCTTTCGTACCTCAGCGTCAGTTTTAATCCAGAGAGCCGCCTTCGCCACTGGTGTTCCTTCAGATCTCTACGCATTTCACCGCTACACCTGAAATTCCACTCTCCTCTATTAAACTCTAGTTACCCAGTATCAAATGCAGTTCCCAGGTTAAGCCCAGGGCTTTCACATCTGACTTAAATAACCGCCTACGCACGCTTTACGCCCAGTAATTCCGATTAACGCTTGCACCCTCCGTATTACCGCGGCTGCTGGCACGGAGTTAGCCGGTGCTTCTTCTAAAGGTAATGTCAAGAGCAAGGGTATTGGCCTTACTTTTTTCCTCCCAATTGAAAGTGCTTTACAACCCTCAGGCCTTCTTCACACACGCGGTATTGCTGGATCAGGCTTTCGCCCATTGTCCAATATTCCCCACTGCTGCCTCCCGTAGGAGTCTGGGCCGTGTCTCAGTCCCAGTGTGGCTGATCGTCCTCTCAGACCAGCTATAGATCGTCGCCTTGGTAGGCCTTTACCCCACCAACTAGCTAATCTAACGCAGGCTCATCTGATAGCGCGAGGTCCGAAGAGCCCCCGCTTTCCCCCGTAGGGCGTATGCGGTATTAGCGTGAGTTTCCCCACGTTGTCCCCCACTACCAGGCAGATTCCTACGCGTTACTCACCCGTCCGCCACTCGTCAGCGCCCGAAGGCCTGTTACCGTTCGACTTGCATGTGTTAAGCATACCGCCAGCGTTCAATCTGAGCCATGATCAAACTCTTCAGTTTAATATGGTTTGCCACTCAGTTAGATGAGTGACCAATCTTGGCTCGACTTCAGAATTAAACGTCATTACTTGAATTAACGTGTAATACTTGCGTCGATTATCTTTTTAACTGCCAGACATCGCGCCACAAGCACCCACACAAATTATTTTGATCGACTTGTTAAAGAGCCAGGACTTTCGCCCTGTTGAGCCTGACTATTATACAGACTCGCTTTTCGTTGTCAACACCTTGTTTAACTTTTCTTCCCTCCCTGACCCCTCACCGTCGTCCTGACCGCTGAAGAGCTGCACATTCTACAATATCTTTCTAATCTGTCAAGCTTTTGTTTTGAACTTTCTTTGGCGACGGCTAATCGCGTCATTTCAGCTTGATTCTTGCGAACTTCCTTTTACCAACCTGATAAACATGTTCACTCCCTGCAGATACTGATATCCTGGCATCAGCAACTCTTTCCCCATCTATCTTTACCGCGCCCTG
The DNA here is from genome assembly GCF_009828925.2 of Methylicorpusculum oleiharenae. Taxonomy (NCBI): domain Bacteria; kingdom Pseudomonadati; phylum Pseudomonadota; class Gammaproteobacteria; order Methylococcales; family Methylococcaceae; genus Methylicorpusculum; species Methylicorpusculum oleiharenae. The sequence continues at coordinate 415,005 of NZ_WUTY02000001.1, forward strand.
CTTAATCATTCGCATAGACTCAGAAGTGCTCTCGGTTAGTCCCGCATCCTTTAGTAGATTTGCAATGGCATAACCTTCGTCAGACGCATCAAACTCAAATTCATCCATTTCATCCGGAATAGAGCCTCTCTGAAATCTTGCTTCGAAATTCTCTTTTGCCTTAGTCGCAGCCGATTCATCATGAAATCTTTCTATAATTTCAAGTGCCAATTTAACTTTATAATCTCTGGGGTTCGCACCCGCACCGCAGGCACTGCGCCAGTTCTCAATTTCATCTTCGGATCGAAAACTCAGGAGCTCGAAATATCGCCACATCAGCACATCCGAAATAGACATGAGCTTGCCAAACATATCATCGGGCGAATCGGCAATTCCCACATAGTTATTGAGCGACTTGGACATTTTTTGCACGCCGTCCAGCCCCTCCAATATAGGCATCGTAATGACGACCTGAGGTTTCTGACCATAAGTTTCCTGCAAATGGCGCCCCATCAGTAAATTAAACTTTTGATCGGTACCACCTAATTCAACGTCAGCCTTCATCACCACAGAATCATATCCTTGAATCAAGGGATATAAAAATTCATGAATAGCAATTGGTTGACCGCCTTTATAGCGCTTATGAAAATCATCTCGCTCCAGCATTCTTGCCACGGTATGCTTGGCTGCCAACTGAATTAACTCGGCAGGACTCATGTCATTCATCCAAGAAGAATTAAATACAACCTGGGTTTTAGCGGGGTCCAAAATCTTGAAAACCTGCTCCTGATAGGTTTTCGCATTCTCCAGCACTTCTTCTCGAGTCAACGGTTTACGCGTTACATTTTTCCCGGTGGGATCACCTATCATTCCAGTGAAATCACCAATCAAAAAAAGTACCTCGTGCCCGAAATCCTGGAACTGTTTAAGCTTGTTAATTAAAACGGTATGCCCCAAATGAAGATCAGGAGCGGTAGGATCAAATCCTGCCTTAATTCTTAGAGGCCGACCCTCTTCCAGTTTTTTTTGAAGTTCCGCCTGAACCAGAACTTCATCCGCCCCTCTGTTGAGGCTTTTCAGTTGATCTTGCAATTTACCTCCTCCAAGTCATCATTAATAACCGCCATCTGCACGATTAATAGGCGACGAATAATATCATTTATTTAGCTTCATTTTTCCAAAAAACCCTTTTTATAACGCTTTTGAAAAAGACAGGCATTTGTTACCATCGCAGCTTAATCATTTTTACAAAGCTTGATCCCTATAAACTTTAAGCTCTATTCAACTTTAATATATAGTTAATGTCAGAATTTTACATAGGCCTGATGTCAGGAACCAGTCTGGACGGTATTGACGCCGCGCTTATCGACTTTAGCGATATAAAGCCAAAGTTTATCGCTTTTGACTACAGCCCTTATGAACCCGCTTTTAAATCCCGCCTAGCCAGACTGACCTCTGCTCAACAGCCAATACTCTTGGAGGACTACGGAACAATTGACACTCAATTAGGCCGGCAATTTGCTCAATCCGTCTTAAACCTTTTATCCAAGGCAAATATTCCTTCTCAAGCAATTAAAGCTATCGGCAGTCACGGACATACTGTTTATCATGCTCCCGGCCTGAAGTCTGCATTTTCGCTTCAAATTGGCGACCCCAATATCATCGCAGAAACAACCGGCATTACTACGGTAGCCGATTTTCGGCGCAGAGATATCGCCGCAAAAGGACAAGGCGCGCCATTAGTGCCTGCGTTTCATCACGCTTTTTTCGGAACACACCAAGAAAACCGTGTGGTTGTGAATATTGGTGGGATTGCCAATATCACTGTTTTACCTGGAACGCATATTGATAAAGTGATAGGTTTCGATACCGGCCCAGGCAACGGACTAATGGACCAATGGATCAAGCAACATAAAAACCTGGATTTCGATGCAAACGGCGATTGGGCCAGATCGGGCCAATCTGTGACGGGAGTAATGACTCAACTTTTAGACGAAGATTATTTCAATAATCCCGCGCCAAAAAGTACCGGTAAAGAATACTTTTCTTTAGATTGGCTACGCAAAAAAGTCAAAGGCTTGGCGGATTTCAATCCCAACGACATTCAATGCTGCCTTTGTCATTTGACCGCTCAAAGCATCGCCGATGCGATCAAGCGTTATGCGTATCAGACAGATTTGATTTTGATTTGCGGAGGAGGCGCGCATAATGTGTTTCTTATGGACTTATTGAAGCAGAAATCCGGCATCAAGGTGCTATCAACAGAGCACTATAATTTGCATCCGGATCATGTTGAAGCGACCGCTTTTGCCTGGCTTGCCCGCCAGACAATGAACCATCAACCTGGAAATCTGGCATCCGTTACCGGTGCAAACAAAGCTGTTGTATTAGGGGCAATTTACCAAGGATAAGCAGGGCTTTTTTTAAAAAAGCCCCGCTGCAATTCTTTAGATTATGCAGAGAATGAAGAACCGCAACCGCATGTTGTTTTGGCATTAGGGTTACGAATAACAAATTGAGCACCAGAAATATCTTCCTTATAGTCGATTTCGGCACCGTTCAAGTACTGAATACTCATGGAATCAATCAGCACTGTGACACCACCATTTTCAACCTGGGTATCATCTTCGTTAACTTCCTCATCGAAGGTAAATCCATACTGAAAGCCAGAGCAGCCGCCGCCCGATACATAAACCCTAAGCTTAAGATTATCGTTGCCTTCCTCAGCAATCAACTCACCGACTTTTGTTGCGGCACTGTCAGAAAAAATAATTGGATTAGTCATAAGAATTTACTTGAATGATTAGCATTAGATTAAATTATGTCTTTACCTAGTGTTTTAGTCAAGAATTATGGGTACAAAGCAATTGTCTGCAATCCTTCACCTTCTTCTAGACCAAACATCAGATTCATATTCTGAACAGCTTGCCCGGATGCGCCTTTCACTAAATTATCAATCACGGATAACACAACTATCGTATTACCGCCCTGGGGTTGATGAATCGCAATTTGACACCGGTTACTGCCGCGCACATTTCGAGTATCGGGATGCGAACCTTTGGGCAGCACATCGACAAATATTTCGTCCTGATAACGTAGCTCATAAAGTGTCTGAATAGTCTCGAAATCACCGTCAAACCCTGCATACAAGGTCGCATGGATGCCGCGAATCATGGGGGTTAAATGCGGCACAAAGGTTAATCCCACAGTTTCCCCTGCCACCTGAGAGAGCCCCTGGGTGATTTCAGGTAAATGCCGGTGCCCGGCAACTGAATAAGCCTTAAAACTTTCGCCCGTCTCACTCATCAATGTCGCCAGCTCCGCCTTTCGACCCGCACCGCTAACACCGGATTTAACATCGGCAATCAAACGGCGGTTATCAATTAAACCGTTTTCAATCAACGGGAGAAAACCCAACTGCACCGAAGTCGGATAACAACCTGGGCAAGCTACCAAACGGGCCTTTTTGATCGCATCACGGTTAACTTCGGGCAAACCATAAACCGCTTCTTCTACCAAAGCCGGGCTCGCATGGGTCAAACCATACCATTTTTCCCATTCTGTAATATCTTTTATCCGAAAATCAGCTGATAGATCAATGACTTTAATGCCACGCGCCAGCAAGTCACCAGCCATCAACATGGCCGTGCCATTGGGTGTCGCAAAAAAGACCACTTCGCACTGAGCCAATGCATCAACCGAAGGCTCGCAAAATTCGGCATCACAAAACCCTCTTAAACTCGGATATACGCTATCAATCCGCTTGCCCGCATCGGCACGCGAAGTCACAGCAACTAACTCCACTGCCGGGTGCAAGGCCAAAATCCTCAGTAACTCAACCCCCGTATAACCGGTTCCACCCACGATTCCTGCTTTAATCATTCGCTCGTTACCTTATTGCTATTGTCAAACGATTGGGAGGCTTATAATCAAGCTCATTCCAACCATGCCTATCACTATTGTAAATGCTCGCTTCAATACCACAAAACATGATCGCTATAAACATAAGTGAACCCGGCTCATTTAACGTCCTAAAGCCAGTCAATAGAATTGTCCCGCTGCCTGCCCCAAACGAAGTTTTAATACGCGTAGCCGCTGCCGGCGTCAACCGCCCGGACATAATGCAACGACAGGGCGCTTATCCACCGCCACCCAGCGTCACTGATATTCCCGGTTTAGAAATTGCCGGCACCGTGGTAAGGATGGGTTCGGCAGTTAACCAACTGAGCATCGGATCAGAAGTTTGCGCATTAGTGCCCGGTGGGGGCTACGCTGAATACTGTCTTGCCCCGGCCGAATTATGCTTGCCCATTCCGGATGGATTCAGCACGGTCCAAGCCGCCGCGCTCCCTGAGACTTTCTTTACAGTCTGGAGTAATTTGTTTGACCGGGCCCAGCTTAAAATTGGCGAAACGCTGCTCGTTCACGGCGGTACCAGCGGCATCGGCACCACGGCTATTCAACTAGCCAAAGCTTTCGGCGCGAAAGTCATTGTGACTGCAGGTTCAGAAGATAAATGTGCATTTTGCGTCGAACTCGGCGCCGATTCGGCCATCAATTACCGCACCGGAGATTTTGTCAAAGAGGTTTTAATGCTGACTGACCATCAAGGAATCGATGTTGTTTTGGATATGATTGGCGGCGATTATTTTGCTCGAAATCTCAAATGTCTGGCTGAAGACGGCCGTTTAGTCCAAATCGCTATTCAAAATGGCGCCAAAGTAGAACTGAATTTATGGCTTCTGATGGCCAAACGGCTCACATTGACAGGCTCGACTCTACGCGCCAGAGATATTGTGTTCAAAGCAGCAATTGCCGGCAAGCTAAAAGAACAGGTTTGGCCCTTGCTGAAAACGGGTAAAATCCGCCCCATTATCCATGCTCATTTTCCGCTTACCCAAGCAAATAAAGCCCATGAGCTGATGGAAAGCAGCCAACACATCGGTAAAATAATACTAACGGTATAAAGTAATGAACTTCACAACACTCATTTCTCCTGAACAAATAGCCACATCTATCAACCAGCCTAACTGGATCATTTTCGATTGCCGGTTTTCCTTGGCTGACACAGAAGCCGGCGCCCGTGCGTATCGCCGGGGACACCTGCCCAATGCCCGCTATGCGCATTTAGATAAGGATTTATCATCAGCCATCACCGATTTCACCGGTCGCCATCCCTTGCCCCATTTTGGCTTGTTGAGCAAAAAACTCGGTCAATGGGGCGTTGATAATCAATCACAAATCGTAGTTTACGATGATGCGGGCGGCGCTTTTGCCGGGCGCATGTGGTGGTTATTAAAGACATTGGGGCACGACACTGTCGCTGTTCTAGACGGCGGCATCCCGCACTGGCAAAAATCCCAGCTTCCCATTACTACCACCTTGCCAAAATTATCGGCCAAACAGTTCAGGCCTTACCTGGACGACTCGCGCTGGGTTAACGCATTACAGGTTCAAAACGATCTGGCCGGAAAAAAATGTTGTCTTATCGATGCACGGACACCTGAACGTTTCAAGGGCATTCAAGAACCAGTCGATCCAGTCGCGGGTCATGTGCCAGGAGCTATCAATCGACCCTTTCAATTAAATCTGAACGCGGATGGATCATTTAAACCGGCTGATAAACTAAGTGAGCAGTTTTCACAACTCCTGGGCACGACGAATCCGGAGCAAACCATTCATATGTGCGGATCAGGTGTTACTGCGTGCCATAATTTGCTGGCTATGGAAATAGCCGGGTTGAAAGGCTCAAAATTATATGCAGGATCTTGGAGTGAATGGATTCGTGATAAAAACCGCCCTGTCGTTCAGCAGAAGTCCTGACACTCACTTTTCATAACCGGCGTGATTCCTCGTTTGTTAAACCGAGCTGTTATTATGCAATTTGCTCATGCCGGATCAAGCACCTATGCCCTCAATTCCATGCGGGGGGTAGTTACGTCTTTTTGACTGTTTTACTGTTCGATTTAAATCATCTCACGTAAAACCTTTAAACTGAGGCAAACTGCCTTTATATTACCCCTTCAATCAATTCAGATTCATTTCCCCATAAGGAACAAGAACAGGTAGAATTGACAACAATAATTATTAACCAAGGAAATAAACGTGAGTTTTAGAGGCACGACAATTCTCTCCGTTCGCAGAGGCGACAAAGTAGTCATTGGTGGTGACGGTCAGGTGACGCTGGGCAACACTGTCATGAAAGGCAATGCCCGCAAGGTCCGCCGTTTATACCATGACAAGGTGATCGCAGGATTTGCAGGCGCCACGGCAGATGCATTTACATTGTTTGAACATTTCGAAGGCAAACTGGAAAAACACCGCGGCAATCTGACCCGAGCAGCCGTGGAAATGGCCAAAGACTGGCGGACGGACCGCGCGCTACGCAAACTGGAAGCCTTGCTGGCGATTGCCGATTCCAAATCGACTTTTATCATTTCCGGCACAGGTGATGTGATTGAACCTGAACACGATTTGATCGCTATCGGTTCCGGCGGCCCATTCGCCCAATCGGCGGCCAGGGCTTTGCTGGAAAACACAGATCTCAGCGCTCGCGAAATCGTCGAGCGGTCTCTAAATATCGCAGCCGATATCTGTATTTATACCAACCATAATTTGCGTATTGAAGAGTTGGACGCAGAACCCAAAGAGTTATCCGAATGAGCCAAATGACCCCTAAAGAAATCGTTCACGAACTGGACAAGCATATAATCGGACAAGCCAATGCCAAACGTGCCGTTGCGATTGCGTTGCGTAACCGTTGGCGCCGCAGCCAGGTGACCGGTGCCATGCGTGAAGAAATCACGCCAAAAAACATTCTGATGATTGGCCCGACCGGAGTCGGAAAAACAGAAATTGCCCGCCGTTTAGCTCGCTTGGCAAACGCGCCGTTTATCAAAATTGAAGCGACCAAATTTACTGAAGTCGGTTATGTCGGCCGTGATGTGGAATCCATAATTCGCGACTTGATTGATACCGCCGTCAAACTGGCGCGAAATGAGGAAGTCGAAAAAGTTCAGTCCAGGGCGGCCGATGCCGCAGAAGAAAAAGTCTTAAATATTTTGTTGCCGGGCGCAGAATTTGGCGGCTTTTCAGATACTGAAAATTCAACACGCCAAAAAATGTGTAAAAAACTGCGCGAAGGTGATCTGGATGACAAGGAAATTGAGGTCGATGTCCGCGCCACCTCTTTAGGTGTTGAAATTATGGCGCCTCCCGGCATGGAAGAAATGACCAGTCAATTGCAGGGAATGTTTCAAAACCTGAACAGCAACCGCAAGAGCACACGCAAGATGAAAGTCAAAGATGCGCTGAAAGTCTTGCAGGAAGAGGAAGCAGTTAAACTGGTCAATGAGGAAGACATCAAGATGCGTGCGGTTGAAGCCGTGGAACAAAACGGCATCGTATTTTTAGACGAGATTGACAAAATCTGTAAGCGATCCGAAATGGGCGGAGGCGGCGGCGAAGTTTCCCGTGAAGGTGTCCAACGCGACTTATTGCCATTGGTTGAAGGCAGTACTGTTTCTACCAAATACGGCATGATCAAAACCGATCATATTTTGTTTATAGCTTCAGGTGCATTTCATTTAACCAAGCCGTCTGATTTAATCCCCGAGTTACAAGGCCGTTTCCCTATCCGTGTTGAACTGGACGCACTGAGCGCCGACGACTTCGTGCGCATTCTTACCGAACCGGACGCCTCATTAACTGAGCAATATCAGGCGTTACTGACTACCGAAGGTGTCACTTTGCAGTTTACTCAAGACGGCATTCAGCGTATTGCGGAACTCGGCTGGCAAGTCAACGAAACCACTGAAAACATTGGTGCCAGACGCTTGCATACCATTCTGGAAAGACTGCTTGAGGACATCTCGTTCAATGCCCCTGATTTGAATGAGCAAACGGTTATCATTGATGCCAGTTACGTTAATGCCAATCTGAATGAGTTGGCACAAGATGAAGATTTAAGCCGTTATATTCTCTAAAAATCATGCGATTAAATACACCTTCTATCAATACCAATCCTACCGAAATCAAGTTGCATCAGGTTTCCAAAATACTTGAGATCAGTTTCGATGACGGGCGGACTTTCAATCTGCCCTACGAATACCTGCGGGTATTCACACCCTCGGCCGAAGCCATTGGACACGGTCCCGGACAGGAAATCCTGCAAATCGGCAAAGAGAATGTCACGATTACCGAATTGAAACCGATAGGCAATTATGCCGTCGCACCCTACTTTAGCGATGGTCATAACAGCGGCATTTACTCCTGGTCTCTGCTCTACCAACTGGGTAATGAACAGGAGGTTCTGTGGCCGGCGTATCTGGAAAAACTAAAAGCTGCAGGCTATCAACGATCCAGCCAAAATTGAACCGGATAGCAGTAAAAAATGGAAAATCTAATGTGGCCTATCATTCCGAGTAGCCCGTTAGATAACTCGCTCTCTTCCATCAATCGAAAAAATGGGCAGCTCGTCAGAGGTCTGCCCGTTAAACGGAAAATAACATGACAAACGAAAACACCACCCATTTTGGCTTCAAACAAGTGCCGAAAGAAGAAAAAGTGGCTCTTGTGCGCGACGTATTTGACTCGGTCGCGAACAGTTACGATTTAATGAACGATTTGATGTCGCTGGGTATCCATCGCATCTGGAAGCGCGTTGCAGTGCAACTCAGCAATGTTCGGAGCGGCGAATCCGTCCTCGATCTGGCAGGAGGCACCGGCGATCTTACCCGTCTGTTTGAAAAACGTGTTGGCAAACAAGGCAGCGTAGTCCTTGCCGACATTAACTCGGAAATGCTCAGAACCGGAAGAAACCGGCTGATTGATCATGGACTGATAGGCAATGTTCATTATGCGCAGGTCAATGCTGAATGCCTGCCGTTTAAAGATAACACCTTCGATTGTGTCTGCATCGGGTTTGGATTGCGCAACGTTACCGATAAGGATGCGGCGTTACGATCCATGTATCGCGTTTTAAAACCGGGAGGACGCGTCATCGTGCTGGAATTTTCACATCCCATCGATCCCGTGACGGAAAAAGTTTACGATTTTTACTCCTTCAATCTGCTGCCAAAAATCGGCGCGATCGTCGCTAAAGATGAGAACAGTTATCGCTATCTGGCCGAATCGATCCGCATGCACCCTAAACAGGATGAATTAAAGCGCATGATGGAAACTGCCGGTTTGGAGCGTTGCGACTATTATAATATGACCCAAGGTATAGTCGCAGTGCACCGGGGCTACAAACTTTAAGATAATCCCGACTCACGGAACCGGTTGCTCTCACATATCAAAATAGGATATTGAGAGCCCCACCGGATAGCGGCTTTGCCCTAGAGCAATAGGCCGATTCAAAGCCCATTTTAATTATCGATACGAAGATGATGATGTTAAAACCTTTACTGATCGGGGCTTTTGAAGCTGCACTCAACCGTTATTTGACGCTGGATCCCGATATCGGCTTGCTGTTGTCTCCCTTGTCAGGAAAAGTAATCAAGCTGGTCATAACCCCCTTCAATTCAACCGTTTATGCCTGCCCGGGGACATCAATGGTCCAATGGATGGACGATTTTGCAGGTGAACCGGATGCGACACTGACCGGATCGGGGGTTGCCCTGGGATTGTTGAGTTTTAAGTTTGCCCCATTACGTAGCTTATATGCCAACCAAATCAGCATTACCGGCGACATTGAAACCGGCCGCCGCTTCAAGGAACTATTCGATAAACTGAACATCAATCTACAAACTCCGCTCTCTCAAATAGCGGGTGAAGCCGTTGCTCATAATGTCAGCAGTTTCATGCAGGCAGGTTACCGGTGGCATGAGGACACCCTGTCCACGTTTAAAATGAATATCCGGGAGTTTCTGCAGGATGAAACACGTGATTTGCCGTCTAAACCGGAAACCGATGTTTTCTTTCGCCGCATAGAGTCGCTCACTGGCGATTATGACCAGCTGTTAAATAAAATAAAATTATTAGAAGAAAAACAAAAACAAACCGGTTAATGCCGCGTTTGTAACATAGCCAGCTCGACTTGCTCCACACTAAAGCCCAGATTGCCCCGCCTCCACTTGCTCACTGGGCCTTTATAAAAATAAAGGTAAAACGTGATTCGCCCCAAAATTCTGCTGCGTTTAATACACATCAACTGGGTACTTGTGTACCACGGTCTGGATGAAATTGTTCTTAAAACCCATTTGTTTCGTCCAATTCGTTATTTGGTTTATTTATCGCCTGCTTACTGGACGGGGCGACACAATGAACCGAGGGGTGTCAGAATTCGAAAAACCCTGGAGGAACTGGGCCCCATTTACGTTAAATTCGGTCAGGCTCTGTCCACACGCAAGGATTTATTGCCGGATGACATAGCCGATGAACTGGTCAAATTACAGGACCGGGTCCCACCTTTTTCCAGTGCCGTTGCCCGGACCATCATAGAAAAAGAGCTGGGCGCCACAATTAGCGAAACCTTTGCCGAGTTTGACGATAAACCTTTGGCTTCCGCATCGGTCGCACAAGTCCATACCGCCGTATTACCCGACGGCAGAAAAGTCATCGTTAAAGTGCTGAGACCCGATATCGAAAAACGTATACAGTCGGATGTAGGCTTACTATCAGAACTGGCCCGATTTGCTGAACGGTTCTGGAAAGACGCCCGGCGCTTGAGACCTTTGGAAGTTGTTGCCGAATTTGAAAAAACCACGCTGGATGAACTCGACCTGGTCAGAGAAGCCGCCAATGCCGCCAAACTGCGCAGAAATTTCGATAACTCCGAGCTCATTTATGTGCCGGAAGTTTACTGGCCTTTGACCCGTCAGAAAGTCATGGTCATGGAGCGCATACACGGCATTCCTGTTGGCGATATCGAACAGTTACGCGTAGGTAACGCGGATTTCAAATTACTGGCTGAACGCGGCGTAGAGATTTTTTTCACACAAGTTTTCAGAGATAACTTTTTTCACGCGGACATGCATCCGGGCAATATTTTTGTCGAATTACCCGCTAAGTATCTGGCTGTAGATTTCGGTATCGTCGGCTCATTATCGCCATCGGATCAACGCTATCTGGCTGAAAACTTTTTGGCTTTTTTCAACCGCGATTACCACAGAGTCGCACAAATGCATGTGGAATCCGGCTGGGTACCGGGTTCAACACGTGTTGAAGAATTTGAATCGGCGATACGCAGTGTTTGTGAGCCGATTTTTGAAAAGCCTTTAAAAGACATTTCCTTTGGTCATCTGCTGCTAAGACTATTTCAGACTGCACGCCGTTTTGATATGCATGTTCAGCCTCAGCTGGTGCTGTTGCAAAAAACCCTGCTCAATATTGAAGGCCTGGGACGGCAGCTTTATCCTGAACTGGACTTGTGGCAAACCGCAAAACCGTTTTTGGAAAAATGGTTTCATGAACGCTTGGGTCCACAAGCTAAAATCAAAAAAGTGCTGCAACAGTTTCCCGAACTGGCCGAAAAATTCCCCGAAATTCCGATGCTTGTTTTTAAAGCGCTGGACGATGCGTCCCATGCTCACGAACAAATGACCCGTCAAAATTATGAAATGCACGAGCTACGCAAACAAATCGAAAAAAATCATAACGGCCTGATGACGGCGATTATTATCAGCGCGGCGATGGTGAGCGTAGCGCTATTAATGGCTTAAAAACGCCTGATTGGATTGAATCGCAGGTTGGGTTGGCGATAAGCCAAGCCAACCTTCAGAGCCCTAGTTACAGCTTCGTTACGAATTTAGAGCCTTGCAAGTGCCGGATTTAAATCAGGCTATTTTAGCCTTAGTAGTTGAAAGCACATCTACGCCGTCATTCCGGAATGGATTGAAGGCGCCCTTAGACCGCGTAAGCAAATCCAGATCCCTCCGATGTAAAAGTCCAACGCTATACCTGCTGCCGACATCCCCGCAAAGCTTGCCTCCCCTTCTTCATCATAATGGGAAGAGCTGAAATTACGGTGCGCTACGTTAGGTTAATGCGGAGAATCCAGTATAATTCCCGCAGAAATATTAATGATCAACTAACCACTCACAAACTCTACGGGAGCATTTATATGTCGATAAAGAAAATGGTCGATCTGGATTTAGCCGGAAAACGCGTACTGATACGCGAAGACCTGAACGTGCCTGTCAAAAACGGTAAAGTGACCAGCGACATTCGCATTCAAGCCAGTTTGCCTACCATCAAACACGCTTTGGAAGCGGGTGCTGCGGTTATTTTGATGTCTCACCTGGGCCGGCCTGAAGAAGGCGTTTACAGCGAAGAAGCTTCAATGAAACCGGTCGCCGAACATATTGCCGGATTATTAGGCAAACCTGTTCGTCTGGAAAAAGACTGGATCGACGGCATCAGCATTGAACCGGGTGAAGTTGTTTTATGTGAAAACGTCAGATTCAACAAAGGCGAAGGTAAAAACAACGAAGAACTGGGCAAGAAAATGGCTGCGCTTTGCGATATTTTTGTCATGGACGCTTTCGGTACGGCGCATCGCGCTCAAGCATCGACTCACAGCGTCGCTCAACACGCTAAAGTGGCCTGTGCCGGCCCCTTGCTCGCCAGTGAACTTGACGCACTGGGCAAAGCCCTGGAAAATCCAGTCAGACCGCTGGTTGCCATCGTTGGCGGCTCCAAAGTCTCCACCAAACTCACAGTGCTTGAATCATTATCCAGCAAAGTTGATCAACTGATCGTCGGCGGCGGCATTGCCAACACGTTTATCGCGGCAGCGGGCTACCCGGTGGGTAAATCACTGTATGAACCCGATCTGGTCGAAGAAGCCAAACGCCTGATGGCGGAAGCCAAAAAGAACGGCGGTGAAATTCCGGTGCCGGTTGACGTGGTTTGTGCCAAAGAATTTTCAGAATCGGCAGAAGCCACTGTCAAGAAAGTGGCTGATGTTGAAGCCGATGATTTGATTATGGACATTGGACCTGAAACTGCGGCTATCTATGCGAAAATATTAAAAACCGCAGGATCTATCGTCTGGAACGGCCCTGTAGGTGTTTTCGAATTTGATCAATTCGGCAACGGAACTCATGAAATGGCTAAAGCCATTGCCGAAAGCAGTGCATTTTCCATTGCAGGCGGCGGCGACACATTAGCAGCCATAGACAAGTACGGCATTGAGTCAGAAGTATCGTATTGCTCTACCGGCGGCGGGGCTTTCCTTGAATTTCTTGAAGGCAAGGAACTTCCGGCCGTTGCAATCCTGGCTCAACGCGCTTAGGCAACCTTCATCCCAACGATCCTGGCATCGAAGGCCAGGATCGTTTCTGCAATCCAGCTCTCTGGACAAAAAATATCTTCATTTCCCTGACCCCTTTAATCCGGCAAGAGGCCTGATGCGAGAGTAACGCAAGCTACAACTATGCGACTTTCCCGAACTGTCCATTTCAGGATTATTGAGCACTTTTCGCTGTCTGGCGATATACTGCACTTAAAGTAGGTCTATACGATGAGCAAATAGTCAAATCAGATTCCTGACGAAGGTATTGCTCTTGATGAAAACACTTTTAATCCCGTCTTCTAACAATTTGACTTAACTGAATATTCTCATCCTAAGGTAAGAGTTTTGTCTATTCAATACTCTCTTATATAATGAAAATATCCTGTCAACCAAATTGATTTCAGGATCCTTATTCACACGTTCCGATTGCTACACGCATCGATTAATCCAGAGAAAGGTTATTAAATGGCTAGAGTTACCGTAGAAGATTGTTTAAAACATGTAGAAAACCGTTTCAAGTTAGTTCTTCTTGCCAGCAAGCGCGCGCGCCAGCTTAGCTGGGGAGCTGAAGAATTCATTCCTCGCGGCAAGGACAAAGACACCGTTCTCGCACTGAGAGAAATCGCTGCCGGGCATGTTTCCGATACTAATATCAATCAGCTTCACCGCGCAGAAGACAGCTCCGATAATTACAACCAATTTTAAGAGCCCCCTATCATGCTGGATGTAGCCAATCCCATTGAACTAGAACGTCCGCAGGATAAACTGCTGCGGCGTTTGTGCTCAATTTTGGAAAGCTACATGGATCAGGCCCAAATCGATGATATCGTTCGGGCTTATCATTTCGGAGCGGAAGCCCATACCGGACAATTCCGCAAAAGTGGCGAAGCCTATATTTGTCATCCGGTCTCAGTGGCGATTTACCTGGCCGAAATGCGCATGGACGCCAAAGGCATTATGGCCGCGCTGTTACATGACGTATTGGAAGATACGTCAGTGACAAAAAAAGATTTGGGCCATTTGTTCAGTACTGAAGTGGCTGAGCTGGTTGATGGCGTCACAAAATTAAGCAAGATTGACAGCCATTCAAGAGCAGAAGCACAAGCGGAAAATGTCCGGAAAATGTTTCTGGCGATGACCAAGGACCTCAGAGTCATCATGGTCAAACTGGCCGATCGTTTGCACAACATGCAAACACTTGGCGTAATGCCACCTGAAAAAAAACGCCGTATAGCCCGCGAAACACTGGACATCTACGCGCCCCTCGCGAACCGCCTGGGAATGAATCAAATCAAACATCAGCTGGAATCGCTTGGATTTAAAGCGCTGTATCCGGGGCGGCAGCTGATTCTTAAAAATGCGGTCAAAAAAGCCCGCGGTAATCGTCGGGAAATAGTAGAGACGATTGAAAATTCGATTAAAAACAGGCTGCAGCAAGCCGGCTTGACCTGCGAAGTGGTCGGCAGGGAAAAAAATCTGTACAGCATTTATCAAAAGATGCTGACCAAAAAGATTTCGTTTAACGATGTTTTCGACGTTTACGCTTTCAGAATTCTGTCGGATCAGGTCGACACCTGCTACCGGGTATTAGGTGTTGTCCATAATCTTTACAAACCGGTACCCGGCAGATTTAAAGACTATATCGCCTTGTCCAAAGCCAACGGCTACCAATCACTTCATACCATATTAATCGGCCCTTACGGCGTTCCCATTGAAATTCAAATCAGAACGCAGGAAATGCACCGTATGTCCGAGTCAGGCATAGCCGCGCACTGGCTCTACAAAACCGATAACGAAAAAACCGAACACGCCCAGATGCGGGCTAATGAATGGTTGAGAGAACTGCTGGAAATTCATAAATCGGCAGGAGACTCGATGGAGTTCATCGATAATCTCAAGATAGATTTATACCCGCAAGAAGTCTTTGTTTTTACCCCGCAAGGCGGCATCATCAAACTGCCCCGAGGCGCCACCATTGTTGACTTTGCTTATGCTGTTCATACCGACATTGGTAACTCGTGCGTATCCGCGCGCATCGATAAACAATTGGTTCCGCTGCAAACTCAACTGGAAAACGGCGTTACCGTCGAAGTCATCACGGCATCCTGGGCCAGACCCAATCCATTGTGGCTGAATTATGTCGTTACCGCCAAAGCACGCAGCAGTATTCGCGCGTATCTTAAGCACTTTAAACAGCAAGAAGCCATCAGTCTGGGCCGCCGATTACTCGAAAAAGAATTGCAGGGAATGAATCTGCAATTGGAAACCATATCGCAAGAACGTATTTTTACGTTATTGGACGTACTCTCCTCCCCTTCATTGGATGCCTTATTGGAAGACATCGGCCTGGGCAATAAAATGCCCTTTCTAGTCGCTAAACGGCTCAGTCAGGATGATATTTATGCGGCTATTAAACTGGAAGATAACGAAAAGGGCGTTGATACACCACTGATCATCAAAGGGACCGAAGGCATGGTGGTTACACTTGCCAAGTGTTGCAGACCAATTCCGGGCGACTCGATTGTAGGTTTTTTCAATCCGGGGCGGGGCATCGTTGTCCATCACCATGAATGCCGAAACAGTAACGATATTCGCAAAAAACAAACCAGCTGGCTGGATGTGGAATGGAGCAAAGAAACCACCGGCGAATTTCCTGCAGAAATCCGTCTGGAACTCTTGAATCAGAGGGGCACGCTGGCAAACGTTGCCGCGACGATTTCCGAAATGGATTCCAACATTGAAAATGTTACTGTCGTTGACCAGGATGACCGGGTCTCGGTCGATTTGATTACCCTGACGGTCAGGGACAGGGTGCATCTGGCCAACATCATGCGGCGGTTAAGAAAACTGATGATCGTTTTGAAGATTACCCGCGTCAAAGCCTGAATCTAAAACACCTCAACAATCAACGCACAACTCTTTTTTGTTTACCTGAATAAGCACAGTCCATGAATAAAGAAATCATCCATACCCTGGAAGCACCGCAAGCTATCGGCACTTATTCTCAAGCGATAAAAGTCGACAATACCGTTTATCTTTCGGGTCAGATTCCACTGGTTCCTGAAACCATGGAAATAATCGAGGGTGATATCAGGGCCCAGATTCATCAGGTCTTCTGTAATCTGCGCGCGGTTGCCCAAGCCTCCAGAGGGGAGCTTTCCGACATTGTCAAACTCAATGTCTACTTAACCGATCTTTCCCATTTTCCTATCGTCAATGAAGTGATGGGTGAATATTTTTCCGTACCCTATCCTGCCCGTGCCGCTATAGGCGTCGCCGCTCTACCCAAAGGTTCCGGCGTGGAAATGGATGCGATCATGCATCTGCTGCCGCAAGAATACCCTGCCTGCTAAGCCAAGCCCTGTCACCTGCCAATGAGTCATGCCGACTCCGCCCAGCGTTCGGTCGTCTCATTGGCGGGCATAGGCGCCAATACGGCCGCCAAGCTCGAAAAACTGGGCATTTTTACCCTACAGGATCTGCTTTTCCATTTGCCGCTTCGTTATGAAGACCGCACACACATCTCGCCTATCGGCTCATTAAAACCCGGTGTCTCGGCGCTAATCAAAGGAACAGTGGCATTAACCGATGTGGTCAGCCGGGGCCGTAAAAGTTTGATTGTCAAGATTGGCGATGGCACAGGCATGATCAGCCTGCGGTTCTTTCATTTCAGCGCCGGCCAACTGAAACAGCTCACTCCCGGCACCGTCATCAGTTGTTTTGGTGAGTCGCGTTACGGCTATGCCGGTTTCGAAATGGTTCATCCCGAGTACACCGTCATCAGCTCGGCGGATATGGTGATCACAGAAAGCCGTCTGACTCCAGTTTACCCGTTGACCGAAGGCGTCAGGCAATCAACTTTGAGAAAAGCCATTAAACATGCGCTGAGCCTGTGCCAGGAAAATCCGTCATGGTTAACCGACTGGTTACCGTCTTCACTGCTCAAATCCTTCAATTATCCAAGCTTGATGGAAGCCATTCATACCTTGCATGCGCCTGACGAATCCGTGACGGTGCAAGCTTTGTACAGCGGATCAGTTCCGGCCCTGAAACGCCTGGCTTTCGAAGAACTGCTCGCTCACCATTTAAGCCTTAGACTGAGCAGGCATCAGGCAAGAGCCTGGCAAGCACCGGTATTCAGCCTGGATCCAAGCACCCGGCGACACTTTTTCAAGAGCTTGCCTTTCACGCTGACCGGAGCCCAGCAACGGGTAATCACTGAAATAGAAACCGATTGCAAACAACCGCATCCGATGCTGCGACTGGTTCAAGGCGATGTAGGCTCGGGAAAGACCATTGTTTCCGCCTATGCGGCTTTACTGGCGCTGACATCCGGACTTCAAGTCGCAGTGATGGCACCGACGGAATTACTTGCTGAGCAACACTTTCGCAATTTTACCGGGTGGTTTAAAGGCTTCCAGACCGAAATCGTCTATTTAACCGGCCAAATGCGAGGTAGTGCCCGAAAATCAGCATTACAAATGATCAACGAAGGCAGTGCCGGAATCATCATCGGCACCCATGCCTTGTTTCAGGAACAGGTCAACTTTCATAAGCTGGGTCTGGTCATTATCGACGAACAACACCGTTTCGGCGTTGATCAACGCATGGCTCTCAGAGACAAATGCGGCCTTGAAAATCAGCGTCCACACCAGCTGGTGATGACGGCAACCCCCATTCCAAGAACACTGGCCATGCTCAATTACTCCGATTTGGATATTTCCATCATCGACGAGCTTCCGCCCGGCCGGCAACCGGTAATAACCAGCGTTATCCCTGCCGAACGAAGACCTGATGTCATTGCCAGAATCAGCAGTTGGGTGGCACAGAAGCGTCAAGCTTATTGGGTTTGTACCTTAATTGAAGAATCCGAACTGTTACAATGCGAGGCGGCTGAAAAAACCTATCTGCAATTAAGCGAGGCTCTGCCCGGGATAAAAGTCTCGCTGGTTCATGGCAGAATGAAGTCAACGGACAAGGATGCCGTGATGAAGGCGTTTAAAAACGGTGAATACGATTTACTGGTAGCCACAACAGTGATTGAAGTGGGCGTGGATGTGCCTAATGCCAGCCTGATGATCATTGAAAATCCCGAACGTTTGGGCCTGTCCCAACTGCATCAACTCCGGGGGCGGGTGGGCAGAGGGCAAGATGCCAGCTACTGTGTACTGATGTACCAATCACCGCTGTCAGACACGGCAAAACACCGGTTGAGCGTCTTGCGTGACAGTAACGACGGTTTTGTCATTGCCGAGAAAGACCTTGAATTACGAGGTCCCGGCGAAGTCATGGGCACACGGCAAACCGGTCAAATGCAATTTAAAGTGGTCGATCTGGCAAGAGACACCGATCTGCTGGATAATGTGCAACAGATCGCCGATTCATTGATAACTGAAACACCTGAAGCGGTAAGCCCGTTAATCAACCGTTGGCTGGGAAAATCCACACATTACGCAGAGGTCTAATCGTTGCCTACAAAAAGCTTTCTACTTGCCCACGAACCGCACTGGATAGCGGCCCGTCAAGGTATTCACCAACACCTGCCGGATTCAGCGCAATCCTGGATTTATGAACCCGGCTCGATTACCCAGCGTTTGCGCAGTTATTATGGCGATGGGGTTAAAGTCGAGATTCTTTTCCTTGAATGGCAAGCGCCTTTTCTCAGTGAAAGCCGCATGCTCAGAGTGCCTACTCACCGTTATGCGCTGACCCGCGAAGTCTTGCTGCATATTAACGGCAAACCACTGATTCTGGCCCGCACCCTTATTCCGGAACGAACACTGAGAGCCGCAAGGAGGAATCTGGCGCATTTAGGAAACCGTCCATTAGGGGAAGTTATTTTTTCTTATCCCAAACTGCAACGGCTGGAAATGGATTTCACTGAAGCCGAACCGTCTGTATGGACCGAGGCGGCAATAGGAACCGCTCACATTGGCCAATCCGTTTGGGGAAGAAGAACCATCTACAGCATCCGTCACCGGCAAATGCTGATTAACGAATTTTTTATGCCTGACGCGCTGCTGTTACCTTAAACCAGCAATTCCCGGTTTGATGATAAAAAAGGGGAGGCGTAGGGTATCGCCTTACCCTCCATTTTTATTGGGTGTAGGCGGTTAATTGAAAAGGCTTCTGCAACAAGGATGTTGCTCAGAGCTACAGGGACGTATTCACGCGTTCTTTGACATCAAACACCTATGCCCTTAATTCAATGCGGGCGAGGAGTTACTGGATATGTTTTGCAGGAATTGCCGAAATCCAGAACTCATGGATAGCTCGAAGAATACCCTCCATGGCACTGGATGCCCATTTCCAGACGGGCATGAAGGGCTTATGGATTTAGTTGAAACGTATTGCTAATGAAGAACCGTTTTACCTTCACTGCATCTTGATGCTACTGGGGTGTCTGACCAACATTGAATAATGATCTTTGCGCCGGTTAATCCAGCCGCGCGCTTCGATCGTTTTTCCTCGTAAAACGGCTAAATCAGAAAACATTCCCGACTGCTTGCGCTCTATCCTTATGTCCACTTGAGGCGTCAAGTTCAAATAAACGTATTTTTTGCTCCATCGGATAGACTCGATCTGACCTTGAACGCGTTGCCATCCTCTGTAGTTGGCTCGAGTCAGAGCATCTGCAAGCTTTACTTCATACTCCGGCAAACGCCAAATACCCAGACGGCTTTTTTCAGCTTTTTCCTGAGCCGCAAGCAAAGTATCCAGAAATTCCAAATTGGGCGGGTGGATCACCACGGCCGCAAAGCCCTGTTCCACAAGCTCGGCATTGATATGACGGTAATCCTCGGTAAACACATGCGCCAGCAACCTGTCATAGGCATCATGAGCTTCTACATCCATGACCAGGCGAATCCGCTTATTCAGCAATTGCACTGACAACCAGTTTTTAGCCGCAATGCCTCCGGCCTCGGCTTCTTGATTTCGATGGGCGATTTCAGGTGTATTAATACCCAAAAGCCTGATCTTTCGCCCATCGGCAAGCAAGATTGTATCCCCGTCAAACACTTTGGTGACATGATAAAAGGCAATGCCGGGGCTTATTTCTACCGGTCTGGCCCGCTCTGTTTTTTTATCGGAAAAATGAACCTGCCCTTGATCATCGCGCCATTCATAAATTTCTGAATGTGCAGGACAAGCGGTCAGGCTCACTAAAATCAATAAAATCTTCGCGATCCTGTTTGTATAATGTCTTTCGGGCAGTTCTCGAAAGAGGGCAGTACATTCTATATTTATCATTCGTTACACTTACTTTTTATGCTAACCATCATCCAGCGCGTCAGTTCAGCTAAAGTGACTGTCAACCACAACATTACCGGTCAAATTGAACAAGGCATTTTAGCACTTGTAGCGGTCGAAAAAGACGACACCGAGCAGGAGGCCCGGCGCTTGCTTGAAAGAATACTTAATTACCGGATCTTTGCTGATTCAGACGGCAAAATGAATCTCAGTTTACGGGATATCGGGGGCGGATTATTGCTGGTTCCGCAATTTACGCTGGCAGCCGACACCAACACCGGCAATCGTCCGAGCTTCACACCGGCAGCCGCGCCTGAAAAAGGCAGGCAGTTATTTGAATACCTGCAAACCCTGGCATTAAAGTCTCATAACCCGGTGGCTTTTGGTGAATTTGGCGCCGATATGCAGGTATCACTAGTCAACGAAGGACCGGTTACTTTTTCATTACGTGTCGCTCAGCGCGGATCATCATCCACGTGATGTTCGGATTGGTCATCTGGCGGATTTAATTTTCCGGTTTTGACGGGCCTGAGCAATACAATCAGACTGGCCATAATCAGAACTATCGCGATAAAAATAAAAAACAGTGCCGCGAGCATACATGCCTCCGTTAAGCCATATCATTGAATATAAAAGGCTATTTTCCGTGAAAACACAAAAAGTGTTAAAATGGCCTTTTTTAAACCGACCGCCGCATCGGCAAACGATACCACGATCATGAAACACGTTGAATTGCTCTCTCCCGCTGGAACCTTAAAAAACATGCGTTATGCTTTTGCTTACGGCGCGGATGCTGTGTATGCAGGCCAGCCCCGTTACAGCCTGCGAGTTCGCAATAACGATTTTCTGGAGGACAATCTGGCGACAGGCATCGCCGAAGCTCATCAGCTGGGCAAAAAGTTCTTTCTAGCAACCAATGTTATTCCACATAACAGTAAAATCAAAACCTTTATCAAAGACCTGACGCCTATTATTGCCATGCAACCGGACGCGCTGATTATGGCCGATCCGGGATTGATCATGATGGTTCGCGAAACCTGGCCTGACATGCCGGTACATTTATCTGTGCAAGCCAACACCGTCAATTATGCCTCGGTCAAATTCTGGAAAAGCATGGGCATAGAAAGAGTCATACTTTCCCGTGAATTATCACTGGATGAAATTGCAGAAATCCGCCAGGAATGTCCGGACATGGAACTGGAAGTATTCGTTCACGGCGCATTGTGTATCGCCTATTCCGGCCGTTGCCTGCTGTCCGGATATTTCAATCATAGAGACCCGAATCAAGGCACCTGTACCAATTCCTGCCGCTGGAAATATGACACCTTACCCGCCCATGAAAATGCCGAGGGTGATTATGTGCAGGATGGCGGTGCTTTATCGATGGCCGATATCAGCACGGCCAGCTGTGGTGGCGCTGAACGGCACCCTTTGGCCGATAATATTTACTTTCTGGAAGAAGAAGGCAGAAAAGGAGAGCTACTTCCCATCATGGAAGATGAAAACGGCACCTATATCATGAATTCCAAAGATCTTCGTGCCATCGAACATATCCAGCGCCTCGTTGAAATCGGTGTTGATAGCCTGAAAATTGAAGGCCGCACAAAATCCCACTATTATGTGGCCCGAACCGCCCAAACCTATCGCCAAGCGATAGATGATGCCTTGGCTGACCGCCCTTTCAATCCGCAATTACTGGGTGTTCTGGAAAACCTTGCCAGCCGGGGCTACACGGATGGCTTCTACCAGCGTCACCACACCCATGAGCACCAAAACTACCTCAGCGGTTATTCAAAAGGTCATCAGCAACAATTCTGCGGAGAAATAAGAAATTTCGACCCCAACAGCGGCATGGCTGAAATCGACGTAAAAAACAAATTCTCGGTCGGGGACAGATTAGAACTGATCCTGCCCGAGGGCAATCGTGACATTGTGATTGAAAGAATGGAAGATCTTCACGGCAGGCCGATGCAGGAAGCGTCAGGCGGGGGGTATGAAGTCAAAATTCCTCTACCGGGCATCAGACCGGACAAAGGCTTACTGGCAAGGTATATTTGAAGCGTAACACAGGGTTAAATCATCCTTAACAAAAAAGGATAGAGGACAAAAGTTATACGCTTTTATCCTCTATCCTCAACCAGCTTGTTAAAACATTTTAATGAAAATGATGAGGTCCTTTTCCATTTTTATCCCCTCTCCCATCATTAAAGTATTGAAGTGTTTTGTCCCAGGCTTGCTGACCGATCAGTCGTCCAATTTTCCGGCTTACCAGATCGCCATCGATAAAATGTATCCCGCCGTAACGTCTTGAAATACCCGCATCATCAGCCGCATCTGAAAAGGTTGCCCAATAAAGAATGGTATCGTTCGCGGGCACAACGCCAGGCTCCACTGCTGAAGAGCCGGCTAGTACGGTAGTACTAAAACCAAAATAATCACTTTGGGTAAATAGCTTAAGTGTTTCCGCGCCTGCAGCACTGAAAATACTATGACCTGAATAGTATTCTGGAAACGGAGGCGTCACGACTGACGCCGCCTGATAGGGTTTCCAATCTGCGCCGTCAATGGGGCCCTGCCAGGACTCGACTGTTTTCCCGGCATATAGAAAATTGATTGCGGTAACCGGTCTGACATAATCGTAATAGCGTTTGGCATCCCAACTGGCAATACTTGCATCAAAAATAGCATTGGACAAGGCAAAGAGCATCTTAACGTCTTGATCCACCGTGTGATGATCTCGCTCAGAAACATAGGCGGCAAATAATGCCCAATGGCCCGGAGGCAACTCAGAATGAGGACCATCCGCCCAATATTCCGCAATCACTTTTTTCTCATCCGTCAAATGCGCGCTGTATTCCAAAACCTGTTGAGCCTGAATCTCATAACGCTCAGGCTCAGTATTGTAATCAGCAGGCGGCGGTGTCATTTTCCGGAACTGTGTACCTGATTTTAACGCGTAGGGTACGACCTTACCCCAATGGGGTGTAATAAATTGCTGTTCAGTTGAACCTATTTGAAGTGGCTGCCAATGATTGGGATCGGCTATGGAATCCGGAGAATTGACTGGCGTATAACCGCTGTAGTCGCTATAAGCCCCCGCGTGGAGATCGCCGAGTTGATTCGATCCATCATGGTGTCTGAAATCCAATACCGCTTTGGCGGCAATATTACCAATACCAGAAGGCTTTTTTACATCATAGGTGTTGTCGTTAGGATCATAACCAAGATCCGTCATCAACGCATTGAAACTCGCTATTTCTGTTGGAAACAGATCGGATAAGCATTCATGTGCAGCAAAGCTGATCGCTTTTTCTTTGTTTGCTTGAGTCCTTTCACTTCCTGGACGGCGCAAATTATTCCCGTAACGAGTCCCCTTCGCCCTGGCATCATAGGCTGCCCAAGCATCAAACATACAGGTATCGACAATTGCCAGCGCCCTGGCAACAATAGGGGGTCCTGGATGGGTGACACGAATAGCTTCCAGAACTGCATCATTCCATTGGGTAACCACAGTGCCTGTTGCAGCAAATCCTGATTGACTAAATGTCATTATCGCTGAAACGGAAGCAGCAAGAAGAGAACGGTTAAATGTTTGATTTATCATAAAAATACCTTATTTATCATAATATTAAATTCCTTTTTTAAGAGATTAAAAGTTTATTTGCTTTCAAGAAAGCGAGTAATGACACTCTCTTGATTGATATGCTAAAAGGAAAATTCAGTGAATTCTGTTAAATAGTCACACTGGGTTTAAGGCATATTTCATACCAACCATTTTTGAAATGAAGTGGGCCTGGTTAATGTATATGCCGAATTTTTAATGATAATCGGTAAATATATGATTTTAATGGATTTTTTAGTTTTTTTCAGGATAATTGCCACTCATTAAAAATCTAAGCCATTGATAAGCAATGAATGCGCAGAGATTTTTGGATAAGCAGACCTGAGGGTTATCTAGAGTAAAACAATACAGCTTTGACAGAAAAAAATAAGCGTTTAAAAGTTTTGATACTAGCTGACAAAATTGTCATATGAGGGCTGACAGCGCTAATCCATGCAGACAGTACTGACATTTATTGCTCGTAAGAATAATGGATAAACAGCAGTGCATATTGAAACAAGAAATACAAACAAATCAGGAGGGGGCTAATTTAAAGGAGTCTAACGTTATTTGGGTACAACTGGATTGTCGTTTTGATCGGTGACAACGGCAAAATCCTGAATGCCGTTGCCTAAAAAATCAATAAAACATCAGCAACTTATTTTTTTGTCATGAAAAAATAAATGGATTGGCATTTAAGCACCATCTTATCGTTCTCTTTCTCGACAGCAATACACGTTTCCATTTTTGAACGGCCTGGCGCCGCCTGTTTAACCAATTTACCGTCCTCAATTGAATAGCTAACCACTGCCCGCATCTTCTCTACGCGAGCACTGGAATCTGCATCATGCGAATTTCCTTCCAGAGTGCCGTCCTTTTTGAATTCCCAGGTAGTACTCAAACCTCTTGCCTTGCTACCGTCGCTATTGCGCGATTCTTTGTCGATTTGCCAAACGCCTAGGATATCCGCTTGAGTTAACTGAACTTCCGCGAACGCAGAAAATGATAAGAATGTTAGAGCAAATACAGCTAATTTTTTTAATCGCATGGCGAAAACCTTATGGGTTATTTTTTATGAACCCGAATTGTAACACGGAAGATAAGGGTACATGATTTTGACTCAAGTCGTAAAATCCGGTAAAGCATCAAAGGCTGACGTAAAATTATCCTATCCTCTCGTCTTTGCCAACGGCTGACTGAGAAAAGCGAATGGAGGAAACAGGGCCCTCATCATCTCTTACTCGGTCATATTAATCTGCGCATCTGATATGATAACGATTAAATGGCGCCGGTTGAGTCTGATTATCAAAATGCAGACCCGCTGCCGACATACTTCCTATCTGCTCTAGACCTGTAGATTTATATTATTCACATCAAGGTATTGCGTATGACTTTTGCAACCGCCAAACTCTGTGACACTTACTCAGCTAAGGCTCACCTTCAGATAGCGGAACCTATTTTCAAGCTATTTGGAGCCGCGTTGGCTTTTTCCGGGCAAATCACCACACTCAAGGTATTTGAGGATAATGCGCTGGTCAGAACCGCCCTTTCGACAAAAGTGAACCACCGGATTTTAGTGATTGACGGCGGCGGTTCCCATCGCTGCGCATTGATAGACGAAGAACTGGCCCAACTGGCCCTCGAAAACGGCTGGCAAGGTATAGTCGTCTATGGCTGCATTCGCGATTCGGCAATCATCAATGCCATGACCATCGGGATACGCGCTTTACATGCACATCCGCTAAAAAGTCCCAATAAAGGCTTGGGTAATCTTGACACTGTGGTGACTTTTGCCGGGGTTCAATTTAAAAATGATTATTTTTTATACGCAGACAGTGACGGAATTATCGTCTCGGAAACAGAGTTGAGTTAGAATAAAACCACCTTAACCTACTTTTTTAGTCAAGATATGCAAATAGTACTCGCAAATCCCCGTGGCTTCTGTGCCGGCGTTGACCGCGCTATTGAAATTGTTGATCAAGCCCTAGAAACATTCGGAGCCCCTATCTATGTTCGCCACGAAGTCGTACACAACCGAACCGTAGTTGACGGACTAAAAGAAAAAGGCGCTATTTTTATTGAAGATTTGAACGATGTTCCTGTCGAATCTTACTTGATCTTTAGCGCACACGGCGTTTCCAAAGAGGTACAAAAAAAAGCGGAGGAGCGTAATCTTACCGTCTTCGATGCTACCTGCCCGCTGGTCACCAAAGTCCATTTACAAGTCGCCAAACACGCCAAACAAGACCGTGAAGTTATCCTGATTGGACACGCAGGACATCCTGAGGTTGAAGGCACGATGGGACAATACGAAAAATGCACCGAAAACGGCGGCATTTATCTGGTCGAAACACCTAATGACGTCGCCAATCTTAAAGTCAACAACCCGGATAATCTGGCTTATGTCACTCAAACCACGTTATCCATGACCGATACAAAAATCATGGTAGACGCGCTACGTGCCCGATTTACCTCGATCCAGGAGCAGAAAAAAGACGACATCTGCTATGCAACGCAAAACCGACAGGATGCCGTTTATGACCTCGCATCAAAAACAGACATTATTCTGGTTGTCGGATCGCCTAATAGCTCAAACTCGAACCGTTTGCGTGAAATTGCCGAACAATTGGGTAAACCGGCTTATTTGATTGATACCGCCGAGGACATGCAGAAAGACTGGTTTGAGGGCATCGATGCAGTGGGTGTAACTGCCGGCGCATCCGCACCGGAAGTTCTGGTTCAGGAAGTCATTAATCAACTCAAACTCTGGGGCGGCGAGACTATTATCGAAAACAAGGGAATTGAGGAGAAAGTAGTATTTTCGCTACCCAAAGGTCTGCAAAAAAAATCTTGTGCATCTTCCGCCGGCGCTTGAACTTAAAACTCATTTAATCCGGAAGAGAGCGGGCTCTAACTGCTCTGTTCCGGGCTAGCTCACGGCTTGCAGATGACTCATTTTTTGCCTTGCATCCGGTACATTGCCAAGCCGATATTGGCTTGTTGAACAAAATGCTTAAAGCCATTGAATTCGTCGTCAGTGAACGGTTGCGATGAAAATGAACGGTCCGCATAAATCAACCCTATCGGTTGTTCGCTTGAACAAACCGGCATCAGAAAGCAATCATGCTGACCAATCACCCGCTTATCAGCATCGGTAAACAACACTCCATCCGAGACTCCCTTTATCATCAATCCTTGCGGAGTTTTTAGCCCCAGGCAAAAAAGATTGAGCGGTGATTGTGAAATACTGAAGATTATTTTCTGATCGTAAAACTCTTTGCGCCATCCCAGTGAAAGCTTCTCTTTCATTGACTTTTTGTCCTGAGCCAGAAGTGCAAAAAGGGCTCTATCGATTCCCAAGCCCCGCTGAATACCTTCCATAACCATTTCAAATAGCAAATTAATATCAATTTTGCCGCTCATAATGCCCGTAATTTCCTGAAGAATTTGAATTTGCACCAGTTTTTTATCTTCTTCCGGTACCCTTGATTCTTCTTCCTCGGCTTGAAACGCCTCTTTATTGATTAACCTGGAGGCGGAAACTGCGCCGAATTGTTTAGCGATGTTAACTGCGGTATCGGTATTTTGGACCATTAGCGCCTCTACCGACTGCTTGGATTTACCGGTTAGCACACTGATTTTATCGACGCATTCTGCATATTGTTTACTTTGATGACCTTCCTTGAGAGCATCCGTAATCACATATCCCAGACTAACCAGCTTGACTCGCGGATTGACTTGCTTACCTTTTTTGACCGAGTCTTCAATCAAACCACCCAGCTTCCAGGTTTTACAGAGCGATACAGCAAGATCAGTCAGTTTAAAACCTAATACCTGCTTTTCTGCCTCCTCGAGTGTACAATTCTCCTTATTGATCAGGCTCAATAAACGCTCTCCCTGCTTGCCGCTGAAACACCAGAAGGCAACATTACCAATTTGATGCAGCAGAGCTGCAATAAACACCTCCTCCGGCGAAGGATCATTCACCGACAAGGCCAATGATTTTGCCTGCACAGCGGCATGAACTGCCCGGGCAATTTCTTGATTTGCGCGCTCCCGGTTCGCCGCAGGTAAAATAGCCTCAAAAAAAGAGCATGCCAAGGTCAGCTCTCTTATCAGTTCCGAACCTAAGACGATAATAGCCCGTGACACCGTCACCATTTTTTGGCGGCTGACATTGTAGTAACTGCTGTTGCTCATTTTAAGCAATTTGGCAGTCAGATTAGGATCATGAAGAATGACATTGGCCAAATCCATCGCGCCTTTTTTATCATCTCTTAGAATGGCATCGATACTGAATGCGGTACTGGAAAAAATCGGCATGTCCCTATCGCAAAGCACTGAGGTCCATTCCTCAAGAGAAAGGGGTTCTGAAATATTTTCAACTGCAGGTTCACTCATGTTGACCATTGATTCTTCTATTGAACTACAAAACGGATTAACTTTTGGCGTATCCCGGGCAAAGTCCCTACAATAATCGCTGAACACAACACGGATAAACGCATTGAATCCTTTACGGCAACTTATTTCCCAAACCGCAATTTACGGCCTAAGCAGCATTCTGGGCCGATTCCTCAACTACCTCCTGGTGCCACTTTACACCTACACCTTTTCAACCGGTGAATATGGCGTGGTCTCGGAATTTTATGCCTATGCCGGTTTTTTTGCCGTGGTCCTGACCAGTGGGCTTGAAACCGGTTATTTTCGATTTCGAAAACAGGAAGGATTAGATGGTAATGAAGTATATACCAACGCGTTATGCTTTTTAGTTACGATCAATGTTTTGTTTGTCGCCATGATGGCTTATATCAAGACGCCATTAGCCGAGTGGCTGCATTATCCCCAACATCCTGAATATCTGATCTGGTTTTCGCTGATTCTGGCTCTGGATGCCATCACCGCCCTTCCGTTTGCGCGTTTGCGCGCCGAAAACCGGGCCTGGCGTTTTGCTGGCATTAAAATGACAGAGATTTTACTGACTATCGGTTTAAATCTTTTTTTTCTACTGGCTTGCCCAAAGATTCAAACAGTATGGCCCGACTCACTGATCGCCAAATGGTACGACCCGGCTATAGGGGTGGGCTATATCTTTCTGGCCAACCTCTTGGCCAGTGGATGTAAACTCACTTTGCTCTATCCTCAATTCAAGGGGATCAGGTTTTATATGGACAGCCAATTTATGCGAACGCTGCTGTCCTATTCGTTGCCTATGATCATCATCGGATTTGCTGGCATGGTCAATGAAATGCTGGACCGCGCCATTTTGAAATACATGCTGCCCTATGACCTTGATACCAATCTTCAGATGTTGGGAATTTACGGCGCGTGCTACAAACTGTCCATACTGATGACGCTGTTTGTTCAAGCATTTCGCTATGCCGGTGAACCGTTTTTCTTCAATATGGCAGGACGCGCCGATGCCAAACGCGCTTATGCGATGGTAATGAACTTCTTCGTACTGTTTGGCGTTTTTATATTCCTGGTCGTTACCTTGTATATCGGCTTATTCAAATATTTTATCGGCGAGCCGTTCCGGGCAGGTCTAAAGGTTGTTCCCATCCTGCTGATTGCTAATCTATTTCTGGGCATTTATGTCAATCTGTCGATCTGGTACAAACTGACCGACCGCACCGGTCTTGGCGCGTGGGTTTCAATAGCAGGAGCGGGGTTGACTGCCGCATTGAATTTCTGGTGGATACCGCTGTGGGGCTACGAAGGATCAGCCTGGGCAACACTGGCTTGTTATGCTTTTATGGTTTTTATTTCATGGCTGTTAGGACGGCATTATTACCCGATAGATTACCCTATCGGCAAAGTGACGGGATATCTGGTCATAGGTACATTGCTGTATTTTGCCAAACCTTATTTCGTGACGGAATATCAATGGAATGAATGGCTTGTTGCGACACTGGGGCTAACATTGTATATTGCCCTGGCCGTGCTGATGAATATAGGGCCTTATCTGCGCCGTCGCAAACTAAGGCAACGGTGAGCCCTGAAAATAACTCTTCAGCGAGCCTCTTAGATGGCGCAGGCTACAGAGCCAGCCATTCCCAGCTTGTTCTTTTTGTAGCATTGAGAGACGGTCTAAGCCTTGAGAGGAACGCCGCAAACCCATCCATGGTGGAATTGTGCTGCTATAGCGAGCCAGAATTTGACGAATCCAGCAGACCGTTGATACTTTGTTTAACAACCCTGGCAACTTCGTTTAAAGAGGCCTTTTCCTGTTGATTCATTTCCGGTTGCAAATACCGGATGATGCCGGCCCGGCCAACAACGACAGGTATGCTGAAACAATTGTCCTGAATGCCCTGCCATTCATCAAAACAGGTACTTATCGGCATGGTGCGATGCTCATCGTAGACAATGGCCTGAATCACCGCGCAGGCAGCGGTCGCAATTGCATAATTAGTGTAGCCTTTTAGCCCGTAGACCTCGAAACCGGCTTTACTGACTTCTTCATAGATCAGTCTGTGCTCGGAATTATCTTCAATAGGCTCACCGCCTGCCAAAGCGTGACTGAATACCGGAAATTGATACGGACCGTGCTCACCGAGTATATATGCCCGCAAATCATCCGGATGAATTTGTTCGGCTTTTGATAACAGCGTCCTGAATCGCGCCGAGTCAACCAGTGTGCCGACTCCCATAACTTTGGAATGAGGCAACGGCGATAATTGAGCCACCAGGTAAGTCATCACATCGACAGGATTGGTGATGATCATCAAAATAGCGTTAGGGTTTGCAGCGGTTATTGCGGGAATTATCTTCCTGAAAACAGGAATATTGGCCCCAGCCAGATCCATGCGTGATTTCATCTTTGCCGTCATTGCCGCAGAAACAGTGATGACCACAATGTCACAATCAACCGCATATTCCAGCGTTGTTCCCTCAATGATCATCGGTCTTTCGCAAAATGCCAGGGTATGCTCCAGATCCAACGCATCGCCTCGCGCCTTCGATTCATCGCGGCTGACCAAGACCAGATGATTACACAGCCCTTTCAACACCAAAGCATACGCAAGCGCCGAACCGACATGACCCATTCCAACAATGCCTATTTTCACACTTTGCCTCCTTAGCCCAGTTAACGAGCACTATCATATCGGCTAACTCTGCCGTATGCCTTAAAAAAGTGACGACTCAAATCGATATACAAGCGGCTTAAAGACTATAGAACCAATACGGCAACGCATGCGACACCCAGCGTACACCCTGAAATCATCTTTAATTTTTTCCCTATGGAAAGCGATAACCATTGCACAAGAATCCGCTCTTTTTGTTGAATCCACCAATCAGGAAACTCACGCCTAACAACGAAATAAAGCCTCTTTGAATGAACGAAAATACGGTAAGCAATAAAAATAAACAATCCCATCATGATATAAAACACGATGACCTGAGTCGTATGTCGGCTGGTATGAAAAAAATGTTCGATAATTTCGTCCAGGGTAAACTCAAGCAATTCGAACAGCCCCACCAAGGTTGATTCCACGAGGGAATAAGCCACATCAGGCATCATTACTGTGAGAATTGCGGAGACCAATACAAAAGCAAGTTTTAAGTGAGTTGAGATGACCATATTTGCCTTACCGTTAAATAGTGACCAAAAGACCTGTCTTTTTTTAGTTCAGCGGCTTCGGATTAAACCCGAGTCAGAACCCGACAAGACTGCCTATTTTCGACTAGTAGTGTATCGATACTTTCTTTCAAAAACCTTTCAACTTTCCTTTTTCAACATGAATAAGTTCCACGCCTGGTTTTATTGCGCTTTCAGCGGCTATTCATTTTTTTGAGTTACCGTCATACGAAAATGAACTCTTGTTGGGCAAAGACTTAAACCAGGTTGACAAGCGATGCCCTAACAGATTAATTTCGCTCTCTTTAATCTTCGGACAGATTTATGACAGACCAGCACTTAGCCGATTGGCAACAGCGTGCTCACGTTTTTGAAAAAGCGATCAATTCTGTAGTGGTTGGACTGGAAAGACCTGTGCGATTGATCACCACGGCCGTTTTTTCGCGTGGGCATGTGATGCTCGAAGGCGATGTGGGCGTAGGTAAAACGACGCTGTTGCGGGCAGTAGCAAGAGGCATAGGTGGTGCTTATGAGCGCATTGAAGGCACTATCGATCTGATGCCCAATGATCTGGTCTATCACACCTATATCAACGAACTGGGTAAACCGCAGGTTGATCCCGGACCGATTCTTAAACACGGCGAACATCTTGCCACGTTCTTTTTTAACGAAGTCAATCGCGCCCGCCCTCAAGTCCATTCATTGTTGCTGCGAGTGATGGCGGAAAAATCGGTCACCGCATTTAACCGGGAATATTATTTTCCGCATTTACAAGTCTTTGCCGACCGCAATCGGGTCGAAAAAGACGAAACGTTCGAAATACCCTCGGCGGCACGCGACCGATTCATGCTGGAATTGCGCATTGAAACGCCACAAAATTCAAATTTGCAAAAAGAGTTGATGTTCAACCCCAAGTTTTACGATGTCGACCATCTGATTGAAACCATCGATGCGGGCATCCTGCCCTACCGCGAACTCAACGGCATAGCACAAACGATACAGCATCAGATTCAAGCGAGCGGAACGCTGCAAAACTATGCCCTGGAATTATGGCAGGCAACGCGTGATCCAAAGACCTTTGGCATTTCGATAGACAATGTCGATATGGACAGGCTGATTCTGGCCGGTGCCAGTGCCAGAGGCGCAGCCATGTTAATGCGCGCAGCACGGGTTACGGCCTGGTTAAACAACCGCAATCATGTGTTGCCTGAGGATATAAGAGATATTTTTCACGAAGCGATGGCACACCGGATTTTCTTTAATCCTACGTATGAACTGCGCAGAACGCACATTGCCGAACAGCTCAGCAAAAAAATTCTGCAGCAGATTGCCGCACCCTGATTGTCCAGCATGATTGAAGAATTCCATTATCAGATTCCCTGGCGAACCAGCAGCGCTCATCCGGGACGCCATCCCGGCAAGCACAGCGGCGGAGAGCATGACTTTCAGGGCCATGCCCCGCTGATTTCGAGACCGGAAGCGCATAATATCGATGTGCATGCCAGTCTGCTTGATCCGTTTCAGCAATATGTGGTCAGAACCTTCAGACAGCGCAGCGTGATTAATGTCACAGTCATTGCCGATTTATCCGCGTCCATGGGCTTTCAGAACAAAATGGCAACACTGGCCAAATTCACCGAACAGACTGCTTATTCAGCGTACCGTAGCGGTGATCATTTCGGATTTATGGGCTGCGGAGAAGACATTATTCCTGAATTTTATATGCCGCCTCGCTGGTACAAAGGCGGTACAGCGGAACTGGCTGAAAGCCTCAGGCATTATCATCCGGCATCGACCAACGCAAAAGGTCTGCTGACTGTTCAGGAATACTGTCCTCGCCACCGCGCCCTGATTTTTCTGGTTTCCGATTTTCATTATCCGCTTCAGGATATTGCAACGCTTTTCGACTCCTTACTGAAACACGACGTTATTCCTGTCGTTATGTGGCATCCCGATGAATATGAGCAGTTGCCGGAATGGGGCTTATTTACCTTATCGGATCCGGAAACAGGACGTGAAAAAACGCTGCTGATGCGTCCAGGCCTTAAAAAGAAAATCATCCAGGCTTTCAATGCCCAACGTGAGCAGCTCAAGCATCTGTTCATCAGATACGGCCGACAGCCTTTTTACCTTAATGATGCCTTTGAGGCAGACCAGATGACACGCTATTTTTATGAACAATAATTTGCCGAGCTGGCTGGTTTTCTTCGTTTTACTGATGACCGGCAGCATTGCTCGCTCTGAATCATCCGCCGTTGTCGTGGAACTTGAAACGCCTCGCGCCTATGGGTATTCTCTGGGGGACAAAATCACGTTGAAAGCCCATATCAAAACGCCCTTGTTTTATCAACTGGAAACCGGATTTCTGCCCAACCCCGGCTCTTTAACTGACTGGTTGAGACTGGATTCTGTCGAGCTTTTGGATGCACAATCAGGTTTTGATTATGCTATGGCAATTACCTATCAGGTGTTTAAAAGTGTCGATGCAGCCACCGAACTGACCATTCCGGCCTTGCCCATCCGATTTTCACATACCGGCACATCAGAAACTGCAAACATTCCGGCCTGGACGTTCGGTTATAGCCCGCTGCTGCCTAAATCAAAACCCGAAGCCCAGATTCTACCCGAACCGGAATTGTCAGCGGTTCCTATCAGCCCGGACAAGCATGCGCTGAAACTCACTGTATTGTGGACCTGTGCAGCACTCATCTTGCTTTACATCGCCTGGTTTTACGGCAAGATTCCATTTTTAGAGCGCTATTCCGGTGCCTTCGGCCAAGCCTGCCGGGATCTGAAGAAATTAAAAAAATTACCCCCGTCACAAGAAACCAGTCAAAAGGCCATGCAATGCTTTCACCGGGCGCTGAATCAATTAGCCGGTGAAACCGTATTTGCAGCGCAACTACCCGAATTTTTCAGCCGCTTCCCTCAATTTAAATCGCTTGAAGACCGTACCGGAATTTTTTTCCAGGCTTCTGAACGGCTGTTTTTTTCAGGTCACCCGGAAACCAGAACCATGATTGCTGTAGAGAAAATCGAGGAATTATGTCTGCTTTACCGCAAACTGGAGAGGGGCGGGCGTTGGATATAGCCTTGACCTATCCTTGGGCGTTGCTGCTTTTACCGCTGACGTTAGTGCCTTTTTTTGCCCGTCAGGCCAAATCGCTGCGTTATTCAAGCCTGAGCATTCTGCCTTTTGATGGCTTATCGTTCTTTTTTTCTAACGGCGTAAAGCTGCTGACAGCCCTCGTCATGCTGCTTTTGATTGTCAGCCTGACCAAGCCCTATCTGAAGGAACAAACAGTCGAGCGCATGGGCAAAGGCGCTCAAATCGTTATTTTGCTGGACCGCAGCGCCAGCATGAATGAGAACTTCGCAGGACGCTATTTCGGCGGAGGAGCCAGCGAAAGTAAAGTCGCGATGGCAAGGCAACTGCTCAGCGAATTTGTCTTGCAGCGTCAAGACGATTTTTTCGGGATGATCTCGTTCAGCACGGCGCCCATTCATGTGCTGCCGCTCACTCAGGATAAAGAAGCCATTCTGGCGGCAATCAGGGCGACTAAAACCAGAGGACGAGGCGTTACCAATATCGCACCTGGACTTTATATGGGCTTGAGCTATTTTTCCGACATCCCGGTGACCGGTTCCCGTGTCATCCTGCTGGTGTCTGACGGCGCAGCAAAAATTGACATCGACACCCAAACCACGCTGACCCAGCTGTTTCATCAAAACCGGGTCATGTTGTACTGGGTATACCTGCGCAACAAGGACAGCGCACGTCTGGATACCAAACCAGCCAATATCAACGAGTCCACAACGCCGGAATATTTTCTGCACCAGTATTTTCAATCCATGGGGATTCCTTACCGGTCTTTTGAAGCCGAAAATCCGCAGGCTTTGCAAGAAGCCATTAAAGCAATAGGGGAACTGGAGAACAAGCCTATTCGTTACACAGAAAAAATTCCGCGCAAAGATTTGGCTGAAACCTGCTATCTGTGGACGCTTGCCGGCTTATTTGTGTTATTGCTGATTAAATATTTCGAAGTAAAAACCGAACAGAAACTGATCAAGCGCTATTTGTAAACGCGAAAGCCATGTCCGCGACCAAAGTAGTTCAATCGCGGGCATGGCCCGCTTCTTCAATACTGCCTGCCGATTTATTGCAATGAACTTATGCACTGGATCCAGGAAGTATACCTTCCGCACTTCAAATTTCGGGAGTGCCTAAGGAGGCAACGGGTTGTTCGGCAAAGGCTTTGCCAACATGGATGCTGGCATAGAGCCTATATGGATGTATTTACGGCGTCCTTTGACGGGCACCCCGGTGCCGAATTTCGATCTGCGATGAGTATCATAAAAAGAACCGGTGATTAATCCGTCTTTGCAAGTACACACTGATTGCGCCCGTTTTTCTTGGCATGGTACATGGCATCGTCCGCCGCATTGATCAGCCGTTCATAATCGGGGTGCCCCTCATGCAACGCGATACCCACGCTCACTGTCAGGTTAGTTATTTCGTTGCCGTTAACACTAAAATCAAACGCCTCAAATTTAGAGCGTAAGTTCTCTGCCACGTTCATGGCGATTTCTTGATTGACCTCTACCAATACGACCATAATCTCCTCGCCACCATAGCGAAACACAAAATCACCAATCCTCAGCGAATTGCGGATAATATCAGCCGCTTTTTTAAGAACAGTATCGCCTATGCTATGACCCCAGGTATCGTTGACTTGTTTAAAATGGTCCAGATCAATCAGCATGATTGCGAAACGAGTGCCCGTTTTAATGCTCATCGAAATCTCACGGCTCAACACGGAAGGTAAAAACCGGCGATTGAGCAGATGGGTCAAATCGTCTCGCCCATTCTCCACTTCCAAAAAACGGTCAAACATCGAACTGAACATAAACATGATACCGGCAACCGTTTCATCTATTTCATTGACCATTTTTGATACGTCGCCGGATCTATCCTGCACTTTCAACAATAAATCATCGTCAATTTTTGAAATCAACTGGGTGATTTCCTGAATTTCGGTAGCGTTTTTAAACAGCGTCATGGCTTTGTGTCGAAACCACAAGCCAAATTCAGAAGCGCCAATCTTTTGTATTTCGCAACAATTTTCCGGTTGATTAGCCCGTAACAAAAAACTGCGTTCCCAGCCCAGCAGGCAAGCCCTCAGACGTTCGCGCTCAGCGACAATGTTCTGGCCCACGGCAAACCGGCGATAAGACTCATCATTTCGAGTTTGGGATTCGAAATTTTCGATATAGGCCTCATTCATAATATCAATCGCGTGGTCGAACAGTTCATAGACAAGGCATATTGCCTTGGCCAGCTCATTTCTCTGAAGATCCGAACCTTGAAGATCCCTGGCAATAACCTGTTTCATTTTGCCCGCACTTTTAGCCA
Source organism: Methylicorpusculum oleiharenae (assembly GCF_009828925.2). Lineage (NCBI taxonomy): Bacteria > Pseudomonadati > Pseudomonadota > Gammaproteobacteria > Methylococcales > Methylococcaceae > Methylicorpusculum > Methylicorpusculum oleiharenae. The sequence continues at coordinate 452,065 of NZ_WUTY02000001.1, forward strand.
CCACAGAAACGGGCACCTGCAATCGTGCGTGAACCATGCCGACATGCAATTGACGCTCAACCTTGTTTCTGATTTCATCCGGTTGCGAAACTTTAAAAACCCCTTTTAACCACTCCACCATCGAGGCATGCAAGCGTTGCTGAACCTGAACCTGTGTCAGGAACTTTGCCGCCTGATTATCTTGCAAAATCATGTCATAAAAAAGTTCAGCGAAATTTTCTGCCCTGGCGCAAATCATGGTGTACAACTGGCCCTGAAGAGGAACCGCAACCTCATCGCAGATGGCTATCCAAGTATTTACCGCATCGTCAATTTTGTTACCGGAACCCCCTGCCATTTACTCTCCCCGGATTCAAAGCAGTCACGCCGGCTTGTACGATTACAAACCCGCTAAAACCGGCTATTGTATTACTGTTTGCTTATGTTTTGTGCACAAAGTGCCGGGGAACAGCAATTCCCAGTTTGATGTTAAAAAAAGGGGAGGCGTAAGCTTTGCTGGGATGTCGGTAGCCCTCGCAAGGCTTACCAACCCTCATAGCTAAATTAAAGTAATTACTGGGAGGGGTAATTTATGTTGCTGTTACTGAGGGAATGGATGGATATCAGGAGAAGTTTGTGATTATTGATAGATGGTTAGCGACCGCAACACCGTTTAAATTTTTTGCCGCTACCGCAGAAACATGGCGCGTTTTTACCGGGTTTTTCAGAAAGGGCGTGTTTTAAAAACTGAACAACGCCATCGACATAATGCCAGCGGCCTGAAGTATGCTGAAAATAGCTGCGCTCTTGCATAAGATGGGACGCACTATCAAGTTGGTAATGCGCTTTAAATTCCACCCAGCCTTCGCTTTCACCCTCTTGCCCCAACTGAGTACTTATAATTTCGAGCTTCTGCCAAACTGTCCGGTCGCCGCTAAGATCCAACACACTAGGCCGGGTTTTGGTGGCCCATGTTGATAACAAATAGCTTTCATTCTTTGTTACAAAAGCGCTATACCGGGCTCTCATCAAGGCTTCGGCGCCGGCAGGCTCGGCTTCCCCCGCATGATAAATGCCGCAGCACGCTTGATAAGCCAAACCTGATCCGCAAAAACAAGGGGTCAAAAAAATCAATGTACTGTGCCTTGATGCGGTATGAAGAAAAATGCTTGCGAAATACGGATATCAACGAACCGATTTATTGCTTTAATTCTTGCTCACAGAGCGTATCTATCGCGTTCCAAATACCACTATCGTTTTGCCATGCGCGGAAATCAGCCCTTTATCTTCTAGTTCTTTAAGCACCCGTCCGGCCATTTCGCGAGAACAGCCAACGATACGACCGATTTCCTGCCTGGTAATGTGCAACTGCATGCCATCCGGATGAGTCATTGCATCGGGTTCTTTGCACAGATCAAGCAAAGTACGAGCGATACGGCCTTCCACATCCATAAAAGCCAGATCGCGAAATTTACGGCTGGTAATCAATAAACGTGAAGCCAGTTGCTCTCCCAGCATATACAAAATTGCGGGAGCAAATTCCAGCAGCTCTTTTTTTAATGCCTGCCGCAAACGCTCATAGCCAATCTCGGCAAGACGGCAAGGCGTCCGGGTGGTTACCGAGACTTCACGTGCTTCGGTTTGTTTAAAAACACCTATCTCACCAATAAAATCGTGTTTATTCAGATAGGCAAGAATCAATTCCCTGCCATCGTCGTCTTCTACGCCGATGCTAACCGAACCTTCTATGATGAAATAAAGCCTGTCGCCCACGTCACCCGGTCGAATGATCGTTGCTTTTGATGGGTAGGATTTCGTGTGGCATAAATGTAAAAAAGGCGCCAAGGCCTCTTTATAAGCGGGTTCGTTCGATATATACGTCATGACAACTCATCATCCCATAACACTGTTGTGAAAAAAGTATCCGTTAACAGTGCCCCATTTTTCGAAAAAAATCAACTACGCTTATCTTTCAATTAAGAATTAGTATGTTAATCTATGCGCATTTTTTCGGTGGAGGAGACTTAATGGAAGCAAAAGTCAAATGGGTTGACGGCGTCATGTTTGTCGGCGAAACCGGTAGCGGCCATGCCATTGTTATCGATGGACCGGCCGATCATGGCGGCCGCAATATGGGTGCCCGCCCCATGGAATTACTGCTTTTAGGTGTAGGTGGCTGTTCATCTTTTGATGTGGTCCAAATTTTACAAAAAGGCCGAAATGATATTGTCGACTGTGTCTGCGAAGTTTCTGCTGAACGCGTCGATGCCATCCCCAGTGTATTCAGTAAAATTCATTTACATTTTGTGGTTTCCGGCAAGGATCTCAAAGAATCCGCAGTTGAACGCGCTGTCAAATTGTCAGCGGAAAAGTATTGTTCTGCATCCATTATGCTGGGCAAAGTGGTTGATATAACCCATGATTTTGAAGTAATAGAGGTTTAAATAATTGAAAAAATTAAAATTACAGGGCTTTAACAATTTAACTAAGTCGCTCAGCTTTAATATTTACGATGTTTGTTACGCTTCTGCCGATAAACAAAAAGCTTACATCGATTATATCGACGAAGCTTATAACGCAGACCGGTTGACACAGATTTTAAAAGACGTTGCTGAAATTATCGGCGCGCAAATTTTGAATATCGCCCATCAGGACTACGATCCACAGGGAGCCAGTGTGACGATGCTGATCTCCGAAGGCATGGATCACGACGATTCTGAAGAGATGAATGCAGAATCTCCAGGCCCTTTACCTGAGACGGTATTAGCGCATTTAGATAAAAGCCACATCACCGTGCATACTTACCCTGAAAGCCATCCCAACAATGGCATCAGCACCTTTCGAGCAGACATTGATGTCTCGACCTGCGGCAGAATTTCACCGCTTAAAGCGTTGAATTATCTGATCCATAGTTTCGAATCCGATATCGTGATCATGGACTACAAGGTGCGGGGTTTTACCCGGGATATCTCCGGTAAAAAACACTATATCGATCACAGCATTACCTCGATCCAGAATTACATTTCCGAAGAAACGCGGAATAACTATCAGATGATCGATGTCAACGTGTATCAGGAAAATCTATTCCACACCAAAATGATGCTCAAAGAAACCGAACTGGAAAATTATCTTTTTGAAAAAGAAAGCGAGTTTTCTCAACACCAAAAACTGGAGATCCAAGACCGGCTTCAGAAAGAAATGGCTGAAATTTTCTACGGCAGAAATTATAACTAATAGCCGGATGGTTTGTTGGGTTGCCGCTGTTTGACAACCCAACACCGAACTCATCTCAAAAGCATTAGAAATACAGCCCGTATGAAGCCACGCGGATTAACGGGCTATTTGCTGACCTTATTTTCTTTAAGCGCATCAATGATTGACTGATACTCGTCCACCTTAGGCCGGTATAAGAACACGGCCAACCCGGCCAACACCGCAAAAATTGTTAAGGTATTATCGTCATCACCGATGATATACATAACACCACCAAGAATCGCAATGGTTTCTGCAAAAAGCAGCGACATCATCACCGTCAACAAATAACGTTGTTTAGCCGGTTTTTCACCGGGCATGGTTTGGTTTAGCCTTAACAGGATATGGCGCAGCAAGTTGGTTAGCGGAAACCCGATGATGACCAGCACGTAAAACAGTGTTCTAATCAATACCCGCTGATCTTCCGGCATGACTTGCCGCCAGGTATCACCGTAAAATTCACAGACCACAAGCATTACGATCAAACTTAATACTGCCGACCACACCAGGATCCAGTGGACTTTGAGATCTGCTTTGAGTGGATTATCTGATTCTGACATGAACATGCTATTTCCTGACGACGGGATTTGTGAATAAGATCCGAAGATCTATTATGTTTTTGGTTTATAGGCACGCATGATCATTAGAAACGCCAAAAAATCGTAAAGACCATGAATAATCATCGGACCCAACAGATTTCGCTGATCCCCGTAATCCAGCGACAACCCCAAATAAATACCGACCAGCATTGCCAATACGGCGTATAAAGGCGTAACGGCATGCACAAGGCCGAAAATGATATTGCTGCCCAGTAATCCTATCAAACCGCCCCAGGCATTTTCCATCCAGGGCTGAATCAGGCCTCTGAATAATAATTCTTCTGAAAAACCGGCAATGGCTGACAAAAAAAACAAGTCGGTCCACTGGCACGGGTAGAGGCTAGTGCCCAAGGTGTCCGATAAAAGCTGACGGATTTTCTGGATGGACTCAAGCTTGACGCGCTCCATGCCCACAAAAAACAGAAATAAAGGAACAGTTCCCAACAGACCGACCATGACAGCCTGTTCTGAGAAAAAAAGTTGTTCGAAAGGGTTTATACCGGCTAACCACCCCAGCACAGCCGCAACGATAATCAGTGAGCCTTCAAAATTGCAGGCTGTCTTAAAAAATTGCGTGGAGTTATTCGAATCGGTCATAACGTGTTCTTAAAACGGAGAAAAAAGATAGGATTAATGTTTCATGTCCAAATTGGCTTAAAATGTAGCAATAGACTAAAAGGACAATTCAATGCAGTGCTTTATCTACAAAAGCTTAAAAAAAGACCAGCTTTATCTTTATCTAACCCAAAAAGATGATTTCTCCACTTTACCGGAGGCATTGTTTCAAAGCGTCAGCCCCCTGCAATTCGTCATGGAACTGGAGCTGACGCCTGGGCGCAAACTGGCACGGGAAAACCCGGAAAAAGTAATTGAAAACCTCAATAACAAAGGTTTCTTCATACAAATGCCACCATCTTTACTGGCTCCCAGCCAAAAACTTCAATAAACGTTTTAGCGTGCAAGCTAACAGCCAGAACTGCAGTTAGGCTTTAGGCAGCGTCACGCCTTGCTGGCCTTGATATTTTCCGCCCCTGTCTTTGTAAGAGGTCTCACACACTTCATCGCCGCTAAAAAACAGCATTTGCGCAACACCTTCATTTGCATAAATTTTTGCAGGCAATGGCGTTGTATTGGAAAACTCCAGCGTCACATGACCTTCCCATTCGGGCTCCAATGGCGTTACATTCACGATAATGCCGCAGCGAGCGTAAGTTGATTTACCCAGGCAAATGGTCAGAACATCACGGGGAATTCGAAAAAACTCAACGGTTCTGGCCAGTGCAAACGAATTGGGCGGAATGATACAAACATCCGCTTTGACATCAACAAAACTGGCTTCGCTGAAATTTTTGGGATCAACAATTGCGGAATTGATATTGGTAAATATCTTGAATTCGTCAGAACAGCGCACATCGTAACCGTAGCTGGATGTCCCGTAAGAAATCACCTTACCGCCACTGGCATCTCTGACCTGCCCCGCTTCAAACGGTTCTATCATGCCGTATTGTTCAGCCATACGGCGGATCCATTTATCCGATTTAATGCCCATTGATGTCTTAAAGCCCCGTTTCGATCAAAAATAGCATTGTACACAGCCGTTGCTGTTGTGACCACCGCACGACCATTCAGCGGAGCAACAAAACAAAGATGATGCTCCGTTGTAGGTTGCGGTTGGCGATAGCCAACCCAACATTTCAAAACTATGGTGTAACTTGTTGGGTTGCGAAAAGCAGGTCATCCAAGCTACGCTAAATAATTATGAAACTTTTAGGATTATTCCTTACCCTTGGCCTTGGCCTCTTCATCTTCCTCTTTGGCCTGCAAACTCAAACCATCAAGCCGTCTGGACTCGCCACCGGCTTGCCCCGGCTTGGAAGAATTACCCAAACCTTCACTGAGATTGATTTTCAATTTGAGATTATTCGGCGAATCGGAATTTTGCAGCGCTTCCTCCAATGAAATAACGCCAGTTTTAAACAGCCTCAACAAGTGGCTATCAAAGGTCTGCATCCCTATCGCTTCGGATTTCTCCATCGCTTCTTTGATGCTGTGAATCTCGCCTTTGTGAATCAAATCCTTCACCAATTGAGTTCCCAACAAAATTTCTATCGCCGCAGTGCGTTTGCCTTCAATGGTGGGTACCAGTCTTTGCGAGACAAAAGCTTTCAAGTTCATAGATAAATCCAGCAACAACTGATTGCGCCGTTCTTCCGGAAAAAAATTGATAATTCTATCCAATGCTTGATTGGCGTTGTTTGCGTGCAGGGTCGACAAACACAAGTGTCCGGTTTCAGCGAATGCAAGCGCATGCTCCATGGTTTCCTGGCTTCTGATTTCGCCAATCAGAATGACATCGGGCGCCTGCCGCAGTGTATTTTTTAATGCATCCTCATAACTGAGCGTATCGACGCCCACTTCGCGTTGATTGACCAGACTTTTTTTATGCGGATGAATGTATTCAATCGGATCTTCAATGGTAATGATATGCCCGGATGAATTAGCATTTCTATGATCGATCAATGCTGCCAGCGAAGTCGATTTTCCTGACCCGGTTCCTCCTACAAACAGAATCAATCCGCGCTTTTCCATGATGACTTTTTTCAAGATTTCCGGCAGCCCCAATTGATCGGCATTCGGAATATCGACTTTGATATTCCGAATCACCAGCGCCAGACTATTGCGCTGTTTGAAAATATTGATTCGGAACCGGCCTATATTAGGTTCAGATATAGCCAGGTTCATTTCAGGAACCAGCTCAAACTGCTTTTGCTGCTCCTGATCCATCAGAGCGTAAGCAATCTCCTTGAGCCGCTCTGCGCTCATTTTCACGTTCTCTATCGGCCTTAGCACACCCTGAAATTTCGCCGCAGGAGGTGCGCCATTCGTTAGATATAAATCGGAACCGTCGTTACTAACCAGCACTTTTAAATAGTCTTTAATATCCATGATTTTCCCGCTTCAACTGTGATCTTGACTTTATTGAGCGCCCGTCCGGCGACCAATAATTGAATATGGCTTAACGGCCTAAAGTCTAGGTGATAACATCAGAAGTTGCAGTGAAAAGCCCCCTCAAGCGTATAATGTTCATTTTTTTAATCATTTCAGAGCGTTATGTCCGAACCCAAAAAAGCGGTAGCATTGATTTCAGGCGGCCTGGATTCAATGCTGGCGGCAAAGACTATCCTTGATCAGGGCATTCATGTCGAGGGCATCAATTTCTTTACCGGATTTTGTGTGGAGGGTCATACGCATGCCATCAGGAAAAAAGATAACGAAAAAGCAAAACCCAAACGCAATAATGCGTTGTGGGCGGCCGAACAATTAGGCATCAAACTGCATATTGTGGATGTTATCGAAGAATACAAAGATGTGTTGTTAAATCCAAAACATGGCTACGGCGCAAACTTGAATCCTTGCCTGGATTGCAAAATATTTATGGTCAACAAAGCCAAACAATGGATTGAGGAAAACGGATTCGACTTCATCATTACCGGCGAAGTGGTAGGACAAAGACCCATGTCTCAGCGCCGCTTTGCCATGCCTTTGGTTGCTGAAAGATCCGGCGCTGACGACTTGCTGCTCAGACCCTTGTCCGCACGGAATCTGCCCGAAACAAAACCGGAACGAGAAGGCTGGGTCGATAGAAACAAATTACATGATTTTGGCGGCCGCACCCGAAGACCCCAAATTGCCATGGCCGAACAGTTCGGTTTTACAGATTATGCACAACCCGCAGGCGGCTGCTGTTTTCTCACCGATAAAAGCTATTCACAAAAACTCGTGGACTTGTGGCAAGCCCGCGGCGCACGTGATTATGAACTCGATGATGTGATGTTATTGAAAGTCGGGCGCCATATCCGCCCCAAACCGCATTTCAAGCTGATCATTGCCAGAGAAGAAGGCGAAGGACGGTTTATGGAAGGCTACAAAAATGACTTTATCAGTTTGCACTGTTCCAGCCACACCGGACCTTTGGCTCTGATTGACGGAAGTCCGGACGCCGCCGATCTCGAATTGGCCGCAGCAATTATTGCCCGTTACAGCAAAGGCAAAGACGAGGAACAGGTTGAGGTGGCAATCCGCAATACAGACGGGCAGGAAAGCCGCATCAAAACCCGGCCGTTAATTGTCGAACAACTGCTTAAGGAATGGTTTATATGAGCCGGTACAGCCTTGACGCCAAACGCCTGCTCTGCCCTTTACCGGTCATCCGGACCCAGGACAGAGTAAAACAGCTTAAGTCCGGCGACCAATTGGAAGTGTCGTGTACCGACCCCGGTGTCATGCAGGACATTCCGGCCTGGTGCCGAATTAACGGCCATACGATCATGAGTGCCCAGGAAAATCAGGGTGTGTACATCATAGTGCTTGAAGTAGGAAAACATGAGTAAACCCGCCGATGCTGTCAAAATGGACCAGTTGAAAGCACGCGTCACCATCGTAGGCGCGATCATCAATATCTTCTTATCAATTGTTAAGATCGCTTTTGGGCTCTTGTGGCAATCAGCAGCGCTTATCGCCGACGGTGTTCATTCGCTTTCTGATTTGGCCAGCGATATTCTGGTGATACTCGCCATCCGTTTCGGGGCCAGAGAAGCAGACCACGATCATCCTTACGGCCATCGGCGTTATGAAACCATGGCGACCGTCGCCCTTGGCCTGAGTTTGGCGGCAATATCTGCGGGTATTGCCTGGGATGCCCTGGACAGAGTACTCAATCCTGAAAAATTACTGATACCGCATCTGGAAACCATAGGCATTGCCGCTTTTTCGGTATTATCCAAAGAATGGATGTATCACTACACCAAACGCGCCGCCCATAAAACCCGCTCCAAATTATTGCTCGCCAATGCCTGGCACCACCGTAGCGATGCTATTTCCTCGGTCGTCGTCATCATCGGCGTATCCGGCGTTGTTTTGGGGTACCCTTTTGCCGATGCGGTTGCGGCCATGATTGTCGCGTTGATGATAGCCAAAATCGGGATCAACCTGATCACTCAAAGCATTAAGGAACTGGTAGACACGTCTTTACCTGAAAATTATGTCAACGACATTCGCCGCGTCATCAAATTAACCCCGGGCGTTCGCGGCATTCATCTGCTAAGAACGCGGCAAATGGGGGAAGACGCTTATATTGATACCCATATCGTAGTGGATTCACGCATCAGCGTATCCGAAGGCCATATCATAGGAGATGCGGTAAGGCGAAATCTGATCGATGCTTTTGATGATGTGATCGATGTCCTGGTCCATGTCGACCCTGAAGACGACGAATTTATTGAGGCACCCGCTGATTTGCTGTCACGCGCTGAAGTGCAAAAGCATTTGCAGACGGCTCTGGGCGAATTCTTCGAGGACATAGACTCGTTTACCATTCATTATCTGGAGGGACTGATTGAGCTTGAAGTCGCGCTGCCCCATTTAATGAGCGCTCAGCCTGAAGAAATAGAACTGATCAAAAAACACTGCGCCGCACTGCAGCAAAGCCTGGACGCTATTGCCAAAGTCGATGTGTATCTAAAGCAGTAAATCTCCGGCACAGACGGTCTCAAACATTTAGATATCCATAAACAGCATTGGCATGCCGTAAGTTAAAACAAAATAGCTGAAGGCAATCAGAAGACTCACAGGGATTTTGTACCAAAAAAACTGCCGGAAAATATAGCCTACGATAGCGATATACCAACCGACCAGCAACACACCCAATGAGATGGAAATTTCTTCGCGGTATTCATAATGGTTCATTACCATCACGAAATCCAGCGCCTCAGCGGCAATCGCCAGGGTCATAATCACGTTTTCACCCACAAAAATAGCGGTGAACAACTGATTAAAATAAAGCCACTTTTTTGTCATCACCAAAAAGAGTGCGATGGAGGAAAACGCCATAACGGCTCGCATTAAAACCTCCAGCGTGCCGTCGGCCGGATCGGAAATCAACCCCTCGACAATAAAACCGGAAATCAGGTAGAACCATACCACTTTCCACATGAACGATTTTGACGGCACTAATTCGGCGGGATTATTGATAAAAAAGCACAACGAAAGGTATTTAAGCAGCAAGGTCATGTTAAATTTTTATGTTCTGAAAAAAGAAATTAGCAGCTATTGAGCGGGACAACAAAACAAGGTGCCGAACCGTTTAGGTTGCGGTTGGTGATAGCCAACCCAGCATTTCAAGGCCATGGCGTTAATTGTTGGGTTGCAAAAAGCAGGCAACCCAACGCTAAATAATTACACATTCAGTTTTACAAATGCCGGCACTTGCATGCTGGCGCAATGAAGGCTGCCGTATTGATGTACCAGCGGACGGCAAGGCACAGCAACAATCTCCCGCCCAGGGAAACAGCCCGCCAGACGTTCCAATGCAACGGCATCCATCGCATCGTCATAAACCGGCACCAGAACGGCGCCATTGATGATCAAAAAATTGGCATAATTGGCCGGCAGACGCTGCCCTTCTTCATCAGTAATGGGTTTGGGCAACGGCAAGGCAACCAGCTTATAGGGCGCTCCGTCTTCAGTTTTAAACGACTTTAACTGCGTTTCCATGTTTTTCAGACTTTGATAATGCGCATCTTCGCGATCGTCGCAACTGCTGTAGGCGATAGTCCCGGCATCACAAAAGCGCGCCAGCGTATCAATGTGAGCATCGGTATCGTCCCCGGCCAGATTATCCTGTTCAACCCACAAAATGCGCTTTGCCCCCAAATAGTTTTGCACTTGGCTGGCGATTGCTGCTTGAGACAAATTGGGATTGCGGTTGGGATTGAACAAACAATTTTTAGTCGTCATCACGGTGCCTTGCCCGTCCGACTCCACACTGCCGCCTTCCAGCACAAAACTCACGGTAGCCGTAGGATGGCCTTTGAAAAAAGGGTGGGCAAATAACGCCAGGTTCAAGGCATCATCGGCAGCATGCGGATATTTATTTCCCCAGCCGTTAAAAATGAAATTCACCAACTGTAGCGTGGCTTTGGAATGCTGCCATTCCAAACTCAAAAAAACGGTATCCCTGACCCAGATATCGTTGTAATCCGCCTGAATAAAATGAAGAGCTTGATGAGCGGCCAACTCAGCCAAAATATGCTCTTGATGCCCGGCATCTTTGCAAATGATGATCAGTGGCTGGAAACGGCTGATGGTGGTCGCAATAAAACGATACGCCGTTTCAACCGCCGACAAATTAGTGAAATCGCCGCTTTGATGCGGCCACGCGATAATGACGGCGGATTGCGGTTCCCATTCAGCTGGAAAACGGATCATGAACTACTCCCGGGTTTTAAATGATGTTTGAAACAGATGCGTTATTGTACCAAGGCTGACGTTCTTATGCCTTAGCGAGAAAATTTATCGTTCGATGGATTGGGTCCGGCTCTTCGCGAGGACTTACAACCCTTCCCAAGGCGTATAAAGTCCTTCCGCTTCGACGCCGAACATCGCCAAAACGCGCCCTACGCCATCGTTGACCATGGCTTCAATCGAGTTGGCTTTGTTATAAAAAGCCGGCATGGGCGGGTAAATGATGCCGCCCATTTCGGTCACACTGCCCATATTTCGAATATGCGCCAAATTGAGCGGTGTTTCTCTGGGCATGATGACCAGGCGGCGACGTTCTTTTAAAACGACATCGGCCGCACGGGAAATCAAATTATCGCCAAAACCATGCGCAACCGCAGCCAGGGTTTTCATCGAACAAGGGGCAATGACCATGCCTTCGGTTTTAAAACCGCCGCTGGCAATCGTAGCCGCCACATCATTCACTTCATGCGTTACATCCGCCAGCTCATAAAGCATTTTCCGTGACATGTCCAACTCGTGCTTCAAGTTGATCAAACCGGCTGAAGAAATCACCAAATGCGTTTCCCAATCCGCCTGCTCTTTAAGAACCTGCAGCATTCTGACGCCATAAACTGCGCCTGTCGCGCCGGTCATGCCTATTACCAATCGTTTTATTTTTGTCATTAAGGCGGTTAAATCGGGTTAGTTTAAAGTAGCCAGGTGCAACGCAGCGAAATCCGGGTAATCGAGGTCGTAAAAACGCCTACGCATCAGATTAAGCTAATCGCCTGGCCATAGTATCAGTCGAATCGATTAATGCGGCTATCATTTCATCGCCCTGAGCAATGTGACCGCCGTTGGGCAAGATCATGAGCTCAGCCTGAGGCAATGCCTCCTGCAATTGCAAGGCGGCCTCGACCGGGCAAACCAGATCATAGCGGCCATGAATAATGACCGTTGGTATATCACGTAATGCCGCGCAGTTTTCAAGAATCTGATTTTCTTCGATAAAGTACCGGTTAACCGCGTAATGAATTTCCATCCGCGCCTGCTTGATCAACTGCAACGTATCGACAGGGTGCTGGACCGAAGGCCTAAAATCATTTCCCAAAGCCACCTGCCCGCCCCAGGCCATCCACTCTTTAGCGGCGCGCAAGCGGGTAACTTCATCATCACCCCAAAGCGCATCATGCAACTGCCGAATTAAATTATCACCCGATGCATTCGGCAAACTGGAAACCAGACGCTGCCATTGCTCGGGATAAATACGGCCGGCGCCGTCTTTGGCAAACCACTCCAGATCGCGCTGCCGCGCAAGAAAGACGCCTCGAATGATCATTGCGCTGACCGCATCAAGGTGCGCTTGCGCATACAGTAAGCCCAATGTGCCGCCCCAGGAACCGGCAAACAAAACCCATTGTTGGATGCCCAACCGCCGACGGATACACTCCATGTCATCGATCAAATCTGCAGTGTTGTTGGCTTCCAGTTCGCCAAAAGGCAAAGAGCGGCCACAGCCGCGCTGATCGAACAAAACGATATGATAAAGCTCAGGATCAAAAAACCGCCGGTGATCCGGCTTGCAACCGGAACAAGGCCCGCCGTGCAGAAAAATAACCGGTAGCCCTTGAGGGTTACCGCATTGTTCTACATAAACAGTGTGCTGGGATTGGGTTTCCAGGAAAAAGGTATGGAACGGTTCAATGGCCGGATATAAAGTCTTCATGAATCAGTTTGGTTTAGTTTCTTTCAAATCGATCTCTATCAGGATTCAAGCGTCTTCTTAAATATACCTGATTATAAAAGCACTGTTCGCGTTAATAGTGGGGGGTCGTCGCGGCAGAGCCTGCCCCGGTCTGGGAACGCCGGGGGATTGCCGAGATCGAGAAGCCATGAATGGCGTTACCCCTGCAAATGAAAGACCGTTGTAGAACGGATAAGGCGATAGCCGCATCCGCCAAAGCGGTTAAAGGTGGATGCGCTGTCGCTTATCCATATCATCACCCTACCCATCTGCTACCCAGACTTTCACGGTAACGCGAAGTGCCAAGATCAATACCTGATTTTGCTCACAAAAAAAGGAGGGGTTTGACGCCCTCCTTTTTGGGGTTTCGTTAAGTGTTTAAACTTAGAACTTGAAACCTACAGAACCACCCAAGGTGAAGCCGTCAGTGTCAACACCGTCGACATCATCAAACGATTCGTGATAACGAACATCGGCACCCAGAACTATGCCTCTGAATAAATCATAATCCAAACCACCACCAAACTGCATGCCGGTATTTAATACGGTTACCGCATCAGATGGCGGGCTGATAATGTTGATATCCAAACCAGCAGGAATCAACCAGGGTCTGAATTTGCTACCGTGCATGAATTTGATTTTCGGTGCTGCACTGATTCTCAGCATGTTGACAGTTACGTCTTGCAATACGTCAGCACCTGCAACAACGTTATCAAGTCCGTTATCTTTTCTATCTCCTAATTCAGAGTATTCAATACCTAATTCGATGCCGAATGAAGTATCATCCATCAAACCGAACAAGTCGTTATTCATGTTGAAATCAATGGCGCCGCCAATATAGAAAGCGTCTTCATCAGTAGGGCTGGTCAGTATATCAACACCAACACCTGAGTTAGCAAGACCTGCAGAAGAACCACGAGTATTATTAAAACGCTGCCAACCACCACGAACAGCAAATACATGGTCTTTCTCTTGAGCTGAAACCGGGTTCGCTTTTACTGAAGCGGCCCATTCATCCAATTCCTGAACTTTCGCGGTATCTGCTGCAGAACGGCTGGCGGCGTCACGGACGCGGCTCAATTCGCTTTGCATTTGTTGCAGCATTTCAGACATTTGATTGACTTGAGCTTCCAGTGCTTCCACTTTTGCATCAGCAACCGCTTGCGGAGAAACTAGGGCGCCCGCCATGGATAATGTCGCTGTAGCCAAGCCCAGCGCGATTTGAGTTTTTTTCAATTTCATCGATTCCCCCTCAAGAGATTATTTTTTGTTATATGGGTTTTTGCCTTAAAACAACAACACCTTTTTCACGAGGGCAATGATAGCAGCTAAAAGCTATCCTTACAAGTTCCTTACGGGTTTTATGAATATTTTTTTATCATCATTTTTTTCTTTAAAATCATACCAGTACAATGCAATCCTAACGTGACTCCTGCTGTGTTTAAAAAAAGCAACAAGTCTTGCGAAATAAATATCGGCACTATCTCAAGGCATCCCTTGCCTGAAAATTAACCCGTTAAAATCTCATTTCCGCCACAACAAACAAGTAGCCTGGATGCAGCGCCAGCGAAATCCGGGTGACTTGGGGTCAATGCCGTTACTTTTAGGCCGTCGCAATGAATCAATAGACGGTATTGGGCGCAGGGCTTCGATGACCTTGTATTCCTCAAGAGCCACATACGGGCTACGCTTTGAAGCACAACAAGGTATAATCGCAGGCCATTACAGCCCGCGCATTGCGCACAGTTCAGATATTTTTTACGTTGACATGACGCAAACCTCAGACATTACGATTATCGGCGGCGGCATTATCGGTTTACTGACAGCCCGCGAATTCAACAAAGCCGGTGCATCGGTAACCCTCATTGAAAAAAATCAGATAGGACAGGAATCCTCATGGGCCGGAGGCGGTATTTTGCTGCCGTTATACCCCTGGCATCAACCTGACCCCATCAATCGCCTGGTGCTGCAAAGCCTGAAGCTCTATCCCAGCCTGGCGGCAGAGCTGAAGGCAGAAACACCTATCGATCCGGAATGGAATCCCTGCGGGCTTTTGATAACCAAAAACCCCGACATTACCGAAGCGGATAACTGGTGCAGGGCAAACAATCTGGCTTATAGCCTGGCAAACGATGCTTTGCTGGCGCCTTTTGTGACTCAGCCGGTCAATCCCCTTTGGCTTCCGGACATTGCCAACGCCCGCAATCCACGACTGGTCAAGTCGCTAAAAGCCGACCTGATCAACAAGGGCGTACAGTTGATTGAGCAGACAGCGTTAAAATCGGTTGCTATCAACGGGCAAACAATCACTTCGATTGAAACCACAGCCGGCAAACAGGCCGTTAATCAATTAATCATTGCGACAGGCGCATGGACGGGCGATGTGTTTGCACAATTTTTTGGCGGACAGAATGCCACGCCACCCAAAATTTTTCCGGTAAAAGGACAAATGCTGGTTTTTGATGCGCCACCGCAATGCTTGCCTTATATAGTATTGGACGGCGATCAATACCTGATTCCGCGACTGGATGGCAAAATTCTGGCGGGCAGTACCGTCGAGCATGATGATTACAACAAAGCCACGTCCCCTGAAGTTAATGCCCAACTGCGCGAATTTGCGATTCGGCTTTTCCCGGCGCTTAAAAACTGCCCAATCATTCACCACTGGGCAGGACTAAGACCCGGAACAGATCATGGAATACCTTATATAGACCGGCATCCTGAAATCACCAACTTAAGCATTAATGCCGGCCACTTCCGTTACGGTCTGGTTATGGGTCCTGCCTCGGCACAACTGATGGTTGACCTGATCCTGGAGCGCACGCCTTCAGTATCACCTGAGCCTTATCGCATGAGCGCTGAACATTAAATCTTTCATGACCCAACGCACTTTCATTTTTTCGATCTGCTGACTTATGAACACCTACTCACTGCTTCGCCCTTTATTGTTTTCGCTGGATCCTGAAACCGCTCATGAACTGACGCTTTCACTGATAAAACTGGGTCATACAACCGGGCTGGACAAGCTTATCAGCAAGCCCGCTGTTCAATGCCCGGTCAAGATTATGGGGCTTGAATTTAAAAATCCGGTCGGACTAGCGGCAGGACTGGATAAAAATGGTGACGCCATTGACGGCCTGGCTGCTCTGGGCTTTGGTTTTATCGAAATTGGCACGGTCACACCAAGACCTCAACCCGGCAACCCCAAACCCCGATTATTCCGGTTAAAAGAGCATGAAGCTATCATCAACAGGATGGGCTTTAACAACAAAGGCATAGATCATCTGTTGCAGCAGGTTAAAAACTGCGCTTACGCCGGTATTATCGGCATCAATATCGGCAAGAACTTTGACACGCCGATGGAGCAAGCGGCCGATGATTATTTAATCGGCCTTCGCAAAGCCTATGAAGCTGCCAGCTATATTACGATCAACATTTCCTCGCCCAACACCAAAAACCTCAGACAATTGCAACAAGGTGATGAAATAAAAAATCTGATTGCTGTTTTAAAAGAAGAACAGGCGAAGCTTAACCAGACGCATGGAAAATATACGCCGCTGGTATTAAAAATTGCGCCGGATTTAAGCGATGATGAAATTGGGCATATTGCCGGATTATTAATGGCTTTTGAAATAGACGGCGTCATTGCCACCAATACCACGATTGCGCGGGACAGGATTACCGGCCATCCACTTGCGAATGAAGCGGGAGGATTGAGCGGCGCACCGGTTAAACCTCAATCAACCCATGTGGTTAAGATCCTGGCCGGCGAGTTGGGCGGCAAGATCCCTATAATTGCTGCGGGCGGGATACTCAGTGCGATGGATGCCGAGGAAAAATTTAAAGCGGGCGCCAGTCTGGTTCAGATCTACAGCGGCTTAATCTATAAGGGACCGCAGTTGATACAGGAAATTTTACAAGCCGGGTAATTGTTCAGCGGAAGTTAGATTGCATGGATTGCCGGAGCCGTTAGACCGCGTAGGAGCATCAACTTAGTTTAGCTTCGCTTGAATAAAGACCCGGCCGGTTAACCTTCTTCAGCACCGGGTTGCGCGGCTTCCTGCTCGCGTAACGCGCGCTCTTCAAGAAACGAGCGCACATCTTCATTATCGACTCGGGCGTAAATTTCTTCTACCGCCAGCGAGAGACCCAAAGATTCAAAGGGAACCTCGTCCCCCATGAAAAAGTGGTTGGATATCCAGCCTTGCGATTTTCTGCAGACTTCGACATCGACAAAATCCTGTTCAATCAAAACCAACTCCTTGAGACTGGGTATCGTCTGGTTAGTTGTACGTTTGATCGTTTGGTCAATGCGCCGGGTCAATCTTGAAATGACTTCAACAATGATCACCGGCGATTCAGTGTAATACTCATTAGGCGTTGCATCGTCGCAAACCACCATCACATCAGGATAAAAGAACCGGCTGCCCGCTTTGATTTTTACATCCGAAGCAAAGGGTTCGTAGGGCTTCCCTTTTAGAAAATTTCTTAGTTCACCAAATACATTACCGGCAATCCTTTCATGATTCTTGCTCGCACCGGCCATAGCATAGACGTCACCATCAATGTACTCATGTTTGATTTCGCTGAGCTTTTCCCCTTCCAGGTATTCTTGCTCCGAAAGCGGATTATCGTTTAATTGAATTTGAGCTGACATAAAACCTCTTATTACCCCCTACTGAAGTTGCCCATTAAGTTCAAAAACGGACTGTCATAATGCTTGGGCTGCAGGAATTATCGATAGTGTCTGCGAAACGAATTAAAAAAGAACTCTCGCGTTACCGTAAAAGCCGATGGGTAGGGTGGATAAGCGACAGCGCATCCACCTTTAACAGCATTGGCGGATGCGGCTTTCGCCTTATCCGCCCTACAAGGATCTTTCTTTTGCCGGGAATTGCTTTTATTCTCCGGCAATAGACATCCGTTCTATCAATAGGGAACCGGTTCTGATGTTGCCGCGATAATCCACGTCATTACCCACGGCAACGATATTTTTGAACATCTGTTTAAGATTGCCTGCGATGGTGATTTCTTCTACCGGATATTGAATAACACCGTTTTCTACCCAAAATCCGGAAGCGCCGCGGGAATAATCGCCGGTTACCATGTTGACACCCTGCCCCATCAATTCCGTAACCAGTAAACCGGTCCCTAAACGCGCCAGCATGCCGTTAAAATCGTCTGCGCCGGAATCCAGAGTCAGATTATGCACGCCACCCGCATTCCCGGTGCTTTGCATGCCTAATTTACGCGCTGAATAAGTCCCCAGCACATAGCTTTTCAGGATACCGTCCGCGACGATATCGCGGGTACGCGTCACCACCCCTTCTGCGTCAAAACTGGCACTACCCAACGCGCCGGACAAATAAGGCTGCTCGTGAATATGAATAAATTCAGGAAAAATAGGCTGATCCAGCATATCCAGCAGAAAGGACGATTTGCGGTACAAGTTGCCGCCGCTGATCGCACCAATCAGAGAGCCCAGCAAACCCGAAGCCACTTCGGCAGCATATAAAACAGCACATTGCCGCGTACTCAGCCTACGACCTTCCAGACGACGAATCGTCCGTTCGGCGGCTTTTCTGCCAATCTCGGGTCCGGATTCCAGTTGGGCTGCATCTCTGGCAACACTGTACCAGTAATCCCGCTGCATGCTGTCGCCCCGCTGGCCCAATACGGAGCAACTCATGGAATGTCGGGTTGAAGCATAACCATGCAAAAAGCCCAAACTATTACCCAAGACGCGAATGCCTTGATGCGTATTGACAGAAGCACCCTCCGAATTAGTGATATCGGCATGGTAACTGCGGGCTGCGTCTTCGCAGGCAATCGCCATATTAATGGCTTGATCGGCGGTGAGTGTCCAGGGGTGATAAAGGTCAAGATCCGGGAACTCGGTCGCCAACCAGCTTGCCTCAGGCAATCCGGCATAAGCGTCTTCATTGGCATAGCGCGCAAAACTTAACGCGGCGGTGACGGTTTCCTTGATCGAGGCTTCGGACAAATCGTTGGTACTGGCCGAACCCTTGCGTTGCCCGATGTAAACAGTAACACCCAGACCTTGATCACAATGATGTTCAATGGTTTCCACGTCGCCCATACGCGCCGTTACGGATAAACCATTTTCAATGCTTAAACCGGCTTCTGCAGCACTGGCGCCCTGTTCTTTCGCTTCGTCCAATAACAACTGGACCAGCGCGGTTAATCGATTGATTTCGTCTTGATTTTGCAAAGTGATTCCCTATTGATTATTTAGGTCAGTGACAATTATCATCAAATACTGGTCCCGCCTACCGTCAACCCATCGATTTTGAGCGTAGGCTGACCCACGCCAACCGGCACGCTTTGACCATCTTTTCCGCAGGTGCCCACACCGCTGTCGAGTTGCAAGTCATTACCGACCATCGACACGCGGGTCAACACATCCGGACCGTTGCCAATCAGTGTGGCACCTTTGACGGGTCGGGTCAGTTTGCCGTTTTCAATCAAATAAGCTTCACTTGCCGAGAAGACAAATTTTCCTGATGTGATATCGACCTGGCCGCCACCAAAATTCTTTGCAAACAAACCTTTTTCAACCGAACGAATAATTTCTTCGGCATCATGCGCGCCCGGTAACATATAGGTGTTGGTCATGCGCGGCATCGGCAAATGCGCGTAAGACTCACGACGCCCGTTTCCGGTTGGACTGACGCCCATCAAGCGGGCGTTGAGCTTATCCTGCATGTAACCTTTGAGAATGCCGTTTTCTATCAAAACGGTATTTTCGGTAGGCGTACCTTCGTCATCTATCGATAATGATCCCCTGCGTCCAGGCAGCGTGCCGTCATCCACGACGGTGCATAAACTGGAACCCACCCGCTCGCCGACCCGGCCGCTGAACGCGGACGTGCCTTTTCTATTAAAGTCACCTTCAAGCCCGTGCCCTATAGCTTCATGCAGCAAGATACCAGGCCAGCCGGAGCCTAAGACCACGGTCATGTTTCCTGCCGGAGCTTCAACGGCTTCAAGATTAACCAAAGCCAATCTGACCGCTTCCTTTCCATAGTCCAGCGCTTTGTCTTCATCGAAAAACATCGTGTAATCACACCGGCCGCCACCGCCCATACTGCCCTGTTCACGCCTTCCATTCTGGACCACGATCACGGTCACATTCATTCTGACCAAAGGGCGAATATCGGCAGTCAACTTACCGTCCTGACTGGCCACCAGAATACTGTCATGCGCACCGATGAGGCTGATGATGACCTCTTCAATCCGGCTATCGAGCTTTCGGGTTTCGCTGTCTACTTTGCGCAGCAAATCGACTTTCTGTTGATCCGCCAGCGATTTAAGCGGGTTGGATGTGCCGTAATAAGGTTGGGAATGACTGGGCTTGAACAGGGCCGAGCGCGCTTCCTGACCTTGCCGGACGATCGCTTTGACATTATTGGCCGCTTCCATCAGCACCGGCAATTCAATCCTATCACTGTAGGCAAATCCGGTTTTTTCACCGGCAACCGCTCTGACGCCTGCACCTTTTTCAATATTGTGACTGCCCTCCTTGATAATCCCGCTCTCCATAACCCAGGATTCAAAATGGCTGGACTGAAAATAAATATCGGCAGCATCCACCTGCGCACTGAGCAAGCTATTCATAATTTTTTCGATATCGCTGTCTTGCAAACCTGTAGGCGCGAGTATCGATTGTCTGGCTTGAGTAAGTCTGTCCATATGCTTTAGTTGGTTTGATTATGGGTTGTTTGATTTAATCTGATGACAATCATGGGATACAAGTACTCAGTCATGCTTATTTTGCCCGTTAATAAAGATAAGCTGACTACTGCGACTGGACTCGCACTCGCTTCACGAATTCATCGGTTAAGCAGAATGAATTCACCCTGCAAGAAAACTCAAATAACGTGAAACGTATTGTTAGTCATAGCCCGGAAGCAGGCGCCGCATCTCATCAATAAGCATCAGTCTATCGCTCTATAGTGATACGTCAATTGAAAAGACCCGGCACGCTGAGCGTTCCGTCTTTTTCGTCAACTTCTTCAAAGACGCCATCACGCAAAACTTTGTACAAGGTATCCAGCAAACGGTCCGGCCCGTCTTTTAATTCGTCATCCCTATCCGTTTGCTCGTCCGGTTTGCCGAACGTTTTTTCGCTATCCTTGTCCTCTACAATTTTCGCGGTAATTTCAGTGATTTCTCCCGCCTCTCTTAACTGCAGCGAATAAACTCGTTCCTCGTAATTGTCCGCCGACAAAAATCCTGACAATAATCCTTTTTGGTTGGGATTATCCGGGTCATAACTGACATAGATATAGCCTTCATCCCGGTTTTTATCGGTGATCTCGATCTCCTGCTGATTTAAAACCAGACCTAAAATAAACCAGGACTGATCAAAAGCTTCATTGATCACCAGCGTTGAAGCGATGCCGCTGGTTTCCAGCCTGACTTTATCGCCCAGCCCTTTTTTTATCGAGGCGGAAGTTGCAACCGGATCGATCGTCTCGACAGGATGTTCCGGCATGACCACAGCCAGTTCGGGAGGACGCTCGAGAACTTCGGTGTTTCTGTATTTTGATTCAGTCTCTGCACACGACATCAAGACAGCAGCATTAAATCCTGCGAAAACACAATACACGATTTTTTGAATTGAGCGATTCATCATATCAGTTCGGTTGTTAACAAATTCTTTTAGCCTTAATCAGTCAAAGCGCCGGTGATGTAACACGGGAAAACTTGATCTGACTTTTGCAAGGCGTTCATGATCAATTTCGGCACAGACAAAGCCGCCTCCGGTTTTGTAACAATCCAGAATCAGCCCCCAGGGATCAATAATCATACTGTGCCCATAGGTTTTTCTGCCATTAATATGAAATCCTCCCTGATTCGGGGCGATAACATAAGCCAAATTTTCTATCGCGCGGGCACGCAAAAGCGTCTCCCAATGCGCAGCGCCGGTCTGAGCCGTAAATGCAGAGGGAACCAAGAGAATTTCTGCGCCTAAAGCCACCAGCTTACGGTAAAACTCGGGAAATCTCAGATCGTAACAAACCGACAATCCCAGTTTACCGAACGGGGTATCGATAACGACCAGCGAATCGCCTTGTTCAATCGAGTTGGATTCTCGGTAGACTTCCTCGGTATCGGGAACCGCCACGTCAAACAAATGCATTTTGTCATAACGTCCGGCGCGTTCACCCTTGTCGTTATAAACCAAACTGGAGGCCCTGACTTTATTTTCCTGGTCACCGGCAAGGGGAATGGTTCCGCCTACCACCCATATGCCATGTTTCAGAGCTATTTCAGCAAGAAAATCCTGGATAGGCCCTGTCCCGTCTTTTTCTTTGACTTTCAGTTTATCCAATTCATGCTCGCCCATCAGCGCAAAATTCTCAGGCAAAACGACCAGTTTTGCTCCGGCATTGACGGCTTCACCTATCAGTCGGCCTGCTTCTGTTAAATTTGAAGAAACACTGGGGCCTGAAGCCATTTGTATGGCTGCGCATTTGCTCATTTTTATTCCCTTTTTGTTATTTTACAATCAAAGTGCTAGATCATAAGAGGGCAATGCAGTTTAGTAGGACCGGGCCATGCCCAGCTCCTACACAACACGCTTAAATTAATGGCATTGCTAAACCGGGTACTTTCATTTTCGGAGATGATGAAAGCATCTTGATGATCGTTAAATTCTATGGGATCACTCAGCGTAGGTTGGGTTAGGCGATAGCCGAAACCCAGCAGATGGGCTGCATCAACTTTGTTTTAATGATCCGTTGACCAATTACTTTTTTAAAAAATCACGGCTCCTCTTCATCGGTAACCCATGGAAATCCGGTAATGCCCTTCCAGGTTTTTTGAAATAAACCATCGTTTTCATGGGTAGGAATAATCTCCGGATTCTGCCAGGTGCCTTTTAACTGATACTCCGAGCGGAAAAAAAAGCCATCCTGGAAATCATTCGTCATCGCTCCGGCAATCAGTCCGGTAACCCGGCCGAGGATTGTACCAGCAATAGGCACGGCATCAGAACTTTTAGGTACCACGCTGACCAATTGATCCAGTGTTTTGTCGATCAAACTGGTTTTCCCCGTGATCGTAATTTTTGCGGGCACGGCATCAACCACCAGATTGTGCGTATCCGCGATACCCCGGTTCAGATTGATTCGGCCTTTGATGCTGTTGAACATCAAACCTTCTTTATACACATCGCGAAAATCAAGCTGTAAGCGCTTAACCCATTGGGAAAAAGCCAGTATCCCCAGGACCCGGCCTAATCCCGGCTCAATGCTCAATAAACGGCCATCCCGCCATTTTACATCGACATAACCGTTTATGCCGGCCAGGTTAAATTGGTGCGGCCCCCCTTCCCAATTCAATGCGAAATCATCAAAGACCTTACCGCCTCGCATATCTTTATAAAGATTCAGCTTTCTCAGAAGGGGGCCAAACTTTTCGCTTTTTAAAAACCCCTTCACTTGTGTTTGCGTCTGGTTATCCTTAACTTTCCAGCTACCTGTCAAACTTAATTCATGCCGCTGACTCGTCAGCTCAACCTTATTAAAATAAATCCCCTCTTCGGTTCGCTTTGATGTCAGCGTGAGTTGCCCCAGATCAACCGTATTCCAGAGGATTTTTTTACTGTTGATATCAAATAACGGCAAGACAGGATCAGCCTGCGCTTGCCCTCCCTCCAATTGGAACTGATTGATGCCGTGAAGATCGATAAAATCCATATCCAGCGTAATTTTGTCATTACCCGATAAATCCAATGGCATTTTAAATTCGCCTTTAGCAATAGCCGCAGTAATGGAGCCTAACCAATGAGATTCGGTTCTCTTTAACTTCAGATAAACCGCACCCAGATCGTTCTGATTACTGATCAAGTGCTGCGTATGAACTTCGAATTCATCAATAAAATCGGGACTGACGCCGCCTTTTACCGGCCCGCTATTCAACCAGCCTTTAACATTCAGCCGTTCACTATTGACTTCAAAACGGACCCGCTTCTCTTCGGGAGCCACAGCCACCCCTTGTCCGATTAAAAAATGTCCGGCATACAGCTGTTTTTGCTGCACATCAATTTTGAGTGCGGCTTTAAGGGTATTGTCGTAGGTCAAGCCGATAGGAAGAAATTGCTCATCACCCAGATCAAAATTAAGTACCAGACTTTTTTTCTGTTGCTTGGATTTAGCCATATTTTCAGGCAAATCAATATTCATACCGATCAGATCGGTAGTGATGATTAATTCGGGTGGTTTATTTTGAGCCGATGGCAAACGAAGTTGCAGGCGATAATCTGAGCTGCCTTCGGCTATCGACCAGAAAGGCATGTCAAATTGTTTTCTGAGCGCCTCAATACCGGCATGACCATTGACGAATATATCGGTCTGTTCCGGTTTGGTGTCGATATCCAGTTTAATGGGACTGCCCAATGTCGAGGCCGTAATGCCCTTACCATAAACACCGACCTGATCGAAGCGAAGCGCCCCTTTGATCTGTGTGACCGGAAGGTCAAAAGCATGCACTCTCAGCGAGGCATTCTCCAGACTTGCATCACCGTTGACAGACAACGGAGCCACATCGTCCAGAGGAATTTTGAGATCAAGGTTGATCTGGCTGCTTCCTTTTGGCGTAATCGCAGCCAGCAGCGAATTTGCGGTTGACTTAAGCGGTGTTGCTTTTAAATAGGCCATAATACCAGCCATTTCACCTTGGGCTTTTCCTTTGATAAGCACATGCGGGCTGTTTTCTAACGAGGGGATGGTGACAAGGGCTTCATCGACTTTGCAAGCCAATGACTGGGCCGAATGAATATCGACCGTCAAACCCTCACCCAAAAACTCGACCTGAGCATCGAGTTTCGTCAGATGAGGCCAATCAGGACTGTATTCCAATTCACCGTCTGCAACATCGAAAAGCACCTGAAAAACACCTTGCCCTTTGTTAAAAGGGTAATCTTCCAGTTTCCCGTGAATCAATAGCCCGCCACGGGGAACCTGTCCGCCGACAAACGCATGATCCAACCAGGCCAAGGCGCCCGGATTCATGATGCCAACCGGATAATAGTGACTCGCGGCACGGGCATCGGCAATAGAAAAGTCGCCATGTAAATCCAGGAAAGGTGAATCCCCGTTTTTGGGAATAGTCAGTTTCACGCGACTCAAGGTCTTGATGGGCTGAGAATCCAGAGCCAAATCCGCGGTGCTTATTTTCCAATTGTCTTTTGTTTGACGCCAAAAAATCCGGCCTTTAACGCGTTGCAAAGCCAAATGATTACGAAACAATTCTGATGCAGAAAAATCGAGATTTTCCGCATCCACTGTCAATTGGCCTTTATTGGAATCACCTTTTACATAACCGGACAAGCCCTGCAATCCGGGCAATGGGCTCTTTTCGGCAAGCCCCAGGTTTCTGAATTTACCATCAACATAAAAAGCCTGAGTGCTGATATCGGCATCCAGCTTAAAATCCAGCAACTGCCCGGACATATTAGGCAGGCCCGCATCCCCTGTTTCGGCTTCAGGCATCAACTTGAGCAGCATTGAAAGAGGCTCCAGATCCATTTTTTTTACAGCCAATGAAACACGTCCGGCGGCTCCCTGTGAATCATTCTGCACAGCCAGGCTGAATTGTCCGGGAGTCCAAATCGACTCTCTGGTCTCAATGAGTAAATCATTGACATCCAGTTGCCACCGCTCTGGACTTTGCTGCCGCCAGCGAAACCGGGTCTCTAATTTTTCCAGAGCCAGCGGTGACCTGGAGGATCGAGTCTTGACGGCCAGTTTTTTGACAACCCCTTCACCCTGAACTTGTTTTAATTGCGACTGATGCCAGTTCATCCAAACTCTAAAGTCGGCAAGACCTGCGTTAACCAACAACTCAGCAGGCATCTCCCCTGTCAAAAATTGCGCCAGATGTACATCATTACCTTCCAGAAAAACCTGTCCATTCAACTGGCCGGGTTCAAATAAATTTCCATCAAAGACCATGGACAGCTGCAATGACCGCCCCAACTTTTCGGGAAGATCCAATATCATGTGTAAAGTATGCCGGTTATCATCCGTATCGTTTTTAATGACCAAATCCACCTGATCAAAAAGCACGGGCTTGGCTTTAAGTTGCTCATTCTGCCAAGTAATTCGGCTATGCAATAGTTCGAATTTATTGCCTTGCAGTAACCAAAGGGGTTTTTCATCGCCGGCACCGGCTTTGAGACCTGCAATCGCAAAACTGCCGTCGGTCTTGCGCCTTACAGTCAGTTCGGCGCCAACCAATGTCAACCAGGAAGATGACCATAACTGACGGGTCAGAGCCAGATCCCAAAGATTGACACTCAGCCTTATTTCATCCAGCTTTATTGCGGCTTTTGGCGAATTGTTATCACTGGGTATATCAATCTCTTGCAGTTTCACTATGGCGGTAAAGTGATGCATTCCAGCGCTGAGCTTGCCGATTCTGACCGGTGTTTCAATTAACGTACTGACCTCCTTTTCCAATACCGCTTTGTAACGCTCGACACCGGTCATCAAGATTCGAATTCCCGTCAAACCTAATGCTGCTGTCAGTAAAGACCAGAAAATGAGGTGCCGCGTCGCACGCGTAAGATGATGAATCACTGATTTAAATCCACTGGGTGCCGCTTATATAGTCAAAGGCACGAGGAAACTCCATTGCTTTGCCATGATCGTTAAAAAGGATGCAGTGTTATATCGTAAAGTTTGAACCGGAAAGCAGGCAAGCGAGATTGTGTTAAAAGCCGCTGCTTATTTTTGAATAATTCACTCGCCGAAACAGGGCATGCGATCAGTCTATGAGGGATAACAGACCAAACAACTCAGCATCACTAAAGGAGTACCACATCATATTGTTCCTGATTATACTGCGCTTCCGCTCTGAACTTGATGCGTACGCCCAGAAACATTTCCAGTTCGGCGAGCATGTCGGCTTCTTCATCCAGCAGCATCTCGACCACTTCGTTAGAAGCAAGAACCATTAATTTCTGAACATTATATTGCCTGACTTCTCGGATAATCTCCCGAAAAATTTCGAGACAAACCGATTCCGCCGTCTTAAGAACCCCCCGGCCGCCGCAAGCCGAGCAAGGCTCGCACAAAATATGCTCCAGACTTTCGCGGGTTCTTTTACGGGTCATTTCGACCAACCCCAAAGCGGATACTTCGGTGATTTTGGTTTTGGCGTGGTCTTTTTCCAAATGCCGTTCCAAGGCCTGCAAGACCTGTTCTTTGTGTTCTTTACTCTGCATATCGATAAAATCGATAATGATGATCCCACCCAGATTGCGTAGTCTCAACTGACGGCAGATAGCCTGAGCCGCCTCAAGATTGGTCTTGAAGATTGTTTCTTCCAGATTGCGCCCGCCGACATAGCTGCCGGTATTGACATCGACCGTGGTCATTGCTTCGGTTTGATCGAAGACCAGATGCCCGCCGGATTTCAATTTTACTTTTCGATCCAGTGCCCGCTGTATCTCATCTTCAACATTGTAGATATCAAAAACCGGACACTCTCCGGTGTAATGCTCTATGACATCAACAATATCAGGCACAAAGACTTCTGCAAATTCGATGAGCTTATGATACGTCTCTCTGGAATCAACCCGGACACGTTCAATACCCTCTTTGTAAAGATCCCGAAGCGTTCTGACACTGAGCGGTAAATCTTTGTGAATAAACTGCCGGGGAGTTGCCTGCTCAATTTTTGCCGATATCGATTCCCACAATTTCAAAAGAAAGGTCATGTCCGACATGAGGATAGGCTCGTCGATACATTCGGCAGCCGTTCTGGCAATAAACCCGCCGCATTGATTCTTCTCACGAAAAGTCTCAAGACAGGCCCTAAGCCTAGCCCTTTCTTTCTCGCACTCAATCCGCTGAGAAACACCGCTATTATGCGTATAAGGCATATAGACCTGATAGCGGGAAGGGATAGATATCTCAGTGGTAAGCCGCGCACCTTTGCTGCCAATGGGGTCTTTTGTCACCTGGACAACGATATGCTGACCCTCATGCAGATAGTGCTCAATATTGGCTGATCCTTTTTTTTCCAGGTCCTTGGTGCATAAATCGGAAAGATGGAGAAACGCAGCTCTCGGTAAACCAATATCAATAAAAGCCGCTTGCATGCCGGGCAAAACCCGGCAAACCTCTCCCTTATAGATATTGCCTACCAAACCGCGCTGCCTGGTCCTTTCAATGACCAGTTCCTGCAGGACACCGTTTTCAATAACGGCCACACGTGTTTCAGGCGGCGTCACATTAATCAGAATTTCTTCACTCATCTTAAAATTTCAATTCCTTGTTTCGCCAGTAACTCGGCTGTTTCATAGAGAGGCAAACCCATTACGCCGGAAAAACTGCCGGTGATTGTCTTGACAAAAATACTGCCTAATCCCTGAATGGCATAAGCACCGGCTTTGTCGTCAGGCTCACCTGTTTCCCAGTATGCAGCTATTTCAGCCTCGCTGAGTTTTCGAAAACTTACCTCTGTAATACTAACGGCTTCTTCATGTTGGCTGCCTCTGACCGAAATTGCGGAGAAAACATGATGCGTTGTTCCGGACAACTGCCTTAACATTGACAGGCCCTGGTCCCGATTAATCGGCTTACCCAGAATGTTGCCGTTTAGAATCACCGCCGTATCGGCAGCCAGAATGGGTTTAGAGACACCGGTAATCGCAGCACATGCAGCCGACTTTTCCGCCGCAACACGCTGGACATAGATAAGAGGCGGCTCAGCTATTTTTGGCGTCTCGTCAATATCCACGGGACATACCTCATAACGGACAGCGATCTGATCCAATAATTCCCGCCGTCTTGGCGAAGCTGAAGCCAGAATAATTTGAGCCGTCATTCGCGGTGATAGGGGTGGTTATTAAGAATGGTCCAGGCCCTGTAAATCTGTTCGGCAATCATGACCCGCACCAGAGGATGAGGAAAAGTCAGCCGTGACAAACTCCAGGATTCATCGGCCAAGTCTTTCGCTTCGTCCGATAAGCCTTCAGGTCCGCCGACCAGCAAGGCTACGTTACGGCCCTGCCCTAACCAGCGCTGCATGGCCTGGGATAACTCAGGCGTAGACCATTGCTTTCCAGTCACATCCAAAGTGACCACATGCGTATCTTTTGCAATCGCGGACAGCATTCTTTCGCCTTCTTCTTTAACGATGCGTGCAACATCGCTGTTTTTAGTTCGTTTCCCTGCCGCAATCTCTTTTAACACCAACTCACATTCCCTGGGCATCCGCTTTGCGTATTCATCAAACCCCTGCTGAACCCAGGCGGGCATTTTTTGGCCTATTGAAACGAGTTGTATTTGCATGCGCGGCAGAATACACAGAACCCCAACACCTTGCAATGAGGTTTTAAAATCTTTGGTTCGTCCACTTTTGCAAGCGATAGATTGAAACTCGCTGACAAACCAATTTCTCCAGCAATTCCCAGCTTGAACTTTTAATGTGGCTGTGAGGGTTTGGCGTAAGCCTTGCGAGGAAAGCCGTAGACCCATCCATTGGGGCTTGACGGCCGCAATCCCTGCTGCCGTGCTGCCGACCTCCCCGCAAAGCTTATGCCTACTCTTTATTTATACCTTTCGCACTTCAAATTTCGGCAGTGCCTAAGGAGGCATCGGGTTGTTCGGCAAAGGCTATGCCAGCATGGATGCTGGCATAGAGACTACATGGATGGTTTTATGGCGTCCTTTGACGGGCTCCCCGGTGCCGAATTTCGATCTACGATGGGGATATCATCAAACTGTGAATTGTTGTTATTTCCCTGGACAACGACACTAGATCTCAAGGGCGGACTATTTGCGAAGATGAACACGCAGACTACTCTTAAATCAAATGAAGCGAATTTTATATCTGCTCACCCTCTCATTTTATCGGGTGTAGATGTTTGATTTAAAAAGAAGCATGAATACGTCCATCTATGTAGCTCTCTGCAGCTTCGCTGTTGCAGAAGCATTTTAATCAAGCACCTACACCCTCTATTCCAAACGGGCGAGTAGTTTCCTAGTTTTTTAAATGAGGTTGAACATGCCGGTCAGTTTGATTCTTGAACGATTATTCAAATGGCTTTTCTGGATAAGTTTCATGACCGCAGCCATCAGCGGACTCTACAAAGACCGGCTACCTGAGCCTGAGTTTTACGATGCAAACGAATTGCCTGAACCAGTTCAATCCGAGCTGAACGAAGAAAACCTGCCGTTTACGCTGGATGTTAACAATCAGACTTATTTGATTAAACCTCGATACACCTATGAATTGAACGGCATCGTGGTCAGTTACAGCAATGCCGGCAGTTTCGGCAATATTTGGCACCATAAACGCTGGAAAGATTTTATCAATCTTCGTGATTTATGCGTTATCTGGGGTGATAACGTCGCTACCGGTGTTTACGAGCAAATGAAATTTAAAAATGACAGCTGGACGTGCTGGGCATCATGGCAGGATTCGTCAACAGGCACATTGTTTAAAAATGAAGCGTTGTCAAATAATCATCTGCTGAGTGATCAGACCTTAATCAAAAAATCCTTACTCGCCGCCGAACACGGCGATCATATCAGACTGAAAGGTTTTTTATCTGAATACGAAAACAAAGGAAACGGTTTTAAACGCGGAACCAGTACTTCACGTTTCGATACCGGCAACGGTGCCTGCGAAACAATTTATCTCACTGATTTTGAGATAGTCAAAAAAGCTAATCCTAGCCTCAGAAAACTTTTCAGCTTCGCAACATGGCTGTGTATCCTTTCGTTATCAGGCTTTTTAATCGCTTTTATCGTGGCGCCGTTTCGAATAAACAATTAATCATTGCTCAATTATTAGCTTATTTTTTACCAATTAGCGAAGTAGTCTCTTCTGTCCTAATTCAAAGCAAAGGGAGATAAAAATAAACCGGCAACTGACACCAAATCATTTGAAGAACCATCTTTTAAGATCTCGAAATAAATGGCATAGAAAATGCTTATTTTATGATTTAACACCTACCCACTAAAAGCAAGGATAACGAATGAAATACGCTCACTGCCTCAAAATACTGGCATCGGTCATCACCTTAACGGTAATGCAGACCAGCGCTGTCGAGGCCGCGCTTATCATCGATACTTTTACGGATCGTCAACAAGTTAAAGACAAATTATTTTCCTCAGGAGCCTCCGACAGCTCAATGGCATTGAGTGGTTCGTCATCCAGTCTGACCGGAGTTCAAAGAACCTTTAGCGCCACAGCGGATGGAAGTCCCAATTCAAACGTCGAGAAAGCAAAGAATTCCATCAACACTCACATTAGCGCTGAGAATGGATTGCTATCTTTTTCAAATTCTGAAAAATCAAACGGCACTGCGTCAATTCTTTACGACAACTTCGGCACCATTGACTTTACTAGAGATGCAGATGCCTTTCTGATTGAAATTCTTAAAATTGATCTGAATGCTGAATTAGCGTTGATTATTAACAATAATTCATTTTCAGACCCTCAGCTTTTCAATAGCGCAGGCAGTTTTTATATTGATTTCATCAGCTTTAGCAACCCTTCGGAACTGGCTTCTGTACAAAATTTTGCGTTAATAATAAAAGGCGTGGAGGCACTGGATTTCGACTTCAAATTTTCTGCCGTGAATAGAACCGGTTCAGCATCAACTGCCGCAGTCCCTGAACCCTCTCTGTATGCTTTATTGGCAATAGGTTTACTGGTATTCGGTGCGCTTAAGCGAACCCACATCCAATTTTAACTACCGCTCATCATAAGCCTACATTCATACCCGAGATCCATCTTCATGAACTCACTAAAAACCAGCAAAATTAAGACCTTACTATCATTGGCCTTTGGCTTGGCATTTTCTTCATTCAGCCAGGCTAATGCACTGGTAATCGACAATTTCTCGGATTACCAGTATATCTCTGACGTAGGTGGCGACAATAGCGCAACTACAGAAGGTCCGCTTGCTATTGTTGGCTCCGATTTGACCGGAGCAACCCGAACCCTTATCGCACAAGCCACAGGCAGCGACTTTCATGAAACGGCTATCGAAACCGATAACGCCTTATCCATTTCCAACACGTCTCAATCAGCCGGAAATGCGTCGGTAATCTGGGACTTCAACCTGACCGACTTTACGCAGCATGGAAACGCCATCATGCTGCAAGTCTTAGCAATCGATATTCAATCGGGCGTCTTTGTAGAAATGATTGCCAACGGCTCATCTTCATCTAATCAAATAGCGATTAACGGGGCGGGCAATCTGTATGTCAACTTCAGTGATTTTGATGATGCCTCTGTTTTTCAGGGACTCCGCCAGTTCCAGCTCAATTTTAAAGGCCCGGTCAGCTGGGATGCCGAATTTAATGTATTGACTGCAACCACGCCAGTCCCTCTTCCGCCTGCTTTTGCTTTGATGGGCTTGGCCCTGTTTGGAATAAGTTCTTTTCGCAAATACCAGCACAACTAATTTACCAGACGATTCCCACTGACACTTATGGCATTTCGATGTCATAAGTGTCAGTCAGCTTGTCATTTTTGACAGCACCCCCACCTCGCCATTAACTTCCGATTGATGAAAAAATCGGCTTGATTAACCCTTCTTCTCTGTCTTCAAGCGACAGACAAATTTTGATTGATATTCTCAGAAAAATACAATAATTAGTATTCAATTTCAATGTGATACTATGTCCCGCACATTTACGGCGCGACGTTTTTCTTCAGTTAAAACGCGGCTTACGTTCACAATAACAATAATAAATTGAACGATGGATAATCGAATTCTCATAAAAATGAAAAATGGCGGGTTGGGCCGTCTCATTAATATTATTCAGACGCTTTTTGTCAGTTTGTTGCGTATCTGGTCCATTCCTATTGTACTCATGCTCAGTGTGGCGTCAGGATTTACGACCTACTACGGCATGTCTTTTTTTATTACTCCGTGGATTGCACTGATCATTACGATAGCAATTCAATCCATCATGGTGATCTGCTCAGTCGAAATCGCCGGAATTCACTGGACAGCCAACCGCCCGCGTTACCTGAGCGTTTTGCTGTCTCTGCTGATTGCAGTAACGGCCTCCGTATCCTTTTCCTATTTCAAGTTTTATCAAATCTCCGAACGTGACAGCATTCGGATTGACCGGCTTAACCAGGTCAGAACAGATGTTGGACAATACCTCCAGAAAATCATGGCTATCAAAGGAGAAGTTCTTGTCGAACAAAGACTTGCGCTAGACAAACTCACTAAAGAAGTTTCGCAAGCTTATTTCGGAACCCACCCTGAAATTGTTGAAAGTTATAAGCGCCAGGTGGGTGAGGGGCCTTTTTATAAGCACTACAAGCAACAGCTTGAGGAGAAAAAGGAGCAGTTTAAGACCTTTGAATCAGAACTGTTAAAACTGGATACCTTGATTAACCAGACATCCATTAACCTGGAATTACTCGACAAAGATCCGCAGGAAGCACAAGAAGGCTATCAAAACCTGCTACTCGGCTTGCAAGCCATTCAGATACAGTTTAATCAACAGGTAGCAAAATTTCATGACAGCTTGCCCGCAGCACCCAGACTCATGCCGTATTCGGAGTATATTCAAGGTATCAAGCCAT
The DNA here is from genome assembly GCF_009828925.2 of Methylicorpusculum oleiharenae. Classification (NCBI taxonomy): domain Bacteria; kingdom Pseudomonadati; phylum Pseudomonadota; class Gammaproteobacteria; order Methylococcales; family Methylococcaceae; genus Methylicorpusculum; species Methylicorpusculum oleiharenae. The sequence continues at coordinate 485,518 of NZ_WUTY02000001.1, forward strand.
CATTTGCCATGTGGTCCGGTTTTTCCCTGTTCGCGCTAATCTGTGCAGCCATGGTCGATTTCTTTACCGTACTGCTTTCTTACCGATTGGAATTTACCGCACCCGGCCCCCTGACGGAGCAGGAAGAAGAACTGGTTTTTGAATGCCTTCGGCAATTTACCGAATTTCGTATTAATGAAAATGATGCGTTGGAAATGGTTATCGAAAAAACTGAAATTGAACGTGCCAGAAAATATGTAGACTGGCCTCGCATGTTTGCGGTAGGTTTGCTGCTGAGCCGGGGCTTCATGCGTAAAATTGATGACAGAACCGTTGAATTTGCCCCGACACTTTATCCCCTGATTGCCGAGAAAATGAGTGACAGGCTTCAACAGATAAAAATGCGCTCAAAAACAGCCACAGAAAGAACTGAAGCCGGAGATCATCATAATGACTAATTCGCCTTTAGACATCTGGCTTGCTGAAATCAATCCCCAAGCTGACACTCAGGGCGAAGAGTGGGACCCTGGATTTGATGCAGGCCGTCAGATTGTTATTGCTCATTTAGGCCCCTGGCAAAGTATTTTTGAGAGACCGGAGGCTTTTAAGCCCCGTTTTTACCACCGCCTGTATCCCATCCCGATTCAGGACTGGCAAGTTCTTGTTGAAACCACGTTATATGATGGCTATTGCCGTTTCGAAACGGCATTGTCTCTGAGACTGCAGGCGACATTGAAATATGTCATAAAAAACAGTGAGCACGTAGAAAGCATTAACCAATACGCCCAAAGCAATTGCGAAAGTCTTATCCGGCTGATTGTTGATCAGGAACTTCGCCGATTGACTGAAAACGACTGGGTTGAAGACGGCTTGGAATTGACTGAAAAAGCGATTCAAAGCCGCATCAATGAGACGCTGATAACACAGCATTTACAATGCACTACCCAATGTTTCATCAAGCCTCATTTCAGCGAAATAGAAGGCAATAACCAGGGCGTTGATCACTTTGCAAGAGAAAGTCTTTACCTGAAAGTACTTAAAAAAAACTTTGAATTTCAAGAGCGACTGAATAAAGAACGTTTCGAACACGAGCAGAATGCCGAGCAATCCCTGCTTGAAAAACGCCTTAAAATGATAGAACAGCGCAATAAGGAAGATGACTTAAAGCGAATTGAACAGGCGTTGATTGCAGATAATACCAAACGTCAACTGGAAGAGAAGCAGCAACAGCAACTTGATCAATTCCAACTGGAAGAGCGACTACATCTCCAGGAAATACGCCATCGGGCTCACCTTAAAGAAGTCGAACAAAGAAATCAGCTGGAACTTGAAAAAAAACTGCTTGATGAAAAACTGGCGCATCAAAAGTTATTAAAGGAAAAAGAAAGAGAACTACAAATACAGGAGTTTAAGCTAGAACAGGTTCAATGGAACGAAACAAAAGAACATTTGGAACTTGAAAAAATCAATCAGGAAAAACGGCTTAAACAATTGGAAGCTGAAGCCGCAATTTCGCTGCAGGAGTTGAAATTAGGCGAAGAGCTCAAACTTGAAGAAAAATTACATGCTGAAAAACTGAGACACCAAAGCCGGTTAAAAGACATAGAACTGGACCTGCAAATAGACGAGCAAAGAAAACGTTATGAAGCGACCCTGCACAGCGAAGAGTTTTTACGGCGGGATATTGAATTATTGATACTGGAAAAACAACGGTCCGATCTACTTAATGAAATTAAGAGCGCCGAATCCTCGAACGAGTAGTCAACGATCACAGGATACTATCCGACTTAAATCAGACCAGATGAAGGTTAAAACATGTTCAAACTTCTGTTGTAATAAATATGCAACAGTTGAAGTGCAATAGCTATAATTAACCGGCTTGATGCTATCTGTTTTTACCCTAAGGAATTATCGAATCATCCAAGTCCTAGTCTGAAAATCATTCATATTGACCCACTGATCTGTCATCTCAACTACCCAAAAGCCCAAAGCGACTGAATGAAAGCCAAAACACTGACCTTATTTATCATCTCGATACTGCTACTGATCAATCTGAGTATCTGGAGCTATGTCAATAACCCTTTAAAAATACCATCATGGAACAAAACGATGATGGGGGTGACATTCAGCCCGATGCGCAGGGACTCTGATCCGATGAACAATCGCTACCCTTCCCTGGAACAAATCGAGGAAGATGTCAGCTTACTCGCCAACAAAGTCTATGCGATAAGAACATACAGCTCTCTTGACGGCATGGAACAAGTGCCCGAATTTGCTTTAAAAAATAAGCTGAATGTTACGATGGGTGCCTGGATCGATACGAATCTCGAAAAAAACAGCCGGGAAATTGAGAGCCTGATTAACCTCAGCAATCAAAATTCCCCGACCATTGTCCGTTTGCTGGTGGGCAATGAGGTTCTTTTAAGAAACGATATCCCTGTTGAACAACTCATAGAGTACATTCGCGAAGTCAAGAAACGCACCTGGCGTCCGGTCAGTACTTCAGAAACCTGGGACCGTTGGTTAGCTCACCCGGAACTGGCAAACGAAGTCGACTATATCGCGGTCCATATTCTGCCTTACTGGGAAGGCATTGCTGTTGAAGACGCAGTGGATTACATCTTCTTCCGCTACAACGCGATGAAAGAGGCTTTCCCGAACAAACCGATTATTATCACGGAAGTGGGTTGGCCTTCAGATGGTCAAGCGTTCAAACACGCCACCCCTTCACTGACCAATCAGGCCAAATTTCTTAGACAGTTCCTCAACCGGGCGTCAAAAGAAAAAGTCAATTACTACGTAATCGAAGCATTCGACCAACCCTGGAAAATCGCACGGGAAGGCTCTTCCGGCGCTTATTGGGGTATCTACAATGCGGATAGAAAGCCAAAGTTTCCGATGGTCGGAGATGTGCTGGCTATGCCTCAATGGCAGGACTGGGCAAGTGGCGCTGCCATCTTCAGCTTCATTTTGATGGGGCTATTTTTATTCAGCCGACGCCAGCTTAAATTACCGGGACTGCTATTTTTCGGCATAATTGCCAATATTGCCGCCTCTGTTCTGATTTGGTCGGCATCGATCGCCGCCCAGCAATATCAAACGACTTTCTCTATCGTATTCTGGCTGATTCTTTTATTGATGCAGGCGCTGGCTATTTTGATCCTGCTGACCGAAAGCCTTGAAATAGCTGAAGTCATCTGGCATAGAAAAAGTTCTAGAACATTTCAGCCGCTAAAACCGGAAAGTAATTTCGTCTTTCCGAAAGTATCGATACATTTACCTATTCATAACGAACCGCCTGAAATGGTCAGAGAGACGCTGGAAGCGCTGGCCAACATTGATTATCCAGACTACGAAGTGCTGGTTCTGGACAATAACACCCGGGATCCGGCAGTTTGGCAGCCGGTTAGAGACGATTGTGAACGACTGGGGGCAAAGTTCCGGTTTTTCCATCTTGAAAACTGGCCCGGATATAAAGCCGGAGCTATCAACTATGGCCTGGATCAGACCGCTGATGACGCAGAAATCATTGCGGTCATCGATAGCGATTACATCATTTCACCCGATTGGCTGAAATCGATGGTGCCTTATTTTGAAAATGACACTGTCGGCTTTGTTCAATCGCCTCAGGATTACCGCGACCTGCACGAAAACCTGTTTAAACAGGTCTGTTACTGGGAATATGCAGGCTTTTTCAATATCGGCATGGTACAGCGCAATGAGTACAACGCCATCATTCAACACGGTACGATGACATTGATTCGAAAATCGGCTCTGGTTGAAACAGGCCGCTGGAGTGAGTGGTGTATCTGCGAAGACAGTGAACTGGGCTTGCGTCTGTATGAAGCCGGTTATGACTCCGTTTACTGCAAAGAATCGTTTGGCCGTGGGGTGATGCCAGATACCTTCTCCGGCTACATGACACAACGTTTTCGCTGGGTATATGGGGCCATGATGATCATCAAACATCATTGGCGGCAATTTCTCCCCAGTAAAAAATCATCTTTAACGACAGCCCAACGGTATTATTTTATTGCCGGTTGGTTACCGTGGTTTTCGGATGCATTAGCGCTTTTGTTGACAATCGCCAGTCTTGTGATGACCGCATTGCTGGTATCCGATCCGCTGCACAGTGAATTACCGGTCAATGCGCTTCTGTTGCCGACAATTGGCTTGTTCGGGTTTAAAATCATTAGAACACTTTGGCTGTATAAAGCCCGGGTTAACTGTTCAATCTTACAATCATTTGGCGCGGCGCTTTCCGGATTATCGCTCACTCATACCGTAGCGAAAGGCACGATACAGGGCTTGTTTACTTCCGGAAAACCGTTTATGCGAACCCCAAAACTTGAAAAGCAGGGACCGTTTATTGCCGGTTTGGCTACGATCTGGCAAGAATTACTGCTGTTGTCCTTACTCATTACCGCCATTCTATCGATGCACTCATTGGAGCACTTCGACAATTTGAGCGGAAAACTCTGGATTGCCGTACTTGCGGTTCAATCGGTGCCCTACATTGCATCATTGCTAATCTTGCTAATGAGTATTGCCCCTAATTATTTGCCTTCGAGAAAAAAATCGTAAACAACCGTTTACCATTTTCACTATCGATACAGGGGCACACTTAAACGAACACTGCTAAACCGGTTTTCTGAGCCGAAAGTGAAACTGTCGTGACGCATTCGTCACGACAGCGGCGTTAGCAATATAATGCGACCGCAATGTAAGTATCTTCGCCCAGGGTTTTATAAGCTTTAACGAAAAATAGGGTTCACGGATCCTAACTACCTTTTATTTCCTTAAGCTAAAAACAGGTTTGCCAAAACCTTAAAAATAAATAATAACAAGAGCGCTTTTAAGCCCCTCTATCTTTCAATAACCCTGCTCAAACGCTACCAGGGAATTCCCATGAACATTGACTGCCCCGCTGATTACTCGGCTTTTATTCAATCCGGACGCGACTTGCGGCTCGATTTTTTGCGCGGTTTAATCATGCTGTTGGTCGTATTGATTCACTTATCCTATTTATCCTTTTTAAGCATGTTTGCCTGGGAACGTATAGGTTTTGTCTCCAGCGCGGAAGGATTTGTCTTTTTATCAGGCACAGTCTTGGGATTAGTCAGCGAAAAAAGGATGACCACAGAAACCTGGTTTTCCACTGCCAAACGCTTATGGCGGCGATCCGTTCAGCTCTATCTTGCCTATCTGGTCATCATTTTCAGTATTGTTGTGTTCAGAACGATTCCCGGAATTGAAACATTCAAAGTAACGCATTGGATAGATTTCAGCTCAGGTTTGGTCTACCCTGTATTTCCTGATCCGGATTTACCCTGGTCAACTTTTCTGGAGCGCGCTCTGCTGCTGCGCATGGGCCCACATCAGTTCCAAATCATAGGACTCTATATCCTGTTAATCGCTTTTTCGCCTGTCATATTATTTTTGATTCGCCAGGGCAAAACGCTTTGGGTCTTGGTGTTGATTTGGACAATCTTTACTTTGGACGATTTTTGCCATTTCAATGTCACCCATGCACAATTCGAATACGCGTTCCCTTTGTTGACCTGGCAAGCGCTGTTCTTTACCGGCATAGCGTTGGGCTATCACCGTAAAACCATTTTCAGCTTCATCACTGCTCCGAAGCAGCAATGGTTAAATAGCCTGGCGTGGCTTATTGCGTTGAGCCTTTTCTTTCTGGCGATGAACAATACCAATGCTCTTTTTTGGCCTGGCCCTACATTTTCTTTAATTGACCCGGAAGCCTATACCGAAATGTACATACGCTGGTTTGACAAAACCTGGCTGGGTGTTGGGAGACTGATTAATAATGCAGCCCTGTTTATTATTTTTTTTAACGCTTTGACTTATCATTGGCCCAAATTCAATAAGCTTTTGGGTTGGTTTTTGATTCCTATCGGTCAAGCTTCTTTGTACGTTTTTATCCTGCATATTTACTTTATTGTCTTGATCAGCAGCACTCCATTGCCCGGCTATGAAAATATATTAATCAACACCGGCATTCACCTTTTTACACTGATCATGATCTGGTGGATGGTTAAAAATCAGTTTCTATTTAAAATCATTCCTCGTTAGACGCCCATCTGAAGGCAAACAAGCAATCGGCTGGATTTTCAATAGCGGGTTAAAACCTGAAATTTGAACGCTGATTTCGTGAGAGTGCGCTATGCGCGGCAAGATAATCAGGACGGTGTAAAGGGCCAATTAAAACCAGGCCGGTTACAAAACCACCTACATGCGCCCAAAAAGCAACACCACCGGTAGACCCGCCCAAAGCAGGTAAGCCACTGAGCACCTGAAGCAAAAACCAATAACCCAGCATAAATGCAGCCGGAACGGATGCCGAGGTAATATAAAACCCGATAGGAATTACTGTCTGTATTTCGGCTTTTGGATAAAGCCTCGCATAAGCGCCCATAACCCCGCCAATTGCACCGGACGCACCCACCATAGGTGTAACCGCATCCGGAGCGGTAAGAATTTGTGCTACAGCCGCAGCAAATGCGCACATGAGATAAAAAAACACAAAATGCACTTTATCCATCACGTCCTCCACGTTATCGCCAAATATCCATAGAAACCACATATTAGCGATTAAATGAAACCAGCTCCCATGCAGAAATGCATGAGATAGCAGCGTGGTTATGCTGCCTCCATCGCCCAACACACAGGCATAGTTTCCGGTGATTTGTATCTTGATGTTACTGGCAGATGAACCCAGCAATTCTCCCGGAATGAGTCCGTAGTGGCATAAGGATTGGGCAAGCCCCAACTCACTGCCTGCGCCTTGAACAAAAAACCAGATAAAGATGTTGACCACAATAATGACTATCGTAACAACCGGCTGATGTAACGTGGGATTTTCATCGCGTATGGGTATCATTGATTGTGCTCCCGATAGTTAAGACACTGCAAAAATACTTGAAAAATAGTAACCCGATGCCATATTGGATTTGGCAACTTTTGATGTAGATAATCAACACCGTTCTATTGTAAACCACCATCAAATTGATTAGGTTATGATGTTAATTGACGATCACCCGGTATTGAGTGAATCGTCATCACTGATAGCCATTCATTCGAGGATATAAAAATGGACGAACCCAAAGATTCGAAACCAGTACAGGCTCTCTTTGCTTTTATAAGCGGAGCATTCACTTTTGTAAAAAAGTTTTTGAAATGGGCTTATGAAACATTATCAGGCAAGCCATCGCCTCAACAGCAAAAGCCATCCTCTCCAGAAGACACGAACGCATCACAACCTCTTAGAATCTTCTTCATTGTACTCGGCGTTTTGCTCGTTCTGTCTATTTTTAATCGTGTGGAAGACATTCAAAAGGACGAACTGCCTTATAACAAATTTCTGCAACTCGTCAGCGAAAATAAAATTGAACGCGCTGTCATCACTGAAAAAGCCATCACCGGGTTGATCAAATCGGAAGACGACTCGAAACCGCCAGAACATTTTGTCACTTTTCCTTTACATAATGACTCGCTGGCTCAAAAACTGGCCGAACACAATGTGGAGTTTATCGTCAGAAGCGGCGAAAACTGGTTAACCAACCTGCTCTTTAACTGGGTCATTCCTATGCTGATTCTGGCGGCAATCTGGCTGTGGTTCTTTAAACGGATGGCAGGAGGCGCTCCTGGTGCCGGACGCGGGTTCATGAACATGGGCAATAAAGTTCGTATACAACCTGAAACAACGCAAAAACTCACATTTGAGGATGTCGCAGGCTCCGAAAGCGCCAAACAGGAACTTAAAGAATCCATCGATTTTCTTAAAGCGCCGGAAAAAATTCAACGGCTTGGCGGTCGCATGCCTAAAGGACTGTTACTGGTAGGCCCTCCCGGCACCGGCAAAACCCTTCTGGCGAGAGCGGTTTCCGGTGAAGCAGGCGTTCCGTTCTTCAATATCAGTGGCTCGGAATTTATTGAATTGTTTGTCGGTGTGGGTGCCGCGCGCGTCCGTGATTTATTCGAACAAGCGCGGCAAAAAGCCCCGTGCATTGTCTTTATTGACGAACTGGATGCTATAGGCCGTTCAAGAAGCGGCCCTGTGATGATTGGCGGACATGACGAACGCGAACAAACGCTTAATCAATTACTGACTGAAATGGATGGCTTTGACCCTTCCTCGGGAGTTGTGGTAATGGCCGCGACCAATCGCCCTGAAATTCTTGATAAAGCCCTGCTCAGAGCGGGCCGCTTTGACCGGCAAATTGTGGTCGACAAACCTGATCTGGAAGACCGGATCAAGATTCTTAAATTGCACACCCAAGGCATACAACTGGGCAATGATGTTGATTTGACAGTGGTGGGCCGCAGAACACCGGGCCTTGTCGGGGCTGACTTGGCCAATATCGCAAATGAGGCTGCTATTATTGCCGTCCGGGCTGACCATTCTCAAGTCAGAATGGAAGATTTCGAAGCAGCCATTGAGCGCATTCTGACCGGACCCGAGAAAAAAAGCCGCCTATTGGGACCTGAGGAAAAACGCCGTGTTGCTTTCCACGAAGCAGGACATGCTTTGGTCGCCGAATCAGTGCCTACCGGCCAGCCTGTGCATAAAATATCGATCATTCCTCGCGGCGTTTCCGCTTTAGGCTACACCTTGCAACTGCCGGTCGAAGAAAAGTTTTTATCTACTGAAAACGAATTGAAAGACCAAATCGCTATTCTATTAGGAGGAAGAATGGCAGAATCGATTGCTTTGGGCAACATATCCACTGGCGCTCAGAATGATCTTGAAAAAGCCAGTGAAATTGCCAGAGCCATGGTGTGTTCATTGGGCATGAGCGAAAAACTGGGCGCGGTTACTTATGGAAAACGGCAACAATTGCAGTTTCTTGAAACTGAAGTGTCGGAACAGCGCAACTTCAGTGATGACACCGCGCGGTTAATCGACACCGAGATCAAAGCATTGATTGATGAAGGTATTGCACGTGCGACCGAAATACTGATCAATAAACGCCCTGTGTTAGACAAGATTGCTGAGCTTCTGCTTGAAAAAGAAGTTATTCTGCATGATGAAATGAAGTCTTTAATGGAAGCCGGTTAAACTTTTATCAGCAGGCAACATAAGTGTTACTGAATGAAATGAAGCCCAACAAATTCAAGCTATGCCGATTATGTTGGGCTTGCTAACGCTCAGACCAACCTACGATAGACTTGTGGCTAACGACGCAGAATACCGGAACACTGGGAAACCGGATGAATATTTGCGGCCATATTCTTAGCCTTTGGCTTAAGCCAATGATTGAATAAAGATGTTCTGAATTAATTTACGCCTGACTCTGACTCCAAAGCCAAAATCGATTTCGAATTATGCGCCAACCATTCTTTGATGCGTTGAGAATCACCTACTGGAGTTAATTTTCCCCAGGCATTCAGCAACACAATAATGGTCGGCCTTTCCTCGAACCATGATTGCATGACCAGACATTTTCCGGCTTCATTGATAAACCCTGTTTTAGAAACACCGATCTTCCATTTGGGGTTTTTGACTAGAGGATTTGTATTGTTGAACACTAAACTGCGCTTACCGACTTGCTGATGATGTTGTTGGGTCGTCGTAAACTCCCTGATCAGTGGGTATCTGGCTGCCGCAGCGACCATCTTGGCCAAATCACGCGCACTGGAAGAATTTTCGGCATACAGTCCGGTAGGATCCCTAAAACGAGTATGACTAAGACCTAAAACCAAAGCCTTACGATTCATTGCATTAATAAAGGCCCGCTTACCGCCAGGATAGTTTCTGGAAAGTGCCGATGCCGCCCTGTTTTCTGAAGACATCAGCGCCAATCTCAACATTTCATAGACCGTCATCGAGGTACCTACCGTCAAGCGTGAACGGCTGTGTTTAAAATTATCGACATCTTCAGATGCAATGGTCAGCATTTTGTCCAGTCGGGGCTTGGAATCCAGGAGCACCATCGCAGTCATCAATTTTGTGACCGATGCAATCGGGACAATTTTCTGAGAATTTTTTTCGTAAAGAATATTACCTGTCAGCTGATCAATCACAATCGCAGAGGCCGACTGCAAAGACAAGCGGTTACCCGCCGAGGCAGCCGATGTCATAAATAATAGCGATAACAGGACGAATTGAATTATCTGAAAAAGGGGGGATTGTGACAGTCTCATAAACTCTTTAAATAGCAGCAAAAAATAAAAACATTCTTAACGGATTGGACGCTGAGCCTTTAATGAAAGATAAAAATTGATTATTTCTTACCAAGACAATAAACCATGATCGAATCTTCCGGCCGCACTATTACTTCAGGATCAATTATTTTTGTAAAAACTCAGCGTAGGTTGGATTGCATGCTTTTCACAACCCAACAATTAATTCCATGGCCTTAAAATGTTGGGTTGGCTACCGCAAACCACAACCTACACTGTACATCTAAGTAGTTTTTGTTGTTCTGCTGAATAGTAACTTTATTTTTAAGGATTTCAACAATAACCCAGGATGCCAAACAAGACAACAAAAGCGCAGATGTCTTCGCCTCATTTGTTACAAAATCTTACAGTTAGACTAACACTTTAAACCAAATTGTCGGTTATGATAGCCTACCCTTCGAATTTAACAACCTTGATTTTTAGACTTTGAGTGTGAATTCGCACAAAAAAGAGTAGTTAGAAACCAATTTACGCCAAAACTGACTGATTTATTTTTATTGGCAACTCAGTAAGTGCAGCTTGGTTTTAATCAGTGGTCAGTTTGTTATACTTTTGCTCAATAATCTAAGCCCTCATTCCAAATTGTGAACTCTGACCCATAGGCTTTATCAAATGGCCCCAGGAGCTCAATTGAATAATTTTAGATTATTAAGCCAGTTCCATTGTAGTTCGAATAAAACGTACTGCACATACCTCCAGACCATAGAGAATAAATTACTTATGACCATCACATTAGAAGCCCTTGCCAAGCTGTGTGACGCCGAAATAATCGGCGGCAATGCCGGAAACCCAATTACTTCAGCCGCCGATATCAAATCAGCCGGTACTCATCAAGTAACCGTGTTAAATGATCCCAAGTATGCAAGGTACCTGGTTGACAGCAAGGCTTCGGCTTGCTTTATGAACACGCAATCCGCGCAACTGGAATTTCCTGAAGGCATGGCAAAGCTTGTTTCTAAAAACCCGGATATCAGTTTCATCACGGCCGTCAATGCACTGCATCCCCAAACAAAGTTCGCACGAGACCTATCCAAACACGCCGCCATTGCAGACTCCGTCCAACTTGGGGCCAATATTTATGTCGGTGCTTTTGTCTCGATTGAGGCCGATTCGTCTATTGGGGAAGGTACAGAAATTCATAGCGGCGCGAGAATTGGACGTCATGTCAGTATCGGAAAAAACTGCCGGATCTATCCGAATGTGGTTATTTACGATCACAGTCAGATTGGAGATGACGTCTTAATTCATGCAGGAAGCATCATTGGCGCAGATGGTTTCGGCTATAAACAACAAAATGAAAAACATATTAAAGTGCCTCACATCGGCAATATCATTATTGAAAACAGAGTGGAAATCGGTGCAAATACCTGCATCGACAGAGGCACTTTCGGCTCAACTGTGATCGGCGCCGGTACAAAAATCGATAATCTGGTTCAAATCGGCCACAATAATGCGATAGGCGAAAACGTTATTATCTGCGGCCAATCTGGCATATCAGGCTCATGCATCATTGAAAACAACGCCATTCTCGCGGGCAGCACCGGCGTCGCGGATCATGTGCGAATCGGTCATCATGCTGTCGTCATGGCGCGCTCCGGTATTTCGGGCAATGTTGAACCGGCAACGCAAGTCTGGGGAAGCCCCGCTAAAGACAAAAAAGTCGCCTGGCGGGAATTAGCCGCACTGGCAAAACTCCCCGAATTATTGAAGAAAGTTAAAGCGCTGGAAGAAAAGATTTCACTACTCGACAAAAAATAAAACTCCCGGACTTAAGGACAAACGATCATGGCCAAACCGATTACACCCTTGCTGGCAGCTGATGCAATCATTGAACTGGTGGACAGGCCTGATAAGCCTTTTGTTTTGATTGAACGGGCCTACCCGCCTTTGGGGTGGGCCATACCGGGAGGATTTGTCGATATCGGCGAGACGCTGGAACACGCGGCAATTCGCGAGGCAAAAGAAGAAACGGGACTGGATATTGTGCTGACAGCCTTATTAGGCCTCTATTCGAATCCTGCGCGTGATCCTAGAAATCATACCGTTACCGCCGTTTATGTTGCTCAAGCGACCGGAACGCCGCTTGCCGCTGATGATGCAAAGAATTTCGGCCTTTTCAGTCCGGATTCACTGCCTAATGAACTGGCTTTTGATCATGCCTTGGTCTTGGCTGATTACTTCAGCTTTAGAACATCCGGCAAAACGGCACCGCTTAGAACTTAAGCAAAAATTGAGTTATTTGCTATTGATATCAGCGTTTCGAATGCCCTACCATTCAGCTGACTCTAACAAAATACATGTAATAAAAAATGGCATATTCATCATTGCCATCTATACTTTCCCGCATGCATCGTTGACTTCATAACGGTGTTTAGATCGTTGCCCAAAGGGAATAACCATGACAGACACGGATCAAAACAGTACCGTCTATGCCATAAAAACAACTGTTTAAGATTTCACAGGACGCGTAAATCTTGAATTTTATGAGGAGAATAACAATGAATAAAAAGCAAATCCTAACCGCCTGCATGATGACCGGGGTTTTACTGACCGGACCATCAGCTTTTGCAGACGAACATAAACACGGCTATTTCTCTTGTCTAAGCGATAAAATCAGTCAAGGTTTTTTCAATACCACCACTGGCTTTATTGAATTACCCAAAAACATAATCAATATCAGTCACGATCAAAACATCTTTGTTGGCCTAACCTGGGGAACGGTTCGCGGCGTTGCTCATGCTGTTGGCCGGACTGTAGTAGGTGCAGCTGAACTGGTTACCTCGCCGATTCCGACCGATGATTATATCTCGCCACCCTATGTATGGGATCGTTTCAGTGAAGACACGCGCTATTTCGGCCTTAATCTTCCTGGCTTTTGGACCTCCTATGGCCCATTGGATGACGGCGATTAAGCATCAACCCCATTGGATAAACGTTTGAATCATTGCCCCAAGGCCAATGATGCGTATCAAGAGGATAAAATTATGAATAAACACTTTATTTATTTGCCATTTGCCGTACTAGTCGCGTCGCTGTCGGCTTGTACCCCTCCAACCAAAGATATCCTTGGCCTTACATCAGAAATTGATGCAGCAATGGCGGGTCACTACGGCCAATCGATGTACCATGAGGAACTTGCAGAGGAAAGTTTGGAAGATGCCAATGAAATTCTGGATCATTGGAAAAATGATCATTACTGGAACATTGATCTTCGTAAAAAAGCCATGACCGCTGCTGAAGAAGCCGCCCATCATCGTAAGGAATCCGAAAAGGAAATGTGCAAATGGTTAACATCCGTCCACAGTCACAACCATCATCAGGGAGAAGTTGCACAGCACGCAGCGGCCTATTTCAAAACAGGAAGCGCTGTGCCTTACCAAACCAACCATCATGAAATTGCTTCGTTGGGCAAATACCTAGAGACTCACCCCGACGCGACAGCCCAGGTGATCGCTTACACGGATACCGTAGGCAGCGTTCAAAGCAATCAAATCTTGTCAGAAAAGCGCGCTTCAGCAGTAGCCAATATGTTGATTGCCCAAGGCGCAAGAGCCTCGCAACTGAGCACCAAAGCACTGGGTGAAGCCGAAGGGCCAGACCGTACCGCCAATCAAAAACACCGGGTTGTCATGATCAGTACTGCACACCCTACTTATATAGACTGTCCCGACCTTCAATAACCTAAAAAGCTCCGCAGCGAAACATCGTTGCGGAGCTTCAGACACTTCCGCTCGAAATCAATCAGAACTCACTTAAGGGTAAACCTCGCCTAATGCACTTGGATAAGGGGCAAAATAATAAGACGATTGAATGTAAGGATCGGGACACTTGCGAAAATGATGCTTCAACAATGTGATAGGTGCTATCAAAGGCACCTCACAGTTACGATACGACTCGATTAACTCGCATAATTCGGCTTTATCATCCCGGCCCAATTCTTTTTTCAGATAGCCTTGTATATGCTGCAAAACGTTCACATGATTGGCTCGCGTAGGGACTGTCAATAAGGTGTTCATCAATTGCAAAATATATTGATTGGCGACTTCCGCCAGATTTTCTTTGGTTAAACCGGCCAGCAACTGCCCCAAATCACGGTAATCGGCATGACTCATAATAATCAACTTGTGGCGGGCATGAAATTCAATAAGACCATGCGCCGTCAAGCCTTCTTTTTTCAGCAATTGCCAACGATAAACAACGTGAATCCGTTTAAAAAAATTATCGCGAAAACAAGCATCTTCCAAACGAATATCTTCCTCTACCGGCAGCAGCGGAAAATTACGCATAATTTTTAGCGCCTCAAGCCCAATGCTATCTTTTCCATTGGAAGTATTGCCAAAATTCTTCGCTACCTCAGACTCTGAAGTCAGGCTTTTCTTTTTGATGATATACCCGCAGAGCTGAGTGCATTCGCCATAATCCGAACCAGGTCGGATTATGGCTTCAGAATGGGTTGTTGGAAAAACGGTTAAATCGGCTTCTTCACTGACCGCAAACGGGAAAAATTCAAAAAAATGACAGGTCGCCTCATTGATAACCGCATCTTTTTTTGGAATTGCTCCACTGTTTGCCAACTGATCAAACAAACAACTACTTACACCTATGGGAATTTTTTTCATAGCGTTTTCGAAGTTCCAGATTACTGATGTGCGCTGATTGTATGTCCGAAGTTTGGGAAATACAAAAAAATTCTGTACTGCAGCCCGATGAGAGCAATTTTTCCAGAATAATAAGCCAGTGTGGCCTTCCGTTCAGGCCGAGTCCTAAATCCACGATTGGGATTACGGCATTCTGGAAATCTTAACTCCTCGCCGACCCCTCGTTTCAACGCAACATAATTGAAACAATTTATAGTTTCACTTAGCCCATTAAAGAAACACTTATTGAAACATGAGTCATGACACAGAAAACAAAAACAAACCAAAAGTCGCTGAAAAAACAATAGCTTGAATTTAATGATATGCCATGGCATGGTTATAGCAATACAGATATTGCACCGGTCTTAAATTTAGACCGACATAAAAATAACATGCTTTAAGGGAATCAAAATGAAACAAAAACTATTACTCATTGGCAGCTTACTGTTGTTGATGTCCGGATGCGCAACAACTACGACCTCATCACAAGCGGAAAGCCATGAACACGGCCAGGCAAAACTGTCAGTGCCGGGACAGGCCAAGCTATATAACGAAGCACTAAATCCTCGCCAAATTGAACATCCTGATCATTTAGGCTTTAATGATTTACATATTCAGGCAATCAGGCATCTGGTGCCGGACACCCATAGCGTCCATGATCCCAAACTGCAAGTTATCGTTCATCACCACTGTAAAGCTTACGATGACGGCACTTTCGTCTGCATGATGTTCCCTACCGGCATGAAAGACCAGGACAAACCAATTGGTTTCGAATACATCATTACCACCGAGCAATTCAACACCTTGCCGGAAACAGAGAAAAAATACTGGCATTACCATAAAGTAGAAGTAGCCAAAGCACATGCGACATTTCCTGACCTGACACAGGAAGAAGCTGCTAAAATTCTACCTGCAGTCCATGAAACCTACGGCAAGGTCATTTATTTTCAAAAACCTGATGATAAATATCCATTAGGCGAACCCTATATCGTGATCGTACAGCACATGCCTGAACAAGATTAACCGTTCAACCCCCCTTAGTGTGTAGCGATACACACCTTTATAGCCAGCGGAACCAGGTCTTCACAGCCTCCGCTGGTGTTTTTTTTGGGAGGCTTATATGCGATTATTGATAAAAATTTTGCTGGGATTACTGGTTACCACCCCGTGTTTTGCGGACAAGAACCTGGGCTTACCCCCATTGACGATCCCCAGCGATAATCCACAATCGGCTGAAAAAGTTAAGCTAGGCCAACTTCTTTTCAATGATAAACGTTTAAGTGCCGACGGCTCGGTCAGTTGCGCCAGCTGTCATCGTTCAGGCACCGCTTTCACGGACGGACTGCCGGTTTCCAAAGGCATCAAGCAGCAATTGGGAACACGAAATGCGCCCACCGTCATCAATTCCGCATATTACGAAACACAGTTTCTGGACGGGAGAGAAAGCAGCCTGGAAGCCCAAGCAAAAGGCCCATTGGTCAACCCGGTAGAGCATGGTTTCACTCATCTAGGGCAGGTTGTTGACGTTGTCAATCAAGATGCCGCTTATAGAAAACAGTTTCATCAGGTGTTTAATGTTCAACCTGATAGCATCACTATCGAGCATATTGCCAAAGCCATTGCCAGCTTCGAACGGACACTGGTTGCAGGCGACTCACCTTTTGACCGTTACTATTTTGGCAAGGATCAATCGGCACTATCGGACAGTGCAGCGCGCGGGTCGCGTATTTTCCGACGCAAAGGAAACTGCATGACGTGCCATGAAATATCATGGAACAACGCCTTGTTTACGGACAATCGTTTTTATAATGTAGGCATCGGTTTCGAGCGCTTGAAACCGGTCTTGACTGAATTGACATCAGCCATCAATCAACAAAAAGAAGTCGACATTACCGGACTGACTGATGCCCAACGTTCTGAACTGGGCCGGTTTGCTGTCACCAGGATACCTGCGGATCTCGGCAGATTCAAAACCCCCACGCTGCGCAACATCACAATGACCGCACCTTATATGCACGATGGCAGCCTCAAAACGCTGGAGGAAGTGATAGAACATTATGATAAAGGCGGCATCAGCAACGCTTATATCGATCCCAAAATTTTCCCTTTACATTTGACCGCTCAGGAAAAAGCCGATTTGGCTGCCTTTTTAAAATCACTGACCAGCGTTGAAAGTGAGCTGAATTAATTACGCATAACCCATAACCTGTTAAAAAGAGATTAGTCATGAAAAAATCGAGTTTAGCTTTAGTCTTATGGCTATCGGGAACCACCCTTTCATTTGCAGAAGAAAGTGATCATCGTCAGGAATTAAAACTGACAGAAGCCCAGCGCCATCATGTTTTGAGCGAAATGCGATCTTTGCTGGAGGGTACTCAAAAAATCCTCTCTGCCTTAGCTGACGAGGACATGACTCGTGTTGCAGCGTCTGCAGAGGCTTTAGGGTTGAACATGGCGCATAAAGCTGAAGACCACCTGCA
The DNA here is from genome assembly GCF_009828925.2 of Methylicorpusculum oleiharenae. Taxonomy (NCBI): domain Bacteria; kingdom Pseudomonadati; phylum Pseudomonadota; class Gammaproteobacteria; order Methylococcales; family Methylococcaceae; genus Methylicorpusculum; species Methylicorpusculum oleiharenae. The sequence goes on from NZ_WUTY02000001.1 coordinate 502,814, forward strand.
TCAGATACTCCCCAAAGAATTCATGCACCTGGGCATGTCGCTGCATCAGGACTTCGATCAAATCGCCGTTGATGCCAAAAATATGGCCGCGCCAAAACAAATCTTGCACCAATTAAGTGCAGCCATGGGCAAATGCGCGGCGTGTCATAACGCTTATCAGATCCGCATCGGCAATCAAGACAACGCCCGGCTTGATGAAGTGGCGCAACGCGGCGCTCATGTCATGCCATTTGATCTGGAGCAAACCTTGCATATTTTTTCAAAAACCGAGCAAGGCGGAGTGCAGCAAGTGATAGTCAAAGATAAAACCAATACCGGACAAATCGAACTGATTCGGGCGCATCTTGCCAAAATCGCAGACGAGTTCAAGCATGGCGATTATTCCAATCCGGCTAAAATACACGGCGATACCATGCCGGGACTGGCCGAATTACGCAATGCTCAGCCTGAGCACATTCAAATTGACTACACCGAATTAGCCGATGGCGCTCAAATTACCTATACCAGCGATCAACCCTCACTCATCCATGCGCTTCATCAATGGTTTGATGCTCAACTGAGCGATCACGCCCGCCATGCGGTTCCGGACCATCAGCACCACTTAACGCATGACAAGTAGAGGAGCAATGCAAAAAAAATCCAAAATGAATAAGCTTTTGATACTGCTGTCCTTGCTCTGCTTACAGGCTTGCGCGCACAAGACAAGTAAAGAAATCGCTGAATCCGGCAGCCACTTGCCGCCTCAGAACTACGCCCCCCAAAAATACAGCCTGCCCAGTCTTGATCCCGGATTTCATCAATCACCCATCAATATTTTTACCAACCGGACAAAAAAGGAATTAAACCATGATCATTTTGTTGTCCATTTTCAAGACAAAGTAACGGCTGTTGAAAATCTGGGGCATACAATTCAACTTGATTTCAATGCCGGCAGCACTATTACAGTCAAAGACAAAACGTATTCCTTCAAACAAATGCACTTTCATACGCCTTCGGAGCATTTGATTGATGGCATGACCTTTCCCATGGAATTGCATATCGTCAGTGCTACGGAAAACTCAATCACTCCTGATTATCTGGTCATCGCCGTTTTATTCAAAATGGGTGAAGAAAATCAATTCATCAACGAATTTATAAACCTGACCCCCCCGCATCCTCACAGCAAAACTGTCGTTAAAGACAATTCAGTAAAATTAAATGATCTCTTATCCTTAAGTCCGGCAGGTGATCTAGGTCATCATTATCACTACACAGGCTCCCTGACAACCGCGCCTTATACAGAGACCGTAGACTGGTTTGTTTTGAAAAAGATTTATGAAGCCTCTCCTGAACAAATCGAGACTATCAACACCATAGAAGGCAATAATGCGCGTCATATCGAACCCAAAAACGATAGACTCGTTGATGATGAGTAATCTGTTATTCATTATCAACGACAGTATATAAACCCGACTATCGCCCGGCCAACTTCATTAAATTTGTTACAATTATTCCCTTTATAAATTACCTTTGAAGGCTTGGGCTTGATGAAAAAATTCTCGGCTTTAGTTTTATCCTTTTTTTTTACGTCGGCAGCTCGCGCTGATTCGAATGATGACTGGAGCATTTGGCTCAGTAACACGTATCAAACCGATTTTGGTGGCAGTAATTATCTGGCTTTCCTGGAACTGGCACCTCGCTCCAAAAACGATAATAGCGACTTCAGTCAATTACTCATCCGTCCAATAGTGGGTTATAAATTGACCCAAGAGCTCCAGCTTTGGCTGGGATACACTTGGCATGGTGAATACAATGATTCATCTTCGATTAAATTCGATAACGCCACCCATGATGTAATGCAGCAATTACAATGGATACATAACTTCACTCCGGAACTGAATTTTCAGTACCGATTACGTTTTGAAGAACGATTTTTTGTAGATGCTGATGTAGCTTACCGTACACGTCACCGCTTCCGTTTTGTATACTCCATTCCGGACTCCAAGGCCTACCTAATTGCCCTGGATGAATTGTTTGTTTATTTTAATTCGTTAAATTACAGTCCTCGCGAAACTTCCGTTCAGCCAGGCATCAATCAAAACAGATCTTATGCAGGAATTGGTTATAAATTAACGCCGCAAATCAATGTAGATACCGGCTATCAGTTGCAATATGTCAATAATTTTGGAGCGCCTGATGTTTATAACCATGTCTGGTTTACCAATTTGAACTTCAACTTCTAACGGCACAACCGACGGCATTTGCACTAACAAGGCTTTGCAGCAAAATGCAGCCTGTCCATCACAGATATCCTTGCTATACTGGAAATCATTTCCTTATTTCATAAAGGGTTTTAAATTAATTTTTCCCTTCAGCAAACGTCTCTCTGACATCATCAATCCCAAAAATGCGTTTGAACCGGACAGCATTGGCGATGATCCGTTGATTTTGGCGAATTGAAGTAGGCCTGGGCAGGCCAATACGAGACCGCAAGTTTACGCATTTTGCCAGTTTTCGCTTGGGTTAAGGCCACTGCAACAGCGCAAGACAACGCCAATCAGAAGTCGATGAATTGCGAGCAAGGCTTTTAGAGCCCTGCCCCGCTATGCCAATCCCGGCACAGCCAACAACAAAGAAGTGAATAGATAAAATGCAGAGTGTAGTGAGTCAGTGGTTTGATACCTCAAATCTGATGCCGCACGGTTATTGCCTGTTATGGAACCCCTTGTTGTTATGGGTATATGTCACTTCTGACTTGCTTATTGCAGCCTCTTATTATTCCATCCCTTTCGCCCTCTGGTTTTTTGCCAAACGCCGTCCTGACATTCAGAACCGCTGGCTAATTATCTTGTTCGGTTTGTTTGTGATGGCGTGTGGAACGACCCATTTTTTCGATGTTCTTAATATTTGGTATCCCAATTATGGAACGGATGCCCTGGTCCGCGTCATTACAGCCATTCTTTCCCTGACAACCGCGATTGTCCTGTGGATTATTATGCCTTCAGCATTAAAAGCACCTTCTGTTAAGCAGCTTGAAACCGCGAATAACAAGTATAAAGGCTCGGCTCAATATGCTCGCAGCCTGATTGAAGCGAGCCTTGATCCGTTGGTCACGATCAGTACCGAAGGAAAAATCATGGATGTCAATCTTGCAACAGAAAAAATTACCGGTGTCGAGCGCTTGCAATTGATAGGCAGTGATTTTTCCGAGTATTTCACGGAACCCGATAAAGCGCGGCAAGGTTACGAGGAAGCCTATGCCAAGGGTTTTGTCATGGATTACCCGCTGGCTATTAACCATACCTCGGGCTATGTGACTGATGTTCTTTATAACGCAACGGTTTACAAAGATGAATCAGGCCAGGTCGCCGGTGTCTTTGCCGCAGCCCGAGATATAACCGAACGTAAATCTTACGAAGAACAACTGCAAATCGCCAACCGGGAACTGGAAGCTTTTGCCTACTCCGTGTCGCATGATTTGCGTGCCCCTTTACGCGGCATTGACGGTTGGAGCCTGGCATTACTGGAAGACTGCGGTCACACTATGGATGAACAGGCTCACAGCTATCTTGAGACGGTTCGATCGGAAACACAGCGTATGGGACAGCTGATTGACGACCTTTTGCTGTTGTCTCGGGTGAGTCGCGGGGAATTAAATAATGAAAAGGTTGATTTAAGCGCAATTGCTCAAGCTGTCTCAGAACGGTTGCAACGAGCGGAACCGGAACGTAAGATTGAGTTTGTTATTCAATCGAACCTCTTTACACGAGGTGATGCCCGTTTATTGGAAGTCGTTTTAACCAACTTGCTCAGCAATGCCTGCAAGTTCACGGCACCGCGTTCCGAAGCTAAAATTGAGTTTTTCCATATCATCGAGCATGACAAGAAAAGCAATACCCGCTACCCATTATTCGTTGTCCGCGACAATGGCGTTGGTTTTGATATGGCTCACGCACAAAATCTGTTTGGCGCCTTTCAGCGCCTGCATAAAGCCAGTGAATATCCGGGAACCGGTATCGGCCTCGCAACAGTCCAGCGCATCGTGCACCGCCATTACGGCAGGATTTGGGCTGAAGCCCATGAGGACGGCGGCGCCACGTTCTTTTTCACTCTTGGAGACTCCGCATGAACACCAAGACAATTTTACTCGTTGAAGATAACCCCAGCGATGTCAGCTTAACCCGCCGGGCACTTGTGAAAAACGCCATCAGTAATCCCCTGGTCGTTACGGAGGATGGACAGGAAGCATTAGATTATCTTTTCTGTAACGGTAAATTCAGTACCCGCAATCTCACTGATCTACCGGTAGTCATTCTGCTTGATCTGAAACTGCCTAAAATCGATGGCTTGGAAGTGTTGCGCAGGATTCGCGCTGATTCGCGCACCCGGAGAATTCCGGTAGTGATTCTAACCTCGTCAGGCCAGGAGGAAGATATTTCCACAGGCTATGACTGCGGCACCAACAGTTACATTCGCAAGCCGATTAATTTCACAGATTTTGCAGAAACCATCAAGCAATTAAGCCTGTATTGGCTGGTTATCAATGAACCACCGCCTTAGACTTAAGATTACTGAGCCTCTCTCCCCTACTCAGCTTCGCGACTTGATGGCGTAAATACTGCCAGCGATTCAGTCCGGCCTATAACAAGACAGTCAGTCATAATCCTGTCAACTTCCTGTTTGGGCAGATAATCCAAATCCCAATGGCTGGTGTAGTTTTCCTTTAATCGCCTCTTGCCGGGATGAATCGACTCGGCTTCGTCCCCATGAGGAACGGCGGCTGTCGTAATTAATTGATCTTCAGGCTCAATAATTACGGCTTCCTGTTGATCCGTTTTAAGCAGACTTTGTATTTTTTCACACAGCTGACTCATAGCGACTCCTTGACCTGAACGTGATAAAAATGCAGAAATTCCCGGTTTGAACTTTAAACGTGGCTTTAATGGTAGGAGTAAGACTTGCGAGAAACGCCATAGACCCATCTATTGAGGCTTGTGAGGCTTGTCGGCGGCATCCCTGCTGCCGACATCCCCGCAAAGCTTACGCCTACCCTTTTTTTATAACCAACTGGGAATTCTGAATTGCCATGTCAGGTTACCCCGCCTTTTGATTTAATCAAGGCAACCTGAATGAAACAAAGCGCAATCCGGAAAATAAGCTAATTTTGAATTTGTCCGTCGACCAGACGTATCTTACGCCCCGCTCGACTGCCCAAAGTGGGATCATGAGTAATAATCACTAAGGTCACACCTTGTTGATTAAGCTTTTCCAGCAACTCGATAATGTCCTTGCCTGATTGGCTGTCAAGATTTCCGGTAGGTTCATCCGCCAACAAAAGCTGAGGCTTCATGCTCATGGCACGCGCAATGGCAACGCGCTGCAACTGTCCTCCGGATAACTGATCGGGCTTGTGTTCGGCCCTATCCAGTAAACTGACGGCAGCAAGCCCCTCTTTAACGCGCCCTTTTCGTTCTTTGGGTGAAATGCCTGCCAAAATCATCGGCATTTCAATATTTTGGGCAGCGGATAGACGAGGAATCAAGTGGAAAAATTGAAAAACAAAACCGATGTTTTCTCGCCGCACTTTGGCCAGCTCATCATCACTGAGCAAGGTTACGTCGCGGCCATTAAAAAAGTAGCGCCCGGATGACGGCTGGTCTAGCAGTGCGATGGTATTCAGCAGCGTTGACTTCCCTGAACCTGAAGGCCCCATGATGGAAAGATACTCACCCTGAGCGATCGTCAGGTTAATAGCGTTTAGTGCATGGACGGTTTGATCACCGACCTGAAAGCGTCTGTAAATGTTTTCCAGTTGAATCATGGCTCAAAACGGACTTTTGCACCGGCGGCAACGCCTTCTTTACCAACCGACGTAACCACTCTGTCGCCTTCCTGCAAGCCGGATTCAATTTCGGTAAAACTCCAGTTACTCAGTCCCGGCACAAAAGTCCGTTCTTCCAGCACGTCACCCTGAGCAATCAGTAAAACTTTGCTATTTTCCATGATGGCCTCGGCAGGCAAGCGCAGGGCGCTCTGTTTTTCAGCCAGCACCACTTCAATATCCGCGCTGTATCCCGGCAGCCAGCGCTTTAAATCATCCGCATCGGTAATCTTGACTTCAACTTCAACGGTTCGTGCTTGCTTCTCTTTTTCCTGAACATAAGGCGCAATCCTTGACACTTTGCCGGTACAGCGTTTTTCCGGAAAAGCATCCAGCGAAACGCAGGCCTGCATCCCGATTCTGATACGCCCGGCATCAACTTCATCAATCGGAGCGGAGATATAAAGGCAGTTCAAATCGAGTAAATCAATGGCGGGTAAGGTCGGAATGCCCGGTGGCGAAGGCGTAACAAATTCACCTAATTCGGCATTGATTTCTGCAACGGTGCCGTCAAACGGTGCAGTGATAAACGTTCGCTCGACAGCTGCTTGAGCAACGGCCAGCTGTGCCTTGCTGACCTCAATGGCCTGCTCGGCGCCTTGGCACTGAGCCTTTTGTGCTGTTGCCTCAGTGACCGATTTATCAAGCTGATCTTCGGAAATAAACTGATTACGCGAGCGCAGCTTAGAGAATCGTGCGGCTTCACGTTCAGCCCCTGCTGCTCGTTGACACACCTGTTCGGCCTCTGTATAGCTGGCTTTGATCTTAGCCTTGTTAAGTTCGACCTGAGCTTTAAGATCCGCATTCCACACTTCCAGCAACAACTGGTTTTTTTTGACCACTTCGCCTTTTTCCACATGCAGGCCAGCCACTTGCCCCCCGGTTGCAGGGGCAAGATAGGCGCGCCGGCAGGCTTTGACCGTTCCAACACGGGTATTGGAAACAGTGGCCGACACCTCGCCTGCTTTAACCGTGTAGAACTCAACCTCAATCCGTTCAGGATCTTTGTTGAAATAATACAAAACGACAACCGAAGTCAACAGTACCGCCGCCGCTAACAGTTTTTTTAGCATTATCCTAAACGGTTTTCCAGATTCACTCGGAGAACCTCAAGAAAATCCTCTGTAGTCAGGTAATGGGTGTCATTCAGATCATCACCGTAAATGCACAATGCCAAATCCTTGGTCATCTGACCTGCCTCGACGGTATCGACACAGACTTTTTCCAGGGTTTCACAAAAATTGGACAAGGCCCCGTTATTGTCCAGCTTGGCTCTAAAGGCTAACCCGCGGGTCCAGGCAAAAATTGATGCAATGGGATTGGTAGAGGTTTTTTTACCTTGCTGATGCATGCGGTAGTGCCGCGTGACAGTGCCGTGGGCCGCTTCTGCTTCCATGGTTTTTCCATCCGGCGTAACCAGCGTCGAGGTCATCAAGCCCAACGAGCCAAACCCCTGTGCCACGGTATCGGACTGCACATCGCCGTCATAGTTTTTACAGGCCCAAACAAAAGCGCCATTCCATTTAAGCGCCGAAGCCACCATATCGTCGATCAGCTTATGCTCATAGACAATGCCCTTGGCTTCATAGCGCTCACGATATTCGGCTTGATAAATGGCTTCGAAAATATCTTTGAAACGGCCATCATATTTTTTGAGAATGGTGTTTTTGGTGGACAGATAAAGCGGCCATTCTCTGTCCAGCGCGACGTTAAAACAGCTGCGGGCAAAACCGGCTATCGATTCGTCGGTGTTGTACATCGCCATGGCCACGCCATCGCCTTCAAAATGATAGACCTCAAAGCTTTGTCCTTCACTGCCATCATCTGGAGTAAAGGTAATCTGCAACTTGCCTTTACCTTTTGTAACAAAATCAGTGGCGCGGTATTGATCGCCAAAGGCGTGACGGCCGATACAAATAGGCTTTGTCCAGTTAGGCACCAGGCGGGGAACGTTTTCGCAGATGATGGGTTCACGAAAGACGGTACCGTCCAGAATATTCCGGATCGTTCCATTTGGCGATTTCCACATTTTTTTCAGCTTGAACTCTTCAACCCGCGCTTCATCCGGCGTAATTGTCGCGCATTTGATTCCTACACCGTGCTTTTGGATTGCATGTGCGGCATCAATAGTGACTTGATCCTCGGTTTCATCTCTATGTTCAATGCCCAAATCGTAATACAGGATAGGCACATCCACATAAGGCAGAATTAACTTCTGTTTAATGAAATGCCAGATAATCCGGGTCATTTCATCTCCATCCATTTCGACAACGGGCGAGTTGACAACAATTTTTTTCATGATGGACTCCAAGAGTATTGAGGGTGAGTGTATTTTGAAAATCAGGCGTGGCGGATCAGGGCAAAGAGTTACGGTTTATAGCCATAATTTGCCGGAAAAGGCAGTCTTTCCCGGCAAAAGTGCCTATAAAGAAAACAACTCGCGCATTTTCTGGCCGGGACTGTCGGCGCGCATAAACGCCTCGCCAACCAGAAAAGTGTATATCCCGTTATCCAGCATTAATTTGACGTCGTCAGGTGTATGAATCCCGCTTTCAGTAATGATCAAGCGGTCGTCGGGCACTTGCGCTTTTAAATCCAGCGTCGTCTGCAAACGCGTCTCGAAGGTCCGCAAATTACGATTGTTGATACCGATCAAGGGCGTGTCCAGCGTTAAGGCGCGGGTCATTTCATCGGCATCATGCACTTCAACCAGCACATCCATACCCAGTTCATTCGCTGTGTCCGCCAGTGCATGCAGGGTTTGGTCATCCAGTGCCGCCACGATCAGCAAAATACAGTCAGCCCCCAACGCTCGGGCTTCAAACACCTGATAGGCATCAATCATGAAATCTTTACGCAACACCGGCAGCGGACAACGCTCTCTGACCATTTGCAAATACACTTCCGAGCCCTGAAAGTATTCCTTATCGGTTAATACAGAAAGGCAAGTGGCGCCATTCATCGCATAATCCTGGCCGATCAATATCGGCTGAAAATCTTCGCGAATGACACCTTGACTGGGTGAGGCTTTTTTTATTTCGGCAATAATGGCTGGTTTTCGGGTAGCCGCCTGACGCTGTAAGGCTTTATAAAAACCTCTAGGCCTTTCAACAACGCCGGCCAGATCCTTGAGCATGTCTATCGAGGTGCTCATTTTGCGCTTGGCCACTTCTTCGACTTTGGTATCGAGAATTTTTTTCAGAATATCCGGAGTATCGCTCATGATGACTTGTTATTAATGTTATTGGAAAATTCAACCAGCGCATCCAGCTTGGCTTTTGCGGCGCCACTGGCAATGACCTGCAAGGCTTTTTGCACACCGAACTGTAAATTGTCGCTCAGATTGGCGGCGTAAATGGCGGCTCCGGCATTCAATGCAACAATATCGCGGGCTGCACCAGGCTGGTTATCAAGGACTTGCTTCATCAATTTTAAACTAGACGCCGCATCGTCAACGATTAAATCACTCAGCTGACCGCGCTTTAAACCAAATTGCACGGGCGTGATCGAATAGCAATTGATATTTCCGTTTTTAAGTTCCGCCACATGGGTCGAGCAGGCAATGCTGATTTCATCCAAGCCATCTTCGGCGTTGACCACCAGTACATGACGACTGCCCAATTTTTTTAACACTTCCGCCAGTGGTCGAAGCCATTCCTTGCCAAACACGCCGATCAGCTGATTGGGAGCCGATGCCGGATTGGATAAAGGCCCCAGCAAGTTGAACAAGGTTCTGACCCCCATCTCCCTGCGGGGTCCGATGGTATGCTTCATGGCACCATGATGTTTGGGGGCAAATAAAAAGCCGATACCTATTGTATTGATGCACTGGCTGACTTGTTCGGCGCCAAGATCAAGATTAACGCCTGCCGCCTCCAAAACGTCCGCACTTCCTGAACTGCTGGAAACCGAACGATTTCCGTGTTTGGCAACCTGAGCACCGGCCGCCGCCGCTACAAAGGCGGCTGTGGTTGATATATTAAACGTATGAGCGCCATCGCCCCCCGTTCCACAGGTATCGATCACATGTTCACCGGTCACGCTGACATGCTCGGCCAAATCACGCATCACCTGAGCAGCGGCCGCAATTTCTTCCACCGTTTCACCTTTGCAGCGTAGCGCAACCAAAAAGGCGGCAATTTGCGCATCAGATGCCTGGCCGGACATGATTAAATGCATCATTTCGTGCATTTGCTCTCCGGTTAAAGATCGTTTTTCCAGGAGTGCCTGCAGTGCTTGTTTGATTTCCATGGTGTAATTGAGTAATAAAATGCTGAATGTTGAGTTATTGCTTAGGCAAGGAATTAACAAATATCGTCCATAAGAGGATGTTCGTAATTTTACGCGGGGGTTGAATGCTTAGCGAAGAAAGATCATTGTCCCAAGTAGAATGCATGTCTGCATCGTGCCACAAAAACGATCGATTGACCATCCTTGCCCATTGAACTTTTTAATGATCGCGAACAAGCCTCTAAACTTTTTTTGCCATCTCGGTTCACCGCTTACCAAACCGGCTTAATTTTCTCACGCCCCTTACCTACATCCCTGTAGGCAAAGCTTCCGCTCCTGCTCACGCCCCTTACCTACATCCCTGTAGGCATTCCAGTAGAGAGATAAAAAAAGACTATTGAATTGCAGACGTTATAAAATTGATCCTCCTAAAGTGCCGGTGCCGTTATGAAATATTCAGTGTTTTTAGTTATGTTTTTAGGAGCTTGGCTCAACATCGGTTATAGCGCTGAAAACACCTCAGAACCGGCTATTGAACTGCATTTTTTCTGGTCCCATCGATGCTCCCACTGCCTGGAGGCGAAACCGTTTATCGAGGAATTGGATGCGCGATATGACTGGCTAAGCGTTAAAAGCTATGATTTGGTGAATAATCAGGAAAATGTACAGCGTTATATCACGATGGCTAAAGCGCTCAATGATCCGGCCAACGCAATACCCGGCTTTATTTTTTGTGACCGTATTCGGGTGGGTTTTGATAGTCCAGCCCGGATGGGCAAAGAACTGGAACGCGAGTTGATCGAATGCCATGAGGCCAAACAGAGCCCGACAGAAAATAAGCAACTGGACTTGCCCTTGCTGGGCACAGTTGATTATCAGGCTTATTCGCTGCCGTTCCTCACCGTATTTATTGCGGCACTGGACGCGTTCAACCCTTGCGCTTTTTTTGTCTTATTGTTCCTGCTAAGTCTTATGGCGCATGGCCACAGCAGGCAGCGAATGGCACTCATAGGCGGAATATTCGTGGTATTTTCCGGCGGCATGTATTTTATATTCATGGCGGCCTGGCTCAACCTTTTTTTGATGACGCAACAACTGGACCTGATCACAGCGCTGGCCGGTATCATCGCAGTGTTAATCGCCGGTTTTAATATCAAGGATTATTTTTTCTTTAAACGAGGGCTATCCCTGAGTATTCCCGAATCGGCCAAGCCCCTGCTTTTTCAACGTATGCGCTCAATCCTGCAGGCCGGAAACTGGACAGCCACGGTCGCAGCGACGGTGGTCTTGGCTATAGCAGCCAACAGCTACGAACTTTTATGCACCGCGGGCCTGCCCATGATTTACACCCGCGTTTTGACCTTACATGCCTTATCGACCCCGTCTTATTATGCTTATCTGGCACTTTATAATACGGTCTACGTCATACCGCTACTCGTCATCGTGGTGATCTATACCCTGACCTTGGGCAGTAGAAAATTGACAGAACAACAAGGCCGCCTGTTGAAGTTATTATCCGGCTTAATGATGTTTAACCTGGGCATAATGTTGTTAGTGGCACCGGAATGGCTGAATAATATGCTGGCGTCATTAACCGTGCTGGGATCTGCACTATTCATAACCTGTTTGGCTTATCTATGGGAAAGGCTTAAAACAGGAAAATTGGACACGGACTGATTTTGGCTTCGTATTCTGAAAAAATTTATAAACTCTGAGCGTAACTATGCGACTTTTATTAGTAGAAGATGATGAAATTTTAGGCGATGGCATCAAGGCCGGCCTTACCATGGAAGGCTATGCCGTGGATTGGGTCATGGATGGTAATCTTGCCAATGAGGCACTGAAAACAAACTCTTACGAACTGGTGGTATTGGATCTTAACCTGCCTGGAATGGAAGGAATGGAGGTGTTAAAAGAATTGCGCAAACGCAAGGATGAAACGCCTGTACTGGTATTGACGGCAAAAGACACGGTGGATGACCGCATTCAAGGGCTAGACAGCGGTGCTGATGATTTTGTGGCAAAACCCTTTGAGTTATCGGAAGTCTGCGCACGGCTCAGGGCGCTGGCAAGAAGGCAGTCAGGACGTAGCGTCCCGCAAATCGAACACCAGGGCGTATTGCTGGACCCGGCATCGCATGTCGTTACAGTCAAAAACAAACGTATTGATTTGTCCCAAAAAGAATTTGGCATTTTAAATTTTCTAATGAGCAATATCGGCCGCGTGATTTCTCGCGCACGAATTGAAGAAGCCCTTTATTCCTGGGGATCTGAAATTGAAAGCAACTCGGTAGAAGTTCATATCCATCATTTACGAAAGAAACTGGGCGCCAAATTTATCCGGACTGTCCGCGGCGTCGGCTATATCATTGATGAAGCTGAATGAAATATTCGCTACGGAATATTTTGCTGTTTACCCTGCTCTCGGCGTCAGCTCTGATCTGGGGCGTCACCGCCTATGTCAGTTACCGGCTTACCCGGGACGAAGTCGTTAAGCTTTTTGATGCGGAATTAGCCCAATCGGCACATGCTCTTTATTCTTTCGTCGGCCACTTGCTGTATGAGGGCTCGTTGAATGAACTGTGGGATTTGGACAGCCCTGAGAAAATATTGACGCACAGTACTTTTAATTCCAAATACACGCAAAAGATTGCTTTTCAGCTGATCTCCAAGACGGAAGGATTGATCTTGCGCTCGCGAACTGCCCCGGTCAAACCCATGTCAGATTCGCTCAACGGCTTTACCAAAATGGAAATTGACGGCTACTTATGGCATGTCTTCAGCATTTCGGATGACAAGGATGAATATATCATCCATGTCGGCCAGCGGGACGATGTCCGCCGCGAATTAAAAGATGAAATCGTCAGTCATCTGATCAAGCCGTTGTTATTCAGCTTGCCTTTTCTGGGCGTTGTCATCGGCTTGATCGTCAGGCGCGCCCTAAAACCGGTCAATCGTCTCACCCTGCAACTTGCCCGGCGTGAGGCAAATTATCTGAAACCTTTGTCAACTCGGCACTTACCGACCGAAATTGTCCCTGTTGTCGAAGAGATCAATACGCTTTTTCTGCAATTGGAAAAAGCCTTCGAAAACGAGCGGCGCTTTACTGCTGATGCCTCACATGAATTAAAAACACCGTTGGCAGGACTGCTGACCCAAGCGCAGGTAGCCATGAAAACTTCTGATGAAGGCATGCGGCAGCAAGCATTGGGGCGCATTGAACAAGCGGTCAAAAGAATGACCAACATGGTGCAGCAACTATTGACGTTTTCCCGAATAGAGTCAGACCCGTCTTACCTGAACAAACAATATGTCGAATTAAGCCGCGAAGTGATACAAATTATTGCCGAACTGGAACCTGAAGCGCATAAAAAGCAAATCAGTATGAGTTTTGAGCATAACAGCGTGGCCTACGTGAAAGTCAATGTTCCACTGATCGGCATTCTGATCCGAAACATCCTGGACAATGCGGTTAAATACACGCCCAGAGGTGGCAAGGTTGTGATCAGTCTGACGCAAAGAAAGGCACTGGAATTATGTGTTGAAGACTCGGGGCCGGGCATCGCCATAGAGCAATACGACGACGCTTATAAACGGTTTTACCGGTGCATAGAAACTGCGAACAAAGTACAAGGCACTGGTTTGGGACTATCAATGGTTCAACGGATCTCTTTATTGCACAATGCGGAGTTACACATGGATAAATCAAGGTTTGGCGGCTTGAAATTGACCGTGCTGTTTCCTTTACTGCCGGAAGCCAATCCTGTAAAAAACGCCAAGAACGTTAAAAAACCGCTTTTTGGTAATGTTATAGACTGATTAAAGTTTCAAGTATACTCATCGTAGATCGAAATTTGGCACCGGGGTGCCCGTCAAAGGACGCCGTAAATACATCCATATAGGCTCTATGCCAGCATCCATGCTGGCAAAGCTTTTGCCGAACAACCCGCTGCCTCCTTAGGCACTGCCGAAATTTGAAGTGCGAAAGGTATAAAGTGGGCCTGGCTTGTTACTTCACAGGAAAAATGCTGTTCGGCTCAGCGATAACCGGATTTATCAGCGTACCTATTTTCTCAATGGTGATACGCACCGTTTGCCCGGGCTTCATATAACCTCGCGGTTTCATTTTTACACCCACTCCGGCGGGCGTGCCTGTTGTGATGACATCGCCGGGCTCCAGGGTCATGGCCTGGGTTAAGTAGGCAATGATCTCAAAACAGTTGAATATCATATGCCGCGTATTGGATGACTGACGCTTTTCATCGTCCAGCCAAGTTTCCAGGGATAATTGATGCGGATCGCCTATTTCATCGGGCGTGACCAGCCAGGGACCCAATGGTCCATGGGTATCAAACGATTTTCCTAACGTCCAGGTAGCGGAACGAAATTGCCAGTCGCGCACCGACACATCATTTGCAATCGTATATCCTGCAATCACTTCATGAGCTTTATCAATGGCCACATGACGGCAGCGTTTGCCGATGATAAAAGCCAGCTCCCCTTCATAATCGAGTTTTTCGGACACTTTGGGTCTGTGAATCGCAGCGCCCGGCCCTATTACACAGGAACTTTGCTTGGTAAAAAAGGTGGGATATTCGGGTTTTTCCAGTTCCGTTTCGTCAACATGATCTGCGTAATTAAGACCAACACCCAGGAACTTGCCGGGCCTTGGCACCGGCGCTTGCAAAATCACGTCCGCTAAAGCGATACGCTGCACGTTTTTCACTATCAATTTCTGCATGGCATCGATAGAGGAAGCCCCTCCCTCAAGAAATCCAATCATATCTTCTGGTATGGCCTGTACCCCTAAACTATCCACAATCCAATCGCCCACAACCGCCCCGATACGTGTCTTGCCCTCAAAATTAAAAGTTGCCAGTTTCATCGCTTTTAAATACCCGGATGTTTTTGTTGATTGGCATTGTATAACGAAGAGCGAAAGACCAAAAAAAAGTTATAATGCTGAAACTAAAAGCATGTGACCAGTAAGCACAAGGAAAATTGGCCTAGCGTTATGCGCAAAGCCCCGGACCTTTTAAATTTTATTCGTGCGGACAATAAACGTCACGGTTACAAACAAGACCGAACATAAACCATCGATATCTGCAATGACACGCGAAGAGTTCAATCAATACGCCCGGCAGGGCTTCAACCGTATCCCTGTCAGTCGGGAAATTCTCGCTGATTTGGACACGCCGCTCAGCGCTTATCTTAAATTGGCTGACGGACCTTATTCCTATCTGTTCGAATCCGTTCATGGCGGAGAACAATGGGGCCGCTATTCCATTATCGGATTGCCTTGCCGCACCCTTGTTAAAATCAACGGTCATACGATCGAAGTTGAGCATAACGGTCAAATTGAGGAATTGGCTACGCACAGCAATCCTCTGGAATGGATTGAATCCTTCAAAGAACGTTACAGAGTCCCGGACATCAAATCACTGCCTCGGTTCAATGGCGGGCTGGTAGGTTATTTCGGCTACGAAACTATTGGTTATATCGAGCCGCGACTGGAATCATCGAATAAGCCGGACCCTTTGGGCACGCCCGATATCCTGTTAATGGTTTCGGAAGAAATACTGGTATTCGATAATTTGTCCGGAAAAATGCTGCTGCTGACTCACGCCAACCCGGAAGAGGACAACGCCTATGACAACGCATTGACCCGACTTCGTGAATTAGCCGCCAAGTTGCGGGAATTAAAAGCCAGGCCTCAATCTAACACCCCTCCCAAACATGTTGAAGAATCGCATTTTGTTTCCGGGTTCACGCAACAGGGTTTTGAAGATGCCGTACTCAAAGCCAAGGACTATATTTTTGATGGCGACATTATGCAGGTTGTCTTGTCGCAGCGTTTATCCATTCCCTATACTGCCTCACCGCTGGATCTATACCGTGCGTTGCGCTGCCTTAATCCTTCCCCCTACATGTACTTTTTAAATCTGGAGGATTTTCATATCGTCGGATCGTCTCCGGAGATTCTGGTTAGACTGGAAGAAGGAACCGTTACGGTAAGGCCGATAGCAGGTACTCGCCCACGCGGTTCGACGCATGAGCTGGATCTGGCTTTGGAACAGGAACTGCTGGCTGATCCAAAAGAATTGGCTGAACATTTAATGCTGATCGATTTGGGCCGCAATGATACAGGACGCGTAGCGGAAATAGGTTCAGTGCAACTCACTGACAAAATGATCGTGGAACGTTATTCGCATGTCATGCACATCGTCTCCAATGTCACAGGACAACTGAAGCAAGGGAAAAATGCCTTTGATGTATTGGCGGCTACATTTCCGGCAGGCACAGTCAGCGGCGCGCCAAAAATTCGGGCGATGGAAATTATTGATGAACTGGAACCCGTCAAACGAGGCGTTTATTCAGGTGCCGTGGGTTATATCGCCTGGTCCGGCAATCTGGATACCGCCATTGCAATCCGAACAGCAGTGATCAAGGATCAAACTTTACATATACAAGCCGGTGCAGGAATTGTTTACGATTCGGTGCCAAGAAACGAATGGGATGAAACGATGAATAAAGGCCGGGCTATTTTTCGAGCGGTCAGTATGGCTGAGGCGGGGCTGGAAGGAGATCCGACATGAGCGTAAAAGTAGTGATGATCGACAATTACGACTCCTTCACTTACAACCTGGTTCAGTATTTGGGTGAACTGGATGCCGAGGTGGTCGTTGTCCGCAATGACGAAGCGAGTGTCACCGATATCGAACGCATTGCTCCCGATAAAATCGTCATTTCTCCGGGGCCTTGCACTCCCAAGGAAGCCGGCATTTCGGTGGAAGCCATCCTTAAATTTGCTGGACGATTGCCGATTCTAGGCGTCTGCCTGGGTCATCAAAGTATCGGCTATGCTTTCGGCGGCCATATTATCCATGCCAAAAGTATTATGCATGGCAAAACGTCTTTGGTTTATCACAAAAATCAGGGCGTATTCAAAGATCTGAATAACCCGTTTACAGCAACGCGTTACCATTCTTTAGTGATTGAACAGTCGAGTTTACCCGAATGTCTTGAAGTCACGGCCTGGACAGAGGACGGACAGGGCAATATAGATGAAATAATGGGCGTCAGGCATAAAACAATGCCGATTGAGGGCGTTCAATTTCACCCGGAATCGATCTTGACCGAACAGGGTCATGACATGCTCAGAAATTTTTTGCAGGGATGATGACAGCACTTTTTTGCAAGATTTTAACGTCAAGCTAACCATCAAGCTATGCTTGCCAGTTTTTTTAAGGCGCGCAATTTACACTGAAATTATTGGGTATCAACAAGCCTTATGGTATTTGACGAAAATACAAAGTCTGAATCTTAATCATTGCTTCATCTAAAACATCGATTGCATCTTCACAGCTTATCAATGACTTATCATTTTCCAAAATGTGATCGGCCAACTGACTGATTGCATACCAATGATAAGGGTGATCAACAAACTTAAATGCTTCTAAAAACAGACTATTGAGCTTTTCTTGGCGTTTATCCTTGTCACCGATAAAACCCTCCAAATATTCCGTCACACGCTCAAGATCCGATGAACCACCGTAATACTTAAGGGCTTCCACATTGATCAATCTTGCATTAAAGCATTCATCATCCAATTGAGCGACATGCTTGGCTTCAGCCAAAGGCCCCGCCAATATGTTGATAATGTCCGCCTCATAAGCGACTTGATAAGCGTGAAGCTGATGATCGGAAAAATAACGACTGCTTTCTAAAACCGATACCGGCAAACTGCCTATTAAATGCCCGCCTTCAACCGTTGCCAGCCAGTTCGATTTTGACCGTTCCATTACGTGATGGCTTGCCCCTTCCGCTGAGCATAAATTACCCATAGTGATTTGAAAAAATACCGGTGGTAGATTTTTTAGACGATTGCTCAAATGAATGGCAGCTGCGTGGCCTGCCTCATGATAAGCAGTGCGCGCGATCAATTCTTCCTGGACTAGAGGTATAGAATCTTCAATTTGGTAATTTCTTTTCATGGGTACCCTCTGTCTTAAAAAAAGAATGCAGCTAAATTAATCAACCGCATGTAATGAGGAAGGCTATCAACTCTCGGATGTCTGACAAAGCGGCGTCAATCAAGAGTTTCAAATAGTGTAGTATCCGCGGCTGGTTATGCAAATGTGGCATATTGACGCGTGACGATATGCCACAGCCATTGGCACGATTATTGATGCGTTATTATCATTTTGCCTTGATCGTTATCGGCTAAAGTCAGATAAACCAAGGGATCAGCAACATAAACCAACGATTTTCACCTCTGTTTTAGATTAAGAATGAGGCAAATCGCGCAATAAAATGAGTCACTTCACGATCATTCCTACTGACTTACGTCTTCTCCCAGCTGACTGCAGCATTGACTTTTTATAAAAAAATGATATGGATTCAAAAATTTGAATCAAAATACCCACCGCTGCATAAAAAAAGAATTATAAAAAGCCTACCGTATTCATAACTTAAGCATTCGCTCCCTCAGGACATGCATGAACGATAGAAAAGAACAGGTGTCACAAAGTGACTGATAACCCCACCCTAAATCGAAACCTTTGCCCCCCCTATTCAGCGAGGAATTACCCATGTTTTCATTTTTAAACCAAAAGCTTTCAAAACCATCACCTTCTGACTCATTGCCGGGACGCGACCAAGCGCTGACCATCATCAATAAGCACTGCGTTAATGGAAATCCGATTGCGCCGCCTTTTCCACAAAACATGCAAACCGTACTATTTGGCATGGGCTGTTTCTGGGGAGCAGAGAGAAAATTCTGGCAAACCCCTGGCGTATTCAGCACTGCAGTGGGCTATTCCGGTGGCAATACCAAAAACCCTACTTACGAAGAAGTGTGCAGCGGTCTAACAGGGCATAGCGAGGTAGTTCTTGTGGTCTATTCTTCTGACGACATCAGCTTTGAAAGCTTGCTTAAAATCTTCTGGGAATCTCATAATCCTACTCAGGGAATGCGGCAGGGAAATGACACAGGCACTCAGTATAGATCCTGTATTTATACTTATGCAGATACTCAGTTCAATATTGCACTAGCGTCAAAAGAACATTATCAAACCCGATTAACTCAAAGCGGATTACCCCTTATTACCACTGAAATAGAACCTGTTGATATATTTTATTATGCTGAAACATATCACCAGCAATACCTTCATAAAAACCCGGATGGATATTGTGGTTTAAGAGGCGCAGGCGTTTGTTTTTAATGATAAAAAGATAATCAATTGGTAAATTTCAGACAAAAAAAAGCGGTTTAAAAAAAACCGCTTATAAGGATATTAGGAAGGATATAACGCAACTTTTAGCTGAGGGGTCAAATTGGTTCCCTTAAAAGTTAGATTAATAATAGCAACACTATTTGCAATAAAAAATGTGACATATTGTCGCAGTCTCAATATCAACGGATTATCCTGGCTGTTTAAACAGGCAAACTGCACCGATGTTACTTGGCATAAGAGGTTTTACAATGCTCAATTCCTCAACGCCAAAATATCCAGAGCCAGTATATAGGCCGAGAAAATATTCAAACACCATAAAATTCATTACTGATTTACCGAGTTGAAGTACGATACCTCTAAAATATTTAACCCGTTTAAGCGTCAGGCCAAAAAACATGTTTTCTCAAGTATTGCCTAAATCCGAAATATCAGCTCGCCAAAACCTGAAATGGCTATTCATTCTCAGAAATCTGATGATGACCGGCGAAGCTTTACTTATCATTATTTCAGTTCACGGGTTAAATATAAGATTGCCACATGAGCAGCTTTGGCTTGTGATTTTATCGATAGGGACCGTCAATTTATATACCTGGATGCGTCTCAAGACAGATGACCCTGTCACCGAACTCGAAATATTTTCACAACTTGTTATTGATGTTTTAGGCATCGCTTCGCTCCTTTATCTGACAGGCGGGGCATCAAACCCTATCATTTGGGTCTTTTTGATGCCGTTAATCATCACGGCTATCATGTTGCCTCATAATTATGCCTGGTACATGGTCATTTTAACGACCTCAATGTATACCATCCTGATTGCTTACAACATACCACTACCCTCTATCGAGCCACATATGCCTTCGATAGAGCCTGATATAGCCGCACTGGAAATTTACCAGGCCGATATGCAGCATTCGGCTAAAGAGCATTATCAAATACTTCGCAATGCCCATGAACTAAAAGACCATCATTATTTTAATCTGCATATTTTTGGCATGTGGTTCGGTTTCGTATTTAGTGCCGGTCTGGTCGCTTTTTTTGTTGTTGAACTTGCAAGGACACTAAGAGCTCAAGAACGGACGCTGGCTGAAGCCCGGGAAAACGCATTACGAGATGAGCGCGTAGTATCATTGGGCACATTGGCCGCTAGCGCCGCCCATGACATCAGTACGCCGCTGGGAACTATTGCAATAGTCGCACATGAATTAGAAAACGAATACCCTATACACCGATTTCCTGACCTCCATCAAAAGACACTGATAATGCAGCAACAAGTTAACCGATGCAAAGAAGCACTGTCTGTGATGTCGGCAAGTGCTGGAGAAATGCGCGCAGAGTCCGGACAAATCATGCTGATTGAAGAATACATTGACGAAGTCATAAGACAATGGCGCGCGCACAAGCCTGAAATCAAGCTCAGATTATTCGTCAATCCCTGCGTACCCTCGAATGCCAGAATTATTGCAGAACGCACGTTGACCCACTCGTTGATCAATATTCTCAATAATGCTGCAGAAGCTACCGAAACGGATCTTGGGATTGAGCTCCATGTTTCCTGGGATCTGGAACATGTCTACATCAAAATTCGAGACTTTGGCGCGGGCGTTCCTGACAACATCCTGGAACTTGCCAGAAAACAACCAGTTACCAGCAGTAAACACGGTATGGGTGTAGGACTTTTCCTAACCTGCAGCACAATCAGCCGTATTGGCGGCAAGATTGATTTTTTAAATTTGGAAGCCGGCGGCGCCAGCGTAGAAATAGTGCTGCCATTGCTTGCTATGAGAGATGATCACTATGAATCAGGAATTGGAGAAACCGCGTCTTTTATTGGTAGATGATGATGAAACGTTTTGCAATGTACTTAAAAATGCATTGGAAAAGCGTAATTACGAAGTCATCGTTGCCAATGATGTAGAAAATGGCATCAAAATGGCCGAGATCAGCGAACCCGAATATGCAGTTATTGACCTGCGTATCGGCTATCAGTCAGGCTTGGAATTGGTAAAAAAACTCATTTCGTTAGACGGCAACACACAAATCGTGATGTTGACTGGCTTTGCCAGCATAGCCACTGCGGTAGAAGCGATCAAGCTGGGAGCTATCCACTATTTGACCAAACCCGCTAATGCCGATGAAATTGTTAACGCTCTCAACAAAAATGAGGGCGATACCTCTGTCAGCATTAACGAAAATCCATTATCGGTTAAACGTTTGGAGTGGGAGCATCTGCAAAAAGTACTGATGCAACACGACGGAAACATTTCGGCCGCCGCTCGCGCACTGAATATGCACCGTAGAACTTTGCAGAGAAAACTCGAAAAAAGGCCCGTCAGGGAATAAGAATATCACTGACAGAGTTATAAGATGACGGTGCGTCCCTGCACCTTGAGAATTGAAAAACTATTTTGATTTATTAAAGGTTCTATTTAGCTTTTGCCTGTCTTGGACTTAACCCAGGACCATGCAGGATATAACAACGTACCCTTAACAAATCCGGTCACTTTTTTAACCAGATGACAAACAACTCCACTCAATTTTGTTTGCTCATCCAATTCCAGTTTTTTAACCGAAAACAACCTGAGTTTCTCTGCCTGTATGGCTAAACCTTCCACATAAACGTAATTGTAAGCCCACATTTCCGAGAGCGATACAAACCACATGAAGGCGAAAGAAGCACCCATACCGGTTCCTGCAATAATGACCAGCCACGCAAACATCGGATCCAGCTTGGTCAACCACCACGACAAAATATCGGCAATCAAAAACGCATAAGGCATTCCTATCGCGATATTTTTAATTCTATTCGGCGCTGTTTCAGAAAAGCTGAAAATCAGCCCCACAAACATAAATATAAAACTGATACCGAACAAATGGATATGTGACACACGAGTCAATGATGAGAAAGTCGCGCCTTCATCCTGCTCCGCCCGGGATTTCAACTGTTTGAAATCGTTATAATTTGGAACACTCCCTGAATCGGCGTTATGACACATCACGCAGCGTTCCTCGATAATTTTTTTCACACCGCTGGATTCGTACTCATCTTCCTCTGCACCATCACGTGTCCATTGAATAATGGTGAATCGCTCTTCTTCAGAAGCATAAGGCTTCATGGAACCATTCAGTTTCGTTTCCAGCACGGTGCCCGACCGGTTGCCGTAATAACTGTAAACAATATCGTCAATCGACAATCCGAATTTACCGTCAGCCATGCCATGCGTAAAAAGAATCTGGATCAATGCAAAAAGATAACCTATGCCAACGGTTAGAAGATAACCGGAAAACAGAACTTTGATCGGACTGTCCAGATCTTTCAATTGCGCTTTTAATGGATTCATATGTTTTTTCCAACTAATTAATAAACTATTTAAAACTCTTGATCATAAATACCCATTAACCGGCCGCAAGTTCCATGGAAGTGCATTATTTAAACTGCACCTCTGACAACCAAAGTTGCCTCACCCAAACTACAACAGACAAGTTATTGTTTTTTATTACTAAAAGCTATTTTTATTCAAGTGACGGTGATTTAAACTCAGAATGCAATGCGGATCAGTCAAGTTTCAACAAGGCTTAATCATAGACTGTCTGCAATAATCAGGCCTTCAAACCTGAAATCCCAAGCACATAATCTTCTCAACCGCTGTAAGTCAAAACTTCAAAAATTTTCCATCCCGTTAAACCTGGCTGCTGGTTAAAACGCGCACCCAAGCAGTGCAAACCATGCACCCATGGAGCCTTAAAACTGTGCAGTCATTGGGAGCCATAATGCTGTTGCTAATCTTTTTAGCGGGTAACTACTCGCCCGCTTTGAATTGAGGGCATGAGCAGATAGATCAACTGGAAAAATGTGTCTAAATGATGCGGCCCAAAAACATATGAAACCGTTGAAATGAAAAAGTGCTTGGATCGATTCAGTAGGATAAACAACTAACTCAAAGCCCTGCACTCGGAAATTTACGATTTATTTCTTGCCGATATCGCTGGTCTGACTGAAGGTAACAAACACATGAGACCAACACCGATTACACTTTCTTTAATACAACCGGACGAGAAAAGTAAGGGAAAAAGAAAGAGGCCTGCATTTTATTGATTACCCATAGCGTCAAACCCAAACTCAGCAACGACATACCCGCCACAGTTAAATCCGCTTTGTCATATTCGGGCGGAAGTAATTCCTGCACACTCATCCCCACCAATACCATGACCACCAGAGGCGTCAGGTACAAAAGCATGGACGCTCGAATTAAGACACTTTCCTGAATGCCGATCACCACCTCATCACCCGCTCTTAAATCAATATCGCTATCGACCTCGACAGATCTTTTACGGATCATCTTACTGAGTACCGACGTTGAACAAGACCCATTTTGCTTACAGCCGCCACACCCGGATGCAGGCTTACTCTCAACCCAGACTTGATGATTTTCGACTTTTGCAACTACAGCTATTTCTTCTATCATTGCGAATACCCAAGGCTATTATTCGTTAATGCCATATTCTACCCTCACTTTAAGAAATGCTGAAAAATTCCGTCCTGCAAGTTGACGAGAGAACCCTCAATTCAAAGCGCGCGAGTTGTTACAATGCCACCTTGTAATCAGAACGGTCATCTTTTTTGGTTTTAAGCTAATTCAGAAAAATGCGTAACGGGATCATGGGTGACTTTGCAAAGCCATGGCTTTGATAAAAATTATGGGCTGCAAGACAATCCTGATCTGTTAATAAAGTAATGCGCTTACATCCTTTTTGTCTTGCGGTTTCAATGACCCGCATCAACAACTGCGAACCGATACTTTGGCCACGATGATCAGGTACAACAATCATATCCTCGAGCAGTCCAACCCGATTACCCAGAGCGGTCGACACGGTAAACAGCAAACTGACCATACCCACAACCCTCTGGCGCGATCGGGCCACAAATATCAATCCGGATTCAGGATTGTCGATGATCAAGCGTAAACCTCGTTGTTGCGCATTCCGATCCGGCATGAACTCTTCCTCCTGCAAAAACAAAATCTCCAACAAGCCGCAAAGCGCAGGAACATCACTGGCTAATGCCGGTGTTATGTCAATGTTTGAACTCATTATTTCGCCTTTAAGTTAAACGCTTGGGGTCAGTCTTCACATTTCGCTAAAATCAGGTCAGCCACTTACCGAAAGGCCTTGTTGATCAAAAACCAGCACCGTCATTTCCTCATCCAAACCGCTAATTTTGGCCTCTTGTAGTTCGCCATTCTCGTGATATCGGTAGCAATGCAATAATTCGACTTCGCCATAAACCACTTTCTCACAGCGGATCAGCCGTTCTTTTGCATCGAAATACCCTCGAAAAAAGGTATTACGGTTATCAAGATCGCGACCAGATAGCTCATTGACCAATTTCAAAGGTAATTTCATGCCGCTGTAGCTGACAAAGTAACGGCAATCGCTTGTTTCAATAGTCATGTTATCCCGGTTGTATTAATTAAATACCGGTAGTTCAGCAAGGTTTGTGCCTAGAAGAATAAACGCTTGAGGCTCTATGTTGGACGCAGACTGATCGTTTCACTATGTCACAATTCGCTCTTTTGCTTCGCTCACTTGTTGGCTTTGCAACAATTCACCTTAAGCAGGTCCCCGCATTACCTGAATAGATCAAGGCTCGGCTCATGGCGCCGATTTTGCTCGGTATTGGGAATTTAAACTTCTCAAGCATTTATGAAACTGCAGATAGAAAAACATCATCTTGAATTGCTGCTAGCCATCCATCCCCGATTAGCAAACTTGAACGAACAGTTACGCTTCGGTAACAAGGTACAGGTGTTATTCGATCAACTCAGCGCTGCTGAATTATCCAGTTTGGCTGAGATTTATCACCAAGCTGGCGGGGCTTTTCATCAACAGGCTGCACTCCTGTCTACGTTACAAAAAGTCTTGATGAATAACAGCCCACGCTATCACGCGGATCAGTTGGAAATGCTGCTACCGGATATCGCCCGTTATTTGCTGGACGATGCAATTCGAGGCTGGATGTTTCAGGTCCTGAGGTCTGGCAGAACCTTGGCTTATTTGATAACCCGCATTGATTACACCCCGCCGGGAGAGGAAGAAGCCGGACGTATCCTGATAGAACTGAAAGCCAACAGCAAGGGAAAAATAAGCATTGAATCACTGATCATCCGCAGCAAGGACCTGACTGAAAAAACCATCGCCGAAATTTTCATCAGCAAAGGTTACCTCAAAGAGACGTCGGAATTGATGGCCAGTTATGACGAAGCGGCCGAACGCTATTTTGACTGGCGCGCACGTTACGGCGAGCAATTTTCCGGCTGGGGAACCGGGCTTTATGCGGACGACCCTTCCGCCAGCCACCGCAATAACGATTGGACCCGCAAAAATACCGTGGTTTTATCCTCTGCGGGCGGCGCTTGCAGATTGGTCAATGATGAAAACATCCTCAACGAACGCGCCTTGAGCCTGGATGCATCAGGCGACATACTCGGCAAATACCTGCGCAAAGCCGGTAAAAGCATGCGTTATGACAGCAAAGCAGAACAAGCTGTGGAAGCTTTCAAGGATGAAATCCCTGCTGGACAGTTTACTGAATTGCCGATTCACGGCTATATCCTGATGTTTCATCTGGAACTACATCATCATGTTTGGGTGCATGTCGACGATATCCAGCCTTATCTCTATCAGCCGGAACTGAAGCAGAAACTGATTCTGCCCCAGGAACAAACGGACTTGATCGATATTTTGACCGCCGAAATGGACATGCTGATGGACGATATCGTTGCCGGAAAATCCGGAGGCACCACTGTATTGTGCGCAGGACCAGCTGGTGTTGGAAAAACCCTGACTGCGGAGGTGTACTCGGAGATAATCAAACGCCCCCTGTACCGGGTCCATTCCGGACAATTGGGGTTGAACGTTGCTGAGATGGAGAAAACGCTGAAGGATATTCTGATCCGTGCCCAGCGCTGGGGTGCAGTCATGCTGATCGACCCTCTGTGTCAGGATAGTTGTCGCCTCTAAAATTTTATAGAGGTACAAAATGCAAACCCGTTATAGTGAAGAATTTAAACAGCAAGCCCTGAGTAAAGTATTGCAACGCGGTGATAAAAGCATTCAATCGATTGCCGATGAATTGACTATCAGTGTGTTTACTCTGAAAGGCTGGCTTAAACAGACACGATCCAAATCAACAACAAACACTATGAAACAACAACGTCCTAAAGACTGGACTCGGAAACAACGGTTTGAAGCCTTGCTAGTCAGCGCGAGCTTGGAAGGTGAAGCACTCAACGCCTTCTGCCGTGAACGAGGTTTGTTTACCCATCACCTGCAAACGTGGCAACAAGACTTTATTAAACCTCTTGAGGTCACCGAACCCAGCCAAGTCTCAAGGAAAGCCTTGAAACCCTTGGAGAACGAGATTGCACAACTGAAGAAAGACCTGCAACGCAAGGAGAAAGCCTTGGCAGAAGCCGCCGCTTTGTTGATCCTTCAAAAAAAGTGCCACGCGTTCTGGGAGGAAAAGGCGCCATGATCCCTCTTGCAGAACGCACCCATTTACTCACCTTATTTAACGAAGCGTTTGATCACGGAGCCCGTAAAGCCAAAGCTGCCGAGGTGATGGGCCTACCGCTGCGCACGTTACAACGTTGGCAACGTCCCGAAGCCGTGCCGGTTGACGGTCGCACGCGCCGTCAACACGTGCCTTGTAATCGTTTGAGTGACGAAGAACGCGCTCAGGTATTAGCCCTAGCCAACAGCGATGAGTTCAAAGACAAAACACCGCATCAGATCGTGCCGATGTTGGCCGAACGCGGTGAATATTATGCGTCGGAGTCGACGATTTACCGCATTTTTCGCGAGGCGAAACAAGTCAAACACCGTCATGCCTGCCGTCCATCGGTCGAGCGTAGTAAGCCGAAAGCCCTCACCGCGACGGCACCGAAACAACTGGTGAGTTGGGATATCACCTATTTGACCAGCCTCGTCAAAGGCCAGTTTTTCTATCTGTATCTGTTCATGGATATCTTCAGTCGCAAGATTGTCGGCTGGCAAGTTTATGAACAAGAAAACAGCGAACTGGCGGCCGATCTGATCACGGATCTCTGCCAACGAGAAGGGATTCCACCGCACCAGTTGGTGTTACATTCCGACAACGGCAGCCCGATGAAAGGGGCAACGCTGTTGGCAACCTTGCAGCAGCTTGGCGTCACACCCTCGCGGAGTCGCCCGGCGGTGAGTAATGACAACCCGTATTCCGAGTCGTTGTTCAAAACCCTAAAATACGACGCCCAGTATCCGACCCAACCGTTTGCCTCGGTCACCGCCGCCAGGGACTGGGTAACCGACTTTGTCGACTGGTACAACCATGAGCATCGGCACAGCGGCATTCAATTTGTAACGCCTGAGCAACGTCACACGGGTGAAGACCGGGCGATCCTGAGGCAACGCCAAGCTGTTTATGAGGCCGCTAAGGCCAAAAAACCGGAGCGCTGGAGTCGAAATATCCGAAACTGGGAATGGCAGGCAGAAGTCTGTTTAAATCCCGATAAACCGAGCGATAGTGCGGTAAAAAATACCGACACTACCGTTCATTAATTTTCAACTCATGCGACAACTACGTTGACATTTACCGTCGATGAGGCAGATGTCTACATCAAGCGGCGCAATGACAATTTAGCTTCAAACGCGGTAGTCGGCGTATTTTTGCGGGTTCTGGAATATTTCAACGGCTTGCTGTTTCTCACGACAAACCGGGTCGATGACATCGACGAAGCCATCATTTCCCGCTGCATTGCGATGATTCGCTATCACGCCCCCAATAACGCCGATCGCAGGAAAATCTGGCGGGTCATGACTGCGCAATTTTCTTTACCCTTAAATGATGATTTGATTGCCGAACTGTCAGATCTTTTTCCCGGCGCGACCGGACGCGATATCAAAGGATTGACTAAACTGGTCGCCAAATTCTGTCAACAGAAACAGTTAACGCCGAATTTGGAGGTATTCAAACGCTGTTCGGTGTTCCGAGGCCTGGAAATAGTGGAAATAGCAGAAAGCAACAACTACACCTAATCTTATCGAAAAAATGTCTACCTTCTGGACGGTGTGGTGTGTGTTTGACGAGAATCTCAGCCGCGTGGATAGTGCCGCCAAGCCCCCATGATCGACACATCCCTCACCTTTGACACAGTCGAATGTTTTTTCAGTATGAAAAGAGACATCAGAGGTTTATTCAGATCCCGTCATGACATTGAAACTTCACCCCCTAAAACACATTGTTGCAACTACAACAATATCAGCCGATTTAGAGGAAAAATGACAGTTTTCATCCTGTTGACCTTGCTTTTAATTAATTGATTTAAATAATAAAAACCACATTAAGGTGACTTGGTAACGATTTTGCTTATCTGTGTGTACTTATTAATCACGGAGTAATTCATGTCAACCAAGATCATTAAAGATTTTTCTGAAAAAGCCAAAACCGAACCGGAGCTCAAAGAAAAATTAAAAGCGTGTTTAAAAATCAAGGAATTAATCACGCTAGCCAAAGAGTACGGCTACGAAATAGATGAAGTTGGGCTTTACCCGCCTAACGAACCGCAATTCACCGAAGAGCAACTCTCTGAAAAAATGGCTAAAGCGCTACTCAGGGTTTAATTTTAGCCTTAAGCGGCCTCCGTCAGGTTAATGAGGGAAGCCGCTCGCTACGAAGACCATTAACCGGCTAGCGATAAATAGCGTGAATGACTGACGTAGTGTAGCGAGAAACTTTGAGTGAATCGGACCAGTAATGAGCGGACAGCCCGGCTTTTTGTTTCAGGTGCTTTAAGAAATCGCGGGGGTTGGACAAGCTCTCCCACACCGAAGGCAAAAAAGTTCCGCGATGATGCCTATCTTCAAGGATCAAGCCATCAATACCGGGCCGGAGCTGGCTGAGTAAATCCTGTTCGGATGAAAATACCATCGGTTCGGGTGCGCTGAGTATTGAAATATGGAGTTCCAGATCTTCAAGTTCCATCTCAGACAACGGCGCAAAGCGATGGTCTCTGAAGGCTGCTGAAAATGCATTTTCGGCAACATCCTGAACCAAAGGCCTGACGGCTTGCAGCATACCGATACAACCGCGTAATTCATGATGACGCTCCAGGGTTACAAATGTTGCGGCCATTACCTGCAATTCAGGCGGATATTCGGACAAAATCACCGGCAGGGCACGACCGGTTTTAAGCCCATGCGCGATAGAGGCTCTGGCAACACTGATCAATCGCTGTTGATAAGCTTCAATTAACAACATAAGCACCGTACCCTACCACACGGCGTTTATCACCGGCCGTATCACCGGAATTACGCAAATCGATGGTTTTTATCGTTAATGATTTATCCCGCAACAGTTTCAATAATCCAGCCACGGGAGCCCTGCCGCAAGCAGAATCGTAGGTCAAATGCTCGTAATCCAGACTCTCAATCAAGTGACTGGTGTTTTGATCCAGTTTCTTGGCGCTGGCGTAATCATGGTAATGACTGAGATCGGAACTGATGACAATCAGTGTTTCATCACCACCCCATAAGGCGTCCAGCACTTGACTGACTTGCCCGGGTGAGGCCTCCCCAACGACCAGCGGCACTAGTTTAAAGACACCCAAGACGCGTTGTAAAAATGGCAAATGCACTTCCAGGCTATGTTCCAGGACATGGGCATGATCAAAGCAGGACACAAAAGGAAATTGCAACAGTGACTGAACAGCATCGCTATCGACAGGCACACCGCCTAACGGCGTGGTGAAAGTAACCGCACTGCTCGCGGCCAGACCTTGAAACGCTACCCGGTGGGAAGGCCCCAACAAAACCACTCTATCAATACGAGAACTTGATGATTTAATAAGGCGGTAAGCACTGGCCGCAATCGGTCCTGAATAGATATAACCGGCATGAGGCACAATGATCGCTTTGGGAACGGGCTCATCGGCCTTCGCATTATTCAGTAAGCCGTCAACCATGGTTTGCAGTTCCTGCGAATCAGCAGGATAAAACGCGCCTGCAACAGCGGGCATTCTGTTCATCATAAGCTAAATCCTGTATAACTTTCACCGAGAAGAATTGGATGGGAAAGCCCTTCCCATCTAACATGACTGCGTTGTTCCACTTAACTTCAAAGGCTTTTATTTTAGTTAACGGTTCCGGGAGTAAAGACAATGACTACTTTTATCACACAGGACACAGTAACAACAAAATACTGGCATACCTTAGAAGATGGCCGCATTCAATGCGATCTTTGCCCCCGGTTCTGCAAATTACACGAAGGCCAACGAGGCCTGTGTTTTATCCGGCAAAACCTGAATCACCAGGTTGTCATGACCAGTTACGGGCGATCCAGCGGATTTGCTGTTGACCCTATCGAAAAAAAACCGCTCAACCATTTCCTACCCGGCACGCCTATTTTGTCGTTCGGCACAGCTGGTTGCAACCTTGCCTGCAAATTCTGCCAAAACTGGGATATCAGCAAATCAAGGGAAATGGATGCCTTGATGAGCCTGGCTTCACCTGAGGCCATCGCCAAAGCGGCTGTTGCTCATAACTGCGCCAGCGTTGCTTATACCTACAATGATCCTGTTATCTTCCATGAGTATGCGATAGATACCGCCAAGGCTTGCCGTGAATTGGGCATTAAATCGGTCGCCGTGACGGCGGGTTATGTCTGCCCCGAACCTCGCGCGGAATTCTATCAATGGATGGATGCCGCCAACATCGACTTAAAAGCGTTTTCTGAAAGTTTTTATCACACGATCACCGGCAGTCATCTGAATGCCGTCCTGGATACGCTGAAATATCTGAAACACGAAACCTCAGTCTGGATTGAACTCACCACCTTGCTGATTCCCGGTAAAAATGATTCCGAAGCCGAACTGGAAGCAATGACCCAATGGGTAGTTGAACATTTAGGCCCTGATGTCCCCATGCATTTTACTGCATTTCATCCTGACTGGAAAATGAGGGATACCCCGCATACGCCGAAAGAAACGTTGTTAATGGCGCGTAATATCGCGATAAAAAACGGCGTTCGTTATGCCTATGTCGGCAATGTCCACAACAAAACCGGGCAAAGCACTTATTGTCATCACTGCGGCGCCATGCTGATTGGCCGGGATGGCTATATTTTATCGGACTGGCATCTCGATGAATCTGGTCACTGCCGCACTTGTGGAACGCATTGTGCCGGAGTTTTTAATGCGCAACCCGGCCAATGGGGTGCACGGCGCCAATCAGTTCGAATCAGCGGTTAATCTGGAAAAAAAAGCTTTTTCAACAAGATAAGTAACCGCAGACCTCAGTCAATATCACCAATACCTGTCATCGGCTCAATTCAGATTTATGCACGAGACATGAATTTCCCGGTCAGTGTATTGATTTTAATCAACTCACCGGTTTTTAAATATTCAGGTACCTGCACCTCGATGCCGGTGGCCAGCCTCGCGGGTTTGGTTCGTCCTGTTGCTGTTGCGCCTTTTATTTCCGGCGCCGTTTCGACAATCTCCAATGCCACAACAGCCGGCAACTCAATGCCTAAAATTTCGTCATCGACCAACAAGGCAGCAATATCTTCCAATCCCTCGGTTAAATAACCCATTTCCTCTTCCAAATCGTCAGCACTCAGCGTGTATTGGGTGTAATCTTCCATATTCATGAAAATGTAGTTCCCACTATCGACATAGGAAAACTGAACTTTAACTCTGACAAAATCGGCATCTTTGAAATAGTCATCCCCTTTTAAGGATTCATCCAGCTTTTGACCGGTTTTGAGATTATTGAACCGAACCTTGTATAACGTCGATGCCCCTCGTGAAGACGGACTGCGCACTTCAACCTGCTTGACCACATGGGGGACCCCATTGATATCAACCACCATACCTTTCTTTAAATCACCTGCTTTTGCCACTCAAAACTCCTCGTCACAATATTAAGCCCATGAAGCGCTATTCTTAAAAAAGGCACTGTTCGCGTTATTAGTTGAAGGGACTTCACGCCGTCATTCCGGCATGGATTGCCGGAGCCGTTAGACCGCGTAATAGAATCCAGGTCGCAAGGATACACCATCCATGGCTTCTGGTCCCGAGCAATCCGTGCCGGGACGACGCCAGCTGTTAACGTGAGCAGTGCCTTAAAAAAGCTATTAAACGGGTAATCATCGCTTTTGACAATTGCAATCCTGTTCAAATATAAGTAAAGCGCTCTCGACAAACCCTCATTCACCCAACAGTCAACGCCTACTGTTCCAACAAAACCTTTATTTTAGTTTCCATAGCTTCCGGTTCAACGGACGAGGCGAAGGCTTCCACTTTAATACCCTGGCGGTCAATCAGGTACTTATAAAAATTCCATTCCGGTGCGGCCCCTGTCAACTGGGCCAATTTCTTGAACAAAGCATTCGCTTCATTGCCTTTAACCCGGCTTTCCGTAAATACAGGAAAAGTCACACCATAATTTATGTAACAGACATTTGCAGTTTTTTCCTCGTCCTTAAACTCTTGATTAAAGTCGTTTGATGGAAAGCCTAATATCACCAGACCTTGATCCTTATATTTTTGGTACATGGTTTCCAATGATTTAAATTGAGGGGTATACCCACAATTACTGGCTGTATTGACGGCCAAAATCACCTTTCCTTGAAAAGCCTGACAGACATCCAGTGTTTCGCTGGATCTCAATTTTCGCATTGAAAATTTGAGCAAATCGGGACATTCTGCCGCCATAACCGCACCATTTAAATAACTCAACAATAGTATCAACGCTAACTTGCTCAATTCAGTTGCTCCAGCCCAAATGTTTATCAACCCAGCGCAGGCTCAACCAATACCAAAAAGTCATTGGGAGCATCATGGCGACCCAGCTCCAGTCATCAATCAAAAATAATACCTTGACCCACTCGACGTCGTGGAACCACTCCACCCAGGGTACACAATACAAACTAAAAAGCAAAGAGCTCCAAACTAAAATTAAAGCGCCTTTACGGGTTTCAATACTTGAGAAGGCCAAAAACACCCAGAGTGGGGTTTTGTTGGTTTTTTGCATTATTATTTCTCCGTTTGGTAATGTTCAGATACCGACTCAAGCGGCCAATGGTGAGTATTTTTTCTTTTTCCGTAACTACTCGCCCGCTTTGAATTTGAGGATGCAGGTTATTGATTTCAAAGGACGCGTGAAACCATCCCTGTTGCAGAGGCCTTTTAATCAACCGCCTGCACCCCGAAAATTGGTGAGAGTGAATAGATTCTTTTTTCTAAGCTACTTGCATATTTAAACAACTGCGACTATATAAGCTATTTTCGCGTTTTACTCCATAAAATTGAGAATAAGAGAGAAACATGCATTCCGAAAGACGCAGCCATAGACGCATAAAACCAAAAGGATTGAGTGCTGACATTATTCTTTCCCGGACTAACGATCAGGAACTGCCTTTAAATGGTGATATTCTGGATATCAGTTATAGCGGCATAAGAATCAAGTTAAGTAAACCATTAGCGTCCAATATTGAAGGCAAAGTAAAAATCACAATGACCTTACCGGAATCGGGCGCTCCATTTATTGTGCACGGCACGCTCAAACATCAATTTAACGACGATGAATGCGGACTTCATTACACCGGTCATTCTGAAGAGTCAATTGATGACCTTATGTTCGAATGTATCAAATTGAATGACATGACTTTGCTGATTAAAACCGCTTAACCGTGAAAGCTATAAATCAATACCATTAAATTGATTCCTTGACGCTATCGCTCACTCTGGTAAATTCCCAAGCTTTGACACATGACTTTGCCAGGTTCAGTAACCCTATGTTATTCAGGCTTTTCCCCTTTTCCATTTTTTTTGCTTTTTTCTGTTTTATCGCCGGTTATTTTTTTCAAAAACTAGAACTGAAGCAATGGGCAAATTATTTCCTTAATAGCGGTCTGTTTTTTTTAACTTTGGTATACGCTAAGGCCGCTCTGGGTTTTTTATCCTTAATAATGCAGTCGTTGTTCCGGAGTGCCCGGCATTATATTTCAGTCCCTGCTGCATATGCTCGAGTTGAATTGAGTCACTCGTACAAGCTGCACCATCAGACACAGTTACACAAAAATCACAAAAAACAATTGCTATACAGGCATAGTCAATTGCGCAACCGGTTTATCAAGGCCAATAATAAAAATCAGGCATTACAGCTTTCAAAAGCCATACGCAGCCATTTGCAGGCCAAACGCAGAGCATTGCCTCAAACCGACTATCAAGCCTATCGTCAAGCATTGCATAACAACCATCGGACTCAAAATATAGCCGGATTGTTGCAACTTCAATTTGAAATTAGTCTCCGGTGAACGGCTAAACCATGGCGTTTATTAAACGATGGACTCAGGGAGTAATGACTTTTGTGTACGCATTGCTGGAACAGCATCTGGATTGGCAGACACAGATACTGGAAAAACGTCTGCACTACAAAAAAAATAAACGTCTGGTTGAAAAAGATCTGGAGGCGCTGCTAAAAAAAAGGCAACTGATCCTTGATCATGAATTAAATCTGATCAAAAGCCAAAATCAGTCGGAACTGGCTTTACTCCAAATCAGGCACAAACAGGATATCAAGGATTACCGTGATTACCTGAAGGCTCTGGATCAATTAAAAAATAGAATCCGCGAGCATTATCAACAACTTCCTGAAGCAATGATTTTTACAATCCATCATCACGCCAAAAACCTACTGAATAAAATGTGGGAAACCGATGATTTGCATGAAAAAATAATCAATGAACAGCTCTTCGTATCATTTATGACCACGCTGCACAATGATCTAAATGAATTGCCCAAGAACGATGAGCGCAATGAATATCCAGCCGATACCTTAAAACTGATCAGTGCCTCTAATAATCCGCAGGAAACGGACAATATCCGTTAATTCAGGCATTTTTGTAACTATTAAGCAGAACAACAAAACAAGGGTTTGCTCCGCGTAGGTTGCGGTTGGCGATAGCCAACCCAAAATTTCAAGGACATAACGTTAATTGTTGGGTTGCGAAAAGCATGCAACCCAACCAAAATAATTACGAATCTTGCTTCAAAAAGCAAACATTACCAATACCGCACTGCCCATGCTGACGCCTGATATCAATTGCGTTTTTTTCAGAATTGATGACGTTTCCCAAATCCATGCTATTTGACGTTTTTGTTCCCTGCACCAATCCGTAAATGCAGCACACCATTTAGCTATCCGGTGAAACAGCCAAATCGCTGTCAAGCCCCCCAAGATTACCATCAAATAAAAGACTGCAATCTGGGTAGTACGCCTGCTTGCATCAAAAAAATGCCCAATCAGCTCATCCAAAATAAATTCAAAAAGCATGTAGACGTGCTGAACTGTCCAAACTACCGCATGCAGCAACTCCATTGGCATCTTGACCATCAGAATCAAGCCGATTCCCACCGATAACAAGCTTTTTGGAAAATTAGTCGACATATCCACCTCTCTGTTTGATTCGAAGAATACAATAACTGCTATTTGCATCATGTTCCCACTTTGAAACAGAGCGTATCGAATGATGCTTTCTGTAACCTTTCAATCCAAAAAAAGCGGCCAAGAGACCCAAATAGAATTACACCTTAAAAAAACAAATTAATTCATATTTGAAACGTTACTGTCATTCCGGCATGGATTGCCAAAACCAGGAAGCCATAGAGGGCGACTATCAATGACATGTGTATCGGTTTAACTTAACGGCAGGGCTCGGCAGTATGCCAATACAATTAATTCTGGGCTTGATTTCACAGACGCACCGCAGCAACTATACTAGTCTTCATGACAGCGCCGATTAACTGCCCATATCAATTTATTTCGGAATATCAAGTGAAAAACTCATTTTCGGCTGTAAGGCCGGACCAAGCCATTAGATGGCTCAATACACGAACTCGATACGCACATCAGAAAGAGCCTCGCTACGAACGGACCAATACTGTATGAGCCATTCATTACTATTCAGTAAAGGTTTTACCTTAATTGAACTAATGATAACCATTGCCATAGCCGGCATCATAGCCACAATGGCGATACCCAGCTTTAATGACACCATCCGCAGTAACCGTTTGACGACGCAGGCAAATGAATTGATTACGGCTTTTAATTTTGCGCGTAGCGAAGCTATCAAACGAGGACATCCGGTCGTTGTCAGAAAAACCGGCACTAATTGGGAAAATGGATGGCAAGTATTCGTAGACATCAAACGGGACGGTAGTTTTGCAAACACTTACAACTCATCGGACGATATTCTTCTCCGGGTTTATCAAGCGCTACCAGACAACTACACATTAAGAGGCAATAATAATTTTGTTAATTTTATCCGTTACGAACCTAACGGTATCAGCAATAACATGGGTAGTTTTGCACTGTGCGATAACAGGGACGGCAGCAATATACCACGTCCTAACGCATCCAGACTCATTATCGTCAATGCGGTAGGCCGAGTGCGCATAGGAACCGATACCAATGATGACGGTATTCCTGAAAAAGATGGCAACATAGATATTGTGTCTTGTACGGTATCCCCTTTTTAGCTATGAAAAAACACGTTGGATTTACCTTGATCGAAGTCCTGATCGCCGTCATCGTACTGGCAACCGGCCTGCTGGGCTTTGCCGGACTGCAAGCAACCAGCCTCAAAAACAACCAAAGCGCCTTCAACCGCAGTCAGGCCACACAACTCGCTTATGACCTGGCCGACAGAATCCGGGCCAATAGCGCGGCCATTGCCACCTATACATCCATTGATCCCGAGGATGCAACGGAACAAGCCGACTGCCTGACCACAACCGGTTGCAGCAAAGAAGAGATGGCCGAACACGATCTTTTTGAATGGAACCAGGTCATCACCAACACCTTACCTGGCGGCGCGGGCACACTAACAGTTACCAGCGGAGTCTACACCATTAGCCTCACCTGGGATGACGACCATGATGGGGATAACAACAACAATCCCAATTTTCAGACGAGCTTTCAGTTATGAGTGATAAGCGCTTTAAGCAATGGGAGATACTGAACGGCGCTCAATATGCCGGGTTCAGGCAAAGCTTTGTTAATTCACCTCAAAAAATTAATTTTTCGTCATGAACGTTACTAAACACATGCCCACCCGAAGACTCAGATCCCGCCAAGCTGGTATGACACTGATAGAAATCATGATCGCTCTGCTGATTGGCGCATTTTTGCTGGGGGGAATTTTACAGATCTTCATCAATACCAAACAAACCTACCGCATGCAGGAAGGCCTGTCCCGATTGCAGGAAAACGGACGTTTTGCGATGGATTTCCTGGCCCGTGACATCCGCATGGCAGGCTATTGGGGCTGCCTCAGCCCGATCAGTCCTAACGTTGACATAGCCGGGACTAATGACAACACCGCCAGCGGTGACAGTATCGATGACGGTACCGACACCATAACCTTGAAAGGTGCGTTCGTTCAAATACCTACCGGGGCATGCGGAGGTTCGGTTGACACGACCGCCACCTATTACACCCATGCCTCATCGTCTATAACCTATAAAATTAATAATGGCACGTTGCAACAGGATACCAATGGCGAAAACAATGAATTGATCGAGGGCATTGAAAACATGCAAATCTTATACGGCGAGGATACCGACGCCGATGGGGTGCCCAACTATTATGTGGACGCCGCCACCATCGCGAATATGAGCCAGGTCATCAGCATCAGGATCAGCTTGCTGGCCCGGACCATAGAAGACAACCTAGCCGCCCAACCGGTGCCTTATTCCTTTAATGGTACAGACGTCGAGCCTGGAGACGGAACACATCCTGACGACCGCAGATTAAGACGGGTTTTTACCAGTACCATTGCCTTGCGTAACCGATTACCTTAAAGGACGACAACCATGAATGTCCAAATAGAAACCTTAAAACAACAATCCGGTGTTGTATTAGTCGTCAGTTTGATCATGTTGTTGCTGCTTACCTTGGTTGGCGTTACCGGCATGCAGACTACCGGCCTGGAAGAAAAAATGGCCGGCAACATGCGTGATAAAAACCTGGCCTTCCAAGCAGCCGAATCGGCACTTAAAGTCGCCGAATATAGCCTGGCTTTAACCCTGCCAACGTTCAGCGCGGCAGGTACCGGCGGCTTTTATTCGGATCCCTCAACCCCTGACATCAGTGACGCTGAACTGAAAAAAGACAGCTTTTGGACCACCAACCCCAACACGGTGGCAACGTCCACGGTTACCGAATTGGGTAACGGTATCGCGGCGCCTCGTTATATCATCCAAGACCTGGGCTGCGTTCCGGGCGGGCCTTGTCCGGGCCCGCATCTGTACCGACTGACGGTCCGGGCAACCGGCGGCTCCACCAACACCGTTGTCATCCTTCAGTCCATTTTTCAAATTTGAACTGAAGTCTAGCGTTATATTTTCGATAGAAAGACACCGAGGCCATGATCATGAAAACTCACACATTCCCCAAAAAAACCGGCTTTTTACTGATCTTGTCTCAACTCTTTTATCCGGCTTTTACCGCTCGGGCAGAGATTGCCCAGCAACCGCTGTTTTTAACTAACAGCGTGCCTCCCTTGGTGATGCTGACCATGGGACGCGATCACAAACTGTATTATGAAGCGTATAACGATGCATCAGACCTCGATGGTGACGGTCTGATCGATGTGGGCTATAAACCCGGCATAGAATACTATGGTTATTTTGATTCATACCGTTGCTATGATTACAACAGTGCGTCTGGCGGCTACTTTGAACCCAAGGACATTAGCGTCAATAAAAAATGTTCTTCCGTAGCCGGGGCCTGGAGCGGTGATTTTCTCAATTACATCACGACCGCTCGTATCGATGCCTTGCGCAAAGTACTTTACGGCGGTTTCCGAAGTGAAGACACTACCTCATCCACGGTTTTAAAGCGCTCATTCATTCCTCAGGATGCCCACTCTTGGGGCAAGGAATACGACCCCGCCGCCAACCCCGGTTACTTGATTTCCGACTATACGCCGCTTAGCCAGCCCTCGCTTGGCACCCGGCACCTCTTTGCCAATGTCTCGTTGAGTTATACCGGTCAACCGCTGATGCGCGTACTTAATGACAGCCCGCACCGCATCTGGCAATGGGTGTCCATTGAACGGCCCGTGGCGGGGACGCAATGCAACAATGATAACAATTCCAGAACCGATTGTGTCAAAGCGGGCGGCACGACTTGGCCCGTTGTCCCGAGTACCGTTTTGAGCAACTTGGAACGCAAAACTTACAACATTGCCGGCACAGGAGACGGACATCCTGCCAACCACATTGACTTCAACTTCTGGGTAACCAACTACGCAGTTTCGGACAGGTTGCTGGGCACCGATACCCTGACGACACTGCAAGCCAATGGCAACCCCTTTGCAACGGATAATTATTTGACCGTAGTCAAAGGCACGCTTACTGTGCCGGTCTCCGGCAATTATACATTCTCCGTGGATGGCGACGATGCGGTAGAGGTCATGATCGACGGCAGCGTCGTTGCCGGTTGGTACGGCGGCCATGGCGTTTGTAATTGCAATACTTATAACGGTACGATTGCCTTGACAGCAGGTACCGCTTACCCGATTGAATATCGCCATGAAGAGAGAGGAGGACAGGATAGCTTTGTGCTTCGCTGGGAGAGAACGCTGACGGCCTCCACGATGACGGACTACAGCGTCAACGTTAAAGTCTGCGAAACCGGCAAACTGGAAGCCAATTGCAAAGCCTACAGTGACGGCTCGACGACCACCAACAAACCCACCGGCTTGTTGCATACCTATGGCGATAATGACGCAATGGCCTTCGGCTTGATCACCGGATCCTACCGGAAAAATACTTCAGGTGGTGTGCTCAGAAAAAATATCGAATCCTTTAAAAATGAGGTGGATCCGGATACCGGCATTTTTACAAGCACCAATGGCATCGTCAATACCATCAATAAATTACGAATCACTACATTTAGCTATTCTGGTCATGAATATGCTTCAGGCTGGATTACCACGCGAGCCATTAATGAGGGGGAAGCCGCCGAATGGGGCAATCCTATAGCCGAAATGATGTATGAAGGTTTACGTTATTTTGCCGGCAAAGCGGCCCCCACTTCGGCATTTTCAATTTCCTCAGCCGATACACCGGATGCCACTCTAGGCCTGCCCGTTGCTACCTGGCGGGACCCTTATCAAGATACCGCAAGCGGTGGCGGCGGCTATCTGAGCTGCGCCAAACCGATGCAGTTGGTCATCAGCGATGTCAATGCGTCTTACGATACCGACCAATTGCCCGGTAGTTATTTCAATACTTTTTCCGGTGACTTGAGCGGACTCAATGTGTCATCACTGGCGGATACGATTTGGGCCGGGGAATCCGAAGCCAGCACGGTCTTCATCGGTCAATCAGGCTCGACCATCGATGGCGCGCCTACCGCTAAATCGGTAAGTAGTTTCAAGGACATTCGCGGCCTGGCCCCGGAAGAACCCACCAAACTGGGCGGATTTTATGCCGGTAGCGTGGCTCTCTTCGGCGCTCGTAACGATTTAAATCCGGTAACGGGTGATCAAAAAGCCGACACACTGGCAGTTGCATTGGCTTCTCCTCTTCCTCGCATTGAGATTCCGGTCAATGGACAAACCGTTACGCTGGTGCCTTTTGCCAAATCGGTGGGCGGCTCAGGTATCAGCGCGACGGGTAGCTTTCAACCGACCAATCAGATCGTTGACTTTTATGTTGAACAAATTGTCAATACCTCAATTGGCAACACTGACAGCTCTATCAACGACGGCCGCCCTTACGGCAAATTCCGTATCAATTATGAAGACGTGGAACAAGCGGCCGACCATGACATGGACGCGATCGTCGAATATACCTTTACCGTCAACGCCGACGATCAGATAGTGGTTAACCTGGCCTCAACCTATGCAGCCGGCGGCATCATTCACCACATCGGTTATGTCATTTCCGGCACCACCCAAGACGGGGTTTACCTGGAAGTAAGGGATTTGGACACTGCCGAGGGCAGTGATCCCGATTATTTTCTGGATACACCGCCCGGGCAGCCACCGGGTGGCGTTTGGGCAGATGGTGTGCATTTAGAGCTTACCGCCTCGAGAACTTTCTCAGTTGGCACGACGACATCCGCCAGCTTCATCAATCACGATCCACTCTGGTATGCCGCAAAATGGGGTGTGGCCGATAAAAATAATGACGGCTTGCTTGACACCAATGAATGGGACGACGATACCAACGACGTTCCCGATGGCTATTTTCTAGTGACCAACGCAGGCAAGCTGTCCGAACAACTGGCCAAGGCCTTCGCCAAGCTACTCGAGACTGCCAGTTCGGCTTCAGCGGTTGCCGCCAATACGACCCGACTGGATACCGGCACGTTAGTCTATCAGGCCAAATTTGATCCCCGAGACTGGAGCGGCCAATTGCTGGCTTTGTCGGTGGATGACAAAACGGGGGCGGTTGATACTGCCACGCCCAATTGGGAAGCAGCTAGCGTCTTGCCAACCGCTTCCAGCCGAACCATTTTTACTTTTGATCAGACAGCGGCAGCGGGTGTGCGCGGCATCAATTTTCTCTGGTCCGATATTACCTCGACACAACGGGATTTTTTAAACCAGTTGGAAGGGATCACTGACACGCTAGGCGAAGACCGGCTGAACTGGTTACGCGGCGGTAATAACGGGGAGAAGCGCCTGGGCGGCAGCTTCAGAGACCGAATCAAACTGTTCAATGACTCGTTTATCACCACCCAAGCCGATCTTGCCGATGCCAGCATCAATACCAATAAGCTGGGCGACATTGTCAATTCCGACCCCATCTATGTTGGAACTGAAGATTACGGATATAGCTCACTACCTGGCTCAGAGGGAACGAGCTATACCAGCTTTAGAGCAACGAGCACTTATCTGAATCGCCGGCCCATGCTGTATGTTGGCTCCAATGACGGGATGTTGCATGGCTTTGACGGCAGAAAAAATACCGGAACGATAACAACAGGTGGCACGGAAGTCTTTGCCTACATACCCAATGCGTTATTCCCTGAACTGAGTAAATTGACATCACCTGTATACAACCATCGATACTTCGTTGACGGCATATCCAGTGTCGGCGATGCTTATTTTAATTCGACCTGGCATTCGTTGCTTGTCGGTGTAACAGGGGCGGGCGGTAAAGCGGTATTTGCTTTGGATGTTACTGACCCTGATTCATTTGGCCCGGCAAGTGCCTTATGGGAGTTTACCAGCAACGAGAATCCGGACTTGGGTTATACGATTGGCCAGCCCACCATAGCCAGAATGCAAAATGGCAGTTGGGCGGTGATTGTTGCCAACGGTTACCAAAGCACTAACGGTAGTGCTGTGTTATTTATTCTTGACGCAGCAACAGGAAGTGTTATCAAGAAAATCGACACAGGTGCAATCGGTGCAAATGGACTTTCATCACCTGTAGCAGCCGATATAGACGGAGACCATATCATTGACACCATATATGCAGGCGATTTACAAGGCAATTTATGGAAGTTTGATGTAAGTTCAAATGATTCTGCGAATTGGGTAGTTGCGAACAATGGTGCTCCCTTATTTGTTGCCTGCACAACTACTGGCACAACCTGTTCCAGCGCCAATCGTCAACCCATTACCGGCAAACCTACTGTTGGTAAAGTCGGTGCCGATCAGGCTGCAGCCGGGGTTATGATTTACTTTGGCACCGGCAAGTATTTTGAATCAACCGATAATATGGTAGGGACCGATCCGCAAGTTCAGACATTTTACGGCTTGTGGGATAACAATAGCACTCCTATTGCAGATCGTTTAGACCTTCAAGAACAAAGTATTATTTTTGAAGGCTTCCCCACCAATGAGGATGGCGATGTAGGAACCCGATTAGTTAGAGTCACTACAAGAAAAACGGTTTGTTATTCAATAACGACAATAGCCTCAAATGATGACCTCCCGGCAATCACATGTAGCTCATCAAACCTGAAAAGGGGCTGGGCTATGGATTTGCTCAAACCTGTCGATATTGCTCAAGGCGAACGGGTAGTCAGCCCTCCGGTTTTATTTAGGGATCTGGTGATATTCTCCACCCTCATTCCAAGCGCAGACCCTTGTGCATCCGGCGGGGAAAGCCGTGTAATGATAGTTGAGGCATTAACCGGTAAACGGCCAACTTCCAGCTCTTTTGACTTATTTGGCGGCAACTCCCCTTCCCCCGATGGCGAGGTCAATAGTGATGATCTAGTTAAGTTATCTGATGGTTCATTGGTTGCTGCATCCGGGCTTAGTTTGGACATAGGTATTCATAAGAATATCAGTGTCATTGGCAAACATGGTTATGCATCCGGCTCCACTGGTGAATTAGGTCAATTAACCTTAGTGGGTGGTGCTGGAACTGCTGGAGAAAGAAAATCATGGCGACAATTGCTATGAATATGTGCTTCTTTGATTCCGAATCTGAGACTGATTTTCTAAATTTCTCTTAATTGCATGTAACTACTCGCCTGCCAGGAATAAAGGGTGTAGGTGATTGAAAAGGCTTCTTCAACAGGGATGTTGCAGAGAGTTATAGGGACGTATTCATGCGTCCTTTGAAATCAAACACCTGCACCCAATAAAATGGGAGGGGGTGAGCAGATACAATTGCATTAATAAAACAGGACAGAATATGAAACAAACACAACTAGGTTTTACATTAATTGAATTAATGATAACGGTCGCCATAGTGGGCATTCTTGCTGGCATTGCTATACCTAGTTATCAGGATAGCGTAAACAAATCCAGGCGTGCCGATGCGAAAGCCTCATTATTAGGTTTAGCCAATGCGATGGAAAGGCATTTTAC
Source organism: Methylicorpusculum oleiharenae (assembly GCF_009828925.2). Lineage (NCBI taxonomy): Bacteria > Pseudomonadati > Pseudomonadota > Gammaproteobacteria > Methylococcales > Methylococcaceae > Methylicorpusculum > Methylicorpusculum oleiharenae. The sequence goes on from NZ_WUTY02000001.1 coordinate 547,023, forward strand.
AGAAACTAACAGTTATGAGGGAGCTGCTGGTACAAAGGCTTCACCTTCAGATACCGGCAATCCCCACATTTATTCTGCGACGAGTCCTGTCGATGGAGAGGTTGTCTTCTATAACTTAACGATCAATGCCGCCACTGCTACCACTTATATGTTATATGCTGCCCCTACAAATGCTCAAGCGAACGATAAATGTGGAACATTGACACTGACACAAACAGGAAATAAGGAAATTACCGGAGCCGAATCTGGGGTTGTTAAAGCAGATTGTTGGTAAATTAAAGCCTAAGCAACTGGATTTGCATTCTTTGAAATGAATTCCAGAATATCTATCGAATTGAACGGCCAACAAAGCTCATTCTGACTTTCAGCATGCAACAAAACAGGGATACAAATCGCGTAAAGGGCTTGCCAGTGTTCCTCCTCCGCTATATCGATGAGCTGTACTTCCATCTGAGGATTTGACTGAATGCATTCATTTAAAATCAATTCTGCCTCTTCACACAAGTGACAGCCTGCAGTGCCCAATAACAGAAACGTGTGCATCAATGTTTTGTCAGCTTATCAAGGTAACCCATAAAAAAAGCGGACAACACAAAAGTCAAATGAACAATCACGTACCACATGATTTTATCATTATCCGTTGCATGGATGTTCATAAACACTTTTAGCAAATGGATTGAAGAAATGGCGACAATTGATGATGCCACTTTCATTTTTAGCGAAGTGTAGTCATGCGTGCCTAACCAATCGAGCTTTTCGGCGGCCTCACTTAAATCCATTCTCGAGACGAAATTTTCATAACCGCTAAACATGACAATCACAATTAGGCTGGCAACCAATGTTAAATCAATCAGGGTCAATAATTTAAGAATTAACAACGATTCGTCCAATTCCAGGACATAGGGAATGATGTGAAACAACTCCTGGAAAAATTTTATTGCCAGCGCCAACAGAGCTACACTCATTCCCAAATAAATGGGTGCCAATATCCAACGACTGGCATACATCAGCCTTTCCATCGAACGCTCTATTTTTTCTTTTGCCGGCATACTGTTTTTTAAAAATTAAGGAATAAAGACAAGATAAGCTCTTGACTCCCTTACCCTAAGGCCTTGGGGGTCTATTGGCACAATTCATTAGAAATTATTCAGCGTAGGTTGGGTTGCATGTTTTTCGCAACCCAACAATTAACGCCATGGCCTTGGAATGTTGGGCTGGCTATCGCCAACCTCAACCTACAGGGTGCATCAACTTCGTATTATTCGGCTGAAAAGTTAAAAATTAATCAATGATGCAAATGCGCCGAAAGCCATCGTTCGGCAATTTCAACGGCGATTCCCTTGCGGGCCGCATAATCTTCTAACTGGTCACTTTCAATTTTTCCCACATTGAAATATTGTGATTCCGGATGGGAAAAATACCAGCCACTGACCGCCGATGCAGGATACATGGCAAAGCTTTCAGTCAGTTCAATTCCGGTCGTAGGCGTCACGTTCAGTAATTTAAACAATTTACTTTTTTCTGTGTGATCCGGGCAAGCAGGGTAACCGGGGGCCGGCCTTATACCCTGATAAGACTCACTGATAAGTGCTTGCGCATCGTAAGTTTCATTTTTGGCATAACCCCAGTAGTCTTTTCTCACCGCTTGGTGCATGTATTCTGCAAAAGCTTCGGCAAGCCTATCGGCTAATGCTTTAAGCATAATGGAACTGTAATCATCATGATCAAGCTCAAACTCTGCTAACTTTTCCTCAATGCCGATGCCTGTCGTTACGGCAAAGCCGCCAATGTAATCAGCCTTATGACTGTCTTCAGGGGCGATAAAGTCTGACAGGCAATAATTAGGATGACCCGGTGCTTTCAAACTCTGCTGGCGCAATTGATGCAGTGTTTCCAATTTTTCCTGACGGCTATCATCTGTAAATAAAACAATGTCATCTCCCTCGCTATTTGCAGGGAAAAATCCAATCACGGCCCTGGCTTTCAGCCATTTTTCATTAATTATTTTCTTCAGCATGCTTTGCGCATCTTCAAACAATTTTCTTGCTTCAACACCGACGATTTTATCGTCGAAAATTTTCGGGTATTTTCCGGCCAGTTCCCAGGTCTGGAAAAAAGGCGTCCAATCTATATACCAAACCAGTGTATCCAACGGAAAATTGTCGAATACTTTAGTTCCTAAAAAGCTGGGCTTGCAAGGCTCAAAATCCTTCCACAAGAATTTATTATTTCTAGCATCTTCCAGCGAATGTTGTTTTGTTTTTGCTTTACGGCCTTTATGTCGCTCCCTGACCTCTTTGTATTCCTCTCGGGTTTTCTCTACAAAGGCCGCCTTGAAATCGTCACTCAGCAAGTTACTGGCCACCCCCACACTGCGGGACGCGTCGGTTACATAGATCACCGGACCGTGGTAATTGGGTTCAATTTTCACCGCTGTATGAGCTCGTGATGTGGTTGCTCCACCTATCAATAGAGGAATATCAAACCCTTGCCGTTCCATTTCCTTGGCCATATGCACCATTTCATCAAGTGATGGCGTGATTAATCCACTTAAGCCAATAATATCGACTTTTTCGTCTCTGGCTGTTTGCAGGATTTTTTCGGCAGGGACCATTACCCCTAAATCGATGACCTTGTAGTTATTACATTGCAAAACCACGCCGACAATATTTTTCCCGATATCATGCACATCGCCTTTAACCGTGGCCATCAGGATTGTGCCGTTCGTTTGCATCTCACCCGACTGTTCTGCCTGCATAAACGGCATCAAAAATGCGACCGATTTTTTCATGACGCGCGCCGACTTAACGACTTGGGGTAAAAACATTTTACCGGCACCGAATAAATCGCCAACGACATTCATGCCATCCATCAATGGACCTTCAATAACGTGCAAGGGCTTTTCTGCTTGTTGACGCGCCTCTTCAGTGTCTTCATCAATGAAATCGGCTATGCCTTTGACTAATGCGTGTTCCAAACGTTTACTGACAGGCCAGCTTCGCCATTCAAGATCTTCCTTTACTGCCACGCTGCCATCGCCACGGTATTTTTCAGCAATTTCTAGTAATTTTTCTGTTCCTGTTGACGTCCTGTTTAATACAACATCTTCAACGGCATCTCTCAGCTCTCTGGGTATATCTTCATAAATGGCCAGCTGTCCGGCATTGACGATCCCCATATCCATACCTGCTTTGATTGCGTGGTATAAAAACACGGCATGAATAGCTTCTCTAACCGGATTATTGCCACGAAATGAGAACGATACATTGGATACGCCGCCTGAGACCAGCGCGTGAGGCATGGTTCTCTTAATTTCTTGGGTGGCCTCGATAAAATCCATGCCATAGTTATTATGTTCATCAATACCCGTTGCTATAGCAAAGATATTGGGATCAAAAATAATGTCTTCAGCAGGAAAGTTGATTTTTTCAGTCAACAGCTTGTAGGCTCTTTGACAGATGTTGACTTTCCTTTCCAGCGTGTCGGCTTGACCCTCTTCATCGAAAGCCATTATCACCGCAGCCGCACCATAACGCCGAATGAGTTTTGCATGCTCAAGAAAAACCGCCTCGCCTTCTTTTAACGAGATTGAATTAACGATTCCCTTACCTTGAATACATTTTAATCCAGCTTCCAAAATATCCCATTTTGATGAGTCCAGCATAATGGGTACTTTGGAGATATCCGGCTCAGCAGCAATAAGCCGTAAGAATCTCACCATCGCATCTTGAGACTCCAGCATGCCTTCGTCCATGTTGATATCGATAATCTGTGCACCGTTTTCTACCTGTTCCTTGGCAACTTCCAGTGCAGCCTCATAATTTTCTTCAACGATCAGGCGTTTAAACTTTGCCGAACCGGTAACGTTGGTTCTTTCACCGACATTGACGAATAATGAGGAAGGACCAATATTCATTGGCTCTAATCCGGATAAGCGGCATTGTTTTTCAATCGTTGGTATTAGCCTCGGATTAAAATTCTGCACACTTTTGGCAATGGCACGGATATGATCGGGAGTTGTCCCGCAACATCCGCCAATGATGTTCAAATAGCCGCTTGCGGCCCATTCAGCGATATGGACGGCCATATCTTCGGGCGATTCATCATATTCACCAAATTCATTAGGTAAACCCGCGTTAGGGTGCGCAGAAACGTACACATCAGCGATACCGGATATTTCTTCAATATGCTGACGTAATTCTTTTGCACCTAATGCACAGTTGAATCCGAAAGAAATAGGATCCACATGGCGCAGTGAATTCCAGAATGCAGCAACAGTTTGCCCTGACAGGGTTCTTCCTGATGCATCAGTGATGGTTCCGGAAATCATCACCGGTAACTTAAAACCCAAAGTCTCAAAATATTGATCCACCGCAAAAACGGCCGCTTTCGCATTGAGCGTGTCAAATATCGTTTCAATCAGGATGATATCAGCACCACCATCAATCAAACCACGCGTCGCTTCAGTATAGGCTTCAACCAGTTCTTCAAAGGTAACGTTGCGATACCCCGGGTCGTTCACATCCGGCGACATTGATGCTGTTCTATTGGTTGGACCTAAAACACCCGCCACAAATCTCGTTTTGTCAGGATCTTTCTGACATATTTCATCAACGGCCAGCTTGGCTAAACGTGCCGACTCATTGTTTATCTCATAGGCTAATTCCGACATTTGATAATCCGCCATAGCAATCTTGGTGGAATTAAATGTATTCGTCTCAACAATATCGGCGCCTGCCTCAAGGTAAGCCAAGTGAATTGACTTAATGATTTCGGGCTGCGTCAATGATAAGAGATCATTATTGCCTTTTAAATCAACCGGCCAATCAGAAAATCTTTCGCCTCGATAATCTTTTTCCTCCAGACGGTAACTTTGAATCATTGTCCCCATGGCGCCATCCAGAATTAAGATTCGCTTGGATAAAAGTTGCTTGAGGACATTTAGTTTTGTCATTGAGTTGTCAATCATATTCATAATTAATTGTTGCCGGAATGGTCAGCAGACTTTAGTATTCGGTACTGTTCGATACAGGAGAATTCATGTCTAAAACTAATATTTTATCCGTCATTAAAAGTGTCTTAGCCGCTGCAATTGGCGTCCAAACTAATCAAAACAGGAAAAAAGATTTCGAAGAGGGTTCCCTTTCAAGCTACATCATTGCTGGTTTAATATTTACAGTATTGTTCATATTAGCCCTGAGTTTTTTGGTATCCAAGATTATTGGTAGTTAAACAATTTATTGAGAAAGGGTAACTACTCACCCGCTTTGAGTTGAGGGCGTAGGGCTTGATTCAAAGAACCCGTGATTACGTCCCTGTAGCTCTCTGCAACATTCCTGATGCAAAAGCCTTTTCAACCAACCACCTAAACCCAATAAAATTGGAGGGTGAGCAGATACAAAAAAGGAGTATTCAAAGCACCACAGCTAATCATTTAAATTTATTCCTAGCTTTAAAACAGCAAAAAAAACCCAAGTTAAACTTGGGTTTTTTTTGCTGTGCAGTCTAGTTCATTTTATTCAGATGTTTTAAAGCTATTTTTTATTCCAATAAATAATTCTTTCCAGCCACTAAAAATGTTAGCCACTGTAAGTGGCGCTTTCAACATCAATTTGGTTTTGACAAGGCCCACACTGATTATGCCTGCCAAAGGAGGTAATACTTCGAAAAGCACTGACAATAACATGCCGCCAATACTTTGCGAACCACCTGTTTTCCTGTCTCCAATGCTGGTCAGCTCTCTGTCATAATCCGGATTAATTTCAACACCTTTCATCCCGTCAATGATCCAGATGTTTAAATTGACAAAAAGAACTTGTACGGCCAAAAACAAAACCGAGCATGCAGCAACCCAAAACAAAACATTGTTTACCTTCGCCCTACTCGCTGATTGGAAAACCCAGAGGGCAACCAACACCATTATAATTCCACCTATCATTGTTATACCTTCTTGAAATTTAATTATTATATTTTTGTTAAAAAGAAATAAAGGTAAGTACACTTGATTATCATGTCAGAACCTTCTTTTTCAATAACCTTACATGACTCGTATTTTTCTCTTCCAGGAGTTGACTGCTTTTTAATCATCCCGGCTTCAACACTGTATTTTAAAGGTATTTCGAACGACTTAGTACGCCCGCCAGTGTCTATGGCCTTTGTTTGAAGGATGCCATCAGTTCTAAAATTCCACTGAACATTTAATAGTTTTTTTTCTCCATCCAGCTTTGCTGCTTCAGCAGTTACATTCCAGGCGCCAATAATCTCAGATTGATCTTTCAGCATAACATCTGCATTTGCGGCCAGCGCCACCGTAATTGCAGCCACGCCGTAACTTAATTTATAACATAATTTTTTAATCATCAACCAGTCCTCACCATACTCTAGTTTACCCACGAGACTGGATTATACCACACGGTATAACGAGACCTAATTTAGTAAAGGATGATTACATTCAAACAGTAACGCCCTTATTTTTTCCTTGACTTTATTTTTGCCTGAAGTATCATAAATGGCTCATTTGCTATGCAAATAGTACTTTCAATCATTAATAATTACAGGTGGGACACTCATGGGTGCGATCTTAGATCTAACTGAAATGTTAAAAGAGCCAGCTGGCATGGTCGGCGCAATCGTTGTTATTGCTGCGGGTTACTTCCTAGTAAAATGGGTATTTGCCGAACCTAAAGACGAAGACAAATAAAAAAAGTCTTAAAACTGCTCTATATCAAAATCTAGGCCGTTGAATAAGATCTGATCTTATCACGGCCTTATTTTTTTTCATCACCTTATACTTTATACTTTATACATTTGCTTCTAGCTTTCAATGTATAAATATATTAGAAATCAAGTCACTCGCCTATATAATCAAAAATCCCCTGCAATTGGTATTGGCATTTACCGTTCGTTATACGGCTTTGTTACGCTACAAGAAATAATATTCCTACTTTACTTTGATCACTTAATATTTGACCCTATACCGTATATAGACGTCGAATATCCAATGATTCCTTTCTTTCTTTGTCTTTGGGCAATATCTTCTTTTTTTATCTTCATTGGCTATCAATGCCAAATCTCAATCATAGTAAACTATATATTCTGGATTATTTTTGTCCAATTTACGCCTATGCAGCGCGACTTTGATGGTGGATTCGACGCGTTTATGATTTGTGCTGGTTTTTTTCTTATGTTTTTACCTACTGACAAAGCCTTCAGTATTGATCAACTAAGATCTAAATTAACCCATCCTTTTTTTCATCTGCACAAAAGCGCCATTAATGAGATTCCTGCGCTTTGTTATTATGTTCCCATTCTTTTTTGCCTTGGCTTTCTTTATTTTGACTCTGCCATTCACAAGCTTTTTGCCGAACATTGGAGAAACGGCCTGGGCGCGTGGCTACCCTCAACACAACCTTATTACATCTCTGCCATTGATTTCTCCTGGCTTTTAAATCAGGAATATTTGCAGAAATTTATCGGTTATTTAATTTTTGCCTTTCAATTCTCATTTGTCTTTTTATTTTTTAATCGTTATTTACAACCCATTTATTTATTCATTGGCATGGGTTTACATGCTGGTATCGCTTTATCTTTAAATATCTATCCCTTTGGGATAGGCATGTTAATTTTTTATACTCTAATGATTCCATTTTCTTGGTGGAATTATCTTAGATTACGCATCGAATCCAACACACCCAAGTTGACTGTTTTTTATGACAAAAACTGCCCTCTTTGCAATAGGACTGTATTCATACTAAAACATTTTGATATCTTTAATAATTTATCTTTTTTAAATGCTCAAGATCATGCTCATAATCATCATCAATTATCAGATATACCCATTGACACTTTGCTAACTGATCTTTATGCATTTGACAGTAATAATGTATATAAAGGCCTTGATACTTATATCAATATCTTATTTAAAATGCAGTATTTATCACCAATTGGCCTTATACTCAAAACCCCGGGTATTTATCATTTTGCTAAAGTCAAATACCGCAATATTGCCGACAATCGCCTACGTAATACTTGTGACATAGAATGCCACATACCAAAACTGATTAATACTTTCAGTTTTTACAGCTCTATTTTTGAAGCTCCCGATCCATTAACTCAAAAAAATAAACTTTCAAAATTAACCAAAGCGCTAATTTTAATAGCAATCCTTCAACTTAACAGCACTATTCATTATGGGCTTCTATACAGGCTCAATATTGATCTAAAAAACTCCGCTTTAGGCCTAACCTTCCATCAAGCCAGTAATTCACTGCTAATGCTTTCTCAGACCTTCCTTGGCATAATTCCGCACGCTCTTTATCTCCATGATCACTTTGCCGGATACAGTCAGATAATTGCGATCACCTATCTTGACAATAACGGCAAAGAACAATGGCTGCCCTTCATCAATCAAGAGGGCCGCATCTTAGCTCCTCACTGGGGCAGGGTTCACTCGATGTGGGCAAATATCGCTGTCACTCCCCATATCGACCATAAACGGTTAAACAAATTTATCATGAAAGTTACTGCTTATTGGGCTCCGAAATTAGGCTTATCTCTGGCAGACTGTACTTTTTACATTAAAACAAAACCAAACATATCGCCCAACCAGTGGATTTATGACCTCCGAAGAATTAATGCTTCTAATGAATGGTCAACCTCTGGAATTGCCACCTGGAAGGACTTTACCTATTCTTCTAAACTTGACTTGAGCAATGACTAGTCGCTTTTTTTATTTAAAATACAAGTTGCATAGCTTTTTTTCCCGTGATATAAAATAGCTGTGCTATATGATTAGTACTTTATATAAATAAAATAATTCTATAGAAATTTTGGAGGATAGTATGAAAAAAGTTATATCTCTTTTAGCAATGGCATTAATGATTGTTGGTTTGTCTGGCTGCTTAGACGATCCTGATTCATCAAAACAAAAAGTAGAACAATCTACTATTAGCCTATAATATATTTAAAACCCAACTTGTTATCTAGCAAGTTGGGTTTTTTATTGCATGTATTAAATTAATTTTTATTGTTTCTTCATCTTCCATTTTTTAATCAAATTCCCGCTAAACATTAAGCATTTATTGCTGATTCTTTAAGAACCCAAACCCTTCACTTATCTATAAGATTTCACTATTTTATATTCTTAATTTAAAGACTTATTCTTCTTTAAAACCCAAAACATATCTTAATCAATCTAACAAATCTCTTTTGTATTTAGAAGTTGATTTCTAATGAGTTTTTGATCTTCTATTGGATATCTTTCCTTAAAGTACACCCTTCCTTTTTACTTCGAATATTAACGAGACATTTGCATACGTAACTATTCATTACCCTCTGACATATTCGACCTGGTAAAGAATATTGATATCCTCCAAATTATTAGTCTCTATACTAAAAAAATCATCATTAATTCATGCTATTCAACATCTTCTTTTCGATCTCAACAGAAATTTACAAGGCATCTTGGCTCATTGAATTTCATTTATAGGACTTTTGAATCTTTATTGTTTTTACGCTTACTAAACCCCCTAACTAATGCCGGCATACCCATAACCGTAGCCATTAACTTTCACTCTTACTTACAATTCAAAACTCGTTAGAAACAACACCAATACTTTCAACTCCGGTATTAGTAACAAAACGAACTTACCTTTTTTTCCAAGTATTTCTAAATATACATTTATCAATTTTGATTTTTTTTACTCAAAAAAAACCCCTGGTTAAATAATTAACCAGGGGTTTAGTTTTCTTAGTTACATTTAACCTTAACTAAGGTCCGAACATTAAATAAATGTTGGGATTAATGGAGCGTCAACAGTTACTAACTGACGTGTTCCATCTTCATTGAAGAAGAACAACAATCCAGCAAAACGGCTATCTGGATCGTAAATCAAGTCAGCTAAACGGTAAACTTCCCATGCAGCATCAGATGCAGTAACTTCAACAGTTCTGGTTTCACCTGGAGCTAATGGGCTGTTATCGCTAACAGTCAAGCCTTCTTCAGCCAACAAATCATCTGGATAACCAGTTTCATCTTCAAGAACCGCAGGGTCTAAGAATCTAACACCAGCAGTGTTGAACTCACCTAAACGAACTGCGTCATCACCGTTGTTGGTGATTTCCAAAGTCATTTGCATTGAACGACCTGGAACACGGTAAGTAGCATCAACAACTTTAACAGCAACAGTTGATTGTGGAACTTCCATTGACTTAATACCGCGCAACAAACCTGCTTGTAAAGGAGTTGTTACAGGATACTGTTCGTTTGTAGAACCCATTGAGAATGCAACCAAACCGATTGTACCAGCGGCAAATGCCATTGCTACTTTTTTATCAGTTGCTGAGATCAATGAATCTGCTTTACCAGCTTCTACAGCGATGTGACGTGGAACGAAAATTGGTTTACGTACCCAATATACAACCCAAGCTAAACCTAAGGCATACCAGAAAGCGTGCCAGAAGTAGATATTGCTCAGATTATAAGTTTCCAGATCAATAGTTTCGCCAGTCAAAGTAGTGATTGGATTTTTGAAATCACTCATTTTACCAGAGATTGTTACCCATTTACCTGGACCAATGATTGGACCACCACCTTCTACGTTTAACATTGTGTGAATGTGCCAATCGCCTGGACGACGTGCTTTCAACAATACTTTAAACTCGTAGGTTTCACCCAGTTCCAAAGAAACTGAACGAGGAACTAATTGACCACCAATCCAAGAACCTGCACGAATAAATACAGGACCAGGAATACCGATGTTCAAGAATGCGCTTTCTGGTTTATCAACAGTTTCAGGCCAACCTGTAAACACGAAGAATTTTCCAGAAATTGTCATTGTGTCGTTTACAGTGACTTCTTCTTTTGACCAGTTCAGATCGTACCAGTGAATAGTACGCATCCGCATAAATGCGGCCTGTGACTTTTCGCCGTGAGCTGAAGCAGTTGGAGTGTAAAACATCGCTGCGGTTACAGTTACCAGCAGTGCGACAAAGGATAATTTAGCTACCTTGTCTTTAATTATATTCATATATCCTCCTCTATAATAGAGAATCTATAGTTTTTATGAGTATCAAGTATATTAATTACTTGTTCTTATGGATTTATCTAAAACAACTTCTGCAATCAAGAAGATTGTACGAAGTCAGTTTTTCCAAACCATTTGCCGAAGAAGTGCCACAAGAAGTAAATCAAGATGCTCACGAAACCAGAGAAGAACGCAGATACTGGAGCAACGTCTTTACCGAATGTTCTTAAAGTACCTTTTTCAACCATTCTGATATATTCAGGAGTACCAGTTCTAACGTAGTGGTAACCTTGTAAGTCAGCCAGTGTCATCATCATACCGTTGTATTCAACAGGAACGTGTAATGGTGCAATTATCGGCCAGTTGCCTGGGTAGAATAATAAACCATAAGCCAAACCGCCTAATACTGCAGTCAACGTCATGCTGTTAGATAACAACAACACGATATCAAGTACGATAGCACCAGGCATTAAGTTTGAAGGGAACACGAAGTTTACTGGGAAATAAGTCCATCCCCAGAAGTTGAAGTATCTGTTGATCCACTCACCTAACAATAAGCCAAGTATGCAGAAAACAGCACCGAATGGAAGACGATATCTCCACCATAATATAGCTTGAACAGCAGCTGGGAATGTAATTGAAACGATAGGAGCTACAGTTACCCACAGACGTCTATCTTTCCAATCGGTCCAGAAATCCCAATCTCCACCAGTCAACATATAGTGAATATGATAACCACCTAAAATTACAAAGAATAATGTGAAACAAATTAGCCAATCGAACGTGCGTGATGCTTTTACAGCTTCAGCGCGTGAACGTACAGCTGATTGAGATGCGCTCATTAGCTTACCTCCTAAAGGATTTAAATTATATTTTTTATTTTATCTCTTAATCTGAGCCGCTTTGTATGTTATTACAAAGCGGCCAGGAGATAGTTTTACTTTCTTTGACCGGTTATTATGCCAAGTCTTTTTTCAGAAGCTTTGCAATTGATGCAATTTCTGTATTTACCACACCTAATACACCAAGAGCAGCCCATCCGAAGAATACGAAGCCGTAGTGTAATGGAGCAACAAACAACTCTTCCATAAACCAGAAAGTGTGACCCCACTCATTCAGACCTACGTTTGGTAAGATCATGAATGGACCAACGATAGCTACCATATATTGCATATGGAGACCTTGTTGGTAAGTAGGAAGTCTAGTTTTGGCATATAAGAAGCATGCGCCACCAGTGATGATGTAGATTGGGTAGCTCAAATAGAACTCGATAATATGACTTGGTGTGAAGTCAGTATCGCGAACGATTGTTTGATGCCATGTTCCATCTTGCTCAGTGAAGTAGCTAGCGCCGAAATAAATGGCGATACCGTACATAACTAACCAAGTCCAGTGTGTGAAATGTCTTCTTAACTCTTCTCTTGGAGTAATTGACATTACTTTCCGATCACGAGTTTTCCAGATGTAACCCCACAGGATAGATGCGGTCATTACTTCCAAAACCATTTCGATATAAAGAAAGTTCATCCAATATGTTTCGAACTCTGGAGCAAATGAGTCTAAACCAGCTGACCAGCCGTAAACTCCTTCATACCAGCGAACCCAAGCGTAAAACACACAGTAAAGTGCAGCGCCTGCAAACATATTCTTTTTATTTAAAAGCGGTGCTTCCGCAGCATCAGCCTTAACTGACTCAGTTGTAGCAGCCATTTCTACCTCCTAAAAATTATTGAATCCCCAACGTTAGCTGGGAGTTTTTTAACTTATGTCCATATCTTGCTTTGTTAATTTGACTTAATTAAAGCATCTACCAATCCAATTTGGTGCTGAGCAGTTTATCAGCTCAACGCACCTTGTCAAGACAAAAATCACTTCAATAATTTAATTACTGAGAGCACATTCTTACGGGTGCGATAGAACTCTTCTCCCATATATCGGACTAATTCATTTGTTCTTTAATAACTTATCGCTCTAAGCTAAACGAATTTATCAATCTCTGATGCTTCAACAAGAATGCACTTTTATCCCTTCATGATGATTAACTCACTCAGAGCACTGGAATTGTATTTCTCACTGACTTGACTGAATCACCGACCAAGGAAAATGCACTAGAGCTCTTATACGAAGAGTACCGCAGGCATAATAAACACTTCAGTCGGATTTAATTGGGAGATTATGCACAGAGACATTTTACATCCGCTGTTCAATTTGAATTTGGACATGGTGTCACTGATGGGACAGAACTGCAGAAAGTAGAACTTTTTATAACCGGGAACTGGGGGTAATAATACCGATAGCCCCTATGATGATGGATAAGCTTGTTTTATATGGATAGACCGTTCATACAAATCATGATTGTTCGCATTGCGTCGAATTTAAAGATATGACACAAACTGCGTCTTCAGAAATATGCAAAAGATGAAATGAGAGGATTAGTTTATAGACACTAGATTAGAGCTTAACTTTGAGTCCAGCATCTTAAAAAGGTGAGGCTTAATATCGCACTCTTTGCAACACCGCACTTGGCGACTTTCCATCATGATTTTAAATGTTCAGGAAACCCTCGCCCCTTTCCTAATTGAACCACTTGTTTCAACAACAACATTACCCTTGATCATTAGATCAATAAATTAATCCAACTGAAAAATCATTTCAGCTGGATTTGATTAACATATTATTCTATATCTCTTCGATTCCAGATAGGCCGTAAACTGACCAATTATTTGAATCCATCAATCCGGATTGATCAGTTTTCTTATCGTAACTAATTCGACAAACATACCTTTTGATAGAGTTTTCCGAGTTAGGCTTACTCACCTCAACTTCTCCATTTATCACATACTGATGATCGCCTATACTCCATGCATTTAATGCTTTTTCGGAAAAAGACAATGAAAACTCATCGCTCAGCTCTTTTTTAATGTAGTTATTGCACTGAACAAATGCCATATCGGTGTATTCATCGACAACGGTCTCCATATCTGCCTTATCATCTGTGTCAACTAGAAAGAGATCGGAACCCACCACTTTATACACAAAGGGCAAGACCACCTCTCTTTGAAACAGGATAAGACCCAGAAGGCCAAAGCCAAGAATAAAAATAGAATATTTTTTTGTCATAGTAATTATTGCAACCAACTGTGTTAATTTAGGGTTTAATTGATTCTATCAGAAAAGCTGAGCTCTCAAAGTTAGACCATCAAATTTAAGCATACTTTACTCTCTATCCTTGCCATGTAAATCTCTGATATGGAATTAAGCACTCTCCTTTCCTATTACCGTTAGCTTCCAGACGACCAAATCAAGGAGCAAATCGATTCTATACAAATGCCGATAGATTCGCTTAAATTATAAAATTAAACTTCCGGCACAACTCAAATGGCTGGATTTATTTCGTAAAAGACATTAGAAAATCATAAACTATAAAAAATCACTTCACAGGCCCAGAAGTCGTTTTATGAGGATTAAGCCATGCTTGTATTGCTGAAAAGAATTCCATCTGATACCAGTAAATATGAGATTTCTTCTTTTTTTGGATCCGCATTAAAAGGAGGTTTCTTTGCTAAGCGAGGATACATTCATGATATAAAAATTATGATGATAAAGAAGAATCATAAAAATACGGCTTTTGAATTTTACGGACTGGTCAGAGTAGAACCCGAACCCGTTGGTCAACGCGCAATCAAGCAACTTAACGGCAAACAGATAAATGGTAAAAATATTGCAGTTATAGAATTTTACTCAAGAAATTGGCACAACGACCCGAGATTAAGACGTAACCACATCAATCTTCCGTTTCAAGACAGGAGAAGAAACGAACGGAGAAAACATAAATTTATTATTGTTGAAGAAACCACTGTTGATAGTCACACTAACTGGGACAATATAACAAATCGTCTTTTTTAGGAATGCTGCGAACGACCTAATAATGAAGAGAGCAATGGAGCCAACTTACTCATCTGCCTCTCCTTATCATGACGATTAGCAAAAATGATGCACTTCAGGGCTTGCAATGATTCCTCAAAGACATCGTTTACGATTAAATAATCAAACTCTTCGTAATGACTTATTTCAGTTACGGCATCATCCATTCTTCTCGCAATTGTTGACTCACTGTCCTGACCTCTATTTCTTAGTCTCTGCTCCAAAATCTGTATGGAGGGAGGCAAAATAAAGATAGAAATAACCCCTGAACGTTTTTGACGAATTTGCTGGGCGCCTTGCCAATCTATCTCCAGAATAACATCAATATTTTGATGCAAAAGCTCGTCGACAGTTTGCAGCGCCGTCCCATAAAAATGATCAAAAACCTTGGCATACTCTAAAAAAGCATCTTGCCTAATTTCGTTTTGAAAATCATCCATTGAGACAAAATAATAATCCTCGCCATCAATTTCACCAGGCCGCATGGATCGTGTAGTGTGCGATACAGAAACCGATAAGCGCTCCACATCTTTTACTAGACACCTGACCAAGCTTGTTTTTCCTGCCCCTGATGGAGCCGAAATGATATAAAGTTTTCCATTTTCCATAAATCTGTCTGATTAAACCGTAGAAACTTATTAATGTTATCGCTAAATAAATATACTCAACCAACGATGATGAAGATGGATTTAATTTACTCATCTTGGACTATATCGGCATCAAGATTGCGAACAGAAACCGGTCGGCTTACTCTATATTCTGGACCTGCTCGCGCATCTGCTCTATCAATACTTTTAATTCAATTGAAATATTGGTGATCTCTTTATCACCTGATTTTGAACCTAGAGTATTGGCTTCCCGGTTCATTTCCTGCATTAAAAAATCAAGTCGGCGCCCTACCGGCTCTTGCTGATCAAGCACGCGAAACACTTCAGTTACATGGGTTTCAAGCCGGTCTAATTCCTCTTCGACATCGAGTTTTTGAGTCAAAAAAACAAACTCTTGCTCAAACCTTTCAAAATCAGGCTCCGCCACCAGCTCTGCAATTCTTTTATTTATTTTTTCGCGCAAATTAAGCAGCACTTGCGGCATGCGTACATGTACTGCTGAAATCAATTCTTTGATCCTGGAACATCGCTCTTCAATCATCAAGCTTAACTGCGCGCCCTCTCTTTCTCGAACCGCCAATAATTGCATTAATGCGCTATGAACCAATTCAGAAATTTCGGTTTTAAGCTGATTTATGTCAGCTTCAGACTCTTGTTGGATACCGGGAAAGACCAGCACTTCCAAAGCAGAAAAAGGCCGGGCTGATTGCATTAAGCCTTCAATTTTTGACGTTACAGACAAAAGTGACGCCACTGCCTGCATATCTATATTAAGCTCTTGTATGGAATGAGTCTGCTTTTTACAAATCAATCCGCATTCGACTTTACCTCTTTTTATACCGTTGGAGAGGACTCCACGTAAATCTGTTTCCAATGGTCGCAGTCGCTCAGGCAACTTAAAGGACATTTCACAATAGCGGTGATTCACAGATCTTAATTCGCAACTAATAATGAGGTTATTGACTTCTGTCTCACTACCTGCAAATGCGGTCATACTTCTGATCATTTTCCACCTATAATTGCCGGGACTTTGTAAGGATTTCCTTCATGACTGATTTTTACGATCCTTCCACCTACCCCAAACAGTGGAACTATCTCCAACCCGGCACCATTATAGACGACTATATAATAGAGCGGGAACTTGCGCATGGTGGATTTAGTTCGGTCTATCTTGCACGGCAACGAATTGATCAGATCCAGGTGGCCATTAAGGAATATTTACCTAGAAAACTGGCCCACCGGACCTGGAACAACCATGTTGTAGCTCACAGTGATGAAAACAGGGATTTATTCATGCGTGGAAGATCGCTTTTCTTTGAAGAGGCGAAAGCACTTGCCACATTAAAACACCCCAATATTGTCGATGTAATCAATTTCTTTCAAGAAAACTCGACCGTCTATATGGTAATGACTTACGACTATGGCTTCTCGTTAGATAAAATTTTAAAAGATCGGCTGATTACAATAACCCACGCCTTTCTTGTTAAAGTTTTTACAGCACTGATGTCCGGAATCGGTCTTATTCATGAGCAACATCTGCTTCATCTGGATATCAAGCCCGCCAACATCCTTATTCGCCCCGATAATGATCCTCTTTTATTGGATTTTGGTGCTATACAAAGTTTCCCGAATTCTATAAAAAATAAAAACAGTAAAATTCTAACAAAAGGTTTTTCTCCAATTGAACAATATAATACCGCCAGTCAATTGGGACCCTGGACGGATATTTATGCGATAGGTGCAAGCATCAGAGCCTGCCTTGACCTTAAGGCGTCGCCACCGGCTCCGGAAAGAAATAAAAAAGATACGCTATCACCTGCTGTTAAAGCGCATAAAAAAAAGTTTCCCATGCCCTTTCTCGAAGCCATCGACTGGGCAATGGAAATTCAACCAAAAGATCGCCCGCAGTCTATCAATGAGTTCTTAAATGCATTTAATTCATAACCTGTGAATGGATAGTAAAATTAGCGGCTTACACCTAATTCAATTATTTTATGCAGTCTTGATTCAACCGTACACGCCAGATATCTGTTTACCCCTCCAATTTTATTGAATGTAGATGGTTGATTGAAAAGGATTCCACTACAGGGGGCAAACGCATTAAAACACTATAGAAAATCAGATAGTTAAAATATTCCTTTTTCCGGATTAACTATAAGATTCGGTTGATTTGAAACCTAAAAAAGGCTTTGTGTCGCTATCGCGACGTTTATGTGGAATCGGTTCGCGGACCGACAACCGCGATACTGCTACGAAACCCATCCTTGGGTTTCGCCCTTCGGGCCAGCTAAAGCTTTTCAAAATCGTTCACGTCGATTTTGTCTTTGCTTGTCCAAAGAAAAGTATCCAAAAGAAAAGACACCCGAAGGCCGCTGCATCCTGCGCGCTGACGATTTTGCCGAGGGTTTTCGGAAGGGCTATCCCTGGCCCTCCGAAAACGAGCGGCATCCCTGCCGCTCCCCTAGCGGGCTGTTCTCGGCAAAATAGCCAGTGCTCGGCGCGGCCTAACGGGCCCCAGGGAGAGGCATCACAAGTTAAACCAAATGGACTATTCGTTCTAAGTAACCGGTAACATATTGATATATTAATTTTTTTAATGCGTTTACCCTGCACTACAGGGACGCAGCAAAGAGCTACAGGGAAGGTTTCACGCGTCCTTTGAAATCAATCACCTACACCATCAACTCAAAACAGGCGATTAGTACTACGCCTGAATAAACTCGCTAAATCTGAACCGTTATTTATCCTGTTTCAGGTATACTGTGGAAATTTTTATTAAAAGAGCGACACTATGAGACCCAGCGGAAGAAACCCGGATCAACTGAGAGAGATTAAATTTACCTGCGGCTTTACACGGCATGCAGAAGGCTCGGTTCTGGTTGAATTTGGTGACACCCGAGTGTTGTGTACCGCTAGCGTAGACAAGTTTGTCCCCCGCTTTATAAAAGGTAAAGGGGAAGGCTGGATAACTGCTGAGTATGGCATGTTACCCCGCTCCACACATGAACGCATGGGACGGGAAGCCAGTCGCGGCAAACAAGGTGGCCGCACAATGGAAATTCAACGTTTGATTGGCCGTTCGTTACGCGCAGCAATTGATCTGAAAGCATTGGGCGAACACACTATCACAATTGACTGTGATGTCCTGCAAGCCGACGGTGGGACCCGCACCGCGTCGATTACCGGGGGCTTTGTTGCCTTATCCTTGGCAATCAACCAAATGATGGCCAAAAAATTAATCAAGTCCAACCCCATCCATGGACAAATTGCCTCTGTGTCGGTTGGTATTTATCAGGGCGTTCCAGTATTGGATCTGGATTATGCCGAAGACAGCCAAGCCGAAACAGATATGAATGTCGTTATGAACGATGCAGCGGCTTTTATCGAAGTTCAGGGCACCGCAGAAGGTCATGCTTTCCGTAAAGATGAAATGGATGCCATGCTGGAATTAGCCAACATGGGCATTAATCGATTATTAGAAAAACAACGCGCAGCAATAGAATCCTATAAATGATAGTAAGCCGTTCTCAACCGATTGTTTTGGCCAGCAGCAATCCCGGAAAAATCCGGGAAATCCAGGCGATACTGGAGGGTCATCCCATTTTGCCCCAATCACAATTCAAGGTCGTTGAAGCAGAGGAAACCGGCAGCACTTTCGTTGAAAATGCCATATTAAAAGCCCGTAATGCAGCACATTATGCGCAACTTCCCGCCATTGCCGATGACTCAGGGTTAGTAGTCGATGCATTGGACGGCGCACCCGGGGTCATTTCAGCCCGCTATGCTGGAAGGGAAGCAAGCGATCAAGACAACCTGAACAAATTATTGTCTGAACTGGAAGGTATCCCGGCAAACCAGCGCACCGCCCGATTTATTTGCATTATGGTTTTCATGAGGCACACAATGGATCCCTGCCCGGTCATTGCTCAAGGTGTCTGGGAAGGACTGATCATGACGCAGACACAAGGTGAGAACGGTTTTGGCTATGATCCCGTATTCTGGGTGCCGGAATTTTCTTGCGCCTCAGCGCAATTGTCTCCCGAACTGAAAAACAGTGTCAGCCACAGAGGCCAAGCCTTACGGACATTGATAGCCGCGCTCGGTTCTGCAAAAAACGCTTAACCCTGACACACACTCAGCCGCAAGACGACTTTCAACTTGATCATAACCGCTATGCCGTCTTTACTCGATATTGCCTCTCAGTTTACAGATTCAGCTCAGATTGCCGGCATCAATCCTCTGGGCGAAGGCCTGATTAATGACACTTATCTGGTCACCACATTTACTGGCGGATGGGTGTTACAAAGAATCAATCCTGTGGTTTTTCCTGAGCCCAAGCTGGTTATTCGTAATTTGGCTGTACTTAACCGTCATATCGCCGAAACAGAGCAAAACACGCTAAAACTACAAATTCCAGGTATCATTCAAACGCAATCAGGAGAATATTGCGTTAATGATCAACAGGGCGATACCTGGCGTGCAATCACGTATATTCCAAACACGATCAGCCTTGAGACGGTGGAAAGTCCGGAACAGGCAAGGCAAACCGGATTTGCACTGGGCCATTTTCATCGCTTGCTGAATAGACTGAATCCAAAAGACCTTAACGACACGCTGCCCGGCTTTCATATCGCGCCAGAATACCTGTCCCGTTACCGTCAAGTACTCAGCCAGACGAACACCTTGCATGACTCCGCTGACAGCCGCTTTTGCCTTGATTTTATTGATCAACATGAAGAACTTACGATTGTTTTGGAAAAGGCAAAACAACAAGGGCTTTTAAAATTACGGGCTATTCATGGCGACCCCAAGTTTAATAACTTTTTGTTTGACAAGAACACCCGCGAAATTACTAGCCTGATCGATCTGGATACCGTTAAACCGGGTTTATTACATTACGACATCGGCGATTGCGTTCGATCACTTTGCCAATTGCCGACGGGCCAATTTAACCTCGAAATTTGTGAAGCGTTATTGACCGGTTATCTGGAGGAAACAAGATCCTTTTTGACTGAAGATGATTACGCCTATCTTTATCCTGCCATCCAATTGATTCCATTCGAATTGGGACTGCGTTTTTTCACGGACTTTCTGGAAGACAACCGGTATTTTAAAGTGACGACACCGCATCAAAACCGGAGCCGGGCCATTGTGCAATTTCAACTGTGCGAAAGCATAAGCAAACAGGAAGCCGAAATAAAACGCTTGATTGAACGCCTTTACAACCGGGCCATGTAGGCTTGTCAATATCCCGTGCCTGCTCCAAGGCTTTTTCAGCAACACTTGATAGCGTTAATGGTTTTTTTACTTCAAGCAGGCAACTATGTAAAGTGAGTCTTTATGTTTGCCCCTGGAAATACTCGACCAAAGCGGGATGGAACGTGTCAATTTGCTCAATGCTGAGACCCGCTTCGGGTGATGCAAAATCTGCATAACTCAGCAAGTGAGCGGGATTTAAGAACCCGACGATTCTTTCAAGTTCGCTCAAGCGCAATCCCTTCCTCAATAAATGAATGATACAGGTATGCCTTAAGCAAAGAGGGCTTACCTCTTCAGGGCTGACTACGCCCGAATCTATTGCGGTCAATGTAAGCCATGCGGAAAGGTCAGTCAGGGAAAAAGCCTTCCCGGTGTACCAAACCGGAAAAAGCCCGGATTGCTCAAAAAAAACGGACAAACCAGGCGGCAATTCAATCCGGCGAGCCGAGGCTCCATTTACATTGATTGATTGCGTGTGTTTATTAAAGTCTTTGGGGGTCAAATGAGCCACTTCCGTAAGAGATAACCCGCATAGCAACAAGCTGATCAATTGTTTGCTCATGTTATTGGCGTTAGCTAAAAGACTACGCAACTCATTTTGTGACAATTCTCTGATCACCGGAGCAGGCTGTATCTTTTCATTTTCGGGGAGTTGTGTCTTTGGAGGTTGAAACTTTTGCGACACGCCAGGTAAAGGCTCGGTAGCCTTTTTATGAGGCCGTTTACGGTTAAATTTGGCTAATTCGGACTGATTTGAAGGCTGCCTACTTAAAAGCCCGCTCATCCAGACACTGATTAACCCAAATAAAAATGAACCGGACAGAGCAAGCCAAGCATCACTACTGTAATTTGGCCGGATTGGCTCCCTGGATTGGAGCGCCCGCGCTACAACATTCATTAAAGGGTATCTTTCAAGTTGTTGCGTTTTAATGCGCATCAATTGCTCCTGATGCTCACGGTAAATTTTTTCCAGGGCCTCGACCTCTCGATGTAATTTATCGTTTTGCATAAGAACATTCGTGTAATGATCATCAAGTTCCTTTTGCTCGGCCAATTGTTTTCTCAAAGTTATAGAGATCTGCCTGGCACTAAAATAACGGCGTTCTGCATTGGAACGAACCATTTTTATACTGAGAAGACGTTGAGCATCTATTTCATTTTCCAGCTTTTTGATTTCCTCCGGAATCATTTTTAATGACGGCTGTATCGCTATGTTTGCCCGGTAATTATCCTGACTGAAATCATTCAACTTATCTTTTAAATTTTGCAAACGTTGCTGAAGGTTAATAATTGCAGGATTATCTTGTGGCGGAAGAATGACTTCGCCATTAGCAATAGCCTTGTTAATTGCATCCAACTGAGCCTTGGCTTTAAGCTCTTCCTCACTGGCATTGCTGTAAGAAGAAATTAACCCTCTGATACGCGCTTTCGTTTCATTCTGTTCCGATGCTGCCGATTTAATCGCGTTATCTCGTTCAAAGTTATCCATTGCGATACGCGCTGCTTCTATTTTGTTTTCCAAATCAGCCAGGGTGGCTTTGATTTGCTCAGCGAGCTCGTTTTTACTTTTTGATGTATCAGCAGCACGCGCGTCCAAGTAAACATCTATCCATGTATTAATCAGCAAAGGCAGCAATTTGGCATCTTCACCTTCCGCCCGAATTTCCATCAAGTGGGCCTCCGGAACGGGCTCCAATATCAGCATTCTTCGAAGCTGAGATACATCCATAAGCGTGCCTGGGCGCGAGATTTCCAATCGTCTTATTGTTTCTTCAAGAAGCTCTTGCGACAGTAATACTTGCTGTTGAATAATGAAATGCTGAACTTGTTGCAGATCGGTAGCTTGATCAAATCCAGCCGCCGTTGAATAGAGAAGCTTGGCGCTGCTTTGATAAATTGCCGGCCGACTGAAAGTGTAAGTTAAACTCAACAAAGCAGCAATGCCAAACGCCAAGCCAAAAACGACGGCTTTTTGGGGGGACAAAAAAGCTGGCAAACCGGCTTCTGATGAATGGCCTTGTGGTAAATCTTTCATTCTGTTAAGAATATACTTCCATAATTAAAGGTTTATTAACTCACACCGAATTAAAAAGAGAAGTCAGATCTTCCAGGGTCAGGTTTTCAATTTTGCCCGCATCCACCTGATAAACCTCATCTGCTAATGCACGTTTTTTCTCCTGCATCTTCAGAATCTTTTCTTCTACTGTATTTTCGGTCATTAATTTATAGACAAAAACAGGCTTATCCTGACCGATGCGATAGGCTCGATCTGCTGCTTGAGTTTCAACCGCAGGATTCCACCAGGGGTCATAGATAATAACCGTATCGGCTTGCGTCAAGTTCAAACCGACCCCGCCCGCCTTAAGGCTGATTAAAAACACATTGACCGATCCGCTGGTAAACGTATTGATCACCTCGTCCCTGTCCTTGGTTTGGCCGGTTAATTGAGTGTACGGAATATTGCGCTCAATCAGCTCAGCTTCAATAAGGCGTAGCATTTTTGTAAATTGAGAAAATACCAGTATTCGCCGCCCCTCTTCAAGCAACTCCGGCAACATCTCCATCAACAAATCAAGCTTGGCCGATTCCTTGACTTTTTGAGCTTCTTTCAAAGGCAATGTTCGAGGATCACAACAGGTTTGCCTTAGTTTAAGCAATGCATCCAAAATGGTGAGGTGACTTCGTGCCAAGCCCTTTTCCTCAATAGCCGCACGCACTTTCTGCTCCATGGACAAACGAATACTTTCGTATAAAGCAGCCTGTTTATCATACAACGGGACTGAGCGGATAATTTCAGTCTTGGGCGGCAATTCCTTTGCCACTTCCTGCTTGGTTCTTCGCAACAAGAATGGAGCCAGACGCCGGGATAATCTGTTTTTTTGTTCTACATCACCTTCCATCTCAATAGGCGAACGGTAAACCCGTTTAAAAAAAGCACTATCACCCAAAAATCCAGGCATTAAAAAATCAAATTGAGCCCACAATTCACCCAGATGATTTTCCATGGGTGTTCCTGTCAAGCTTAGCCGGTGAGCTGCTTTGATTTGTCGGACAAATTTTGAAGCATTGGTTTTGGGATTTTTAATCATCTGAGCCTCGTCCAGGATAAGGTAGTAATAGCTCGACTTTAGCAACACATCGGCATCTCTGGACAACAGCGGATAAGTAGTCAAAATCAGATCATGACTATCAATTTTATCGAAGAGGCTCTTACGATCTGCCCCCTGCAGGGTTAACACTTTTAATCCGGGCGTAAATCGCTCTGCTTCCCTTCGCCAATTCCCCATCAGACTGGTCGGAGCAACGATCAGGCAAGGATGAATCAGCCTTCCTGCCTCTTTTTCAAGTAACAAGTGGGTCAGCGTTTGAATGGTTTTGCCCAAGCCCATATCATCAGCCAGAATGCCGGCAAAATGATATTCTCTCAAAAATTGCAGCCAGCTCAATCCCTGGTGTTGATACCCTCGCAGCTCGGCATTTAAGCCCTGGGGCAACACAGCCGAACCGATACCCGAAAAATTTTTCAATTTCCGGCCTAACTCTCTTAAGGATTTACCGCCTCTGATGCTGAATACGCCATAGCTTCGTTCTTCAATATCAACAAGACTTGCCGCATCGTAGCGGGAAAGTTTGAGTGTTCCACTGCCGTTTGCCAGTCCTGTATTAAATAACTCATATAAAACATTAAGAATGGGCTGCAGTTGGTCTGACGAAATTGAAAGATAGTTGTGAGTCCCTACAGAAATATTAAGCCTGTCCGGCAAAGAATCAAGATCATAATGCTCAAGGACCGGCATGATCAAAGGCAGCAAAGGTAAAGACTTGCCGTCGATAGTGACATTAAAACTCATGTCGAACCAGTCTTTGTCTTTTTCTTCTATCTCGGCATCAAAGGACTCCGACATTTGAAACTGCATCAGAAAACTGGCATCTTTCTCAATGAACCAACCCTCTTGTTGGAGTTGCGGACACACCACTTCCAGAAAATCGCGCCATAAATACGGATTGTCCATGCTCTGGTTTTTCAGAGCCCCCCATAACAGGCGTTCATTTTTATCCGCCGATGACCACTCAAAGCCCAAACCGGTGAGCCTCGCCAATGCCTCGTGCTCCCTTTCCTGATCGCGATGAATGCGCAAAACACCGTGAGGCAATTTAACAACAGATAATGCGGACTCTTGGCCAGACAGCAAAACATCGCCATAATCAAAACCCATTTTTACAAAATGATTGTAATGACGACCCCCGTCCTCTCTTCCTAACAGAATAAGATGCGGCCGAGGCGCTATACCCTTCCGTTCAATCAAATTCATAGCCTGGGGCGGCGGCACCGGAAAATCAGGATGACTGAATATCAGCATTTCACTGAATTGCTCGACCAAAACTTCCGGCACAGGGGGCGCAGTCATTAAATAACTTGCCTGCTCTGCACTTAAAGGCCGGGTATCTAATACCCCGATTCTATTCTGGCTTTCATCCAGATAAAGCGGCGGCGTAACGCGAATCAGCTTAGCCTCCGGCTCAATTACGCTAAGCAATTGATAATCGCCACTATCTTGTTTTTGCCAGTTGAATTGTATTTGGCGAGGCTCGCCTGGTGTTAAAGGTGAGTTTTCAAGATCCAGATAAAACAATCTTCCCGTACTAATGAGCTTGGTCAATACCAAATGCCCTGCAGCGCCCGCGATGATAGGCTGACTCGAAGGCGTCAGCTTAAGAGCGGTGAGCAATCGGATAATTTCCTCATCTTCAGCCTGAATAAACGAGCTATAGCTATAGTTGTAGCGCAGATTATTAATGCTGGTCTTTTTGCCCTTACTTAAACCGCCAGCTGGCTTCTGGCGGGTTTCCATAAGATCCAGTATGTAGCCATAAGGTTTTGATCCCGGCATTAACAAATAGGCCAGGAACTCCTGATAATCAGGTTTACTCTCAGGTTTTGCTGAATAAGCTTCCAGCCATCTCAGACAATCGGCTGTATGCGTTTCAATGACTTTCGGATGGGCCAATATTTTTTGATAGTACAGGCAGACAGCGGCAACATGCTTGCAGTTATAACCGACCGAACAGGAACAGCGGCCATTAATGGAGATCGCCCTGAAATTGTTTTTCCATAAAACAGTGATTGTTTGCTCATAAACTTTTTTACCCGCTCCCTTAACCGACGAAACAAGCATCGCTGAATCATTTTTTTCGTCGATGCTGACATCGGTTACTTTTTCGTTCAAAAAATAATCCATGCCCCCGGCAAAAGCCGAGTCGCTGCATTCGTAGCGGATATCTGAATTTAAAATCGCTTTCTGATTCATTCGGGAACAAACTTCACTCGAGGCCGAGTGATAATGGATAAGGGAACGGCATCTTTATACTAAAAAAGCCTTCCGGCACTGCGAGACACTTTCACGCTGCTTTCAATGCGCCGGTGCAACTGCTGCCTTGACCCGCTGTACAGCCAAAACAATGATCACGAACAGTAATAGGTTGCCCATTTAAAAGAGAGGAACTCAACCCGCTGATATGGGCTTTGCTTTCAGGTAACGCACCCAGGGGTAAAGTCAGCATTTGATTAAAATCACAATCATAGACATATCCTTGCCAATCAACGCTCAACGTATTGCGACACATCACTCGTTCAATATTTTCCGCCTGATGATTGGATTTGAGCAACTGCATATACTCATCAAATAAATTATTATTGGTAAGATATTTGGCAAATCGCTGTATCGGCAAATTGGCCAATGCAAAAAGTCGGTTGAATACAATACCGTAATGGCTCAATAAATAATCCTTATAGGCTTTTTCCAGCGCGGACTGCTCCGGAGGAAGATTGACACCCTGAGGGTTAAACACCAGATTAAGCAGTAAATCACTACCCGGCTGACCGTAACCTAAAGCATTCAATCGCTGCAAAGCGGCCAAACTGGCTTGAAAAGTCCCTTTGCCCCGTTGTTTGTCCACATTATCCTCCAGATAACACGGCAAAGACGCGATGATCTCAACCTCATGGTCGGCTAAAAATGCAGCCATATGTTCATAACCCGGCTCTTCAAGAATCACCAGATTACAGCGATCAATCACCTTGACCCCCATCGCTCGAGCCCGGCTGACCAAATAAGTAAACTGGGGATTCATCTCAGGCGCCCCGCCGGTCAAATCCAGCGTTTTTATTTTGGCCTGATCAATAAACACCAGCACATCCTGGACAGTTTCCAGCGACATCACCTCGGTTCTTTTAGGGCCGGCATTGACATGACAATGCGTACAACTGAGATTACAAACATACCCTAAGTTAACTTGCAGAATCTCCAGATTTTTTCGAAGAAGGGCTGGAAAATCAGTATCGCTGGAATTCAAAGTAGTCGCCCTCATCATCTCAATCTTTGCTTAAATAAATATCGCCATAGTAAGCGGTCACTTTCCCTTTGCCGTTATCGGTATCCGTCATGACCGCAACAGCGTCAATGTATCGAATGTTTTTATCAACATGCTGCCTTAAATCCTCCAGCAAATTCCGTTTTTCGTTAAACCAGGTTCCGGTCGCATCTTCATTGGCTCTAAGCGCCATCATGATCGCATTATTACCGGCAAAGGCATTAGGCCAAACGGACCCTTTAGGTGAAGATACCGCCCAGACATAATTGATTGCCTTGGTCCGCCAAAAAGCAAGTCCCCCATCAACAACCGCATAAACCCGGGCCGCATAGTCATCACCGGATTTACTATGTTCGTCTCTCAAACTCAAGCGATTCTCGATACGCCAACGCCAATTGATAAAAGGAGTTTGCAATAAATCTATGCGTTGCTTTTTAAAGAGGCCGGAGGCTGAGTTTTCGCTCATTGCCTGCAAAACCAACTTCTGATCTAAAAGCAACAGGCGATAATCTGTCTCACTGCTGAAAGATTTGGGTTGCCATCCGTCTAAGGAATCCCCTGAAAAATCGCCCACCACCAGACGATCAGCCAGAGCATTGCTCATCAACCCAAAGCAAAGAAGGGCTGTCAGCATAAACGTTCGGTAATTTTTACTCGCTAGTTTTATCATTTAAATCCGCAAACAAAATCAATCCACACATAAACGGCCATTGTACTCGATTGCTTTTCGCAATAAAGGTGAAGCGCTAAATTAAAATCCGGCTCAATCCTGACCGCTCGCCATTAAAAATGACTCAATAACTCAATTGCATAAAAAAACACTGGAAAAAGAGTTTATACCTCATGTAAAATGCGCCGCTCTACATAGTCAACTCAACAATGCCTGGGTGGCGGAATAGGTAGACGCAAGGGACTTAAAATCCCTCGCTCGTAAGGGCGTGCCGGTTCGATTCCGGCTCCAGGCACCAATAAAATCAAGGGCCTAGCATTTTTTTGCTAAGCCCTTTTTTTATGCCCGGGAAAAAATGGGACACTCACGGGACACCTAGAAAAAAAAGGCCACAATAAACGGCAATAATTACAGGTATTTTTTTTCCTGAAAATACGCCTACCCCCTACCTACAAAACCTACTAAAACCCCTGTTAAAAAAGTTTCAAATGCGCTTACCCCCTACCAGCTAAACCAGCTAAAACCCTTTTTTATTGCCCCATTGGGGAACCGTTTTACTTTCAGGCTTTGAATATCAAGGGAAAAACAGCAATGTACAAGTGATTGTTATTTGTTGTTAATTTTCGAGGGTTGTTGTAGTATCTTTTTCGTTGCGCTTCTTGCTGGAATAAAACCTCTTTTATAGAGCGGCAAATAGTAAACGCAAAAATTAATCAACCACCTCAAGGAAATAAAATGCCAAAAAAAATTGAAACAACTGGTGACTTAAGAGAAATGCTGTGCGATGCAATAAACCAAGTTGCAGATGGAACAATGCAGCCGGAAACCGCCAGAAACATAACAAAGGAAGCAGGACGAATTAACGATTCGCTTTATGCTAAAGCAAAAGAAGCAAAAAAAACGGGCCTGGAAGTGCTACCAACACAAACCAAGCCCTAACCACTACTTAACAGAACGGGTTAAGCAATGGCTACCGCAAATTATACCGCCATTGCCCCCAAGGGGACTATATGGCAACTATCGAAACCCGCACCAATGACACCGGGGAAAAAAGCTATCGCGTAAAAGTCCGGCTGAAAGGCTACCCCGCACAAACAGCAAGCTTTGCCCGGCTAACTGATGCCCGTAAATGGGGAGCAGATACAGAAAGTGCAATAAGGGAAGGCCGCCACTTCAAAACCGCCGAAAGCAAAAAGCATACTTTTTCCGAAATGGTGAACCGGTATGTTAAGGATGTTTTACCCGGCAAACCTAAGCAAGCAGCTAAACAAAAACAACAATTAGAATGGTGGGCCGAAAAAATGGGCGTTTATGTCCTGGCTGATATAACCCCGGCCTTAATTGTTCAATACCGTGACGAACTAGCCAGCGGCCAAACCTACCGAGGAACACAAAGAAACCCGGCCACAGTGGTTCGATATTTGGCGGCGCTAAGCCATGCCTTCAGCATAGCCGTTAACGAATGGGGGTGGCTCGATGATAACCCCATGCGGAAAGTTAAAAAGCCGAAAGAGTCACGCGGCCGGGTTAGATACCTGGATGATGCCGAACGTGAACGCTTTTTAGCCGCTTGCAAAGAATCAAGCAGCAAAGAACTTTATCTGTGCGTAATTTTGGCGCTTAGTACCGGAATGAGACAAGCCGAACTAATGGGCCTGAAATGGCAAGACGTAAATTTAAAAGACGGCTTTGTTATTCTGCACGAAACCAAGAACGGCGAACGGCGGCGCGTTCCACTTTCCGGCCATGGCCTTGAATTGCTGAAACAACACGCCAAAGTTAGGCGGCTTGATACTGATTTACTATTTCCTGGAACCATTCACGCAAATAAGCCGGTAAGCCTTAGACGGCCATTCGAGAACGCCCTACAAGCGGCAGAAATAACCAATTTTCATTGGCATGACTTAAGGCATTGCACCGCGTCTTATTTAGCCATGAGCGGCGCGTCACTGGCTGAAATATCCGAGATTTTAGGGCACAAAACCTTATCCATGGTTAAGCGTTACGCCCACCTATCAGACGGTCATGTTTCGAGCGTAGTTAGTCGAATGAACGATAAGATATTCGGGGGCGCTTGATGAAGCTAGACGAGAATTTAAAGCGGCGCGAAATTCGCCCAAAAGAAAGGGAAAAACAACAGCGGTTATTCAGCGCATGGCGTAACCGTCAAAAAGACGAACTTGAATTAATGGCTACACATAAATTATTACCTGAATTTTTATGTATTGATGACATTGCTACCCTTTCCGGCCATTACACAGGGGCGTTAGAAAGCATAATCAGACTTTCAGGGGTTGAATTTGAAGAGCAAGAAATTCAAGAAGGGCATGGACTTTTAAAAGGATTTACCCGGCAAAAATACAAAGAGTTCCTTCAAAGTTCCGGACAATGGCCCCCTAATGGGTTGTTGTTTAATTGGTGGAGCCTGGAAAAGCCAGATGTTTTGCCCAAAATAACCACCAAGAGCAAACGAGAACATCAGCTTCATTCTTTGATTTGGCGCGTTTGGCAATCCCTTAACAAAGACGGGCATGCAAATGTGAATCGAGTTTGGAATGAATTGCAGAAAAATTACGAAAAATACGACACTGAAGAAATTATTCAAGAAGTAACGGCTCAAGAGATTTTATGGATATCAACTTACGGAACTGAGCGGAGAAATAAAAAAACGGGCTTAAACAGCGTAATTAGTCGACTGAAAAGAAACCCACCTATCTAAAACATTTGCGGCTAAGAGAACATTTTGCAATGCAAGCTTAGCCGCAAAAGTCACAAGTAACAATTGCCCCAAGCCGTAAATGACGGCGAATAACCAAAAAGGGCAATTATGAACGCACAGATACAAGCCAATCAAGAACCTACACAAAAACCAAGCCGGTTAATACCTGTTACCAACTGGAACGACTTTCACCCATGGCCCCCAATCGGCGGCTTACGTCACTTAATATTCAACGAAAAAACAAACGGGTTCAAAACTGCGTTTAAGCGGGTTGGTAAACGCGTTCTGATTGATGAGACTGAATTTTTCGCATGTGTTGAACGGAATAACGGCGGTTCAAAATGAGAGCGCCGTCATTCCCTAAAACCAACACATTAACAGGCCGCGCATTGATGCGACTATTACAGGGAAAAAAATTTACGCATAGGGACTTTTTTAGCGAAACAGCAAGCTACAGACTTTCAGGTTATATCTTGAATCTTCGGAACCGGCATGGATGGCAGGTTGAGGCAATTAAAGAAACTTCACCAACAAATGATAAAGGGCGCAAGGCTACTTATGCGCGGTATTACTTGGAAAAGGATATTTTAAAACTGGCTAAGGCTGAATTAGGAGCTGAACGAGTCACTAACTTCATTCATGCGGTTCAGAAATTTGAGGCGGGCGAATGAGCTATTTAAAACGAAAACCGAACCGGGCGAGCGAAACCCGGAACGGCATATATCAAAACAAAATCAATCGGCGGCCTGATTATATCAAGCAAACTCTTTCACCAATAGACTTTTATCGGCACGAATTACCAGCTGCAAAGTTTAGGCGGCCCGGCTGGAATCAAGGCGGCTTATGCCCGTTTCATAGCGATACAAGACAGGGAAGTTTTCACGTTAGCCTTGAGACTGGCGGTTATAAGTGTTTTGCCTGTGGTGCGGCTGGCGGGGATATTATCGCCTTCACAATGAACCGTTACGGGTTAAGTTTTACTGATTCGCTGGAAAAGCTGGCTAATGATTGGGGGCTTACATGAACACGATACCCCGAACGTTTGAAGGAAAGCCATTAAAGGCGAGCTGGAATTATCTTAACCAGGACGGCGAACTTTTAGGGATTGTTGGCAGATACCAGAACGGCAGCGATAAAAAAGAAATCATTCCCTATTTTAAGCGGAACGGCTCCGGTTTTGCGGCCGGTATCGAGTTAAACCCCCGGCCCTTGTTTGGCCTGGATAAGTTAGCAGCTCACCCAAAAAACAAGGCTGTTTTTATTTGTGAAGGTGAAAAACCAGCGGCGGCCCTGCATAGCTTAGGCGTTTGCGCGGTTACCAGTTTGGGCGGTTCTCAATCGGCTTTAAAGTCTAGCTGGCAGCCGTTAAACAGCTTTAAAACCGTGTTTATTTTGCCTGATAACGACGAACCAGGGCAACACTATGCCCGGGACGTTTACGCGGCCCTGATGCGCTTGGAAGAGTCCCCAGAGGTTAAACTGCTTAGGCTTTCCGACTTACCTGAAGGTGGGGACTTGGTGGACTGGTTACAAGAGTTTTCCCCCGATTGGGACGGCTTGCAACCATTCCCTGACACCGAAAAAGCATGGGCGCTTACTGACTTCAAAGCCGAGCTGAAAAAGGCTGAACCCGTTCCTGAAGAATGGGCCATGACTGACAAAGCTGATAACACCGGCTTTATCTGGGAAACTCCGGGCGAAATTGAAAGCAACACGCCCCCGGTTGATGCGTTCCGGCTTGAAATAATGCCGGAACCTTTCCGGCCTTGGCTGGCTGATGTTAGCCACCGTATGCAAACGCCCCCGGACTTTGCGGCGATTAGCCTTGTTACGGTTATTGGCTCGCTCATTGGCGCGGGTTGTTCTATCAAGCCGAAACGCTTCGATAGTTGGGAGGTTGTCCCGAATCTATGGGGGGCATGTATCGGCAGGCCTTCGGTTGTCTTGAAATCGCCTAGCATGAAAGAACCTATGCAATTCCTGGAACGTTTGCAAGCTGATTATTCGAAGCAATTCGAGCAAGGTATTGCGGCTATGGAATTTGAGCACATTAAATACAAAGCCGTTGAAGAGGATATTAAAGCCAGAACCAGCAAGGCGGCAAAGGGCACGAAAAAAGACGGCGTTATTTCGGATGAAGAAATGGCAAAACTGGAAGCGGATTACCTAAGCCTGAAAGAAAAAACACCACCCGAACCAGTTAGGCGGCAATTCAAGACGAATGAAACCAGCATACAGTCAATGACTGTTTTACAGAACCAAAACCCGAGGGGCTTACTGTTTTTCCGGGATGAACTCACCGGCTTACTTGCACGATGGGAGCGGGAAGAACATTCGGACGAAAGAACCTACTTCATGACGGGATTTAATGGATATGGCAGTTATACCGATAACAAAATCGGCAGGGGCTTAACTGACTGTCCAAACGTTTGCATATCGTTACTGGGAGGCATACAGCCGGATAAGCTAAAGATTTATTTATATCAAGCAATGAAGGGGCTTAACGATGGCTTAGTTCAACGCCTACAGTTAGCCGTCTGGCCTGATGAACCTGAAACCTGGGAGCTGGTAGACACCAAGCCAGACAATGCCGCAAAGAATCGAGTTTATGACATTTTTAAAGTATTGGCTGAAATTGATTTTACCAGATATGGAGCTAATCAAGGGGACGATGACGACCGGCCATTTTTTAGATTCGACGATGCCGGGCAAGCTGTTTTCAATAGCTGGCTGACTGAATTGCAAACCGTAAAGATTCGAGGCGATGAACACCCGGTAATGATTGAACACCTTGGAAAGTACGGTTCTTTGATGCCTAGCCTTGCCGTTATATTCCATCTGGTTGAGGTTGCAGACGGCAAAGCCCCCGGCCCGGTTACAGAGCGGGCGGCATTGCTGGCGGCTGAATGGTGCAAGTATCTGGAAAGTCACGCGCGGCGAATCTATTCAATGGCTCAAAATCCGGAGCATGAAGCGGCTTTAAGGCTGGCTGAAAAGATACGGGAAAAAGCGTTACCCAGTCCGTTTACAGCTAAAGACGTTTACAAAAACCATTGGCATGGGCTAAAGGATAGGCAGGAAGTTGAAGCGGCCTGTAATGTTTTGATAGAAGAAAATTGGCTACAGATGGAACGGAAACCAGTCAAGAAAGTAGGAGGCCGCCCACCTTTACCGAGTTATCACATTAACCCTTTTTTCCTGTAAATCCCTAGAGCATGAAGTATCTAAAGTTTCTAAACCACCTTTAGATACTTTAGACACTTGCTAGTCTAGACATTCCAGGGAAATTTTTTACTGAATAGCAGAATGAGAGAACGATATTTTTTCCTGTAAATCCCTAGAGCATGAACCAGCTAAAACCGCTAAATTATTTTAGCTATTTTAGCGGGTTGCTACTAGGCACATTCCAGGGAAATTTTTTACTGAATAGCAGAATGAGAGAACGATATTTTTTCCTGTAAATCCCTAGAGCATGAAGTATCTAAAGTTTCTAAACCACCTTTAGATACTTTAGACACTTGCTAGTCTAGACATTCCAGGGAAATTTTTTACTGAATAGCAGAATGAGAGAACGATATTTTTTCCTGTAAATCCCTAGAGCATGAACCTACAAAAACTACAGAATTATTTTTGTAGGTTTAGTAGGTTGGCACTCTAGCAATTCCAGGGAAATTTTTTACTGAATTGAAAGCAGAACGGAACAAGATTAAATCGTTACACGATGGAAAGATTAAAAACGGACACGCGTGTCCGATTTGAGAATGACAGGGGCTATACCCCCCCTACCAGGGTAAAAAATCAAAGAGTTGTTTTATCCTGACCACGCCCGAAACTCTTTCCACGCGGCTTATGCGTTTAGGGGAAAAAACCCAATAGATTTTTAACAACAAACCGAGAGATAAAAAATGACTACATCAAAGAAAACACCCTATCAATCATTTAGTGACGATGACGCCTTGACATCCGAGCGCATTAAACCGGATTGGCTAACAGGTGATGCGTCAAAGATTTGGGATAAGTGGGCACCGGGTTGCGTTGCAAGTGGCCGGTTAAATGGAGACTATGCAGAACTCTTTGGCGAGCTGTGCGAATTGCGGCCCAGGCTTTTGAAATTCAGACAACAACTTGATACTGAGGGTTGGACTTTCAAAACCGAGGGCGGCAGAAACGGCGATTTATTAAAGCCTCACCCATTGGCGCAACTTCACAACGAAGCACACCGGCAATTTGTGACATTAAGTAACAAGTTTGGATTGAGTCCGAGAGGTGCGGCAGGTATCAAGCAGATTGAGCAATATGACGCTGAAGATGCGGCTTTTGAGGCGCTGTGATGTGCAATATTTAGTAAACAATCAATTCCCTAGCTATAAACCATGCCAAGACGCTAAAACCTAATAATATCAAGGCCTACAGGCTGGCATGATTAATGTAATAGGCGATTGTCAACCAAATGAAGCACTACCCCGCATAACATTTTTTCAAAACAAGAGGCCGGGACTAACACCCCGGCAATTTTTGGCTAGTGTCCCATGGGACACTGGCGGGACACTTGTCAGAAAATAAGGGCAATTATTAACAGCAAACCACAACTAACAAAATAGACAAAGTATTGAATTATCTATTGTTATTTGTTGTGATAATTTACGGTTTATTGACTTCATGGGACTTAAAATCCCTCGCTCGTAAGGGCGTGCCGGTTCGATTCCGGCTCCAGGCACCAGTCAAAAGTCTCACACCCTCCCAAAACATCCCTTAAGCCTTGATTTTCCTGATTTCTCTTTGTTTTGTTCGTCCTATAACATCCTTCTAAATCCTTTGACATCCCGTTATAAATGTCGGTATAACGACAGTACAAAAAATACCGCTTAGATTTATACCGTTATGGCTTTAACCGATGCCGCAGTAAAAAACGCCAAGCCCAGCGACAAACAATTCAAGCTGTTTGACGGTGACGGGCTTTATGTTTTGATCCATCCTAACGGTTCAAAATATTTTCGTTTTGATTATCGCTTTGCCGGGAAGCGTAAGACGTTTGCTTTAGGCGTATATCCAAAAACATCTTTGAAAAAAGCCCGCGAAAAGCTTCATGACGCTCGTAAAAGCTTAGCTGAAGGTGTCGACCCTTGCGCAAAGAAAAAAACCGAACATCAAGCTGTTCATTACACCTTTGAACGCGTTGCTCGCCAATGGGCAGAATCAATCAAGCATACAATACAGCCTGTGACTCAAACTAAACGTATTCGGCGTTTTGAGCTGCATGTTTTCCCGGCATTGGGTGAGCAGCCCATTACCGAAATAAAATCACCAGCGATTTACAAGGCATTATTGCCGCTTATCAATGGTGGCAATCTGGAAACCGCACACCGGGCCCGCGCGGATATCAGTTCAGTATTTAACTATGCCATTGTTCATGGCTTGGCTGAATACGATCCAGCGCAGCCGCTTGTTAAACAAATTCCAGTTTTCAAAGTTGAACATCGTTCAGCTATTACTGATCCACGGGAGCTGGCTGTTCTGCTTCGGGACATTTACAACTATCAAGGCGCTTTTGTGGTCCAGTGCGCATTAAGATTATCGGCCTTACTGTTTCAACGACCTGGCGAAATTAGACAAATGCTGTGGGCTGATATTGACTTGGATTCTCAACAATGGCGGTATCTGGTCACTAAAACCAACATCGAACACATTGTGCCACTCAGCCGCCAAGCTGTTGAAGTCTTGACCAGCATTAAACAGTTAACCGGCCATCAAGATTATGTATTCACGACACGACCAGGGAGGCCCATAAGTGAGAATACCGTAAACATGGCACTTAGGAACCTGGGCTACACTGGCGACATGATGACCGCTCACGGGTTCAGGTCTGTAGCGTCAACCCTGCTTAACGAGTGCGGCTTTTCACCGGATGCGATTGAACGCCAGTTATCGCACATGCCCCGCGATAAAATCAGAGCATCCTATAACCGGGCTCAGCACTTACCCGAAAGAGTCAAGATGATGCAACATTGGGCCGATTATTTAGACGGTTTGCGAAAGGGTGCCGATGTAACCCCGATTAATAGGGTGGCGACAAACAAAGCGGATTGATAGAATCTGTTTACCGGATAGGCCACGCGGGCCGACAAGAGGGAGTCGTTAACCCTTTTCCGGCATTTTCCTATAACGCGCAACCTGTAACGAGGTTCATCAATGTCCACACCCCCCTTTCTCGATGATGCGTCAGTCATTTTTAATGAAGCACTGAAGCGTCCATCTGCTGATAAACCACGCAAGCGCGGCAGACCAGCGACACACAACATTGATGACAAAACCTTAAATCATTTAGCTTATAGCTTAGGTTGGTTGTTTATCAACCCGGCCAGCATAAGCGCGTCTGAATCTGCTTTGCTTCACTATGGCGGCAAATGGCCGTTAAAGCTTAGTTTGCTTGGTTGTCCTGAATACTTGATTGGTCTGTACCTGCGTGATGCGACTTTTGCCGATAAGCATTTATGGTCACCGGAGGACTGGCAAAATTACGCGCGTTACCTCGAAGAACGGGCGCAAGAATCCCATAAGATCAGAATGCAGCTCGAACAAAAGCTGTATTGGAAAAAGAAGAAGGCCAGCCGCGGCAAGAAAATAAGCACCGAAGGAAAAAGCCCGGCCACCTCATTATTGGGCGCTCTTTATCAGAACCCCAAAACAAAGCCAAAGCGAGGCAGACCGACTGACATTAAAAAAGCTTCAATTCTTAATAGTTACCTGAAGGAACTTCACGGCTACATTCTGAATGCCGATACAAAAACTACATTCAAACAAGCGATAAAAGCCATAAAGCCACCGGCACCGCTTGCCGGTCTGTCTAGTAAAAGATTGCAAACTCTTTTATCAGAGTTTCGTCGCCCTGCGCCAAAAAATCCCCCCGCCGGTTAGTGTGGACCACATATTATTTTCAATAAATCGGCAGTCATAAAGAAAGTTTAGTTGACTTTCTTTTTTTGCAATTTTCATCAAGATCCATCTTTCCATCATTATTTTTCCCGTTAATTCGCAAAGGTCAGGTATTGCTTTTTACGGGAAAATATATCATTACAATGGGTGTCGTACTTCAATAACCGAGATTGATTGAATATGACCGATAACCTACCCACCCCGCAGAATACCAATCCGCAAAAGGAGCTTTCCGGCCTTCTTCGCCTGAAGCAGATCCTCGAGTTAATCAACATCTCTCGATCAACATTCTATTCTGGCCTGGCGGATGGCTCGATTCCGCTTGAGCCGATTCGACTGACCAAACGGACAACAGTTTATAAAGCCTCGCAGGTTCGCGCGTGGATTGACTCACTGGGTAACGGCTAGTTAATCGATGACCGATTCAACTCAAGACGTTATCAACGCTTTCCTGGCGGCTATGGCCGAGGATGGCATGATTCCGACAAGGCCCATTATTGCTGACGGTGCACTCAAGCGCGTTCATTTGGAAGGTCATGACCCAGGCACTAATAACGGTGCCTACGCTTTACACCTCGATCCGCCTCCATCTGGTTGGTATCAGGACCATAAGTGGGGTGGCGAAATACGGAAATGGAGATTCAACGGTACCACTAAACCCATGAGCCCTGAGGAAAAAAAACGTTTTGCCAAAAAGGTCAAAGCTGAACAGGCAAAGCGTGACGCAGAACGCAAGGCCAAACATGATGCAGCGGCCATTCATTCAAATCGAGTTGTTAAATCGTTTCCACTTTATGACCCCATGGGCAGCACAGCGCATAAGTATCATGCAGCCAAGGAAAACAAGGGCGGTTATGGTGAAAGG
Source organism: Methylicorpusculum oleiharenae (assembly GCF_009828925.2). Taxonomy (NCBI): domain Bacteria; kingdom Pseudomonadati; phylum Pseudomonadota; class Gammaproteobacteria; order Methylococcales; family Methylococcaceae; genus Methylicorpusculum; species Methylicorpusculum oleiharenae. The sequence goes on from NZ_WUTY02000001.1 coordinate 585,397, forward strand.
CGTGGCACATGGACGCGCTGGGTAGTGGATGAACACGGCAATAAGGTCAAAATCACTGTATTCAATGTTTTGCTAGCCCCAATTTATAACTCCGCTGGAAAAATCCGCAATGTTCAAGCTATTTTTCCTGAAGTTCATCCAGTTTTGAAGCGTAACAAAGACTTTATGCCGGGTTCAGAATTGGAAGGCTGTTTTTTCTTCTGTGGACCGCGCCCGACTGATCCAGGCTGTACTGTTTTGATTTGTGAAGGTGTGGCTACCGGATACACGTTATTTGAGCAAACAGGCCTAAGAACATACATCGCTTTCACTGCCGGTAATCTATTAGCCGTGGCTCAGATTGTTCGGGCTCGTTTGCCTCATGCCGATATCGTTATTTGTGGAGACAATGACGCGCTCACCAAAAAAGACCCAGGCAGAACCAAAGCCACCGAAGCGGCAGCGGCCATAAAGGGGAGAATTTTGATACCCCCTGAACCGGGTGACTGGAACGATTATTGGATAAAACACAAGGACGCGCTTAATGTCTAAATTCGGGCTTTTGCAGTTAGTGGAAAATGCCGAAAACGCGCCGGATGATTCAACGGGCGGCGGTTCTGGTGGTTCTGGCGGCGGCTCCAGTGGCTCGACTGACATCCCGATACGATTTGGCGACATGCTCCAGTGGTGTGTTGGAGCCGGGGGAATGTTTCAGATTAAAAACACGCGCATCGACGGCGTTCAAACAGAAATCAGAATAAAGCTCGCCAATGTCATTTTAAAAATTGACCGTGAACTACACCTGGTCACTCCTGAGGGTGTCGTGATTTTTTTCCGTATTAGCTGTGTTCTTGCCACCGGCGACAAACTTAACGCTGTTGACATCGAGGCCACTGAATTCAACTCAATCCGAGATTGGACTATGAAACACTACGGCACCCGGATAAATATTCAGCCCGGATACCAACGCGACAAAAACCTGGCTGGCTGCATTCACGAATATTCCACCCTGGAAGGCCCTGTACCCATCGAGGTGATTTATCGCTCTACCGGCTGGCACAAGATCGGCGATGAAATGGCGTTCACCTCGTGTAGCGGAATTCTGACTAAAGACGGGCTGAACACTCAAGGCCAGGTCGATCTAAGCGGCGATGGCTCAATCCTCAACAACTATGCGCTTCAAACACCTCTATCGGGTGCTGAGTTGATCGAAGCCGTTAACCTGATGCTTTCGATTCTAAACGTGTGCCCCGCTAAACCTCACGTTGGCGCCGTGTTGCTCGGGTTTGCCTTTCGCGCGTTGTTTAACTCGATCAGCCGCTCAGATTTTGGTCTCGCGTTGTTTGGCACTACTGGCGGCGGCAAGTCAACCTTAGCGGGTATCGTCCTCAGTCTGTTCGGTTCGTTCGACGGCGGCACCATGCCCTCACGATTCGGGGATTCTGCCATGGCTACTGGCGTGAAGTTGTTAATGACGAAGGATGTCGTGCATGTCATCGACGAGTTTACGTTTACCGGCAACACCAAGGCGGATGCTGAGTTGAGGCTTTTCGCGGATTCAATCGTTCGCAACTATATCAGCAACGGAGGCCGCGACACTCTGAAGCCTGGCCGTGAGCTTCGAAGCTTCGGTATGGTTCGCGCATCTGTACTAATTACCGGCGAGCATCCTCTCGAAGGACCGGCCATTATTGGCCGTGTGCCGCATATCGAAATTCAGCGCGGTGACATGGATGTTGCACGCTCCCGAGACCTCGTTCGCCATGCCCCAAAGCTTTGCGGAGCAATGGCCGCACTGATTCAGCAGGTCGCCGCAAATTATGACGACATCAAGTCTGACTTTTCGAGCTCGGTGTTGCATTATCGGGACAAAGCCAAGGACGGTAAAATCTTCACGAGCCACGAGCGAGCGCCGCACAACTACGCCAACATCCTGTACGGGTCCGAAGTTGCGCTAAACCTATTGCAAGAGCTGGGCGCTCTGACGGCGGAGCGTTACACGGAAGTTCTCGACGCTATTGAATCCGGACTAATTGTTGTGTTCTCTGAGCAGTCAACCTACCAAAGCGAAAACGATCCCATTGATCGATTCTTCGAAATGATACGCGCGGCCCTATCTGGCGGCATGGCTCACATCGCCGACTCGCGATTCCAAAAAGAACCAAAAATTCGGCCCAGGTCGTTTGGTTGGTCCCTGGTCGGCGGCGAGCAGTATGAAAATCATGGGACCCTGATCGGGTGGCATCAGCCGCCGATTGGCGGCCAGGACGCTAAAATTTTCCTGGAACCTAAAAACGCCCTAAGCGTTGCGCAAAATATGGCCCAAAAATTAAGACAAGCTGATTTTTCAGGCGCCGAGTCGTCGCTCTGGCGGCAGATGATGCAACGTAATTTACTGGCCGAGGTTGACGAGTCCGAGGCGAAGCCGCGTCCACTAAAAAAGAAAACCATAGGGGGGACATCGCGCCGGTTGTTGGTGATTGACTCCGACTTTCTGATACCGCCAGGCAAAGACCCGGCAGACGAGGCGGCGGCACAATGAGCAAGCCAGCACACGAAACCAGCCTGACCGAATTACAAGGCGAGTTTGAAGCACTGAATCAAACCTTTAAAGCCTTAGGCTTAAGACTGGCTGGACTTCGGGCAGACAATCGCCGCGAACGCCAGATCGTTGAAAACTTTGGTGAAGCTTGGCGGCTATTTGAGACCTGTTTTTTGATGGTATCAGCAAGCGGCGTTGAAGCAGGACCACAAGAATATTATGACATTACCAACGAACAAGAGCCTGAAGAAAACGACTTTCAGGACACATTGACCGAGAAAGCACATGGACCAAGCAAACGAAAAAGCAGAACGCAAAAAACAAAAGCAGATTGAAGCTGAACGAGCCGTTAGGAAGGTTCTGGATCGGGATTTTAAATACATTGGCGAGCTGTGTATTGATAATCCGCGAATTAGCGCACTGGCCACTGAGGCGCTGCCACTATACAGAGAATTACGGCTGATCGCTAAAGCAGATTATGCCAGGCGCTCAAGATTTTGCCGAAAAAAATTAGCCTTTTATTATCCGACCCCTCACGGCGGCACTGTGAGAATCAGATATGTCATGACTCGGTATTCTGGAATTCAGCTTGTGCCACCCAAAAAGCACAAAGCCGCGCGGCTGGCCTTAGGGCTGGATTGCTCACTAAAGACACCTGATATTAAGGCTGAGAAAGCCACCGTTTAAAAACACTTTAATTTTTAACCCTGGAGTTAAACCATGAAACCTGACAGACCAGAAGAAAAACCGACACACAAAAGCCTAAGCGGTCCAATTGTTCGCACTATTGAATCACTGCAAGCTGAGATTCGAAGCAAAATTGAGCTAATGAATTCATTTGATGACAAGCATAAAACCTATGACTTCCTGCCCCTTGTTGATGAACAATCGCTTTTGTCCCAGATCATTGAACTTCAGACCAGTAAGGAGCTTGGCTTAGAAATCGACGAGGCTCGACTTAAAGAGCTTAAAAAGTCATTGGAAAAGGCTAAAGCACAGAACCGTGAAACTATGGCTTTAAACGACCAAAGGGACCAAATAGCCGATGCTATGGAAAGTCGCTCTAGCGTTCTGGCGGCTGAGATTCAAGAGCTAAAAGACCAATTGCGGGCCTTGGTCGTTGCTGAGATGGAATCTGAGCTGAGTCACTACCGCGAAGTCTACAGATCGTATTGCCTGGGTTTTGTCGATGCCTTAGCCGCCGCACATGATCTATCTGATTCAATAAGGGTTTTGACCCTACCAAAAGCGGGGAATCAAAGGCATCTGCAACGCCCAACTGAGTTTCCAGCTGGCTATTTTGGCAACAGCTTGCTGAGCATCCCTAACCTGCCCGGACTGCCAAATGAGTCAGGCAAAACGGTTTTCTTGCAAGCTAATTCCGGCCACGACCTGCCCAAAAGTAACGCGGCACAGCGGGTTCTTAGAACTGCACACATTGATACCACGCTTTTAAGCTGAACACCCAACCAACCCGAGAGTAAACTATGAACGTACAGAAATATAACACCTTCTTCGTGATTGACGGCGTAGCCGCTGGTGGTCACATTTACAATGCCAGTGCAGCCCAGACGATGAATGAAGCCGCAGCTATGTTCCCCAATTTCCAGAAAATCCAAGCCCTTGATGAAAACGGCGTTGTCCTTGATGAACTGATTACCCCAACAGGCGGTGAGAATACATTCGGTCATTCGGATCTTATGAAGCGGCATATTGAGCTGATCGATAAAATGGTCGATGCGTTTGTACTGGAAACACCTGTATTGGGTGGCGATCCAGAAGTGAGCCCGCTATGAGTAACGCCGCCCGAATTGATGCTGCCCGTAGCGGTGCAATGGCCGCACAAGCGGAACGCCCCGCTAAGATACGACTTGAGATTGCGAAATTACAGGAGACTTCGCCACAAACTGATTTCACCCGAAGAGAGATTGAAAGCCTAAAAAATGAAATCGCCATGCTCAATGCTGCCGGCTATAACTAATTTTTTAAATTACCTGGAGAAACAACATGACCAAAAACATGAACCCGCGTTACATTGACATTCAATCGGTAGGGACCGTTAAGGAACTAAATGAACGGAACAAACAAATCAAAATCGAGACCGCTGAAGATGTGGCAATAATGTTTGCTAATCCTGAAAACAAACCTTTTTTGCAAAAGCGGCCGCATGATATACGCGAGCGGTTGGCGCAAATCACAAGGCATCATACGCTAGAGGCTCTGCCGGGAGCGGTTGGAGAGGCTAAGGCCGCGCTTTTAATCGCTGAACACGCCCAATTAAGCACTGAATTAGCGGCTCTGCATGAATTCGGATTAACCTAAAAAGCGAGGTAGCGAAATGAACCCAGCCGATGAAAAAAAATACCTGGAGCAGCTAAACGTCCAACGCGAAATAAGCATCAATAGTGTGATTGCTAAAACGCACCCTAATAAGCTTATGCAGACGATGGAATCAGTAAGGAAAAAAGCGATGGTCCCGCCACCGCCGCCAGTTATGAGGCTGAACGAGGCTGACTTGATCCCAGCCAATGCGGAAAGGATGCCGCTTGCGGAACAACTCCCGAACATACGCGGCAATTATCGGGCTCACAGCGAAAAAATGCATATTAGAGGCACCGAATTAGCCAGCAATGAGCAGTTGCGGGTTCATAAGCCGGATGGTTCAACAGAGATTGCCCCCGCTGGCGTGAATTCGGTTGCTTTGGCTTGGCTCAGCTATCCCGACTCAAACAGGATAGACCGCGTGAAGCTGAACGGAAAAGGAATTCCTGTGGAGGTTCATAAGCTCAAACGCCGAACCACGCGAGGTTAACCATGACGCACAGAGAATTCAACCTGAAGCATGGTCAGGCTTATGAGATCAACATGAAAATGATTCAGGCTGATTTGAACTCTTCAAGCACCTGGCGCCGCAACCTGGCAAACCGAACATTGGCAACCTTGCGCGGCTGTAAGCTGGTTTATCGTCGGGCATGACAAAAGTGATGTGCTACTTAAAGGAAACAATTAAATCCTTAGCATGTTTTCATGCCAAGTATTTATAGGCCAATATTATCAAGGCTTACAGACCGGCACGAATATTGATATAGGCATTGTTTCTAGTAGCGAGCATATCACGGTTTATTGATGGCATCACTTAGGGGCTGTAGATTGATCTATCGCCGGACCTGACAGCCGGGTTTTTTCTAAAACTGGTTATCAGGCCACTACGAACAAAGCTTGAACCTTGCCAGTGTATCGGCTTGATTCGTTCGTGTTGTGGTGGCGGTTTTTTGCTGCTTAGGCGGCATACATGGAACAACTCACTCGAAAGTGTAATAGCCAGCATAATTACGATAATTACATAATTATGATAATTACAGTTAGCATTCACGGTTTATTGCGGTTGCCCCAATGCCCAATATTTCAGCTTTTTTGTACTGGTTGCCATGATTTCCTCCGGCTTGCCGCTTCCGTTCCAGGGCTTCGGCTTCGAGCGGTAAACCATGCCGGACATACTCGGCTTGTATTGGTCAATTATTTCAACAAATATGATTAAAAATACTTTGAAAGTTTCGATTGTTAACGTATACTTAAGACGTTATCAAAAGGTAACACAGGCTTGACATCCTGGAAACAAACGGCGCATAAGCCGGTTAACGGCTTTTTTTATGCGCGAAATTCGGCTCTTCATATTATGTCGGGCTGGGTGGGCACTCGCGAGAGTGGCCGGTCTCGTTTGTACCGGTATGTCAACCTGCTCAGTCCGGCGCCACTGTTTGACATCATGGCTCCGGGTTTATTTACAAACGGAGATCATCATGAACTCGCAAAACACCCAAGCACAAAACCAATTCCACGCCGTTATTTTTGTCGATCAAAAAGCCGCTTTACTTGCCGGTAACGATCAATACGGCTCTCTTAAAGTCCCCTTCAAACCTTCTGAACTGTCCGAACAGCAACGCCTTACCCTGGCTAAGTTCAATTTTTCATTGAATGATTCATCTGTAGGCAAGCCCATCAATGGCACTGAATCACTTACTGAACTGCTTGATATCGCCGCTCAAAAACTGGCCGCTGACTCGCTGGCACAAGCCGCAGAAGATCGTCAATGTGTTGATTTAATGATTGCCAAGCTATTAGATGCTCCCCTGGCTGACGATCTGGCATTGAACGAGGAAACGGGACAGGTGGTTATTCAGCCGGCCAAGCCAATACCCTTACTAAGAATCGATAGCCATACCAGCGCCAAACGATCTTGGTTAGATTTTTTTAGTGGTCTTTGGGTCAGTCCTGCTACAGGTGGAAGTGACCGCGCCAAGGCAATCAGGGCGACCGTTTTAAGCTACCCCGATGTTGTACAGCGACTTGTTACCGCTGAAGAACATGCCGCCGAACTTGAGCAACGCTTAGAAGCTGCCCGTTTCACCCGTGGACGCTTAGCCACTGAGAAAAGAGAAACTCAGGAAAGAATGGACGCGGAAGCCAAAATCCGCCGCGCTGAGCAATTAGGCGTGTTCGTTATGACACACATGCCGATTCTATCTCAGCAAAAGTGGGCAAATGAATTATTGCCTGAGTCGGATATTATCCAGGCCATGACCGCCAAAACCTTTGAACCACTGGACCATTTTAAGCCCATCAATCAGGAATTACTCAAGCTTTCAATATCCGATTATTGTCTCGATCAGTTGCCCGTCTATGCTGAGCCTTCACAGGTACGATCCATTGAACGAACTTTGGAAGAACTGACTGACGAACAGTTTTTGCAGTTACGGGCGATTAAAGAAGCTGTGAAATGCCATTTTCAAAACGCTACTGTGATGCAGTACCTTTTGGTTGGCTATTTGGCGGATTATTCAGGCGACAGTGACCCAGAGTATTGTCTCCCGGTTGTGCGCGTCACTGTTACGGTGGGCGAGATAAGCCTTAGCCGTGAGTATGCTTTAACCGCTGGCAATGAATAAGGGGGGGGTTATCATGAAATCTATCCCCACTACAGTTTCATTCGGTCCAAAAACCGATGAAGATCATGCCCGACACGATGCCGCCAATGTTGAATTTGCCCGACAAATGCGAGAGTACCGGGAAGAGTGCCAGAAGGCTATTGGCGAAGGTGAACCGGCTTTAATTCGCTTGGTTGAGGTTGCTAAGCGCGACACAGGCCAGTCGTTAAAAGTGCGGAGCTTCTTATTGGGCCTTTACAATTCTTATGATTTCCCGTTCGAGCTGACAAGCTTGCGAGGTCTGGATAAATCGCTTTTTGATGACTGCATTAAGGTCTTGACGTTGGATGCCCGGGTTACTGCTCAGGAAATTCATTTGTACATCGATGACGGTGACCGGCTTTTTTCTGCCTGGGCTAAGTCAGCAATGAGGACCAAGTCATGAGCTATAAACTTGTGCAGATCGCCCTTGATGCCGATTTTAAGCTTCGTTCTGCGGAGAAATTTGTTTTAGTATGCCTGGCGGAAAGGGCCAACGAAAACGATTTAATCAGTTGGCCGTCATCTAACGACCTGGTAAACAGAACCGGGTATTCTCGTCGTGCAGTTTTACAAATAATTTCAGAACTCGAAGAAAAAAGACTAATAGAAGTTGTTAGACAAAACGGCAAAAATAACAGCTATTTTCTGTCTGGATTTATCCACAGCCTTGATCCTGGATCACAGGTTAGTGACTTACCCACATGTGACCCAGGATCACAGACCAGTGACCCTGGGTCACAAAGCTGTGACCCAGGGTCACATAAACCAGAATTAACCAGAAATAACCAGAAAGAAAACGCGCGAACCAGTGACCAAGGGTCACGCGTTACCGTGGGTCACATGTCATTCAAACCCTTCACCCCACAACCCCGAAAACAATCAAATCCTGAAATTGCTGGATCGGGGCTTAGGTCAATTCGGGAGATATTGAGCAGGGGGGCGAAATGAAAGTTTTTTTAATCAAAAATGGCAAAACGGTTGCCAGCATCAACACAAAGTCGTTAACAGGTCCGATTCTGCTAGACCTTGCCTATCGTGGTTATACGCTTGGCGTATGCCCCCTCACCTACTTCGAGGTCTTGATTAGGCAGGAGGTTTTATGAATGAAGAATTAATCAAGGCGGGCTATCTGGCCTACGAGAGAAGTGCACACTGTCTTACGGATGGCAATGTATCAGTTGCGATTTATTGTATTGTGGTGGGCTTGCTGATTGGTTTTTTCCTGTCTTTGTTTGTAGATCTGAGAGGCCGAAGATGATTGTTATTTATCCCGTCTCACCTAACCAGCGGCGAAAGTTTGAAATTCAGAACTTCGCTGATACAGCGTTTCACAGCAAAGTTATTACCCAAGCGGCCAGGATCATAAAAGACTTTAGAAATTATCACTGGCAATTTTGCGAGATTGAGCAGCCGGTTCGATCATCGTTTTTTTATCCGACAGCTCCGCCACGTCTCACGCTTGTGCATCCCTATACGCTTGAACAGATTGCCGCCAACAATGTACTAACTGGAATGATCAGCACCTCATACGCTTTGCAAGCCGAAATCGACAGAGGCAAAGCATTTTATCGGGATAAGTTTATGGCACTGAAGCAGATTACCAGCGAATACGCCGACGAATCAGATCAGGTTGCGGCGTTTCTTTTGATGATTGACTAAAGACCGCCATGAACGAACAAAACGACTTATTTGCTGATATTCCGGAAGCTTTAGAAAAATGCCCTGTGTGTTTGGTTGGCGCCGGCCACCTAAAAGACGTAAGTGATTCTCTTGATTGGCCGCCCAAGATTGCCGTGATGAGTTATGTTTGTGACCGTTGCGGCTGGTCTTGTGCGGGTTACGTTAAAAAAGATAACTACTTGGCAATATTAAGCCGGAGGTGGAACAACCCAAATAAATACATTATTGAAAACGTAAGATTAAAATTAGGCATCAGCTTGAATGATGGCTTAACACGAACCACTAACGCGCTTGAATGAACCGATAACTTTTAGAACCGGCTTACACATCAGTAGCCGGTTTTTTATTAGCCTCTTATCTTTATTTCATTCAACCACTCACCCAATCCCGCGCCCGAACCCCTCGCGCCATGATCGCCCACCGTTTAAACCGGGCTCCAGTCAAATAAATTCAATATTGGCTTTCCCGGTCCAGTAAGCGCCGCCACTCTCGCCAAAATATCGCCGGTACACTTAAAAGGCTTTTGTTCGCCTGGCTGTCTTGGCTGGTTCGCTTAGCCGCCTGACGGGTTTTTGTTTTCATCCATTGGCGGCATCACCTTAAGATCGCCCATCGCCAGCGGTTTTTTCCCGGGCCAATAGCCAGAACCGGCCAGCCTGGACCAGCAATTAACCACCAATAAAGGCGGGCTGAAAAGCATAATTGAACGCTAAAAGACTAAAGCACATATAAAAATACTTCCTTGACACTTTCCCAGCTTATAATTTCTGGTCTAGAGTCGGGACTTAGTTGACAATAGAAAAAACAAGCAAAGAAACCGCCTTAAGCTATTGATACATATATATTTATTTATTTATAAATTTAAATAATTATATATATAAAGGCATAAATTCCCGATTCCCGAAAAAAAATACACGCGGTTTTTTTTCATGACTTAACGCGAGGCGAAAATTCTCTATTAACCAACCAGTGCTACATCAAGCTTACAAAACGCGCTTTATTCTTGAAAATAAATAAAAAACATCAAAATCATGTAGTCAAAAGTTTACAAAGCTATGTCTATTCCTGGTAAATGCCAACAAAAACCGCTTGACTCCGATTTTCTTTCCCCGCCCTGCCCGATATTGGCGTAAGCATTTTAGGCGCGGTTAATAGCTATATATACGAATAAGAATCTGCTGGTTTTCGGGTGCTTTTTTTTCGTGTGTCTATACCGGTCAAGAGACGCATTCAGCCATTTATTTTAAAAAACTTATCTATATACTTTTTTTCTGGGAATCGGGAAACCTAGGTTATCGTCTATCAATAAAATTTATATAATCAACAACTTACATCATAAAAAACTAATGCCCGACTCTAGACCAGAAATTATAAGCTGGGAAAGTGTCAAAGAAGTGCGTTTATATCTGCTTAAGTCTTTTAGCGTTCAATTATGCTTTTCAGCCCGCCTTTATTGGGGTTAAATTGCTGATCCAGGTTAGCCGGGCTGATCCATCAGACGGATTGATGCTTATCGTTTATTGGTGGTTAGATTGCGGGTCCAGGTTGGCCGGTTCAGGGATTGGCACAAATTTAATTACACGGGGAAAATACGATTTTGAAGTGAGATATTTATTTATTCAATGCTGGGCAGCAATGAAAAGCTGACGGTATAAATACGGTATATTTTAATTGAAGTTTTTTAAGCAACTGTTTTACAGGTATTTTTATTGCACTTTGGGAAAGGCTCCAGGCACCATTCGAATCAATTCCTAAGAAATATCAAGAAAGTTTATTCATCCTTGATTTTTTTGGACATCGCCTACTTAAAAAAACTTATTCCGTATTTATTTTTGCAGACCCATGGCTGCTACTTTTTCAGAACGCGTGAATACATCTGCGAAAGCTCTGGTTGCAACGTCCTGTTACAAATACCCTGAAATCTGAAAAAAATGATTCGATATCGACAGCTCTGGACTCCCATCCATTGAAGCTTTACGACAGCATCCCTGCTGCCGACATACCCGAAAAGCTTACACCTCTCCCTCTTAATCATCAGACCGGGAATTACTGCTCCTATCCCCAGAAAAAAAAAACCGCCGGTTGGCGGTCTTTTTGTCATTGAATTACGCTTGAAATAATAAGCTTAATCAATAGCTGGCGATTTATTTATACCCGCTTTTGATTGATTTCAATGTGTAACGCTCTGAATTCATCGGTCAGTTTATGATGAGGCGCGTAGTGAACAAGCGGCTTGGCTTCGCTGTGTGACTCTCTTATTTTTACCGAGGGAGATATTTTTGCATCCAGCACCGGATGACCCAGTGATATTAATTCTTCGACCAGTTGACGGGGTAGGTTGGCCTGTTTTTGGTATTGATTGACCACGATGCCTTCAATCTCAAGGTTTTGGTTGTGATCGGTCTTAACTTCAGCAAGCGCCTGCATTAACGTAAACAAGGCTTCTCTTGAAAACGCATCGCAGTCAAACGGAATAAGGCACTTGTCCGCCGCAATCAATGCGGATTGGCTGTAAAAATTTAAAACAGGCGGTGTATCGATGTAGATGGTATCGAACCCTTCCAGCTTATCTAACGCTTCTTTGAACTTAAAGATTTTATACCGAGACTCGAGACGGGCTTGCAGAGGCTCCAATTCAGGATGAGAAGGAATGATGTAAAGATTGGGAAAAGGCGTTTCATGGATGACGCTTTCAAGCCCGGAATCATTGGAGCCAAAAAAACCTAAACTCAAACTGGCTTTGAAAAAGTGAGCAATGGTCTGGTCGGAATTAGTCACATTTCCGCCCAACAGGTATTGCGTAGCGTTGCCTTGAATATCCAGGTCAACGACCAGGGTTTTTTTGCCTTCAACCGCGTTAATGGCGGCCAAATTACAGGTGATGGTCGATTTACCAACGCCGCCTTTCTGGTTGAAAATAACCCTTTTCATACTGTTTACCATGAGTTCAGATGAGTAATTGAGTGCATTATAAAGTCAACATTAATAATATCAACAACGGAAAAAAGTATCGGCGCCGCAGGCTGGGCACTTGGGAATAACACTGGTTGTTTTAAAGGCAATCTCCTTATTGCACTGATCACAGACAAATGTTCCCGGTCCTGTCACTTCGCCGCTGTGGTAAGTATTTTGCTCGGCAAGGGTTTTCAGCTTGGCAAGTTCGACACTGGTTTTATCGGCGACGCTCATAAAGGCATCGAGTGCAAAATTCTCAATCAGATCAATGTCAAACTTTAACCATTCGGACAAGTCGTCAGTGCCATCTTCATTCAAGGCATGGGCCGCATGCTCAACGTCACGTTTTACATAATCAGAAATTTTTGATAATTCTTCCTGGGTCACCCCGCCTATTTCACTGGTTTTTTCCTTGGCTTTTTCCAACGCATTGGCCAATGAATGAATACCATCATCCATGACCTCATAGAGATGCCCCATCAGATCGTTATAGGCTTCGATCAGCTTATTGTCACTCATGTTATTAACTCCTTAAAATGAGACTTTTGATTTGCACAAGTGTACTGTATTCTAACGATTTTGGCCCGAAAAGATGAGTTCGATGGAAGAAATTTACAAGCCTTCAGTTATTGAGCAAGCCGTTCAAAAAGCGTGGGAAGACTCCGGCAGCTTTAAAGCTGTCGAATCATCCAATGCGGAGAAATTCTATTGCTTGTCCATGTTTCCCTATCCCAGTGGCAAGTTGCACATGGGCCACGTCAGAAACTACACCATTGGCGATGTGATAAGTCGCTTTTTCAGGATGCAGGGTAAAAATGTAATGCAACCGATGGGCTGGGATGCTTTTGGCTTACCGGCTGAAAATGCGGCTATGCAACATGGCGTTCACCCCGCCGACTGGACGTATGAAAATATTGATTACATGCGTGACCAGCTCAAAAGACTGGGCTTTGGATATGACTGGGACAGGGAACTGGCGACGTGCGATCCTTCTTATTACCGCTGGGAGCAATGGTTTTTTATCAAGCTGCTTGAAAAAGGCCTGGTTTATAAAAAAACCGCACCGGTCAATTGGTGCCCGCATGACCTCACTGTTCTGGCTAATGAACAGGTTATCGACGGCGGCTGCTGGCGTTGCGGCACCCATGTCGAGCGCAAAGAGATTTCACAGTGGTTTCTTAAAATTACCGCGTATGCCGACGAATTACTGCAAGCATTAGACGGCCTGGATGGCTGGCCGGAACAGGTCAGAACCATGCAGGTCAACTGGATAGGCCGGTCAGAAGGCGTGGAAATGGATTTTCAAGTCGCCGAAATGGGTGAGCCTTTAAGAATTTATACAACCCGTCCTGATACATTGATGGGCGTGACTTACCTGGCTGTCGCGGCAGAACATCCTTTAGCGCTGAAAGCCGCCCATAACGATCCAAATATAGCGGCCTTCATTGAAGAATGTAAAGTCATGGAAACATCGGAAGCTGCGATGGAAACCATGGAAAAACGCGGGGTTGATTCGGGCATTAAAGCGACACACCCCATAACCGGCGAGCAAGTGCCGGTCTGGATTGCCAACTTTGTATTGATGGGATACGGCACCGGTGCCGTTATGGCCGTACCTGCCCATGATCAACGCGATTTCGAGTTTGCTCATAAATACGGCATTCCGCTAAAACAGGTTATTTTTGCCAAAGACGCCGGTCCTGATGACATCAGCGACCACGCTTTTACAGACAAAGGCATACTAAAAAACTCCGGCGAATTTGACGGTATGACTTCTCAAGACGCTTTTTCGGCCATTGCTAAAAAACTGGAATCGGAAAACAAAGGCCAGCGTAAAACCAATTTCCGCCTGCGGGATTGGGGCGTGTCAAGACAGCGTTATTGGGGCGCGCCGATTCCGGTAATTTACTGCGATGATTGCGGTGTTGTTCCTGTGCCGGAAAAAGATTTACCTGTCGAACTGCCAAGAGATGTCGTGCTGGATGGCTCACAGTCGCCGCTGGTTGCTCATCCCACTTTTTCGCATGCGGCCTGTCCAAAATGCGGCAAAGACGGTCGAAGGGAAACGGATACGTTCGACACATTCATGGAATCTTCCTGGTATTTTGCCCGTTTTGCCAGCCCTAAAGCCGACAAGATGCTGGATGAAAACGCCAATTACTGGCTGCCTGTTGACCAGTATATCGGCGGTATCGAGCATGCCATTCTGCACCTTTTGTATTCGCGCTTTTTCAACAAACTGCTGCGCGATGAAGGTTTACTCGTTAACGACGAACCTTTCAAAAAACTGCTCACCCAGGGCATGGTGTTAAAAGACGGCAGCAAAATGTCCAAATCCAAGGGCAATACGGTTGATCCTCAGGCCCTTATCGACGAATACGGAGCCGACACGGTCCGCTTGTTCATTATGTTTGCCGCCCCTCCCGAACAATCGCTGGAATGGTCAGACAGCGGCGTTGAAGGTGCCTTCAGGTTTCTGCGCCGCTTATGGAAGCAGGTCCACCTGCATGTCACTCATTCGCAGGCGATACCCGCTCTGGATAAAGAATCGCTGAACAGCGATCAAAAGGCAATAAGGCGTCAGGTGCATCAAACGCTGGACAAAGTAACCGATGATCTTGGCCGGCGTTATACCTTTAATACGGCGATTGCGGCCAATATGGAATTGTTGAATTCGGTTTCCAAATTCTCGGACACGTCTGACAATGGACTGGCTATTCGCCAGGAAGCATTCGAATTCATTGTGTTGATGCTGGCTCCTATTGTGCCTCATATTTGCCAGCATTTATGGCAAGGACTGGGTCACTCAGGTTCCGTGATTACCGAAAAGTGGCCAGTCTCCGATCCATCCGCATTACAACAGGATGAACTGGAAATTGTGGTTCAGGTAAACGGTAAATTGCGCAGTAAAATTTTAGTTTCGGCCTCTGCCACGCGCGAAGCAATCGAAGCTGCTGCGTTGAATGATGAGCACACACTGCGTTTTATCGATAATAAACCGGTTAAAAAAATCATTGTTGTGCCGCATAAACTGGTCAATATTGTTGTTTGATGAGCAAAGTAATTGAGTAAGATCAATATGATGATTACAAGAGTGCTGGTACTGGGTTTGGCCTTAATGACCGTTGCATGCGGCTATCATTTGCGCGGCGCAATTGAATTGCCTGAGCAAATGCGTAAGGTTTATCTTAAAAACGCATCCCAATCCTTGCAGGAACAATTCACCAAAACACTGAAAGCGTCGTCCGTGGATGTCGTTAAAGAGATAAGTCAGGCGGGCCTGGTTGTTGCCGTATTTAACGAGCAAATGGATCGTCGGGTACTTTCACTGAGCTCTACGGGTAAAGCCAACGAGTTTGAGCTCAATTACTCTCTGGATTATGAATTGCAGGACGCGTCAGGGGCTGTGTTGAAAAAAATTCAAAGTATTGAGATTACCCGTGAATATTACAACGATCAGGAAGCCATTATTGCCAAAACCAATGAGGAAACGATCATTCAGCAAGAACTTTATCTGCAGGCAGTAAAAAAGATCGTGAATACGACCAGATCTGATCTGGCCGGCAAATAATCGGCAATGCGATTAAGACTGGATCAGCTGGAAGCTAACTTGAATAAACAGCTGCAAGCTGTTTATTTGATATGCGGCGACGAACCCTTGCAATTGGGCGAAGCGGCTGATCAGATAAGAAAAGCGGCTAAACAAGCCGGTTTTGATAACCGGGAAATATTGACGGTGGACACTCATTTCGATTGGCGAGAACTGAGTGCCGCCGCCGAAGCCATGAGCATTTTTTCCGAAAAAAAACTCATAGATCTGCGTCTGCCCAACGGCAAACCGGGAATGGAGGGTAGCAAAGCGTTCCTGTATTACTGTGAACGACGTCCTGAAGATACGATTTTACTCATCACCTCAGGAAAACTCGAGTCCTCGGCCAGCAAATCAAAATGGGTGCAGGCTATCGAGGCCACAGGAATTCTGGTTCAAGTCTGGCCGCTGGCGGGCAAGGAGCTGATGAATTGGCTATCGCAACGCCTTCAGCAAAAGGGAATGAGTGCCGATAGTGATGGTTTGAAAATTCTGGTCACGCGCATAGAAGGAAACCTGCTGGCTGCAGCTCAGGAGATTGAAAAGCTTTTTGTTTTATACGGACCGGTAAAATTAAAAAACGAGGATATTGCCTCCGTAGTGGCTGACAGTTCCCGTTATGATGTTTTTAATCTGGCCGATGCCCTTTTAGCAGGAAATGCCGAACGCATCGTTAAGATTTTAGAGGGTTTAGAAGCCGAAGGCGTTGCGGCACCGATCGTGCTTTGGTCAATCACGCGTGAAATCAGAGTGTTGTGTAAGATCAAGCAGAGCTTACGCGATGGACATTCTAAAGATCAGGCCTTTTCAAAAAACCAGGTTTGGGATAAACGTAAACCCCTGATTGATGCCGCTATTCATCGTCTGAATACTAACCGGCTTGATCAGGCGCTTTTGTTGAGCGCTAAAGCCGATCGACAAATCAAGGGCGCTCAAATGGGTGACGCCTGGCAGACTCTTTTAACGATCTGCTTGCTGATGGCCGGCCTTGATCCTATGGGAGAAACAGGCTAAACCTTGCGCCACCCAACGTACTTTCATTGTCTATGGCTATAAAACCGCTGCGTTGACCCTGGCTATGAAGTTCGGCAATGGTTGACGCAAAATGAAGTCCAAGACCGGTATTGCCTTTTTCCAGCTCGCAGCTTTTGACACCTTGAATGCCTTCCATGATGCCGGAAGAAAAACCGGGTCCGTCATCTTCAATGCATAAGCAGACAAAATCACCTTGCTGCCGTCCGGATAAGCGTATCGCTTGACGGCAATAGCGCAACGCATTGTTAACGACAGAAACCAGAACCGTATTGATTAACGTATCATCGCAAAAACAAAACAAGTCCGCGCTGCATTCCACTGTGAGCGAAATCTGCCGTAATTGAATCTGCAGGCTTTGCTGATAGCCCACCTCTTCCAAAATTTCGACAACCCGGCACTCTTCCAGCACAGGCTTGAAGTGACTGGCATCCAGCCGGTAAAGTATCAGCAACTGCATGACACAACTGTTCATTCGGGCAGTTTCGAAATCCAGTATCTGAAATTCCGGCTTTTCGGAATTGGCTTGTTCTAACGCAAGCGCTCTGATCAAAGACCGAACGGTTTGAAGTGAGTTTTTTAAATCATGAACTGACGAGGCAAGAATCTGACTGAATTTTGCATCTTGGCTCATTCTTGAGACGCCGTGGAATTGATCTTATGGGACAAATTATTCAACTGGGCTTGCAGATGTTCGATTTTTTCTTTTTTGACACCAAATTGTGACGCTTTATTGATGAACGTTTGAATGCGTTGAATTTTTTCTTTGTTCACTTCGTTGGTCTTTAAGTCATGCAACAAAATCTTGACCATGTTAATCATTATGGTTTTGTTTTCCGGCATGGTCGTTGCCGCCTTCTGGAAAACCTGCGTGGCTTCGGTAATATTGCCCTGCCTAAACAAATCCACACCCTTATTATTAATCTCGACCAATTCTTTTTTGATACGCGCTATCAATTTTTCACCTTGTTGGGCATTACCGGTCTCGTTCAGTACTTTTCTGACATCACCCATAAAGTGATCATCATCGGCATGGTTTTTAATCAGTTGCTCCAGCTCTTTATTTGCCGCTTTATCATCGCCTTTCAGATAACTGGTCTTAATCATTTCCAATCTAAGGTCAGTAGGTGCCTTGTTTCCTAACTCCAGACTCAGTTTTTGCGCTGTTTGATAAGCTTGCACCGAGGATTCCTCATCGGCCAGCTGATGAAAAACCTCTGTTTCCAGCAACGCAGCTCTCAGCTCCGCCTCAGGATTGCCAAAATAAAGCGAGCGCATGTCTTTTAAGGTTTTAAGCGCTGATTTGGCGTCAGTCTTTGAATAAATTTTGGCCAATCCCGCAAAATCGCCGGAAGAATGATGAACGGAATTTTTACCCAGATCGATTGCCGTTTTATAAGCTTTTTCAGCGATGGTCAGCTCGCCATTCATATTGGCCATAGTCGCCAGCTTTTGTTGTCTCAAAATTGCCTGAGGAGATAAGGCGGTCGCTTCATTCAATGTATTCTGAGCCCCGGCAAAATCGCCTTGCGCTTCATGCGTTTTGGCCAGCCAGTCAAACGCCTCCAGCATCATCGGATAATCATCAATCAATTTCCGGAAAATAGCTTCTGCCTCGCTAAAATCGTCCTGCAGATAGGCAATAATTCCCAAGCCCAGTGTGGCCCAATTTAATTCGCTTTGTTCTAAAACGGCCTGATAAATGGCAGTGGCTTTTTTTAAATCACCGATTTTAATGGCCAGCTGGGCACGCAACTTGAGGAGATGCGTATGCATCAGGCGATTATTTTCCAGCAGCTTTTTGTCGCACTGCGCAATTGCAAGACTGATGTTGCCTGAATCAATCGCTTTCTCTATGTCGCCCAGATACTCTTTGCGTGAAATATTTCTTTTGATCCGATTAAGCAACTGCTCGGCATTAAAAGGCTTGGTCATGTATTCATCGGGTTTATTGTCCATCGCCCCCAAGACCATGCTTTGAGTCTGTTCGGCAGTCACCATGATAAATACAGCGTAAAAAGGAAGCAGTTTCCGGAATCTGGCTTCCTCCAGGACCTGCTGGCCGTTTTTACCTGAACCCAGGTTGTAATCGCAAAGCACAATATCAAAACTCTCCTTTCGCATAGCGGCGATGGCACTAGAACCGTTGGCTGCCTCAGTTATGAGTTTCATATCAAAACCATAGATCATTTCCCGGATCGCCTTGCGCATGGTGGCCTGATCCTCGACGATAAGAACTTTCTTTGATTTAAGCGATTGCTTCATCTGGTGAAGTTTAAACGGTGATGGCAAAGTGTCCAGCGAAACGTCAAATAAATCCATTCTGCTATTTCCTGAAGCGTATTTGCGCACCAGTCAAAGCAAGAAAAGTAACCGGCAGTTCTCGCCACAAAAGTTATTATTGATCATAAATTGGCTTTTTAAAATGAAAATAAATCGGCTCACTGCCCGGCATTATAAAGGCATTACCCAAATACAGGCAGCCTCTTAATCAAACGTTATACCCTCGTAGATCGAAATTCGGCACCGAGTGCCCGCCGTAAAACCATCCATGTAGGCTCTAATGCCAGCATCCATACTGGCAAAGCCTTTGCCGAACAACCCGTTGCCTCTTTAGGCACTGCCGAAATTTGAAGTGCGAAAGTCATAAATAAACAGCCGCTTTTTCTTGCTAACACCCTTTGCAGTCAGCGGGCTTGATTTATTCAGATCAAAAGATCCGCTGCACATTCCTACTGTGCTTTTTAATTTAAGAAACTCTGATTTGATTTCTTTGTTTGGGACCGGCTTGAAAAATAGACTTGCCATCCCCACATTGACAGAAACCCTATTAACTGAATTGAGGAATCTATAAGCATGACTGTTGAAGCCAAAAAAGAAACCCGCGGATTTCAAACCGAAGTTAAGCATCTGCTGCATTTGATGATCCATTCCTTGTACAGCAACAAGGAAATATTTTTACGCGAACTTATCTCAAATGCCTCTGATGCGGCAGATAAACTGCGCTTTATGGGATTATCGAACGATGCGCTGTACGAAGGCGATAGTGAACTAAAAATCCGTATCAATTTCGATAAAGACCAAAAAACCATCACCATCATCGATAACGGGGTGGGTATGGATCGCCTGGAAGTGCAAGAGCATATCGGCACCATCGCCAAATCCGGAACCAAACAGTTTTTTGAGTCATTAACAGGCGACCAGGCCAAAGACAGCGAATTGATCGGCCAGTTCGGCGTCGGTTTTTATTCCGCGTTTATCGTTGCCGATAAAGTGACCGTTAAAACCCGCAAAGCCGGCTTATCCGCTGAAGAAGGTGTGTTGTGGGAATCAGCCGGAGAAGGCGAGTACACGCTGGAATCCATTGAAAAACCCACCCGCGGCACCGAAATCACCTTGCACCTGAAGGAAAGCGAAGACGAATTTTTAGACGGTTACCGCCTCCGCTCCATTATCAGAAAATTCTCCGATCATATTTCTTTGCCGATAGTCATGGATAAAGTGATTCCGGCGGAAAAAGACGACGAAGGCAATGAAACTGCGCCATCCAGAATCGAAGAAGAAACCGTCAACAGCGCATCGGCTTTATGGACCAAAGCCAGACAGGATATTTCCGATGAAGATTACAATGAGTTCTACAAACACGTAGGCCATGATTTTCAGGATCCGTTGGCTCATGTCCACAGCAAAGTAGAAGGCACTAACGAATACACCTTGTTGCTTTATGTGCCGTCGAGAGCGCCATTTGATTTATGGGACCGAGATGCCAAACACGGCGTCAAACTTTATATCAAGAAAGTCTTCATCACTGATGATGCCGAACAGTTAATGCCGCGTTATCTAAGGTTCATTCGTGGTGTGATTGACGCCAGTTCCTTGCCGCTTAATGTATCAAGGGAAATTCTGCAACAAAGCAAACAAATCAGTAACATCAAATCAGGCGCGGTCAAAAAAGTGCTCGGCTTGCTGGAAGGTATCGCCAAAAACGAACCTGAAAAATATGAACAGTTCTGGACGGCATTTGGCAATGTCATCAAGGAAGGCCCTATCGAAGACTTTAGCAATCGCGAACGTATCGCCAAATTATTGCGTTTTTCTTCAACGCATACGGATAGCGAAAAACAAGATGTGTCCCTGGAAGATTATGTCAGCCGCATGAAAGAAGGCCAGGAAAAAATCTATTACGTGACCGCAGACAGCTTTGCTGCAGCCAAAAATAGTCCGCATTTGGAAATTTTCCGTAAAAAAGGCATAGAAGTATTGTTGTTATCCGACCGGATAGACGAATGGCTGATATCCAGCGTGTCCGATTTTGACGGCAAACATTTACAATCTGTCGCCAAAGGTGATCTGGATTTAGGCAACCTGGAAGACGAAGAAGAGAAAAAAGAGCAGGAAACCGTCAACAAAGACTTTGAATCGGTTCTAGCCCAAATCAAAGAAGCACTGAAAGACAAAGTTAGCGAAGTGCGTTTGTCGCACCGCTTGACCGATTCCCCTGCCTGCTTGGTAAGCGATGTTTACGGCATGAGTCTCAATATGGAGCGAATTATGAAAGAAGCCGGTCAAAAAATGCCCGGTTCGAAACCCATATTCGAGTTAAACCCCCATCACCAGTTAGTTACGCGTCTGAAAGAAGAGCAAGACGATCAACGTTTTGAAGATCTGGCGCATATTCTGTTCGATCAGGCGGTACTCAGCGAAGGCGGGCAATTGGAAGATCCAGCTGCGTTCGTGCATAAATTAAACGACTTGTTACAGGGTCTATTGAAATAATGCATGAATAAAAAAGGCCGGGCAACCGGCCTTTTTTATGAGCGTTAGTAAATTAAAACGGACAACCAAAAGGATTCAGGTCTAGCCAAGTGAATGACTCTTTTTTAGCGCGATTACTCATTTAAAGCACAAAGTGCCCGCCATCTCGTCAAATTGGTTTTTGCCGGTAACAATATTAATTGCACCGTTGACTTGAATGTTACTGTTGATCGAATCAAGATACTTAAACTTTCCCGTCCCCTTAACCGGATTCATAGTTTCTGAAATGGGTATTTGCCCCTTATCAGGAAAACCCAAAGGTTTCGCAGCATCACTTGACGTAAAAATCAGACCCGCCTTATCAGAAGACCCCAAAACATGATTTAGATAAGTGGTTCCATAAGCATCCTGACCGATGATTTCCCCTTTGAATGGCCCGTTGATTTTAATTACCGGCTTTGACTTTTTAGTTGCAGTAGTTTTAACCAACTGGATTTCATATTGACCAATCTGTTCGAAACTACCCTCAATAGAATCAGAATTCATTGGATTCGGCGGAACAGCGTTAGAGCCACCAGTTCCGCTTTTAATACTATAACAACCGTGAAGTTCGTCATTTGCAGATACTGCTGTTATTGAAAAAGTAAAGGCCGTAAAGGCCAATAGGGTTTTAATCTTCATTGGTGATCTCCCAAAAATGTTTGAAAATTGACTGATTGTTTTTACAAATTATCGGATATAAATATAACTGCTAATCGATAATTTTGGGTTTGTAAGCCTTTTTCAATGATTATTGAATCTGCCGCATGCCGTATTTCTAAGGAACAAAAGACGGAACTCTGTCTCGTATTAATGCAAAACGCATCAACTACGAAGTAGCGAATCTCGATCAAATCAATGCTTTTTCCACTGAGAAAATACGCGCAAACCAGAAACAGGTCAGTTCGTTATCGTACATTCTTCAAAAAACGGGATAATTCACTGGCAATCGAACAAAATAAGGCCCTGCAACAGGGGATAAATTATGAATCGGCAGTATAACTGGACGCTACTACCTGACTTGATTGAAGCGACAATGTGCCAGGTACCGCCGGCACATGTCCTGAATTGGCTGGATGCGATAGATTAAATGTAATCTACCGATGTGAATATTTGGGAAAAACCCTTTTAAAGGAAAAGCGGAGCATTAAAAATCACAAACCTGATTGTTCTTTTGTATTTTTTTTGCGCCAAAAATAGATAGCCGTACCCACTGCGCCAGCGACGAAAAGCAACATCAAAATCGGATGCTCATAAAGGGTATCAAAAAAAGCGCCCATACCTTGCGACGTACCTCGATAATAAGGTCCCATACGACTTTCCTTCCCTTCTTGCGTCGGGATAAACGATAGATTAAAAAAAGATCCTGATTAGCAAGCTGTTTCAGCTAAATCCATAATCGCCCGTCATGCCCGTCGGGAAACGGACATCCAGTGCCATGGATGGTAAGCTTCGAGCTATCCATGTGACCTGGATTCGCTAACGCGGTCTGACGGCTCCGGCAATCCCTGTCGGAATGACGCGTCCGAATAGTTAGCTGAAACATCTTTATAATCAGGAAAAAGATTGCCCATTAAGTACAGCTGGCCCAACCAGCTATTTAATTTAGACATTTATTAGATTATCTTGAAAAGCGGCATTGTCCAGTTCAATAAAGCATTCGGTAATCAACTAATAGAGCTTACTCATGAACGCATTCAAAAAACTCCATCCCTCTAAAGTCTTATCCTTAAACAATCAGCCCTAAGCATGAGCACTCTGCTTAAAAAAGCGCGTATCGCTCTTGAAAATGAGGATCCGGAATCGGCAAAATCAAGACCTTCTCAACTAAGTTATCAGTAACTGGTGATTCGTCCGGGTTTCTTGTATAGTTCGCCGCTTTTCCGGATGTAAGCTATGTTGGAAACCGATGTCATCATAATCGGAGCGGGGGCGTCCGGATTGATGTGCGCAATTGAGGCCGGTAAACGCAAGCGCAACGTGCTGGTCCTAGAACATGCGGCAAAGCCCGGTAAAAAAATCCTGATGTCCGGCGGCGGCCGCTGTAACTTTACCAACATCACGGTCGAGCCGGAAAATTACATTTCCCATAATCCGCATTTTTGTAAATCAGCCTTGAGCCGTTATACCCAGTGGGATTTTATCGATTGGGTTCAGCGCTCACAAATCCCTTATCATGAGCGTGAATACGGCCGTCTGTTTTGCAACGACAGCGCGAAGGATATTCTCGCCATGCTGTTGAAAGAATGCCGGGAGGCTGGCGTCAACATGATGTTGAATACCGCCATAGAAGCTGTCGAACAGCGCCCTGACCAAAAATTTCTGGTCAAAACCCAATTGCAACATTATTTATGCCGTTCGCTGGTCATCGCAACGGGCGGTCTGTCGATTCCCAAAATGGGCGCAACGCCGTTCGGCTATAAAATCGCCGCCCAATTCGGCATCCCGGTTTGGCCGACTTCGGCGGGCCTGGTTCCGTTTACGTTGCAACCGGATGACAAGGAACAATTATCAGACTTGTCGGGCATCGCATTGCTGTGCCGGGCCAGTTGTGCAGGGCACAGCTTTACCGAAAACCTCTTGTTTACACATCGGGGGCTAAGCGGCCCGGCGATGCTGCAGATATCGAATTACTGGAATCCCGGCCAGCCGCTGAAAATCGATTTATTACCAGAGACCGATCTTGCCGCGCATCTGCTGCACCTTAGAACAACAAAATCCAAATCCGCATTAAAGACCGCGTTGGCCGAGTTATTACCGAAACGCTTGATCACCTGTCTGATCGATGAAACGCTGCTGAATAGCAACTTGGCGGACTTATCTGCCATTCAGATCGATTATGTGTCAGGCAGACTTAACAACTGGACGATCAAACCCAATGCGACAGAAGGCTATCGTACCGCTGAAGTAACGTTGGGTGGTGTCGATTGCAATGCGATTTCATCGAAAACGATGGCTAGTCATGACGTGCCGGGGCTTTATTTTATCGGGGAAGTGCTTGATGTAACCGGCTGGCTGGGCGGTTACAATTTTCAATGGGCCTGGGCGTCCGGCTGGTGCGCCGGGCAATATGTTTGAGCTGTGCAGGCATCTGTGTTCGACACGTTTTATCTCGCAGTCGTCCGACGAACAAGAAAAAATCTATTCAGGCAGAAGCCTGGTAAGAACCGGAGCAATGAGTAGAAAACTTCAATAATGACGTAGCTTGATGCGGTGGTTTTCATGACGCCGCATCGGACAATTTGGGCTCTTTTAGGTCATGGCTTACGGTAATAGCGCTTCGCCAGATCATCAGGATCGGCACCGAAAAAATAGGCGAGCCGCATACGCCACATCAATAAAGTGGTTTTAAAAACGCCGTACTGTTCCCAGCGCCGCGCAGAGGTAATTACTTTGGCATTCAGGCAGCAAGGTTTGCCGTGTTTTTTTAACCGGGCACTCATGGCGATATCTTCCATCAAAGCAATCTCCGGGAAGCCGCCCACTGTCTGAAACGCCTGCCGGGTAACGAACAAACATTGATCACCGGTAGCAATACCGGTCAATCGCGACCGAAGGTTCATCATCATCGCAATCACTTTAAAAATGGACTTGGGATTGTCGAACATCACATCGAAACGACCCCATGGACAACCGTCGGCGACGGCCTGAATGATCAAGGTCACAGCATTATCCGGCAATTGAGTATCGGCATGTAAAAACAGCAGAATATCCGCATCAGCCTCGGCTGCGCCGAGATTCATTTGTCTGGCCCGGCCGGGCGGACTGCGCCTGATCTTGTCAACCCAAGGCTCTGCGATAGCCTCGCTAGCATCATGACTGCCACCATCAATTAGCAATAACTGACAGCTTTTTCTATGGGGTTGCAAGGCCTGCAGTTTAGCGGCAAGATGCTTGGCTTCGTTAAGCACCGGTATAACGATACTGATTTGAAAGGTCATTGTTTACTCTGTCCTCTGTTAAGTATTCTGCCGCCAGACATTGAGACTCGAACGCCCTGCACCGCTGAGGATCAATACCGCACTAAAAAACCGGGTATCACGCCAAGTAACAAGGCGATCAGGGCGATAATTTACAGACCGGCGACAAGTTCAAGACGAACCGATCACTTGCCTTATCTGTCGGTTCGGGTGCCAATTCCTTATTAACTGAAGTTTCCCAGTTTTTATAGGATGCCCTCTCTACCAAACGTTCAAAGCCTCACGCGAACAGTGCAAATAAAATGCAAGCCGGCTTGGGACAAACCGGCTCG
Organism: Methylicorpusculum oleiharenae; assembly: GCF_009828925.2. NCBI lineage: Bacteria > Pseudomonadati > Pseudomonadota > Gammaproteobacteria > Methylococcales > Methylococcaceae > Methylicorpusculum > Methylicorpusculum oleiharenae. Next base: position 611,187 of record NZ_WUTY02000001.1, read on the forward strand.
CAGCTGGCGAGCGAGTGGCCCGCTGACATAGGCTTAGCCGGAAGCGAGCGCAAACCCTTACATAAAAATTTCGATTGGCGACTGCCTATTGATAGGTCAAAGCTTCAGTCGGTAGCCCACACCGGATTCAGTTAACAAATGCTGGGGCTGGGTTGGATCGGCTTCCAATTTGTGGCGCAACTGGCTCATGTATATTCGAAGATAATGAGCGTTTTCCTGGTATGAAGGCCCCCATACCTGTTTGAGAATTTGCTTATGCGTTAGAACCTTTCCGGCATGTTGGACTAACACTGTCAATAATCGAAATTGAATCGGAGTCAGATGCACTTCTGTGCCGTCAACACTGACTATCCGATTCAACAAATCGATTTTCAGATGACCGCTGGTAAAGACCTCGGCTTCTGATTCAAATGAGCGAGTAGCGTGTCGTAAGGCAACGCGAATCCTGGCTAACAACTCGCCGAAACCAAACGGCTTGGTCAAGTAATCGTCAGCCCCTGCATCTAGCGCATCGATTTTGGTCTGTTCACTGCTGCGTGCCGAGAGAATGATGATGGGTATCGATGACCATTCCCGGATTGCTTTGATTACCTGCGAGCCGTCCATATCCGGTAGACCCAAGTCCAGAATGATAAGATCGGGCTTCCGGATACCGGCTTCGATGATGCCTTGCTTGCCGGTTTCAGCCTCAAACACCGAAAAGCCCTGACTACTCAACCCGGTACGCAAAAAACGGCGAATGGCCGGGTCATCCTCGATAACGATAATTACTGCGTCAGTTTTAGCCATGGTTTTAGCTTAGTGGTCTATTACCGGTGGTAATTGATCGACGGGTAAGACAAAAGTAAACACAGCACCGCCACCGGGCCGGTTCTGAGCCTGTATCTTACCGCCATGAATTTCGACGATGGCGCGACAAATCGCCAGACCCAAACCCACCCCGCTTTGAGCGGCTTCGTGACGACCTTGATAAAACTTTTCAAACAACCGGCTTTCCATGCCTTTGGGTATTCCCGGTCCATGATCGGCGACGGCAATTTCCACTTTATTCGGACTGACTTCCACGTCAATAGCCAGTTCGCTGCCCGCCGGAGTGTAACGGACTGCGTTTTCCAGCAAGTTGATCAACACTTGCTCTATCATCACTGCATCGGCATAGACCATTGGCATTCCCGGCGGGAGATTGACTTTGACTCTTCGCCTTGATAATTGCTTTTGCATTCGCGTCAACACTGTACCGATAATTTCCTCCACCGGATGCCACTCTTTGTTCAGTTCCTCCATTCCGGCATCGAGCCTGGCCATATCCAGAATGTTATTAATCAGATTTGACATTCGGCCGGCTTCATCGACTATGGAGCGACTGAGCTCAAGTCTATCTTGTTTATGCAGATGATTGTCCTCTTCCAAAAGCGTACTGGCAGAGCCGATAATGGTTGCCAACGGGGTCCTTAAATCGTGTGAAATAGCACTGAGTAGCGAATTTCGCAAGCGTTCGGTTTCTATCTGCATTTGCGTAATCTTGGCCTGCTCGGCGAGGCGAATTCGCGCTATCGCTTGGCCGATTTGCCGTAAAAACGTTTCCAGCAGTTTTTGCTGCTCGGGCAAGAATACCCGCCTGAGATTAACAGGCAGCATAGCCAGGACGCCCAGCACCTTGTCTTCATTCTGAATGGGAAAGTAGATAGACTCGGAGCCCGGTAATGTATTGGTACCCTGCCCCGCCATTTCGTTGTGATCCAGAACCCATTGGGCAACACTCAAATCGCAGCCATGCAGTGATTCGGTGATACCGATCTGCCGGGGATAAACCATCCGCCCCTCTGGATCCGGAAACAAAATAACGTTACGGCTGCTGAATTCGGAATATAAATGACGCACCGCTGTCCTCACCACATCCTCCTCGCTTTGGCTGGTGGCCAGTTCCTTGCTGATCGCATACAACACTGCTGCGCGGCGTTCGCGATGAGAGGCCACCTTCGCCTGGGAACGGACATTCGTCATCAGGTTGCTGATCACCAACCCGACGACCAGCATGGTTAACAGTGTAATCAGATACTGGCTATCGGCTATCGTTAAACTGTAAAAGGGTTTCACGAACAGCAGATCGAAAATGACAGCTCCCGACAGCGAAGCCAGAATTGAGGCTCCCTGTCCATAACGGGTAGCGACAAACACAATGCCGAGTAGATACACCATGACCAAGTTGGCAAGTTCCAGTTTGCCAAACATCAGACTCGCAATCAAGGTGCTGACCATTGTAACAGCCAATGCCGAGATATAGCCGCGGTAGCGTTTTTGGGTTCTGGACGGTAGGCGTTGCCTCAACCCCGGAAGCGGTGTTCTTTTAAACAGCGACACTTCGACTTCGGTTTCATCTTCCTTTTGCGGACTGCCGAGCAGGTAAATATTGATGTTATGGGCATGACTGATCAGCACGTCGACCACAGAACCCAATAACCAGCGTTTCCAGCCTCGGCGACTGGGTTTACCGACCACTATTTTATTGATGTTGCGTTCACGAGCAAAACGAATAATGGCAGTGCTCATTTCAGGCGCACTCAGCGTCACGGTTTCTGCGCCAAGTTGTTCCGCCAACCGTAAGATGCGCAGCACACCATCGCGTTTTACGGCGGGTAAGCGTTGCAAACCCGGTGTTTCCACATAAGCAACAACCCATTCCGCTCGTAAACTCGCTGACAAACGTTTGCCCGCCCGAACCAATCGTTCGGCCAGAGGGTTGGGACCAATACAAACCAAAATGCGCTCATTGACTTGCCAGACTTCCCGTATCGCATGACCTTCGCGATAATCCAGCATTTGTGCATCCACCCTGTTGGCCGTCTGCCGCAAGGCTAATTCACGCAAAGCAATCAGATTGCCTTTGCGAAAAAAATGATGAACCGCGTCTTTGGCCTGTTGGGGCAAATAAATCTTGCCTTCTTTGAGTCGCAGCAATAATTCATCCGGAGGAAGATCAACCAATTCCACCTCATCGGCATCTTCAAATACAGTATCCGGAACCGTTTCCCTGACCCGTATACCGGAAATCTGGCCAATGTCGTCATTAAGACTTTCCAAATGCTGGACATTGAGGGCCGTATAGACATCGATCCCCGCCTCAAGCAGTTCGTGTATATCCTGCCAGCGCTTCGGGTGCCGGCAGCCCGGCGCATTGGTGTGTGCCAGTTCATCGACCAGAATAATTGCAGGCCGGCGTTTCAGTGCCGCATCGAGATCGAACTCCTTTAGAGTGGTGCCTTTGTAGTTGATTTTGCGGGTCGGAAGAATGTCGAGTCCCTCCAATAACACTTGGGTTTCCTTGCGGCCGTGGGTTTCGATCAGACCGACCAGAACATCAAGATTTTCAGCGCGCCGCTCCCTTGCCGCGAGCAGCATCGAGTAGCTTTTGCCGACGCCGGCCGCCGCTCCGAAAAATATTTTCAAACGGCCCCGGCGGGCTTTGGCATTATCTCGTTCGACGCGAGCCAATAATTGGTCGGGATCGGGGCGCTCATCGTTCATAATCGTTGCCAATCCTTACTGTCCGGATTTTCGTTTCAATTCATCCAGAGCCACATTCAACCGTAAAACATGGACTCTGGGCTCCCCAAACACCTGCCACTGACGGCTTTCAGTAAACTCATCAACCAGCTCACGCAGCTTGACTGCATCAATTTGTCGTGCTTTGGCGATGCGATTGATCTGATACTCTGCTGCTGCAATACTGATATGAGGATCAAGGCCGCTCGCGGAGGCCGTCACCAAATCCACCGGGACCGGTGCATTATTGGTGGGATAGGCAGCTTGCAATGCCTTGATGCGAGCAGAAACGGCATGGATTAATGCCGGATTGGTCGGACCCAGATTGGAGCCCGCAGACGCCTCAGCATTATACGGCTGAGGTCCGGTGGCTGAGGGACGCCCCCAAAAGTATCGAGTTGCCGTGAACGGCTGGCCGATTAAAGCCGAACCTTTTGCGTGCCCCTGCTCATCGACGATGAGGCTGCCGTTGGCTTGATCAGCAAACATGAGTTGGGCCAGTACGGTAACAACTCCCGGATAAATAACCCCGGTAATCAGTGTCAATATCATCAACAGCATCGCAGCGGGTTTTAAATAAGTAGACATATTGGCTTCCTCTTACACCAGATTCATTGCAACTAAAAGAAGATCTATCCCCTTGATGCCGACAAACGGAACGATCAAACCACCGACGCCATAGACCAGCAAGTTGTTTTGCAGCAGTTTCTCGGCGCCGACCGGCTGGTATTTGATACCTTTCAAGGCCAGAGGAATCAGGGCAATGATGATCAATGCATTGAAAATTACGGCCGAAAGAATTGCACTGGACGGTGTGGCTAATCCCATCACATTCAGTACATTCAAGCCAGGATAGGTTGTAGCAAATGCGGCAGGAATGATCGCAAAGTATTTAGCGACATCATTGGCAATGCTGAATGTAGTCAGCGCGCCCCGGGTCATCAGCATTTGCTTGCCGGTTTCGACTATTTCGATCAACTTGGTTGGGTTGGAATCCAGATCGACCATATTGCCGGCTTCCTTGGCTGCTTGGGTGCCACTGTTCATTGCCACCGCCACATCGGCCTGCGCCAAAGCCGGTGCGTCATTGGTGCCGTCGCCGGTCATCGCCACCAGTCGGCCATCAGTTTGATGTTGGCGGATCAGGGCTAGCTTGGCTTCCGGGGTGGCTTCTGCCAGAAAGTCGTCGACTCCGGCTTCTGCGGCAATGGCGGCAGCCGTCAACCGGTTGTCACCGGTGATCATGATGGTCTTGATACCCATCTGCCGTAATTCAATAAAACGCTCCTTGATGCCGCCCTTGACGATGTCTTTCAACTCAATCACCCCCAAGGCTTGCTTCCCTTCGGAGACCACCAGAGGCGTACTGCCGCGACGCGACACATCGTCAACCAGCGATTTAAGTTCTTGCGGAACCTTGCCCCCCTGTTCTTCAATAGAGGCACGAATAGAATCAGCCGCACCTTTACGAATTTGACGGCCTTGCAAATTGACGCCACTCATCCGGGTTTGAGCGCTAAAGTGAACAAAAGTCGCCCCTAGCGAATGAATATCCCGCTCACGTAAACCGTATTTGTGCTTGGCAAGTACCACGATACTGCGGCCTTCCGGGGTTTCATCTGCCAATGAGGCCAATTGTGCGGCATCGGCCAATTCCTTATCGGTAATCCCTTTAACAGGAAAGAACCCTGAAGCTTGACGATTACCCAAGGTAATGGTGCCGGTCTTGTCCAGCAACAGCACATCAACATCGCCGGCGGCTTCGACGGCCCGGCCTGAGGTAGCGATAACATTCTTTTGCATCATGCGGCCGATGCCGGCAACACCAATCGCCGACAACAAGCCGCCAATGGTGGTTGGGATCAAGCACACCAACAAGGCGACCAATACGGTAACGGAGATCGGGCTACCGCTACCGGCAGTTTCCACGCTATACAAAGAGAACGGCAGCAAAGTGACCGTCGCCATCAGAAAAACTAAGGACAGAGCCACCAGCAGAATGGTCAGCGCGATTTCGTTAGGGGTTTTCTGGCGTTTGGCGCATTCCACCATAGCAATCATCCGATCCAGAAAGGTTTCACCCGGATTCGTAGAAATCTTCACGACCAGCCAATCGGATAAGACCCGTGTACCGCCGGTAACGGAACTGAAGTCTCCGCCTGACTCGCGGATCACCGGCGCGCTTTCGCCGGTGATTGCGCTTTCGTCTACCGATGCCACGCCCTCTATCACCTCGCCGTCGCCCGGCACATAATCTCCGGCTTCAATCAACACCACATCATCTTTACTCAAGCTGGAACCGGCAATTTTGGAATAGTTGCTGCCGTAGCGGGGTTCATCGAGTTTTTTGGCGGCAATATCGCGCTTGGCGGTGCGTAAAAATGCCGCTTGGGCTTTACTGCGCCCCTCGGCTATCGCTTCGGCAAAGTTGGCAAATAGCACGGTAAACCATAGCCAGAGGGTAATGCTCAGAATGAAACCGGCGGACTCCTCGCTTTCACCGCTCAGTGCTTGCAGCCACAACACGGTGGTGAGCAGGCAGCTCAGATAGACCACGAACATCACCGGGTTCTTCCATTGCTGCTTCGGCGTGAGTTTGGCAAAAGCGTCGAATAACGCTTGTTGCAAGATTTGCGGATCCATTAAGGATGTTGAAACGAGTTTGCTAGTCATAGTGTTACCAGTATGAAATTAGTGTTGGCCGATCATTTGTAAATGCTCGACAATGGGTCCCAAAGCCAGTGCCGGCACGAAGGTCAAGGCACCGACCATCAGTACGGTGATAATCAGCAATACCGCAAACAATGGAGTATGAGTCGGCAAGGTGCCGGGCCCCACCGGTACTTTTTTCTTGGCAGCCAAGGAACCTGCAATCACCAATACCGGAATCATCAGCCAATAGCGGGAGAACAACATCGCCGAACCCAACATGAAGTTATAGAAGGGGACGTTGGCCGACAAACCGCCGAAGGCACTACCGTTGTTGTTTCCGGCCGAAGAATAGGCATACAGCACCTCGCTGAAGCCGTGGGCACCGGGGTTGAAAATCGAGGCTTTGCCGGCATCCAGCATAAGGCTTAACGCCGTGCCACCCAGCACCATAAACGGCGGGATCAAAATCACGATAGCCGCCATTTTCATCTCGTAGGCTTCGATTTTCTTGCCCAGGTATTCCGGCGTGCGACCTATCATCAAACCGGCGATGAACACCGCGACGATGGCGAATACGATCATGCCGTATAAGCCGGAACCAACCCCGCCATAAATCACTTCACCCAATTGCATCAGCCACATCGGTACCATGCCGCCGATGGGGGTGTATGAATCGTGCAAGGAGTTGACCGAACCGTTGGAAGCAGCCGTCGTTGCCACGGCCCACAGGCCGGAGTTGACGATACCGAAGCGAGCTTCCTTACCTTCCATGTTGCCGCCTGCCTGTTGGCTGTTAGCAGTCTGATCGACGCCCAGCGCGGATAACGCCGGATTGCCACTTTGCTCGGCAGACACCATGACGAAGATCAGAGCCACGAACACCAACGTCATTGCACCCAATATAGCCCAGCCTTGACGGGTGTCGCCCACCATCACTCCAAAGGTGTAGCACAGCGCGGATGGAATCAGCAGGATCGCCAGCATTTCCAGAAAGTTGGACAGCGGCGTGGGATTTTCATACGGATGGGCCGAGTTGACGTTGAAAAAACCACCGCCATTGGTGCCCAACTGCTTGATCGCGATCTGCGAAGCGGCAGGTCCCAGAGCTAAAGTTTGCTGTTGAATTTGCACGGTAACGGAGACAGGTTTACCTTCGGCATCCACCACGGCTTTGCCATCAGCATCCAGTTTTGGTACTGAGTAGCTGACCGACTCCTGCAAGTTAACCGTCTGATACGGATTAAAGCTCTGCACCACGCCCTGTCCGACCAGCACGATCGCCAGCAAAAACGATAAGGGCAGCAGGATGTACAAGGTGCTGCGGGTCATATCGACCCAGAAATTACCGATACTGTTGCTGTTACGGCGGCTTAAACCTCGAATCAGCGCCACCAGCACCGCCATACCGCTGGCGGCAGACAGGAAATTCTGTACCGATAAACCGAGCATTTGGGTCAGATAGCTCATCGTCGTTTCGCCTCCATAGCCCTGCCAGTTGGTATTGGTGGTGAAACTGACGGCGGTGTTGAACGAGGAATCCGGCGTCACCGCAGGCAATGCTTGCGGATTCAACGGCAGCACGTCCTGAAAGCGTTGCAGCACATAAACCACAAGCAGTCCCAATAGATTGAAAGCCAATAACGCCAGAGCGTACTGCGTCCAGCGCATCTCCTGTTCCGGATTGACGCCGCTAAGGCGATAGAACAAAAGTTCAATCCCGGCGAATCCGCGGTTCAGACCCACCGATTCGTCTTGATAAACACGCGCCATATAAGTGCCCAAAGGCTTGGTCAGCGTCAGCAGCACGATGACGTAAATTGCAATCTGTAACAAACCTTGCGCTGTCATCAGAATTTCTCCGGATAAAACAAAGCCACGACCAGATAAACGAACACGGCCACTGTCAGCCCGCTGCTGAGTAGATAAATCCAGCTCATGATTGCCCCCGCAATGATTCGCAGCCGCTGATCATCAGCGCGGTCGTTACAAAGAACGTTGCGGTTAATAAAAAATACGCGATGTCCATCTGTATTACCTCTTGGAAAAGTGAAAAATTAAGCTTTGCAATGGGGCCCTGATTGCGTCATTTACAATGTACCGGTTGTTACGGTAAAAAAGTCGTAAAAAAATTCAAAAAGACTGTAAAGAAAATGTAAAACTTTTAGCGGCCTATTGCCACCATCAATGGATGAATGGTTGCCGGAGAATCATTTACCCGATTTTTCGGTGAAGTTATTGACCAACTGGACTTGAGTTGGTTGACAGGTCATTACACCGGACGAGCCTCTGCGAACGATGCCTTTCCAGCCGTAAGCTCGAGCAGGCGACTCACTATTCGGTAGCCTTCCGAATTCAGCCTGTCAATGTCAGATCGAATTGAGGCTGAATTTTAAGCTGCCAGATAAAGTTCAGTGTTTTACTCGTTACATACCTTGCGCCTCATAGGTAGGACCTAAGGCTTGGTCGAACTTGTTCTGTCCCTGGATTACATTCTTGAACTTGAACTTGAATGAATTTGCGGTGAAAATGAACACACATTACAAATCATTCCGAATGGTCGAAATTATCCCGACAATTCCCAGTTTGATGATAAAAAAAGGGAGGCGTAAGCGTTGCGGGGATGGACAGCAGAGGCATGCTGCCGTCAAGCCCCCATGGATGGGTTTACGGCGTTCCTCGCAAGGCTTATGCCAACCCTCAAAACTACATTAAAAAGTTCAAACTGAGAATTGCTTAAATATTCCAAGCGGTCGCCACATCTTTCCTTTATTCCAATGGCAAGAATCAATCGCGAAAATCGGCTAGGAAAACATCAGCTTAAAGATACAAAGGTCTGGAAAATGAGATGGGAATAAAACAACTCATCCCTAAACACTTCATATTGATAATCCTTGGGGTAACGAGAACGGTGTTGGCAAATGATTTAATAATTGATGACCGAAAAAGTGGCAGTCTGAAATCCAACCTGGGCATAGAATGGCGAGTGGTCACCGACCGGGTAATGGGCGGAATTTCCAGCGGCACGCTCACCCTGGATAGATACAGAGGAAGGGACTGCCTACGGATGCAAGGGGACGTCTCAACTGAGAACAACGGTGGTTTTGTGCAAATAGCTTTGTCATTGTCTGATCAAGACCACTTCGATGCATCAATTTTTGCCGGCATTGTCATAGAAGTAGCCGGCAACAACGAAGAATACAACCTGCATTTACGCACTTCAGACCTTGAATTCCCCTGGCAATCCTATCGTGCCAGCTTCAAAGCCACCCGCGACTGGCAAACCTTCCGCATTCCTTTTGCCGATTTGGTTGCCTATAAAACAACACAGAAATTCCGCCCGGATAAACTGATACGTATCGGACTGGTGGGTATCGGGCGAGACTTTATGGCCGATCTATGCCTCGCCTCTATCCTTTTTTATAGTGAGGATAATTAGATGCCTTATACCTTTTCCCGAATCCTATTCGTCAGTTTACTGGGCATGGCTTCCTGCACACAGGAATTACCGCAAACACTCGAAACCATCGCTGATGCGAGAATTCACAAAGCTAAATTCATTGATAGGGGTGAGCCGGGTGATTCGGTAGGCGATATCCTGGCATTCGACCAACCCTTACTAAACAAAAAGGCTGAACAGATCGGGAACAATAGCGGCACGTGCATACGCACACGCACGGGCCACAGCTTTCAATGCCAATGGACCTTGACCCTGAAAAACGGCAGCATCCAGGTGGCAGGCCGGGAACTTGATGAAGGGGCGTCAGAGATAGCGATTGTTGGTGGCACAGGCCGATACGCGGGCATCAGCGGGCAAATGGAATCCGTCAACAATGGAGATGGTACTTTTACACAAACTTTGCACTATTGGATTAGATAACTGAAGTTTCCTAAAAACGCATCAAGCCATCCTTTGTGCCCAAGGATACAGACTTTGATTGGCTTTTGCGGCATGATCGAAGTGCGTTTCACAGCCAAAAATACGCTGACCCACTTTGGAGTTGATAAAGTCATCCACGGCGACCCACAAACGGGCATCGGTCAGTGGCGAGGGAATAAGATCCATAGACTTGACCTTAGCTGTTGCCAGGGCAGCGTCGAGAAAGCCCTAAAGGTAAAAAAAGCTTCTGCTTGATCTCAATACCGAACCGGGACACCTTACCCGCACAGGAAATTGGACGCTATCGACGAGATGAAGAGGACGATAATGGCGAGTAACGTTTAGATAAACAACGAAGACTGCTCTAGACCGAGATCAGTATCGGAAAAAAGCGCTTACGCTTAGAGAGGACGTAAAAGATCACTTAGAATAAACATGAATGAGGTCTCTTTATTCGTATATTCAATGACTTAGAAACAGACACGACACCCCAAAACAGGACCCCATTCACCTATAAGTTATTGTTTTGAAAGCACGAGTATATACTAGTGGGTATTGCCTTGAAATAATTGGGAAACTTCAGTTTATGAAATCAAAAGATTTAAAAGAGAACATTCCCGCCAAGAGAGTTTCGCTTGGACACGCGCTTAAGAAAAATGAGAAAATCAAAAAAACTGTCAAGAAGGCTGCCGATGAACTTACATCGGTAAATGAAGTTTTAAAGCAAGAAAAAGTCTCTGTTCAGAGTATGAAACAGGCCATCATTCAGAATGAAGATATTGAACAAAAAGTTTCGAAAGCCGCAGTCGATTTGAAGTTGGTTAATATCAAGCTCACCGAAGAAATAGCTCAGCGAACTGTCATCGAATCCGAACTCGCCAAAACGAAGACCGACTTGGCCGAAGCGCGAGATGATTTTTCAAAAGCCCAGGTAAAAACGGAAGAAGCGCAACAAATTGCGCTTCAGGACGCACTTACAGGCCTTCCCAACCGAGTCTCATTTAAACAGGGTCTCGACCAGGGGTTGATCCAGGCAAAACGGCACAGTTGGGGACTCGCCGTCCTATTTATTGACATCGACAAATTCAAGAATATCAACGATTCTTATGGTCATGATATGGGCGATCAGGTGCTGTTGATGGTGGCAAATCGTTTAAAGTCTTTTGTACGCGATGAAGACATAGTCAGTCGCTGGGGGGGCGACGAATTTGTATGCCTGTTGTTCGAAGTCAAGCGAGAAGCCGACGTGACTCGCCTTGCAGAGCAGATGATAAATCGGATTGCCGAAGCGTGCGAGTTTGATGGGACAGTTCTTTCTATAAGAGTCAGTATCGGTATTGCCATCTATCCCGCAGATGGAGATACGGCTGATGTTCTTTTCAAAAATGCCGATACAGCAATGTATAAAGCCAAGGTATCAGAGAAGCGTGTTGTGCTGTTCAGAGAATCGGGTGAGTGAAATGCGGGTTAACAAAGCGTGTAGCCGGTTGGTTCCATTTTTTTAGAAACCCAACAATTAACGCCATGGCCTTGAAATGATAGGGTTAGAGGAGACCGAAGACACCGTCTCCGTCTTCCCACAGAACCGTGCGTACGGGCGCGTACCAAACTTCACCTAAGTTAGACTCATGAGTCACGTCGAACCAGTGTGCTGGCTTTTGGTCGGATCGAATGGCTTGGCCTTTACCCTTGATAAACCAATCATTAGGCTAAGCTCTGAACACCGCCCCGCCGTGCTTAGCGCCCTCCAATTGCGGCCTGTAAAGGCAACAGCAAAAGTCAACTTGGCAAGTGGATAATTGTCGCAGGCCCCTGGCGGCTGGGGATTTTCGCATAATCCTATGGAACTTTGCCGGCGTTTATATCTGTATTTACTATTCAAGCGATAGTGATACTCCGATTTTGAAGCAACACGCCCATTTCCGCCGCTGAAACCGGTTTACTGAAAAGATATCCCTGGACCAGATCGCATTGCTGGTCACGTAAAAAACGGAGTTGCTCCATAGTTTCTACACCTTCAGCTATAACGCAAAGCCCAAGTTCATGCGCCAGACTGATGATCGCCCGCACAATAGCCGCATCCTCTGCGTCGGAAGGTATATTACATATGAAAGATCGGTCTATTTTTAATTTATCAACGGCAAACCTCTTAAGATAGGCCAACGAAGAATACCCGGTACCGAAATCATCAATGGATAGCTTAATCCCGGCGGACTTCAAAGCCTGCAAAGTAGCAATAGTGGTTTCCGCTTCGCTCATGACTATACTTTCGGTCAGCTCCAATTCCAGCCAGGATGCGTCGAGACCGTAATCCTTTAAAGCATCAGCGATAGTTTCCCGTAAATCACGCCGGCGGAACTGCAGGGCGGAAAGATTAACAGCCATAACAACCGGCGCCAGGCCCTGACGCTGCCATAGCGCATTTTGACGGCAGGCCTCGCGTAACACCCAAGCGCCGATAGGCACAATCAAACCGGTATCCTCAGCCAAAGAAATGAATTTGCCGGGCAGGACCAGACCCAAATCAGGGTGCCGCCAGCGTAATAAAGCTTCCATACCCGTTAATCTGCCATTTTCGGAATCTATCTCAGGTTGATAAAACAGCTCAAACTGGCCTTGTTCCAAAGCACGGCGTAACTGACTTTCCAAAGACATGCGTTCCATTGTTTCCGTATTCATGCCGACAGTAAAAAATTCGTAATTGTCACGTCCATTTTGCTTAGCACTGTACATAGCGGTATCGGCATTTTTCAACAGCGTGTCGAAATCATTTCCATCTTCCGGAAACAGGGCAATTCCGATACTGGTGGTGACAGTCAGCTCATATCCATCACAGTTAAACGGGGAACGCAGACTATCAAGAATTTTTCGCGCTATGACGGCAGAATCCTCCGCCTCACTGATCGCTGGTTGCACGAGAACAAATTCATCCCCACCCACACGCGCCACCGTATCGGCTTCGCGCAAGGCCTGAACCATCCGTTCCCCTACCTGGATCAGCAAATTATCGCCAACGCCGTGTCCCATTGAATCATTGATGAGCTTAAAACGATCCAGGTCGAGAAACATCACGGCAACATGTTTATTCTCGCGCCGCGCCATGCTGATAGCCTGCTCCAGCCTGTCGCGCAGCAAAACCCGATTAGGCAATTGAGTCAGGGGGTCGTAGTGCGCGAGAAAAGCAATGTAGTCGGAGTCGGCTTTAGCTTCAGTAATGTCTGAAAAAATTCCGATGTAATTAACAATACGCCCCCCTCCGTCTTTTACCGTGCTGATCGACAGCCATTCGGTATAAATTTCGCCATTTTTACGGCGGTTCCACACTTCGCCCTGCCAACGTCCTTGTTCCAGTAACGACTGCCAGACTTCCTGGTAAAAATCAGGTCCATGACGGCCGGATTGGAGCAGGCGCGGATTACGCCCCATCACTTCCGAGCTGGAGTAACCGGTAATCCGATAAAAAGCGTTGTTGGCTGAAACAATATTATTGTCGGTATCGGTGATGAGAATGGCGTCCAAGGCATTATCAAAAACTTGCTTTGCCAAAATGAGTTGTTTCTCGGCCTTGCGCTGCTCGGTAATGTTTCGCATCAAAGCCCACATTTCCAATGGCTGGCCGATTTCGTTACGGCGCAGAATAAACTGGGCCATTACCTGAACGAATTGACCATCAATACGTTGAAGTTCCAGTTCAACTTCGCGAGTAAATCCTCGCACCAGAAGTTCATCCAGTACCAATTTTTTCAGCCGCGCAAGGAATTCAGGCTTAATCAAATCGCTCAAGGTAAGGAATTGCAACATTTCTGTAGACTGATAGCCGATCAAATCCAGAAAAGCCAAGTTGCACTCCAAAATTCGGTCATTGTCGACTCTGGCGCTAACCAGGTTATCCGTTTTCATGGCGACTCCGCCGCCGGCGCCTGTGATGGACATGGGTATCTGGCTTAGAGTAAACAATACCTGATAGCGATCCTGCACCTCACGCAATGCCGCTTCGGCCCGGATTGACCGGCCGCATTTCAATAATGCTTCTTCCAGGATGGCCGGATTTATTGGCTTCACGACATATTTGTCTACGCCTAGATCGATGGCGCGTTGAAAATAGTGCGGTTCCTCAAAAGCGGTAGTAATGACAATGGGTATATCCGGACTAATGGCTCTAATCGCTTCGCACATTTTCAGCCCATCCATTACGGGCATCAAAATATCGGTAACGACAATATCCGGTTTGCGGCGCTAAAAATAATTAGAGATAAACGTTGCGGGCCAATTCATTTGAGGGGGCGAAACAACCTGAATAGCCATACGTTCTATATTATTACGTCTAGGTTACAAAGGGTGGCGCTATTAAAATGTCTTTACCCTACCTTATGACAGTCTAATGCCGCCACATAAAAAGAGTCAGTGTAGCTCTGCTACCGAATACCCTCTCAAGTTTTATCCAATCGGGCTTTTAGAGCATATTTTTCACGATCGATTTCTCCCCGGGTACGAACACCCAATCGGCGTAATAAAGGTAAGGGAGGACACCAACCTTGTAAGCCATGCAGCAAAAGAAAGGGCAACACAATCCCTGGCAAAAATAACCATTTTCGATTGGCCGTTAGCCCGAGAATCAGGCCGGTTAGGGCTAAAGTTGATGCATTGACTTCAAGCAACCTCTCGATGTCCCATTCTTTATCCAACGATTGAATACGTTCTAAAGTCTCCGCCTGACTTTTGTCTTTGTATAGATGAATATTGAGATCCGTTTGGTGATCTATTGCTGCATTTACATGGGCAGCGGTAGATTTACGAACTCGATCCGGGCTTGATTTTGTTGAATCTTCAGCTTTGAATACTGACATGATGCTTCTCCAATTACTTCTGAATCTATAGATAATTTGTATCTACTCACCCACTTTGAATTGAGGCCATAGGCGCTTGATTTCAAAGGAATCAAGCACCTACACCCAATAATAAAGGGTGGAGGTAAGCAGATACGTTAATTTAACGCTTCAGATTCTTTGCGCAACGCCAATGGGCGGCATTAAAGTCGACTTCAGCGATAGCTTCTTTTTCCATACAAAGCCAATACTTGGCCGGCTTCAATTCCGTTTTACACGCAGCAGAAAGCGGCACTATCGGGGCCGTTCCTGTTTCTTTGTCTTTTTCCTGATGTTCGAAGCGCTGAGTGGCGCGTAAGCAGATATCGTAGGCCTCACTTTGCATATCTGCAGCGTTGCCATCGGTATTTTTCGGGGCCATTCGTGATTCGGTTTCAGAAGGCTCGACCGGTTTATTTTGAGGGCCGTTAGGCAAGTCAGCCTTACAAAGTAGGGGCATAGTGATGATCAGAATAAATCCTGCAATTAATTTACGCATGTTAGAACTCCTCTAAGAACGGTTTTTCAAGGAAAATCGATTACACGGTATGTATATGCCTGCTGCTCAATACAGTCTGTACGCTTATTCACATAGCGTCGGTAGTGTGCAGAATTTGTGTTAATCGATAAAGGTTGAAACGAGGGCTTTTCGGGTTTTCTCTTGGGGAGGATGGGTTCGAGAGCCCTTTACATTGGGCCTCGGTACCGAATTGCGCCATAAATACGGGCAAAGAGAAAACCCCGCAATTTGCGCCGCCTGGCCGCTAGACAACAGGCCTTTTTCTTACAACTTTCCCGCCAGCATCATTTGAATTTCCTGGGTGTCTATCCTGATACAGGGGGACGGTATCGGGTAACCGGATGTGTATCATTTGAATGATTATTCCACTATCTTTAAATTGGAGGTCAGCTCAAGTAATACAGATTTTATTTCCTTGATATTTCCGGCGCCTCGCTGCCTTTGAAAAACATCCCATTGTTTTCCCATAACACCGCGTATTGGCCCAAGCGGGATTTCTTATCCAAAGCATCGGCAACCGCTTGTTTTAAAGCCGCATGAATCATCAGGCTTTTTTCGGAAGGCTGTTTTTTGTTTGAGTTCATGAGTTCGCCTCTCGTAATAAATGCCGCATGTTCCACTTATCAAGTCAGTCGTTTAAAGTGCTCGTGTTGGCAAGCCTTTTCATCGAATGAATAGGTAAATACGCATCCCTGCTTTTTATTTAATTGGGCAATAAAATAATCAGAGAAATCGGCATTACCGATTTCATAATCCCGCAGGGCTAAACTGGCTTCTGAATGCGATGAGAACAGTAAATCCTGACATCCCAATACTGCTGCAAAATATCCAAAATCACCGCTTTGTCATAGCCGTAAGCTCGTTTGAGCACCCAGACAATTTCGCAGAGTGTAATCTCGTTGATAAATAGCCGGGTTTCGGTCGAACACTGTTCTTCGATCAAATCCGTCGCCAATTTCGATTGCTGTTCGTCATCTTGAACCAGATAGCGAACGATGACATTGGTATCCAAGCCGATCAACGTTTTGCGCCTTCTAGCTGAATCGCGTTTTCCATGTCTTCAAGACTGACCGGATGAACCGGTCTGGGGGCAATGCCCTTCAGTCGTTTAATCGATTGTCCGCCCTGCTCCACCTGCTCATGTTCTTCAACCACCACAAGGACTTTTACCTTGTTAACCGGCGGTGGAACGCCTAGCCAATTCAATTTGCCGTTCTCATAGAAGGCTTCGTAACTTTTTAACATGGGTTTACCTCTTGGGCATGCTCGCATCCTTGCAGACTGGACCCCGGTAATCCCTGCCGGGGTGACGGGTTCATTGTTTTGCATCGTAAGCCAACGCGTTGGCCTTCAATTGTTGCGTTACGCGCTATCGAGCTAACCCAATCTTCACTATTTGGCCGATTTTGCGAGCCGTCGAGAGTGACGTCGTTCAGGCATACCCTCTGGGGCACGAAGGGATCGCCGGACCAATCCGCCGGGAGCGGATTAGCACTTGCCCGAAGGGAGCCGGGCAGTATCGTAGGTTGGGTTAGGCGCTAGCCGTAACCCAACGCGTTGACCTTCGATTGTTGGGTTACGCTCTATCGAGCTAACCCAACCTACACTTTTTTGTTGCTTATGGCAGGCGGTTGACGGCTTAATTTAAAGGCATTCACGGGTTGGATAAGCATTAGAGTTTACCGGCGAAGGCTTTTTGGCTGAGTGAATTGAATAAATTAAACTCACTACTAGCAAATAAATTTTTGATGGTTCTCGCCTTATTGACAGAAACCATGAATTTATCCTGAAGTTCAATAGGCGGAACAAATGGCTTAAATTCGCTTAAAATTGTGGCTATGCCGGTTGTTTGCTTGCCAACTCTTAAAAAGTAGCGCTTCCCTCTTTGTGAGGCGATAACAGCACTTAAAAATTCTGGTCTTATTTTATTCAAGTTATTTATTCGGACCGAAAAAATATGATTTTGGTGAATACAATTGGGTATTTCATTGTTCCAAACATACCCACGACCAAGCTTGTCAGGATCACCGCCTTCAGTTAAGAGTATATCGCCTTTTTCCAACTGGAATTTTTCAGCGTCGTTCCTCGAAACAGTAATGTTTTGAATATCGCTTAAATCAAGATAACCGTCCTGAACATTAGCAACCCGCATGTAAGGTAAAGTAACCGCAGTTGCTAGATCGACTTTTTTTCCTTTTGTCACACCTGAGCGAATGTCTGCAATTTTCTTTAATTCAATTTCGTCCCACCCCTTCGGATTTGTCATCGGATCGCCGAATAGGTCTAAAAACACCGCGCGGAGGAATTGGTCGGCGAGTTGGATGGCTTGCTGGTTTTTACGGCGCAGGCTGTCGGCTTTGTCGAGGATGGCGGCGATGCGTTTTTGTTCGGCTAGTGGTGGAACTGGGATTTTAAGAGCTAAAAAACTATCGCGTTGAACTGTTGCTTGATTTACCCAAGCATCAACCATATTTTCAAATACGCGTTTCTTCCATAAACTTGCTAAATATCTGATCAAATATCTTTCGTCTACCTTACTCTTTTTGACTTTCAGGCGTAAAAAATGATTACTGAATGTAACCGGTTCGTCAGATTTTTGAAACAGTGCAGACTTCCCAACTTGTTCTGGACTATTAGTAGCATTAAATAAAATATCTCCAGATTGAAGTGAGTATTTTGCTAACTGTCTTGTTGTAGCCGGTACACGCCTCTCTTTACTCCAGTCCCAGCTTCCATCTGGTTTAACATTATTCATTCTAACTTGCAGAATCCCATCATCTATATTTAGACCAGAAGCAAAGCCAGGCTGAATATCCTCTAACAATTCCGCTAAACAAATTTCCGGCCAACTCACAACATCCCCTCCAAATCAGCCATGTCTCGGACGCTAATGTTTTGCTGAAGCTTATCATTGATGGCTTTGACCAACTGTTGGTCATTTGTCCAAAATTGATCACAATTAGCCGTTAATGCGGCGGCTAAATACAAGGCATCGGGCGTTTTTAAGTGATGAATGACGCGTAAATCAGTGGTTTGCCCAAATACGATGCTATACAAATCAATCATTTGGCAATCTATGAAAAACTGCTCATAGATCATCAAAAATGAACTTTGATTTTCACGTAATGCCTTTATTCTCGATTCAAGTCGGACTAATTCACTGCTAAAAACCTTTTGTCCCAGCAAGGCCCTTTTTAGAACTTGCTGTTGCTGCGAATTCCCTTCAACTAAATGAATAACCATGCAGGCATCTAAATAAACACGCTGCATCAGGTTTCATCCCAGCTATCACGCTCTTCTTTGATCTGCTGCAGAATATCCGCATCAGAACGTCCTTGTTCATTAAGTGGCAGCGTT
The DNA here is from genome assembly GCF_009828925.2 of Methylicorpusculum oleiharenae. Classification (NCBI taxonomy): domain Bacteria; kingdom Pseudomonadati; phylum Pseudomonadota; class Gammaproteobacteria; order Methylococcales; family Methylococcaceae; genus Methylicorpusculum; species Methylicorpusculum oleiharenae. The sequence continues at coordinate 630,001 of NZ_WUTY02000001.1, forward strand.
GATAAAAATTGGCTAAGGTTCCCCGGCTCAGTGCTGTTATTTTCTTTCTCATAAATCACCGCAATGCGTACGCGTCCTGCCGGAATTTCATCGGGTAACTGAAGGTTTAAATGATGATTTACGGGCAAAATAACTTCTGTTTCGTAATAGGCTTGCATAATCTTTCCTTTGTTATTTTTCAGGTTTAATCAATCAGAGCATGCGTTCTAAGTCTTTTAACTCTTCAGAGATTTCATCCACCAAGGTCATCCACTGCTGCAATATCGCTTTCGGGTCTTCGTATTCCTCTTCCTGATGCACGGTTTCCTTGTAGCGGTTGATCGACAAATCGTATTTATTGGCGGCGAGCTCGGCTTTGCTGACCCAAAAACAGGCTTGGGTGCGGTCGTTCGCGGCATCCTCGGACATGCCTGATTCCCCCCTTTGCAAAAGGGGGGTTAGGGGGGATTCTGGCTCAACAGCTACCGGCAAATCCCCCCCGGCCCCCCTTTGAGAAAGGGGGGAGAGGGTTGGGTCGTCCGGTTTTTGGCGGGTTTTCCAGGCTGCCAGCACTTTGGGCAAGTCGCCGGCAAAATTGAGCGGATTGCCTTGCTCGTCCTGATACAGCGGGTCGCGTTTGTCGTCCAGCGAGTAGCCGTCGTCTTGCACGTCGTAAAACCAGACGTGATCGGTGGCGCCGCCTTTGGCGAACACTAAAATCGCGGTGGCAACCCCGGCATAAGGTTTGAACACGCCGCTGGGCAGGTTGATGACGGCTTCCAGCTGGTTGTGTTCTATCAGTAACTGCCGCACGGCTTGATGCGCGTTGGAGGAACCGAACAATACGCCTTGTGGGACGACGGTGGCGCTGCGGCCGCCGGTTTTCAGCATGTGCAAAATCAGGGCAATAAACAGCAATTCGGTTTTTTTGGTTTTGACCAGCCGCAAAATGAGCGGATTAATGGTGTCTTGATCCAAACTGCCTTTAAAGGGCGGATTGGCAAAAATTACATCGAAGGCATTGTGCTCAAGCTCCGGAAAATGCTGGGCAAAACTCTGCGCCAGGGTATCCTGATAATGGATATCCGGATTATCGACGCCGTGCATGTAGAGATTCATGGCGGCAATGCGCAACATCGTGTTGTCAAAATCAAAGCCATGAAACATGCGGGTTTTGATGGTTTGCCATTGCGCCTGGGTTAATAAATCGCCGGTGAAAATTGTTTGGCTGACGGTTTTCCCCTGCTCATCGAGAAGGTCTTCCTGCATCACGCCTTGCTGGCTGCTGTAGATTTCCAGCAGATATTCCATCACCGCCACCAAGAATCCGGCGGTGCCGCACGCGGGGTCTGCCACTACTTCACCGGGTTGCGGATCAAGCAGCCAGACCATCAGTTTAATGACATGGCGCGGGGTACGAAACTGGCCGTTGATGCCGGCGGTGGATAGTTTGCTGAGCAGGTATTCGTACAGATCGCCTTTGGTGTCGCCGGCATCCAGCGGCAACGCATCGATCATTTCGATGGCTTTAACCAGCAGGCTGGGTTTGTCGATGACCATGCGCGCATCTTTCATGTAATCACCAAAGCGGCTGTCGCTGGTATGTTCGCGAAAATGCTTGAACACGTCATCGCGCACCACATTCATCAGGCGTTCGGCATCTTCGATATGGCTGAACTGGCTCCAGCGCAAATGCTGTTCGTGGTCTTTAAAACGCGGAGTGAAACGGTAATCGGTGCGGGCCGCGCGTTTTTCGTCACGGCTTTCGTTAATATCCAGCAGACGGGCAAACATCAGGAAGGTGATTTGCTCAATGACGGTCAAGGGGTTGGCGATGCCGCCTTGCCAGAATTCCAGCCAGAGTTTGTCGATTTTGCTTTTCAGGTCGCCGGTGATCATAGAGGTGTTAATTAGTCTGCTTGGGATGGGTGATAAAGCACCGATGGAATATCGGTTTGGTTAAAGTCGTTGCCCTTGAACAACAAGGGTTGATCGGTGTACCGAGCGGCAGCGTAACTACAGCAATCGCCAAAATTCAATTTGGCGGGATGGCGGCCCTTGCCGAACTGTCGCCAAGCCTGACGGGCCAATTGAGCTTGTTCCTGATCGAAGGCAATGACGACTGGAGCGATTAGCTTGAGCAGCTCGTCCAATTTGTTCGCGCCGACATTGCCTTTTTTATATTCGATGACCATGGATGCTTCAACCACGCTGACAGCACTGATAAAAAGCGAATCTGTCTCTAGCAATATTTGCGCGTATTGATCTGCGTCGGTCTCGTTGAGCAATAGGGCGATCAATATCGATGAATCCACCACCATTATTCTTGTCCCCACAAACCTTCGGGACTGTCGCTGTAACCCAAAATTTCATCCGGGCTACGTTCGTCTAAGGTGGGTAGTGCGGCGCAGTCATGGGCAATTTTCAGCAAGGAGGCTTGCCGGTCTTGCTTGGTTTTTTTGGCTAATAAACCGGATAAAAAACTGGCTTCTTCGCGCAAGCTTTGTTCCAACTCTTTGATGCGCTGGGTGGCACGGGGCATCGGTAAATTGTCGGGGACATTAATCATGATTTTCATGGCTATTTCCTGTTGTCGGTGGTGTCGGTTGTTTGCCAAAGCTTCGCACAATTGACAGCAATTCGTCGATTTGGGTTTCGCTAGTGAACAGGCTGTCCAGCTCGCCAATCGTGGTAAACGGCATTTGGTAAAGATGGTCGATTTCAATCGCGCCACTTTGGGCAATCTGGCGTTTGAGTAAACCTAAAAACTGCACCTGCCGGGCGTTTAAGCTGGGATAGTGCTGAATAAACGCCGCAAATCTCTGATTAACGGCTTCGGAATCCATACCAACAATGGAGCGCAGAATCTGCTCCATCGGCGCGGTGGTGGGGTAAAAGTCTTTCAGGACTGTTAAGTCAATATCCGGGTGTTGGGTGTGGATCAGCGCATTCAAGTTATCCAGTTCTTCTTCATTTACCGGAATTCCGTTGCGAATTTTTTGCAGCACCGGGCTTTGCTCGAACAGGTGTTTCAGCGCCTGTTCGACTTTGATACGGTAACTCGCCATATCGACAGCGTTTAAATAGGTACTTTGCTGTTCGCGAACTTCACCACTGTCCTTAATATCGATAGTACGTGCTTCAATCCTTGGACCTGTCCCTTTGTCACGGTGCTGCATGATGCTGCGAAGTTCAGTACGCAGTTGTTCCAACTCATCCAGGGAGGCCAATTGCCACCATGCGGGTTCACGGCATTGTTTTATGAGGCTGGCTTTGGCTTTAACCTGGTTCAAATTCATGTGCAATTGCCAAAGCTGATTAATAGCCTCCCCGACCCAATCATCAAAAGCACCGGAATTTAGCAGTTTTTGCTGCTGAATTTGGCTGATGAGCAAATCCCACTGGTAGGCATCACTGTGACCGCGCACATCCAGCCATTGCATCAGTGGGGCGACTTCACTTTCCAACAAGATAACGGTGTTGGCGCCGAACTGGCGCAGGGTTCCCAGGTCGCTCATTTGCTGTTTGGTTTTCCATTTGTCGCGGACCGCGATGGTTCTGTCGTCCAGGCTGTTGATGGTTTTGTGCAGCCATTCCGCCAGCGTGTCGAAAAAATCCGATTCGGCGTGGTGCAGGGCGGTTTTGGCCAATGTCAGACGTGTTTCAAACAAGTGCTGCATCAGCGATTTAGACGGGTTGATGGTGACTTCCCGCTGTTTCATCCCGTGGTACTCGACCACACCCCAGTGATCGAATATCTGAAAATGGGTTTTGTGTTTACCGTTACCAAACAGGTTAAGGCACAGGCGGGTGCCGCGACCGATCATTTGCCAGAATTTGACCGGCGATTTTACCGGACGGGCAAAGACCAGATTGACAATTTCGGGAACATTGATGCCGGTATCGAGCATATCCACTGAAATGGCAATGGTGAGCTGATCGTTACTGCCCTGGCCTTTGAAGTCATCGATCAAGGCTTCGGCACGCGGGTCGTAGTTATCAATCACATGACAGAATTTACCGCCATATTGTGGATACATTTCATCAAAGAGTTTCTCGAACAGCTTGGCGTGTTTATGGTTACGGGCAAAAATGATGGTTTTACCCAATGTTTGACCATCGATCTGACGAATGCCGTTTTCCGTCAGGTTTTGCAGGATTTTGCGGTTGGTGTCTTTGTTGTAGATAGCTTGATCAATTTCTTGAGCGTCAAAGTCGAGACTGTTGGGGTCTATGCCTTTGTCTTCCAGTTCGGCAATTTCTGCTGCGGTTAAGGCATGGCCTTTGATGCCATCGCGCAGAAATTTGGTGGTGTGTTTCACGACCTGATACGGCACCAGGTAACCTTCTTCTACAGCGGTTTCCAGGGTGTAATTGCAGGTGGGTTCTTTGAAATCGCAGCCAAACAATTGGCAGGTGGAACGGCTGACCATTTCGACCGGCGTGGCGGTCAGGCCGACTTGCAGAGCATCAAAATAGCGAAACAGATCACCGTAGATGTTGTAAATGCTGCGGTGGGATTCATCGGCGATGATCAGATCAAAGAAGCCCGGATCGAATTTTTCAAACAACCTGATCATTGCCGGATAGGTGGCTATAAAGATGCGGTTATGTAAGTCCTGTACGCTTTTACTGGTTAATACGGTAATAGGCGCTGATAAGTATTCGCTGTAAGCATTTTTTGCCTGTTTACGCAGCTCGCGGCGGTCACACACAAACAGGACGCGCTTGACCCAACCGGCTTTCATGCAGACATCGGTCAGGGCAATAGATAAACGCGTCTTTCCGGTGCCGGTGGCTTGCACCGCCAGAGCTTTGCGTTGCTTGCTTTCAAATCGCTCGCTGATCCGTTTCAGGGCTTCATGCTGGTACAGGCGATCCCCCAAAATTTCGGCGTTGACTGAGACACTGTTGAGCGGTTTGCGCTCTGTCCTCTGACGCACTTGGTATTGCAGGCTGGATTTGGAGTAAAAGCCGTACAGTTTCCGCGGGGGATAATTTTGCTCGGGGTGGTCATCCCAAATCCAGATGTCGTGGCCATTGGTATAGAAAATCACCGGGCGCTGGCCATGCATTTTTTCCAAACCATCGGCATAGTGTTTGGCTTGATGTCGGCCTTTTTCGGCATCGACCGCAGTTTTCTTGGCTTCGATAACGGCGAGGGGTTTGCCGTTATCATCCTTCAAAATATAATCGGCAAAGCCTTCGCCACTCGCTGTGGGTTGATAAAACACTTTTTCTTCGACTGTAACTTGTTCGCTATGTGCCAGGTCCCAACCGACTTGCGCCAGTTGCAAGTCGATCAACTGTTTGCGGGTGGTGGCTTCGTCGAAATGCAAATCGTTGGCGACCTGCTGTCCTTTGCTGGCCGCCTGTTGCTGGAGTTTGCTCAGTTGCTCGGCTGTTCGTTCCAACTGCGCGGCATTTTCCCGTCCCGCTTCCAGCTCGGCCAGAATCGCCTGCATGCGGGCTTCTTGCCTGGCGTATTGTTCCAACAGGGTCTTGCGCTCATTTTGGTATTCGGCTTTAGCTGAGTGATTGGGGGTTGGAGCTTCGTAGTTTTTGATGTTCGAGAGGTCGCCACTGGCATAGGTGGCAAACAGCCAGCGACCGATATCGAACGCTTCTTTGAGCAGCCATTGCGCGTTTTGTGCACTGACTTTATCACCATGCGCCGCTTTGTTGCCGTGAATGCGTAAAGCATGCAATTTATCGACTACGACTCTGGGTGCCACCGATTCGAAGGCATCATTGCTTAGCATTTCCATGAAATTCGCCATCGGTGGCTTGGGTAAACCCAGCTGGTGATAAACGACATCGACAATTCGCTCGGCGAAATTTCGCAGTTTGGTTAATGCACTTTGCGGATCATCCAGGACATAATGTTCCGCGAAGCCTGCCAATGCAGACAGTTCCGGCCAGCTGGTCTTTAGAAACTCAAAATTTTGTGATTGCATAATGTCGATTCTTTCCATGTCCGCTTGATAGCGAAAAGCGTGCCGGTTATTTTATCTTTAATTTTTCCATCCAGCTGGACAGCGTTTGATAATTGGGCAAATTTTACAGCTACGTTGCTTTTTTCTTATTGCCAGCCGCCTGCGTCAACGCTTGTATCACATTTTTCTTCGTATCCGGAATACTGATAAATTCTCTACTTCGCACAGAGTTTTGCGCCACCGGAAAGTCACAACCGTAAAAAACGGTAGCACTCGGCGTTTTGGCGCGGCGATAGTGCAATCAACTGTCCAAGTGTAGGTCGGACCTTATTGTGCTACAGTATTATTAAATGAAGAACAACTGATGAGAAACAATGCGAAATATAAACATTAGAGAGATGCGGAATATTTTGGGTAAGCTCGATAGCCTCGTTGAAGAAGAGCAAGAACTGGTCATTACCCGTAATAAGCGAGCAATTGCCCGAGTATTACCGATGCAGACTGCAAAAAAACGCCCTTCTCATATTGAGTTACGGAATAGGCAGCAAGCTGGCTCAATTTCTTCGGCGGATATGATCCGGCAAGACCGGGATGAGCGATAAGCTTATTGTTTACCTTGATACCAGCGCATTAGCCAAGTGGTATCTGGAAGAGGCTAATTCAGACCAAGTCACGGACTATATCGTTGGCCTGGATCGGGCCATTATTAGCACGTTGACTAAAACCGAAATGCGTTGCCTGTTAGCTAGGCGCAAGCGGATGAAAGAAATGAGTTCTGAGTTGGAAGCCCTAATTTACGCAACATTCCTTGAAGATATTGCACAGGGACACTTGGCTCTTTGCCAAGTTGAAGACAAACATCTTGACAGTGCCACACATTTAATCGATATGCTGCCGGGATTTAATTTGCGTACTCTGGACGCGATGCACCTTGCCATTGCACAACATCACGGCATACAACGCATCGCCACAGCAGATAACTTCTTCGCTAAAGCGGCAGAAGCACTAGGGTTTAAGGTTGATAGCTTTGGGAATTAGTTTTCAAAAACGGAAACGCTCAAAACTCTTACTAACCAATTTCTCAATGTCATCCCTTCAACTAACAAGTGCGTTCATATTCAAAATATGATAACACCCAAATCCTACTTTTCTCATTTCTTACCATTACGAAAGGCTGCTATGGGGATTTTTTTAAATAAATTCCGAAGGCCTCAAATAGGCCGGTTTCTGAATGCGAAACTGAGTTATTTTATTTTGAAATAATTAAACCCCAAAACGAGGGCAAGAGTCGAAATGGTTAACTGCTCTCAATCTATTTTATGGGGCATGGCACATACAGTGCACAGAGGCGAAATGGCCGTTTTAGGGTAGGGGTCAAATGGTGCGCCCGAGAGGATTCGAACCTCTGGCCTCGGCCTCCGGAGGGCCGCGCTCTATCCAGCTGAGCTACGGGCGCTTAGGGGCGGTATTCTAACCGATCATTGAGATAATTACGATAACATTGTTTTTAAATGTGCAAGACTGGCTTTGCCGCGCTCTTTTATGACCGCAGGATCCAATTGTTTTTTGTTGGTCCATTCCAGATCATCGCCCGGCAACTCGCCTAAAAACCGGCTGGGTTCGCATTCTGAAATTTCGCCGTAACGTTTGCGGTGAGTGCAATAACTGAACGTCAGGGTTCTTTGTGCACGGGTAATGCCAACATAAGCGAGACGGCGTTCTTCCTCGATGTTCCCGGTATCGATACTGTTCTGATGCGGTAAGAGGTTTTCTTCCATGCCGATCATGAAAACATGCGGAAATTCCAGGCCTTTTGCTGCATGTAAGGTCATCAGACTGACCTGATCACCTGCTTCTTCTTCCTGATTTCTTTCCAGAATATCCATCAACATGATTTTTGACACCACTTCCGCCAAAGACTTTTCCTTGCCTCCGTCGGCACCTACGGCCAGGCGTTTAAGCCATTCAATCAATTCGACCACGTTCTGCATTTTACGTTCGGCAGATTGCGGCGTTTTGGCATTTTCTCGCAGCCAGGACTCATAGCCTATTTGATCGATCATTTGCTCGACCACGGCGAAGGTATCGCCGCGTTCAATGCGATCGGCAGTATCGGTTACCCATTCTGTAAATTTTGTAAGCCGTTGCCGTGATTTGTCGGACAGTTTTTGCATCAACCCCAGTTCCGAGCAGGCTGCAAACAAACTGATGTGCCGCTCGTTGGCATGAGCGCCCAATTTTTCCAGCGTCGTGGGGCCCAGTTCTCGCCTGGGCGTATTGATGATGCGTAAAAAGGCGGCATCATCATCCGGATTGGAAAAGAGCCGCAAGTAGCTGAGGATGTCTTTGATCTCTGAAAATGCAAAAAATGAGGTACTGCCGCTAATAAAATAAGGCACGTTGTTTTCCCGCAGTGCACGCTCAAACAAGCGCGACTGGTGGTTACCCCGGTATAAAATGGCATAATCCTTATAACTGCTTCCGGTTTTAAACTTGTGATGAATGATTTCCGAAACGACTTGCTTGGCCTCGGTCACTTCGTCTTTATGGCTTAATACGCGCAGCGGATCGCCGTAGCCCAGCTCACTCCACAACCGTTTTTCAAAAACATGCGGATTGTTGGCAATCAGTTTATTGGCAACTTTGAGAATGCGTCCTGCAGAGCGGTAGTTCTGTTCAAGTTTGATGACTTGCAGGCGCGGGTAATCTTTTTGCAATTGCACCAGATTTTCTGGCTGTGCACCGCGCCAGGCGTAAATGGACTGGTCGTCATCACCGACCACGGTAAACCGGCCCAGATTGCCGGCCAAGAGTTTGACCAGCTGATATTGCGTAATGTTGGTGTCCTGGTATTCATCGACCAGCAAATACCGAATCTTGTTCTGCCATTTTTCCAAAACGGCGGCATGCTCCTGAAACAACAGCACCGGCAACAGAATCAGATCGTCGAAATCGACCGCATTATAGGCTTTCAGACTGCGAATATAGTCACTGTACAAATGTGCTGCGGGGGCTTGTTCCTGGGTGGCGTATGAAAGGGCATGTTCCGGTGTGACAAAGGCATTTTTCCATTGACCAACTTGCCAGGCATAACGATCTACATCATCGATATCGCAGTCTTTACTGCCATGATTGACCAGGTTTTTCAACAAGGTCTGTTTGTCCTGCTCATCAAACAAGGTCAGCGAGGCCTTGTAACCCAGCGTTTTATGTTCCTTTCGCAGTATATCCAGCCCCAAAGAATGAAAGGTTGACACCGTCAGACCACGAATCTGTTTGTCATCCAGCAGCTTGGAGACACGGGTTTTCATTTCCCGCGCCGCTTTATTGGTAAAAGTGACTGCGGCAATATGGCGCGCAGCAGTGCCTTGTTTTACCAGATAGGCTATTTTTTCGGTGATCACGCGTGTCTTGCCGCTACCGGCACCGGCGAGTACGAGCAACGGATGCTCGACGGTTCTCACCGCTGATTGTTGTTGGGAATTAAGTTCAGCCATGCTTGATTATACCTTTCGCACTTCAAATTTCGGCGGTGCCTAAGGAGGCAACGGGTTGTTCGGCAAAGGCTTTGCCAGCATGGATGCCGGCATAGGGCCTACATGGATGTATATACGGCGTCCTTTGACGGGCACCCCGGTGCCGAATTTCGATCCACGATGGGTATGGCGTAGTGGGATGATCTGAATTAAAGCAGGTAACGGGTTTCGGGCTTTCTTTTTATAAACGGTGCCGGGGCAATGTCCGCTGCCGAATTCAATACAAGCAGGGCTAAAGAACTGTGCAGTCCAGCCTGTTACTTCTTTCATACTGAAAAATCATTCGACTTTAGTAAAGGTTCCAGATAGGCCCGTCAAGGGCCGCCGTGAACTCGTCCATGGAGCTGGTCGGCAGCCATTCTACTGCCGACATCCTCGCCAAATACACCCCGCACCTTCTGTTTTTTCGATCAGATAGGGAGGTATAAATGCTTAACCCAATGCCGCCGCATCAACATAGACATCAACACCGGATTCAGGCCGAATCAGCGCAACAGGCAAAATGATGCCTTGCCGCCATTGCTGGACCGCATCCCGTTTACCTTCTCCAGTCACCAGGAATAACAACTGCCGGGTTTGACTCAGTGTTTTAGCGCTCAAAGAAACCCGTTCCGGCGGCGGTTTGGGCGAATTATAAATAGCATGCACCGTTTCATCCGGCGAGTTGACATGACCGGGAAACAAACTGGCGGTGTGACCGTCTTCACCCATGCCCAGCAAGACCGTATCAAAACTGTCCACCCCGGCAATCACTTCCCTGTAAGCAGCTGCTGCAGGTTCAGGACCCAGTTCGGTGGGCATGGTATGGATTTGTTCTGCCGGTATTGCTACTTTGCCAAGCAGGCTGGCCTGCGCCATCTGACTGTTACGCTCGGGATGGTCAGCGGGTAAACACCGCTCATCACCGTAATAAATATGCCAATTCGCCCAGTCTGCCCGGCTTTCTGAAAGAAGGTGATAGACCTTATCCGGCGTACTGCCGCCGGCGAGTACCAGTTTAAAAACACCGCGCTCTTTAATGGCCTGTTCTGCGGCCGTAAGAATTTGTTGTGATGCTGCCGCAGCTACTTTTTCGGCTGTTGCAAACGAATGCCAGTGAATTTTTTGCATAGTTATCTTTCCCTCTCAGCAAGGAGGCGTCAAATGGATTAATTACATTCAGGCGTTAAAGAGCAGCGCCAGTATTGGTCTTCTTTTTCAAATAATCGACGGCTCTCGGCCGGGCCCCACGAACCTGCAGGATAAGTTGCGATGTAGTCACGCTCAACTGCCCAGGTTTGCAGAATCGGTTCCACGATGCGCCAGGCGTATTCGACTTCATCAAATCGTAGAAATAACGACCGGTCACCCACCATCACATCCAGCAACAAATCGACATAAGCGTCTACCGGTTTTTCATGCGAATTACGGAAACTGGCATCCAGACTACTGGTACGTGTGCGCATTTCCAGGCCGGGCTCTTTAACGGTCATTTCAATCCGTATGCATTCCTCGGGCTGTATACCCATCAAGACCCAATTCGGATTCATGGTCTTGATTTTGGTATCCCGAAAAAAATTCAGCGGCGGATGCCGGAAACAAATGGCTATGGTTGATTGCCCCTTGGCCAGACGTTTGCCGGTACGCAGATAAAAAGGCACGCCGCGCCAGCGCCAGTTATCAATGTATAACTTCATCGCCGCATAGGTTTCGGTGATGCTGTTTTGCGGAATATTTTCCTCTTCCAGATAACCTTTAACTTTTTTACCGTCAAGTGTACCTTTGCTGTATTGCCCTCTGAATGCATGGGCATGAACAGCCGATTTAGGGATAGCCCGGATAGATTTCAGCACTTTGACTTTTTCATCACGCAGTGCTTCCGCTTCCATAGTCGCGGGTGGCTCCATGGCTACCAGCGTCATCAACTGAATCAAATGGCTCTGCAGCATATCGCGCATCGCTCCAGCCGCGTCATAGTAGCCGCCGCGCGATTCAATCCCAAATTCCTCGGAATGGGTAATCTGGATATGGTCGATATAGTTCCGGTTCCACAAGGGCTCCAGCATGACATTGGCAAAGCGGAATACCAGCACGTTTTGAACCATGCCTTTACCCAGATAATGATCGATACGGTAAATCTGTTCTTCAGACAGGTAGCGGCTGATGCGTCTTTGCAATGACTGCGCGCTTTCCAAATCATAACCGAAAGGTTTTTCAATAATAACCCGGCGCCAGCCGTATTCCTCATCCAGCATGTTGACAAGACTGAGCTGTTCAATGACATTGCCAAAGTCACCCGGGCTAATCGCCAGGTAAAACGCCATGTTTTTTTGAAACTGGGGTTCATTCAGCAATTCGGCCAATTGCGTGTAACACACCGAATCATCAATATCACCGCGATGATAAAACAGACGTTCGCTGAAGCGGGTAAACTGAGCCTCATCCAGCGTATCCCAGGCTTTATCCTCTATCATGTCCCTGACTTCGCTCAACCATTTTGCCCTATCCCAGGGACGGCGGCCAATGGCAACGATACGCGTGCCTTCTGGCAACTTATTTTCCATCTCCAGATGATAAAGCGCAGGCATGAGCTTGACGCGAGACAAATTGCCGGTCGCGCCAAAAATGACATAAGTACAGGGGTCAGCAGTCATATAAGAGACTCTAATAGGAAGTAATCGTCAGGCATTACACCGTGTAAGTGGAAGATGCGGTTTTACCGCCGTAACCTGTCCAATCGGTATGAAAGAACTGGCCTCGGGGTTGATCCGTCCGCTCGTATGTATGCGCACCGAAATAGTCACGTTGCGCCTGCAACAGATTTGCCGGTAAGCGGGCCGTACGGTAACCGTCATAATAAGCCAAAGCACTGGAAAATGCAGGTGTTGGAATGCCCAGTTCGATACCGGCAATGACAGCTTTACGCCAACCACCATCGGTTTGCTGCATGGCATTGACAAAAAAATCTGCCAGCAGCAGATTTTCCAACTGCGGGTTTTCAGTATAAGCGGCTTTGATATCGTTCAGGAAAGCGCTACGGATAATACAACCGCCGCGCCACATCAAAGCGATTTCGCCATAATTCAAGGACCATTGATATTCAGCCGCCGCCTCCCGCATCAGGCGGAAACCTTGCGCGTAGGAAATAATCTTGGAAGCATAGAGCGCATCACGAATGGCATCAATCATGGCTTGTTTATCGCCGGTGTAGCTTTTGACCGGTTTAGGCAAACGCTCTGCCGCGCGAACGCGTTCATCTTTCATGGCTGACAGGCAGCGTGCAAACACCGATTCTCCGATAAGCGTCAAAGGTATGCCCAGATCCAGCGCATTGATACCGGTCCATTTGCCGGTGCCTTTTTGGCCGGCCGTATCCAGAATTTTTTCCAGCAAAGGTGCGCCGTCGGTATCTTTATAGGCCATGATGTTCGACGTTATTTCGATCAAATAGGAACTGAGTTCGCCCTGATTCCATTGCGCAAATATGCCGGCGCATTCATCGGCTGACAGCCCCAGACCTTCGGATAGCAATTGATAGGCTTCGCAGATAAGCTGCATGTCGCCGTATTCAATACCGTTATGGACCATTTTGACATAGTGCCCGGCGCCGTTATCGCCCACCCATTGGCAGCAAGGCTGATTATCAACTTGTGCGCTGATAGACTGAAAAATGGCTCTGACGCGCTCCCAGGCATCCGGATTGCCGCCCGGCATGATAGAAGGTCCGTTCCGGGCGCCCTCTTCCCCGCCGGATACGCCCGTACCGATATAGAGAATATTTTTTTCTTTAAGTGCTTTGGTACGGCGATTGGTATCGGTAAACAACGAATTACCGCCGTCAATGATAATATCGCCTGCTGTCATTAAAGGTACCAGCTGCTCAATGTAATGGTCGACAACCTCACCGGCCTTGACCATCAGCATGACAACTCTGGGTAATTCCAGGCTACTTAATAATTCGTCTAAAGAGTACGCGCCTATAATGCCTTTGTCTTTTGCCGGACCATTCAGAAAATCCTCGGTTTTATCAGGACTTCGGTTATGAACTGCTACTTTAAAGCCGTGATCGCTCATGTTTAGTACCAGATTTTGCCCCATTACGGCCAAGCCGATTAAACCGATATTCGCTTTCATTTTGTATATCAACTCTTTTGTGAAAATTGTCACAAATATACCATGCCGGACCCGGTTTGACTCATTACAAATCAATGCCCGCTTATTATGCCGCTGACTCTTTTAATACTGAAAAATCGTTCGACTTGGTTATAGTTGCCGGCTGCGCTTGTCGAGGACCGTCGAGAAAACGTCCATGGCGGCTTGACGGCAGTTTCCATGCTGCCGATATCCTCGCCCCCAAATACTGTTAAGTTAAGCGTATTTTGTAGGAGCGGGCATGGCCCGGCCTATCGATTCATTGCGATGGGCTTAACTTGGCGGCATTGCCCGCACATTAAGGAATCCATACAATTTTTCTGTCAGAAAGAAGTAGCCTGTCGTTTATGTCCGGACTCACAAAAAAGCGCAGCCCTGCCGGTTACCTGAAAAACCGAAGACGAGCAAAATAGCCTATTTAAATCAATTATCTAAACCCTCAATTCAAAGCAGGCGAGTAGTTACAAAAAATGTATCTATACATTCGTACGTCTTCACTTTATAGTTTCCGTTAAAGATATTCTCTGAAATTAAGTCCCGATTATTGAAAGTTCTTGTCAGTCGGGTTATTCGCTGCCGCTTTCCAGGGAAATATGTCTTATAACTTATGTAGCCGCTGATTAGCCGATATCCAAATCAAGTCTTAACTTTTTAAGAGTCCTCAATGATCGATTCAACAATCATCGAACAAGCCGTTAAAGATTCACGTGACGGCATCAGTATTGCTGATATGAGGCAGGATGATTTTCCGCTGATCTTTGTGAATGCGGCTTTTGAGCGGCTAACCGGTTATAGGGCCGATGACGCGCTGGGAAAAAACTGCCGTTTTCTGTGCGGGAGCGACCGTAAGCAGCCTGAACTGGCATTGATAAGAGGCGCTTTGTTTAACGGTGAATTTTGCCTGGTAACGCTGCGTAATTATCGAAAAGACGGCTCGATGTTCTGGAATGAATTAAGCCTTTCCCCAGTACATGACAAAACCGGCACACTGACTCACTTTATAGGCATGCAGCGCGATGTGAGCTCACAGATCTTGTTAATACACCGGTTAAGACAACAAAAAGAAGAGTTGCAATCAGATAACGAACATCTGCGCATTTTAAATAACCTGGACCCGCTTACGGGTATTTTCAATCGCCGTTATTTCGACAATCAACACAAAATTCAATGGAATATTGCGCTGCGAAGCCGTTTGTCGCTTTCGCTTTTCATCGTCGACATCGATTATTTCAAACAATACAACGATTTTTATGGTCACCTGAATGGAGATGAATGTATACGGACAGTGGCCAAAACCTTGGGAAGCTGCTTAAGGCGAGCTTCCGATTTTGTGGCACGTTACGGAGGTGAAGAATTTGTGATTTTGGTGTGCAACATTACCGAACTTCAATCCGATATTTTTGCCGAACAACTGCGGCTTAAGATTGAATCGTTAAACATTACACATGCCAAATCACCTATCTCCGGCGCTATAACAGTCAGCATAGGTTACTGTACTTTTATCCCCCAATTAGGCATGAGCTCCAGAGAATTTGTCGCCGCTGCCGATGAAGCCTTATACACAGCAAAAAGCGCAGGCCGCAATTGTGTCATCAGCCGCCGCCGCGAAACTCAACCCTGAGCCACTATCAACAGCCCGTTAATTTTTTCCAAAAATCCAGGCTTTGCAAAATCCATGATCCGCTGGTATAGATAGACACCCAGGCGTATCACTATTGTCTCGACTTAAAATCTTTGCCTGCTTTTCCCCTTTAACCACCGAGGAGTTTTATGGCTATAAAAACCTGTTTTTTTCTATTGAGCCTGCTCATTTCAGGCTGTGTGGGCGTTCCTGACGGCATCAGTGTTGTTGACGATTTTAACGTGCAGCGTTATCTGGGTAAATGGTATGAGATTGCCCGGCTGGATCATCGTTTCGAACGGGGACTGACTCATATTTCAGCCGAATACAGCTTAAGAGAGGATGGCGGTTTAAAAGTAATTAACAGCGGTTACAATACCGAAAAAGGCCGACGGGATAGGGCTGAGGGGCGCGCGTATTTTACCGGCTCGCCGCAGCAAGGCAGCTTGAAGGTCTCTTTTTTCGGCCCTTTTTACGGCGGCTATAACATTATTGACCTGGATAAGGAAAATTACAGCTATGCGATGATTGCCGGACCGGATCGGGATTATCTATGGATTCTGGCCAGACAACCTGAACTGGATAAGACGATTGTCGACAGACTGGTCGCCAAAGCCAAATCGCTGGGTTTTGCTACCGATCAGCTGATCTATGTTGAACATCAGCCCGTGCATAATCAATCCAATACTGAATAACCATGAAAATTTATCAGTTTTATCGCAGGCAAGCGCTTGATATGAAGCTGGATGAGGCTTGGGACTTTTTTACCTCGCCTTACAACTTAAACCAGATAACCCCGGATTTTTTTCATGTCAGCATTACCTCCAAAGTGCCCGAACGCATCTACAGTGGTTTGATGGTCAGCTATAAAATGATTGCCGTATTTGGCCTGCCAATGGATTGGCTTTCCGAAGTCAGCCATTGCGATGAATACAAACGCTTTGTCTACGAACAACGCGTTGGCCCGTTTAAATTTTTAAGCCACGAAGTGGCTTTAACACCCTTAGAGAAAGGCGTCATCATGGAAGACATTATCTTCTACGTGATGCCGTTCGGCTGGTTCGGGCGGCTCGTTCATCGCTTGCTGATAGCCCGGAAACTGAACCAGATATTCGATACCCGGCGGGATTATCTGCATGCCCGCTGGGGTTCACCGCAATAACGCTAAATTTTTACTCACTATGAACAAAACCACATTAATCGCTTTCTTAGTCATCGCTTTTGGATTGGAGGCAGTCTTATTTATGTCACGCATATCTCAAGCAGAATCGCAGGCAACACTTGTCAGCGGCCCGTTACAGGATTGTCCCGGCTCACCCAATTGTGTCAGCACCGAAAACGGTCAGGTCGCACCCATATCGATTGGCAATCAAGATCCACAAAAAGCCTGGGCGCTTTTGCAGCAAGTCATCAAAGCTGAAGGGGGTAAGTTGGGTAAAGTATTGCCTGATTATTTATCCGCGACATTTCAAACACCCCTGCTGAAGTTCACCGACGATGTCGAAGCGCGGCTGGATGGAACCAACAAGCTGATTCATCTTCGTTCCGCATCACGGGTCGGTTATTACGATTTCGGCGTAAATCTTAAAAGGGTGCTCGCCATCAAGGAACATATGCAACGAAGCCTGGTTCAACCTGATCTGAAAAACCGGCATGAATAGCCATCCTCAAAAAATACCGGTGGGTATCAGCAGTTGTTTGCTGGGGGAAGCCGTCCGTTATGACGGCGGCCACAAAAGCAACGACTATGTGCGTAAAACGCTGGGAGAATACTTCCAGTTCGTGCCTTTTTGTCCTGAAGTTGAAAGCGGCATGGGTACGCCCAGACCCCCGATTCAGTTGAGACATACCGACCAAGGCATTCGTTGTGTTGTAGTCAAAGATCATTCTGTTGACGTTACCGACAGCTTAAACAACTGCGCGGAAAAACAACACGATTGGCTGGCGGGTTTGTGCGGCTACATATTAAAAAAAGACTCGCCCAGCTGCGGAATGGAACGGGTCAAAATCTACAGAAATGATTTTGCAGACCGTAACGGTACCGGTTTATTTGCCCAACACCTGAAAACTCATTTTCCGCTGTTGCCTATGGAAGAAGAAGGCCGTCTTGGTGATCCCAGACTGAGGGAGAATTTTATTCAGCGCGTGTATGTCATGTATCGCTGGAAACAGTTGAACGAAGCATCCGCCACTCCAAGAGCACTTACCGAATTTCATGCCCGCCATAAATTGATAGCGATGAGCCACGATCAAAACAGTGCCCGCGAATTAGGCCGGTTGGCAGCCAGCGCGGATAAAAAAAATATCCACCAGATCCTGCCCGAATACGGTGCTCAATTGATGCTCTGCCTGAAAAAAACGGCAACGCCGGGCAACCATGTGAATGTGCTTCAGCATATCCAGGGTTATTTAAAAAAATCCCTGGAAAGCGATGATAAAGCCGAATTGTGCGAAACGATTGAACGCTACCGCCTGGGCCAACTGCCGCTGATTGTCCCTATCACTTTGCTCAGACATCATTTTCGAAGACAACCTGACCCTTTTATCGAGCAGTCTTACTACATGACGCCCTATCCGCAAGAGTTGACCGTACTCAATGAAATTTGAATTATACCTTTCGCACTCCAAATTTCGGCAGTGCCCAAGGAGGCAACGGGTTGTTCGGCAAAGGCTTTACCAGCATGGATGCTGGCATAGAGCCTATAGGGATGTATTTCAGACGGACCAACCGGGCAATCTATAGTGCGTGTAGCTTTAGCTTTTTTCGCTCTGGTTTTACTGTGGTCAACCACGCCGCTAGCCATCAAATGGAGCGGTGAAGGCCCGGGTTATTTATTCGGCGCGATGGGCCGCATGGTGATTGGCTTGGCCTGCATGTTACCGGTCCTGCTGGTGATGCGGCAAAAACTGCCCTTAACGGCTAAAGCACTGTCGACCTATCTGGCCGTTGCCTTGCAAATCTATGGTGCCATGCTGTCAACCTATTGGGCGGCCCAATTTATTCCATCCGGCTGGATCTCTGTGATATTTGGGTTAACACCCATGATGACAGCTTTAATGGCCGCCGTCTGGCTGACTGAAAAAAGCCTGAGTCCGACGAAAATTTCAGCTTACCTGATCGGCTTTTCGGGTTTGATGGTGATGTTCGGATCAGCGCTGGAAATCGGCCGGGAATCAGCATTAGGCATTGCTGCAGTGATGTTTTCGGCCTTCCTGCAATCAGCCAGCTCAGTCTGGATCAAGCGCGTCAACAGCCAACTACCGGCAGTTTGCCAAGTGACAGGCGGTCTGTTAATCGCAGTGCCGCTCTATCTTGCGACCTGGTTTGGCATGGACGGACAATGGCCTGAGACCTTGCCGGTAACCAGCCTGGTTTCAATAATATATCTTGGCGCTATCGCAACGACGGTGGGATTTGCGCTTTATTACTACGTCCTCACCCATTTGCCCGCAACCCAGGTTGCCTTGATTACATTACTCACGCCCATCTTGTCCTTACTGCTGGGCAATGCTGTGAACCACGAACCGTTAAGCTCCAAAGTGCTGACCGGCACCGCATTAATCATGAGCGCCTTGTTGCTGCATCAGGGCAGCCTGCCCGGACGCAAGCGGCAGAAAGCACTATTAAAAAAGCGAGTTTGACGAAATCAGATCCTATCGCCCAGCAATTCCCAGTTTGAACTTTTATGTGGCTTTGAGGGATGGCGTAAGCCTTGCCAGGAATCGCCCTAGACCCCCTCTTGACCTAAGCAAAGCTTGGACCTTTTAACCAGGAAATAAATAATTTATAGCCCAGCGCCAGCACAACGGCACCAACGAACAGCCCGATGATTCCGGAAAACAGCATGCCGCCTATCGCGCCAATAAAGACGATGATCATTGGCAGATCAAGTCCGCGGCCCATTAAAATGGGTTTCAAGATATTATCTATAAATCCAACGCCCAGCATCCAAACCATGAATACCGTTGCAAATAAGGTGTCGTGTCCGGTAAAGACATAAATGATACACGGCACAAACAGGATCAAAGTAGGCAGTTGCACAATGGCGATAAACAAACACAGAATCGTCAGAATGCCAGCACCGGGAATACCTGCCACAAAGAAGGCTCCACCCGCCAGCAGGGTCTGAATCAAAGCAACCCCCAAAACGCCGCGCGCCACGCCGCGAATCGTGGAAGTGCATAAGACGCTTAATTCCTCACCCTGTGTTCCGGCAATGCGCTTGCCGATGGCCAAAGCCAGATGATGCCCGCCCTTGCCGTACACCCAAAGCGTACCGGAGATAATCACCGACACAATCAATTGCAAAATAGCCAGGATCGTTGAAGCCCCGGAGGAGAGCAGCCATTTACTGATCAACTTAATCTGTGGCGCAAATTGTTTGACCGAATCGGCCAGGTTTGTTGCGGTTAGCTGCCAAAAATTAAATAGGGGCTTTCCTATCAAAGGCCAGGCTGCCACCTTTTCCGGGGGCGCAGGAATGGAGAAACCTTCCTGTTGAAATTTATGCGTCAGTTCCTGGATATTTTCAGTCAACATCCCTGCCAAAAAAACACAAGGCCCAAGAATGATGAGCAACAACAGGGTCGTTATCAATACGGCAGAAAGCTTTTCCCGGTCACCCAGCATGGCCGACAGTGATTGATGAAGTGGATACAGGGCAACCGCAATAATGATTCCCCAGGCCAGCGGATTGATAAAAGGACTGGCAATTTGAAAACACCAGGATACCAACAGAAAAATAAGGCCGATCTTAATGGCCGATTCCACTGCTTTCCGCGTAAAGTCCTCGGTAGAAACAGAAGAAGTATCGTTTGTCATAGGAATACCCATAAGTAGTCTTCAAAAATCAGGTTAGGAATAAGCATAAAATAACTTAGCCATTTGCCTCCCCTCACCCCAGCCCTCTCCCAGAGAGAGAGGGCGTCTATTTGCACGGCGTTAGTTGGACCGTTATGGAAAAAACGAGGCTTCTTTGGGTTTCGGCACCAAGGCTTTTTGTTCCGCCTCAACGATCCAGCCGCCGCCCATGGCTCTATACAACTGAATCAGAGCGACAAACGTATCACTGCGGGCCTGAACCAGTTCGATTTGACCTTCGTAATATTGGCGCAGCGCATCCAGCACTTCCAGATAAGAGGTATACCCCTCGTCATAGCGTATCCGGGACAGGCGCAAATAATTTTCTAAGGCTTCCACCCGCCGGGCTTGCGCACTTTGTTGCTCGTTGGATTTGGCACTGGCGACCAGACCGTCCTCAAACTCGCTGAATGCAGCAAGAATAGCTCTTTGGTAGCTGGCCAAAGCGGCTTGCTGCCCTGCTTCAGCTGCTTGCACCTGACCTGCAACCCTTCCTGCTGTAAAAATCGGCCCAAGCAAACGGCTACCGATAGTCCAAAAGTTAGCCCCAGGAACAAACAATTGAGCCACTTCCATACTTGCCTGACCTATATCGCCGGTGAGCGAAACTTTCGGGAAATATTCGCCTCGCGCAACACCGATGCGGGCGTTCGCCGCAATCAGATTTTGTTCCGCCTGCTGGATGTCCGGCCTGCGAATCAACTGTTCGGAAGGAAGCCCGGCCGGTACTGGGGGCGGAGCCAATTCATCCAGTGTCAGGCCTCTATCGATAGCGCCGGGAGGCCTGCCCAGCAAAAGGCTCAACGCATGTTCAGTCTGGGCAACCTGCTGTTCAAAAAGAGGAATCAGTGCGCGGCGGCGTTCAAGTTCCGATGTTGACTGACTCACTTCGATTTCCGACGAATACCCCATGTCAAAACGCGCTTTGGCAATCCGGTTTTCCTCGATCAGAGAATCAACGGTTTGCCGGGTTATTTCCAGGCGCCGGTCCAGAGCGCGAAGCACAATATAGGTTTGAGCCACGGAACTCACCAAGGTCAAGACGACCGCATTCCTGGCTGATTCCTGCGCGAGCAAGTCAGCGCCTGCAGCTTCCTTGGCCCGTCGCAATTGCCCCCAGACATCCAGCTCCCAAAACATCGTGGCGCCTAACTGGGCTGCATCGGTATCAGGCACTTTTCCGCCAAAACCGGTCGCTTCACCGCTGGGTTGGCGGCGATCATAACCTGCCTGACCGAATATCTGCGGAAACAGACTGGCGCGGGTAGCGCCGTATACGCCCATGAACTGCTCGACATTGGCTATCGCAACCTTGAGATCCAGGTTATTCATCAATGCTTGATCGACCAACTGATTCAGCACCGGATCATGCAACTGTTCCCACCAGGGCAGATTAGCCGTTTCACGGGCATCTTCAGCGGCAAACCGCCATTGTGCCGGGGCCTCGATCTTCGGTTTCTCATAATCCGGACCCACCATAAAGCATCCGGTCAAGCTGAGAGCAAGCGCACCAACAATCAATTTACTCATGATCGCTCTCCTCACCTGCTGCCGGTAATTCTGATTTTTTACTGCCTGCCAAGGTCTCTACTGCATAAAAAAGAACAGGGATCAGAAAAATAGCAATGAAAGTGGCCGCAGTCATGCCCCCGATAACCGCATAACCCATGACCCGGCGAGACAAGGCTCCGGCTCCACTGGCAACCGCCAAAGGCAGACATCCCAGAATAAACGACAATGCGGTCATCATAATCGGGCGTAACCGCAATCGCGCCGCTTCCAGAGAGGCGTCGTAAACGCTTTTACCTTCCTCAACTCCCATCTTGGCAAACTCAACGATAAGAATCGCATTTTTTGCAGCAAGACCTATCAGCATGACCAAGCCGATCTGTGCATACAGATTATTCTCGTAGTGGCCGACCATCAAACCTGCGAAGGCACCGAAAATAGCTATCGGCGTACCCAACAAGACACTGAACGGCAAACTCCAGCTTTCATAAAGCGCAGCCAAAATCAAAAAGACGCAGAAAATAGCAAAAGCAAAGACCACCGCAGGAGATACGCCCTCTTGGGCCTTTTTTTCCTGGTAGCTCATGCCGATATAGTCATAGCCCATGTCGGTCGGCATCGTTTCGGCAAAGACCTCTTCCATGGCCTTCATCACCTGAGCCGAGCTGTATCCGGGATTCGCTGTGGCGCTGACCTGCTGACTTCGAAACAGGTTGTAGCGCATGGTAAATTCCGGCCCTTCGGTCTTGCGGATACTGGTCAGCGTTTCCAACGGCACAGTATTGCCCTCACTGTTACGCACATAAAACTGGCCTAACGATTGGGTATCCTTGCGGTATTCGCCTTCGGCCTGCACATAGACCTGCCACTGCCGCCCAAAACGATTGAAGTAATTGATAAACCCGCTGCCCATGTAAGCCTGCAAAGTCTTGTAAACATCAGACAGCTGAACTCCTTGTTTGAGCACTTTGTCCCGGTCCACATCGACAAAGATTTGCGGAACCGAGGGTAGCCCGGTAGTGAACAATCCGGCTATTTCAGGCCGTTTTTTCGCTTCGGCAATGAATTTTTCGGTATTTTCAGCAAGATAGGCCACATCTTTCCCGGCTCTGTCTTCGACAATCATTGTCACGCCGCCCGAAGTGCCCACTCCTGGAATCGCAGGTGGCGGAAAAGAAAAGCCGATCGCGCCGGGCAACTGGGACAATTCCTTATTCAGATGCGCCTTGATGGCCGAATATTGCTCTTCGGGTTTGGTGCGCTCGGCCCAGTTCTTGAGCGAGATGAAAAAGAAGGTATTGTAGGTGGTAGTGGCCTGACTCAGCATGTTGTAGCCGATAACCGACGAGTAATAAGCAACCCCGGGGGTATTTTTTAGAATTTCCTCAACTTGTCGGCTAACTTCATCGGTACGCTGCAAAGACGAAACATTAGGAAGCTGAATACCGGCATACAGATAACCCTGATCTTCATCGGGCAAAAAACCCATAGGTACGTTTTTTCCCAGGCCGCCCGTAATAAAGGTCAAGATGCCGAGAAAAATCATGCTGATGATGGTTTTGCGAATCAGCACCGCACAAAAACTTACATAACCTTTGTTAGCAACCCCGAACCAGCGGTTAAAGCCGTCAAAAAACTTCTGCACCGGACCTGTTCCACGCACACGAGGCTTTAAAAGCAATGCGGCCAAAGCGGGGCTCAAAGACAGTGAATTGAATGTCGAGATCATCACGGATACGCCGACGGTCACGGCAAACTGCTGATACAGCTTGCCAGTGATGCCCGGTATGAACACTGTCGGCAAAAATACAGCAATCAGTGCCAGAGAAGTACCAATAATGGGGCCTGTTACTTCTTCCATGGTCTTGAGCGTGGCTTCTTTGGGACTGAGTCCATTTTCGATATGATGCTCCACCGACTCGACCACGACAATGGGATCATCCACCACCAGACCGATGGCCAATACTAATCCGAACAACGACAATGTATTGATCGAAAAACCCAGTACAGGAAACAGCATAAAAGTGCCGATCAGCGATACCGGCACCGCCAATAAAGGAATCAGGGTTGGCCGCCAGCCTTGCAGGAACAAAAAGACCACCAAAATAACCAGTACCAAGGCTTCCAGCAAGGTATGCACGATTTCATTGATACCCTCGGTTACGGCCAGCGTGGTATCCAGAGCAACCACATATTCCAGATCATCAGGAAAACGTGTTTTCAACTCCTCCATGGTTTTTTTTGCGCCTTCAGCCGCATCAATGGCGTTTGAACCCGGTAACTGGTATAGCGCAATCAAAGCGGCCGGCTTGCCGTTCAGACGTCCGACCAGATCATAGGTTTGAGCACCCAGTTCGATGCGTCCCACGTCCTTGATCCTGACTATCGAACCATTGGGCTCCGCGCGCAGTACGATGTTGCCGAATTCCTCCTCGGTCTGCAGACGCCCTTGAGCCCGCACCGCATAAGTAAAGTCCTGGCCCTGCGGCACCGGCTCGGCACCGACTTTACCCGCCGGGTTCACATTGTTTTGGGCTTGAACGGCGCTGATGATCTCCGGAATCGTGATATTGAGCTTGGCAAGCTGGTCAGGTTTTACCCAGATACGCATCGCATATTGCCCGGCACCGAATACCGTAACACTGGCGATACCCTTGACCCGGGTCATCTGGTCGTTGATGTTGATGTAGGCGTAATTGGCCAGAAAGATATTGTCGTAACTGCCTTTGGGTGAATAAAGCGCGAACATGATCAGTGGCGAGGCGGTCGACTTAAGCACGTTGACGCCGAAATTGCGCACATCCTGAGGCAGTTGTGATTCTGCCTGTGATTTACGCATTTGCGTCAGCACCTGGTCGGTATTCGCATCAGTCTCTACGTCAAAGTTCACCCGTAAAGTCATCTGTCCGTTGTTGGCATTGATGGAATACATGTAATTCATGTTATCCACACCGGACATCTGCTGTTCTATAGGCGTAGCAACGGACTGTTCCACCGTAACCGCATCAGCACCGGTATAAGTAGTAGTGACCTGGATTTCTGGAGGCGCAATATCGGGAAACTGGGCGATCGGCAAGCCAGCCATGGATACCAGTCCGATCATGACCATTAAGATGGCAATCACGATTGCCACGATCGGCCGGTTAATAAAAAATTTGGCCATGGCGGGTTAACTCCCAGAGGCAGCGGAGACATCCGCATAAGGTTTGGGGTCGACCTTGGCACCTGCCCGGGCTTTCTGAATGCCCTCCACAATAACCCGTTCACCCACTTGCAGTCCTTGCTCTACGACAATCAGGGTATCGACATTTTCAGCCGTTACTACCGGGCGTATTGCCACGGTGTTGTCAGCGTTGACGACGGCAACCAGTTTCCGACCCTGCATATCAATGATCGCCCGCTGAGGGACCAATAGCGCTCCCTCCCTGTTTTTGACTATCGCACGCACTCTCGCGTATTGCCCCGGACGGAGAAAACTACCGGGATTGGGGAATAGAATGGCGGCCTGAATCGTACCGGTTCTAACGTCGACTTGACGGTCAGCAAAGAAAAATTTCCCCGGATGCGGGTAGGTTGAGCCATCGGCTAAGATGAGTTCC